>DAONQC010000001.1:0-347952 GCA_035409945.1 Clostridia bacterium
CATACGCGAAGAGGGTTTGATGTTTAGTCTGACCCTCTTTTTGTTAGATAGTTTTGTATACAGTGTTCAAATTTAATCTTATAGTAAAATGATGTTTTAGAGCCATAACGCCAAAAACAAAATGTAAAAAAGTGTGATATTTGGTTAATAACTCATTTAGTAAATTGCTATTATTCATTTACTTGATGTGAGTTAAAAGTTATAATAAATATATAATAAATGTGCGAGGTGCAAGATGTGTATTTTAACAATATTATGTTATAACAAATTAGTGAAATTAAGAGAGCGGGTAGATAATTCCTGGGCTCAGGTAGATGTACAACTTCAAAAAAGATTTGATTTAGTACCAAATCTTGTGGAAACTGTTAAAGGTTATGCAAAACATGAAAAGTCTGTCCTCACGGAAGTCACCCAAGCTCGTGCTTCTGTTGGTAGTGCAAAAACCCAAGAGGAAGCAGTCGAGGCTAACAATCAATTGACAGGGGCTCTATCAAGATTATTAGTTGTTGTTGAAAGATATCCAGAACTTAAAGCAAATGAGAACTTTTTATCTTTACAGGGTGAATTAAAAACTATAGAAAGTGCAATTGCATATTCAAGACAGTTTTATAATGATAGTTGCATGCTTTATAACCAAAAAATTAAATTATTCCCTTGTGTTATTATTGCAAAAATATTTAAATTTAAAGAAAAGCCATATTTTGAAGCTATTGAAGAAACGAAAATAGCACCAAAAGTTTCGTTTGATTAACTATCAGATTTAAATAAATTCGTTAAGGTGGCTAAATGAAAAAAAGTTTTTCCATTGTTCTTACGTTAATAATGTTAACGTTATTACTGACGTTGTCTAGTTCTTGTTCTCATAAGTTAACGGAGGACATTTGGATAAACAAAGTTACCGTTGATGCCGCTATTAAGCCAGACGGTAGTTTAGTAGTGAATGAAAGGTGGGATGTCGAAGCTAATAATGAGACGGGTAAAATAAATCTGTATAAAGTACTGTCTTTGACCAGCGATGATGAGAAGTTTGGTAATATACACTCATCAATTGATGAGTTTTCTGTTTTTGATAATACAAATAATAGGCCCTTAAATGATTTAGGAACCGGCTCATTTGAGAAATTTCGGGCTACTGGTGAGCTTGGGTTTTATATCGACAATCGTATTACAGACAGCGTTGAAATTGGTTTAATGATGCCTCCTTTCAAGTCAGGCAAACGTTCCTATACATTCCAATATACCTTAAAAGGATTTTTAGCAAAATTTAATGACTGCGTGGTGATGTACTGGA
The DNA here is from genome assembly GCA_035409945.1 of Clostridia bacterium. Lineage (GTDB taxonomy): Bacteria > Bacillota > Clostridia > Christensenellales > DTU072 > MWEH01. Next base: position 1,292 of record DAONQC010000001.1, read on the forward strand.
AACAATTCGACTCGTCATCTTTTTCGCTGTACATCGAAGAATATGAGGCAAATATACATTTACCTGTTAATGCAGCAAAAAATTCAATGCATTGGTTTCATACCGAGGTACCTGGTTCGTTTAGCGAACTGAAAGAAGATGGAAACACAATCCATTATGTTGCTAGTGACATAACAATAGGTACAAATATTGAGACTAGAATTTTATTTGATGATGTAGAGAAATTTCCTACTGTTGTACTTTGTTCTCCTACCGATATGAAAAAAACTATTATAGCCGAAGAAGATGATTGGCAAAAAGAATGGTCGAATAAACTGAAGACTGATCGTCGTAACTTTGTGCTTTCATTGGTTGGAATGGGACTAATGATATTAGTGGGATTGAGTATTGTCATTATAATCCAATATAACTATCGAAAGAAAAACAAAGAATATCCAGTGTATTTTAGAGAAATTCCATCCAAGGTAACAGTGTCGCAAATGAGTCATTTTTTTTACTACTATAAAGGCGGTGCTGAGTCTAAAAAAAATTCGGGACATGTTCTTTCCGCAACTATCCTAGAATTTATTAGAAGAGGATTTATAAAAATTGTAAATACTCAAGGCGATGTTTTTAAATTTGTTATATCTGGGGCGACTGATGCTGAACTCAATGATACGAGCCGTCATGAGCTAATATTATATGGTTTGCTTAAATCTGCTATGAATTCTGAAACGAAGGAATTAACAATAAAACAATTTGAGAAGTATATAAAAAGAAATTCAGACAACGTCATTAATTTGCTGAAGACTTTTTTTGCAGATTCAAGAAAAATGCTAGATAATGGCAATTATATTCTTCATACTGGCATTAACTTTTCAGCAATTAAAACGGTTGGGATACTAATGTTGATTGCTGGTGTTATTTGGTTAATACCATTACCAATGATATTTCCGCTCGCAATTGGATTGATTATACTTGGGCTATGTTTAATTATAGGCACTCCTAGAAAGCCAAAACTGAATAAGGAAGGGGAGTCTCAGTTAGCCGAACTTGAAGGGCTATATAATTTTATGAAAGATTTTTCTAATCTCAAGGAACATGAATTACCCAAAATCGTATTGTGGGAAGAATACATGGTTTATGCCACTATGATGGGTATATCTAAAGAAGTAATGGATGCACTTAAAGTAAGATACCCCGAATTAAGTGAAGATGCAACAAGTGGCGTTAACTTTGGGAGAGGTTATTTATATTCGTATATGTGGTTATCTACAGCAAAAGGATTGGATTTAGGCTCAAGTATTAGTTCCAGCATAAAGACTGCTTATAGAGCTGCTTATTCAACATCAACGGTTGCAAAAGTAAAATCAATTGCAAAGGCAAGTAGTAAGTCTAGCGGTCGTTCAGGTGGTTTTGGTGGAGGTTTTGGTGGTGGCGGCTTTGGCGGTGGCGGAGGTGGCTTTGGCGGCGGCGGTGGAGGTGCACGTTAGTTTAAATGAGAGCAGGTAAGTAATATCATAGTTTCATGTTTGCTTTAGAAAGATATGGCACCTTACAATATTTTTATATAATAATATCAGTGAGATGTTTGCAATGTTTAAAAGTGATATTGTATAATTCAATCATGCGAAAGTAGTTCAACGGTAGAGCCCTGCCTTCCCAAGGCAGTTGTTGCGAGTTCGAATCTCGTCTTTCGCTCCATTTAATAGCTGCCACTTAAAGGCAGCTACTTTTATTGTGTAGATTTATTTGTTTTAACCCCCAAAAGCGATATTGACTTGAATTTACTTTTAATTTACAATATGCATATATTAAATTGTACGAGAATATTTTATGAAATTAGAAAATACAATCAATAGTATTATAAATGAAATAATAACGAGTAATAATCCTGCTGTTTTTGTATTAGCACCCGTCGGCTCTAGAAAGAGTGATTTTATTAGCGAGCTAAGCAATAAGTTTAATAGGACATTTTGGTTTAATGCAATTACAGATGATTTAAGCTTGTACATGCATACAATAATAGATAAGGTTATAAAAGATAATCCGGAACTACAATTTAAACTTAAACAATTACTATTGTGCGATTTAAAGTATACAGGTAATGATACGATCATTTTTTCCATATTAGATTACATTTCTAAGATGAACGAAAACATTTTGATAGTATTCGAACAAATGGAATATATGCCCAAAAACTTTGATTATAGTGATTTTATAACTATTATTAGAAATGCTCCCCCTAATTTAAAAATATTATTTTCATCAACAGATATGTTACCTTTCGAATGGCATAAATTTGACCCGGTTTATCCTATGTTTATTGACAGGCTTGTTTTAATGCCGAGAGTTAATACAACCATTGATGTATATTTATCCAATATATCAAGAGAAGATAAAGAGATTTTATCTAGAATTTCCGTGCTTGATGCTGTAGACATAGATTTTGTAGACAAGATTTATAATAGTGCTGGGTTATTAAAAATGTTGTCGGATAAGGGTGAGTATGTGTTTACCAGGGATATTAAATATTTTAGAATTAGCCCTGCATTACGAAGCTATTTTTCCAAAAATATAGCTTTAGAAGAACCTGAAATTAAAGCCATTAAAAAACAATATGGTAGACATTTAGCGGATACGGGGCACTATTATGGTTCGCTAACATTATTTGCTAGTGCTAATGATATAGAAGGGTTTAATAAATCAATTGAACATATACTTAGAGATTTAAATTTATTAAGCAAAGGTATTCCTTATGTAAAAAAACATCCTTATTATGAATTGAAAATAGAGGAGTCTAAACTCGTAAAATACCCATACTTTACATTGTATAAAATGATTTCATCTCATATTCATAATGATACTAATGTCTCATTTTACTACGATAGATTTGATGATGTTATCGAAGTGTTTAAAAACACAGACGAAAGGGCATATTTAGTATCACTGTTGACTAAAATTCGTATTCTAATTAGTAGGGGCGAAATAATAGAATCTAAAAAATATTTTGATAGAGTAATTAAATATAAAAGCAGTGATGCCGAAAGTTTTATTTTTGCATTAGCGTGTACTTTACCGAATGTTATTGTGAACACAAATATAACGATTGAGGATATGGAATCGTATGCGTTTACGGAAGGAATAGAGGAAAATTTTTGGTATATTAGATTGATGGAAGAGATTGCTAAGGCTTATTACAAGCAGGGTAACTATAAAAATGCATTAAACACCGTCAAGATTATTAAAAATTATTTAAATTATTACATCATACCTCCATACTTTATAGCCCCTCACTATTTTGCTGGGGAAGTTGCAGAAGCTATGGAACTGGTTGATGAAGCGCTTAACTGGCCTAATCCTTTAAAAAAAGGATTGAATGTACTATACACAATTAAAGGTATGATATGTCATCATTATGGAAATGTTAATGAAGCTATTGAATATTATGATAAGGCATATAAGTCATTAAATATTGTTGACGATGATTATTATACAACCATTACACAAAGATGTTTATTCATGGCGAAAATTGGGAAGGCACAGTATGCTAAAGATCTTGCAAATATATATTTACAAGACTCTATAATCAGAAACAAAGAGGCTGCAAATGGTCTGTTGTTATCAATTTCATATGCGTACTTTAAAATGGATGACAAGAAAAGAAGCTTTTATTATGCTACCGAATGTGTAAAAAACAGTACTGCGAAATCTTATGTATGGCTACTTGGAATGGGTATAATAGTTAATATTATGTTATCTAGGTCTGAAATAGACGACGATTTAACATTAATTAAAAATTTACTAAAAGCATCATATTTTTACGGAATGAAAATGATTGTTGTTGATTCATCGGAAGATATATTTAGTCCTATTTTACAGTTCGCAAAAAAGAATGAATTGGAAACTAAATATGTTGAACAAATCGAATTAAGTATTAAGGAGAAAGAGTCTTTTGCAATAGTCACAAGCCCAATTAAAATTAACATGTTTGGCAATGTTACTGTTTTAGTTAATGACAATGAAATTAAATGGAAAACGCGTAAATCTAAGGAGTTATTTATACTGTTGTATTTGGCTGGGGATAAAGGTATATCTAGAACATCTATAATTAAAAATTTATGGAAAGGTCGCGAAAAAGAGTCTGCTATTAATAATCTTAAGACTACTAACAATATTATTCGCAATACTCTTAAAGAGTATGACATACGGTTTTCTATTGAATACATTAATGCAAAATACATACTTAAAATTGATAATGTTGAAAGTGATTATGAGCAGTATATTTACTTGTCGCAACAATATTCACAAGAAACAACGCTCTCTCAAAGACTAATGCTCATGACCAATATCATTAATCTTTGTAAAGACGGGTTCGCTAGTGACTTAAGAACAGATATCGCAAAAAAAGAAAGAGATATTATAAAACAATGGATAATTGTTAACCTATTTCAACTTGTGGAAACATTAATTAAGTCAAACAATATTGCGGATGCCAAAAGGTTTCTAATGCAACTAATAGATGTAGATAGAGAAACGGACTATACAAATTTTATAGAAATAATTAATACAAACATAACGACTGGCGTTTTTTAAAAATAGTAATCATCTTTTAGCAAACATCTGAAATGAGTCTATGAAAATTATACAATAATGTATGTAGGTATAATCTTTTATCTTAACTCAATAGCAAAAAATAACGGTATAATGTATAATCACTATGGTTACACTTTAAACGATAGGAAGAATTGGCGATGGACATTACTTATAAGGATTTAATTATACTTTATGAAGATAATCATTTATTAGTTGTGGTAAAACCACAAGGAGTACCCTGCTGTCCAGATAGTAGCAATCAGCCTAATTTGTTAGACATGTTAAAAAAATATTTAATTGAAAAATATAATAAACCCGGAGATGCGTATCTTGGTTTAGTGCATAGGCTAGATCAGCCGACAGGCGGTGTAATGGTTTATGCGAAATCAAGTAAAGCAGCACGGAGATTGTCGGATAATTTAAAAGGTAGGACGATAGAAAAGAGATATTTTGCGATAACATCTCCTAGGCCCAAAAATAAGCAGGGCTTATTAAAAAATGCTTTATATAAAGACAATAATAAAAACATGGTGTATTGTGTACCAATTGCGACAACGGGCGCAAAAGTCGCTGAATTAGAATATAGGGTTTTAGAAGAATGTGAAGATATGGCTCTTGTGGATATTAATTTAATTACAGGCAGGGCACACCAAGCTAGGGCGCAGATGGCACATATTGGAGCGCCAATATATGGTGATAAGAAGTATGGGGGAATAAATAAGAGCGCTCTCGCATTGTGGGCAGTTGAATTGAGGTTTCCTCATCCTATAACTAAAGACATTATGGTTTTTAGAGTGCATCCCCCCACAGACGAGAATCCTTGGATCAATTTTGATATAGAGTCAAAATTAGCAATTATAAAATGAATGCTGTTAAAATATTAGAAAAGCTAAAGACAATCTATCCGAATGCGGGTTGTGAATTAAAATATTCATCACCTTTCGAATTATTAGTTGCAGTCATATTGAGTGCACAATGTACTGATAAAAGGGTTAATATAATTACAGAGGATTTATTTAAAATATATAATAAACCAGAACAATTTGCAGAACTTTCTCTCAAAGAACTTACACCTCTTATTTATAGTTGCGGGTTTTTTAACAATAAGGGAAAAAATATTATTGAAATGTCCAAGCAGCTAGTCAAATTCCACAATAGTGAAGTTCCTATCGATATGGATAAACTCTTATCTTTACCTGGTGTTGGAAGGAAGACGGCTTCTGTAGTTAGGTCTGTTGCATTTAATTTGCCAGCCATGCCTGTTGATACTCATGTCTATAGAGTTTCCAAAAGGATAGGATTTTCAGATGGTGATACGGTCGACGATGTGGAACGAGATTTATGTAAATTGTTTGATATGAAATATTGGAACGATGTTCACCATACACTAATTTTCCACGGCAGATATTTGTGTAAAGCTCAAAATCCAAAATGTGAAGAATGTATAATTAAAAGTGTATGCAAACATTATAACTTAAATAAGTAGGTAATTAAATGTTTTTAGATAGAGCTATTATATTTTGTAAAGCAGGCGATGGTGGAAATGGTGTTGTTTCTTGGCATCGGGCTAAATTTATACCTAAAGGTGGTCCAGATGGCGGAAATGGTGGAAAAGGCGGTGATATAATCTTTGAAGGGGATGAGTCGCTTAATACCCTTATATCATTTAGGTACACACAAAAATTTTTCGCAGAAAATGGTTCTCATGGAGCTGGGCAAAATTGTACTGGCAAAAATGGAAAAGATTTAATAATTAAAGTGCCTTGCGGTACTGTTATAAAAGATGACGAAACGGGGAATATTATTGCTGATATATTTGAAAATGGGAAACAACATATTTTGCTGAAAGGTGGTCGTGGCGGAAGAGGAAATAAAAGTTTTGCTACATCTACTAGACGTAGCCCTGGATTTTCAGAAACGGGTCAAAAGACGAAAGAAAGGAAAGTTGCGTTAGAACTTAAAATAATTGCTGATGTAGGGCTCATAGGTTTTCCAAATGTTGGTAAATCTACATTGCTGTCGGTTATTTCAGCTGCAAAGCCTAAAATTGCAAATTATCACTTTACTACATTGCACCCTAATTTAGGAGTGGTATCACACAATAATTACAGTTTTACGGTAGCTGATATACCAGGGCTTGTTGAAGGAGCATCTGTTGGAATAGGTCTAGGGCATCATTTTTTAAGGCATATAGAAAGGGTTAGGTTGTTAATACATGTGTTAGACATAAGTGAAAGTGAAGGTAGAGATGTTATAAATGACTACACAATTGTTAGAGAGGAGCTTGAAAAATATAAGCCTGAATTAACTACAATTCCGGAGATTGTCGTAGCTAATAAAAGCGATTTAGATGGTGATAGTAAAAATTTTAACAAATTCTCGAAACATATGAGCATTAAACCTATTAAAGTTTCTGCAATTACGACTAACGGAATTAACGATTTATTAAATGAAGTGGTAAGTATTTTGGTAGATCTGCCAAAGCTTTCTCCTCTTAATTTTACTCCATTCAGTTACGAGGATGAAGCTGATGAAGAGTTCAAAGTAGAAAAAATAGATGGGGTATATTATGTATATGGAAGTCTTGTAGATTATTTAACAAGACGGGTAGTTATTAGTGATCAGGAAAGTTTTCATTGGTTTCAAAAGGTTTTAAGAGATAAAGGAATAATTGATATATTGAAAGAAAACGGGCTTAAAAATGGTGATATTATATCTTTCGCGGATATTGAGTTTGAGTATATTGAATAATGAAATAATATAGCAAAAGAGTGGTGTAAATGAAATATGGTGTTTTTGGTGGGGCTTTTGACCCGTTTCATAATGAACATTTGAAGATAATAGAAAACTCTATTATTGATTTGCAACTAGACAAACTGATAATTGTTCCTTCTTGCAATCCTCCTCATAAAAGCCCCTCGACAGATTTTAAAAAAAGAGTAGATATAATTAATTTATATGTAGGTCAAAACCCTAACATTATTGTTGATGAGATAGAAAATGAACTTCATTTAACAGAAAGTTATACTTACCTAATATTAGAAAAGTTAATTAATAAATATGGGAGAGATATTTGTTTTATAATGGGAGGGGACAGCCTCATAGCTTTTAAAGATTGGATGCGACCAGACAAAATTGCGGATTTAGCTCCTATAGTAGTTTATCCAAGGGGCGATATGCAAGAAATGCTTACTGCGAAGAGCTTAGCGGAAGACAAATTTAATGCTTCAATCCGGTTATTAAATCTTCCACTATGTAATGTTTCTAGTACATATATTCGGCTCCTTTTAGAAATAGGTTCATCAAAAGCCACTAAATATATATCTAATGATGCATATAATTACATAACCAAGAACAATATTTATAATAACAATAAAAAGTTGTTAAAACTCCTTCAGTTAGAATTGAATGATAAAACTTATGTACACTCATTAAATACTGCAGAGTGTGCATTAGAGCTAGCTTGGAAAAGTTCGAATATAAACCTAAACGATGTTTTTATTGCTGCGCTTTTACACGATTGTGCAAAAAAGGATGTTGTCTTTGACAGAAGATATGATGGCATAAATGAATCTGTAGTGCATCAGTATACTAGCGCAGATAAGGCACATTCACTTTTTGGAGTCAATAACCCTGATGTTTTAGATGCAATACGGTATCATACCACGGGCAAGCCTAATATGACCAAGTTAGGCAAAATAGTATATTTAGCTGATAAGATTGAATCGAGTCGTATATATGACGGTGTAGAAGATTTAAGGTATTGTGCATATAAAGATATTGATAAAGGATTTGTAAGAACATTAAAACTTTCTTTTGCTCACACTACCGAGTGTAAACAAAAATTAGACATATTGACTAAAATCACATTATCATGGTACAATGCGATTTAATGCTCAATTATTATTTTGTTGGAGGACCAGCCTAATATGGATATAAAACAAATAAAAGACTTAGTTGTAAAATGTTTAGATGAAAAAGCTGCTACAGACATACAAGTTCTTGATATATCTGAAAAATCATCAATAGGGGATTTCTTTATTATTGCAACTGGAAAAAACTTGCCCCAAGTTAGGGCGCTATCGGATTATGTAGAAAAAAAACTTGAAGAAAACGAAGTCTTTGTTTCACGTAAAGAGGGATATACCGATGGGCGCTGGATAGTACTTGACTACGGCGATGTAATTGTACATTTATTTAATAGCGAGACTAGGGATTTTTACTGTTTAGAACAACTATGGAGATAGGTGATTGATGGATGACATTGATGATAAGAATTTAAACGACGAGATTGTTCATATTAATAAAGGGTTCGAAGATACTAGTAAAAATATTGGTATCAAAAGCGAGCAGTGTGTAGTGCAAAATAATACCAATGAAATTAAAGCAACAGCTTCTAAGGGTGTTGATGGATGTGTTAAAACGAAAACATCCTCGAAAAGGAGGTTTGTTATTGGATATATTACTAAAGTTGCCATATTATCGTCTCTTTCGGTTGTTTTGTACATGTTTGCAAGATTCCCTATATTTGCAAGCTTCCCTTTTAATGTGCTTGAAATGGATTTTGCTTCGATACCCAGCCTGTTGGGCGGATTCGCTCTAGGACCCATTGCGGGAGTTTTGATTGAACTAATAAAATGTACTATCAAGTTAACCACTACGAACACTTTGTTTATAGGAGAATTAAGTAATTTTATAGTATCTACAGCTTTTGTTTTGCCGTCAACTGCTATATATAAGTATAGTAAATACAAGAAAACAAAAAAAGGAGCCATTATTGGCTTGTTAGTAGGTGTATTTATGAATGTAGTAATTGCTTCTCTAAGTAATTATTTTGTAATAATTCCTTTATACAGTAAAGCTTTTAATTTAACAATACTAATGTCCGAATATAGGGTTATTTTTGCATTTGGATATGGAATTGCTTTTAATTTGATAAAATCCGTCTCAGTATCAATTATTACATTTTTATTATATAAAAGAGTTTCGAAACCTCTTCATTTATAGTATAGCTATGGAAAGTCAGAGTGGTGTATTTGTTTCAGATAGTGTAGAATCGACACAGGCTATTGCCGAGGAGTTCGCCAAAAATCTTACAGGGGGAGAGGTTGTACTGTTAAATGGAGATCTTGGCTCAGGCAAGACGACTTTTACTCAAGGGCTTGCAAAGGGATTGATGATATCACAACAAGTTGTTAGTCCTACATTTACAATAGTGAAGGAATATACTGGGATGTCATTATTACTATATCACATCGATATGTATAGAATAGAAGATGGTAGAGAGTTAGATAATTTAGGACTAGAAGAGTTGTTTTCTGACGATAGTATTGTAGTCATAGAATGGAATAAGTATGAAAAAATAATGTCTAACAAAATATATAATATACAAATATATGTACAAAGTGATGGCAGTAGAGTTATAACAATAAAAAAATGCTCTAAAGCGGATTAAAAACAAAGAGGTTAAAATTAAACAATGTCAAATACAGTAGATTTGATAATAGATTCGACTAGAACTAAGTTAGCGTTAGTTCTTTTATTTGATAATAAATATGATTTCTATATTTGTGAATCTTCTCGGCGTCGTCATGCCTCGTCTATTTTGACGGAAATAGATAAACTACTGCAAAGAAATGCTTTAAAAAAGGATGTTATTAAAACTATAGGTGTTGTAATAGGGCCAGGCTCTTTCACTGGTATTCGTATCGGTGTATCAACTGCCAATGCTTTATCTTATGCATTAAATGCAAAAGTTATAGCTATTAATTCTTTAGAACTGATTATTGGGCACAACGAGAGGGGAATAGCTGTACTAGACTGCGGTAATGGTAATTATTATGCATTAGAAAGAGATGGATTGGTGAATAATTACTATTATATTGCGAATGAAGATGATATTTCACGGTATATAATCCAAGGAATAAATGTTTACAGAGAAGGAGCATTTAGCGAGACTGCATTGATTAATACTTTCTTAAAGAAGAAGGAAAATGCAGATTATGTAAAAAAGGCTGTACCTTTTTATATAAGGGAAACTTCTGCAGATAGACAAATGGAATCTAAATATAGTGTAAGAAAAGCCAGTGATAACGAGTTGTCAAACATTGCGAATATGGAATTAGAAATTTTTCCTACTCCTTGGACGAAAGAATCTTTATCAACGTATGTTAATGAATCTAATTGTTTAGTGTTGATACATAATGATGAAATAAATTCAATTGTTGGTTATATAATTTATCAAGCAGTATCAGATGACGAAATTGAAATATTAAAGATTGCCATCAAAACTGAATTTAGAGGTGCTGGGCTTGGTAATATGCTCTTGAGTGAACTAAACAAAGAAGCACTTGCCCACGGGGTTAAAAACATTATTTTAGAGGTTGCGGAAAATAATATTGCGGCCATTAGATTATATGAAAAAAACAATTTTCAAAAAGAAGGGATAAGGAAAAAATATTATAATAATAAAACAAATGCGATTTTATATAGAAGAAAGATATAAGCCATGTTTTCACCAAGCACTTGCTTGAAAAGTGCCTTTAAACCCATAAATATCCGCAAGTTTATTACAAAAATAAGCCTAACTTAGAGTAGCTGCGAAGTTGCAAATGTGGTTTAGTGAAAAAACAGATTAAGGTTTACGGATAAAAATCAATTAGTATAGCCATCGCACATAAAGGTGCTTGCATAACGGTAAGATGCGTTCATGGAAGTAAGGGTTAAGAAGGCGGTGTGTAACAAGAATATAGTAACAGAGAACACATATAGGTAGCTCAATTTATTTTACATATTATAGTTTGCGAAATTCTCTACTGTCTTAATTGATTTTTTTACTCGTATTTGATAGTATAATTACTACTATATATTACAACGTTGGAGGAAATAATGGAATATTCAATACAAAAAATAGGCGGATCAAAAATTGAAATAGCATTTAAATTAGATAAATCGGAATGGGATAATTGTATTCAGGAAGCCTACAAAAAAAACAAACAAAGATATAAGCTTGAAGGATTTAGAGCTGGTAAAGTGCCATTTAAATTGTTAGTTAATAGGTATGGAATTGAAATTTTTTACGAAGATGCTATGGATTATGCTCTAAATTTTTATTATTCTGATATATTGGATAAAGAACCTGAATTAAACACTATAGCTAGTCCTGAAGTCGATGTTAAAACGGTTGACGAGAACGGATTGAGTGCAGTCTTTACGGTATTTATAATGCCAGAATTTGAAATTGGACAATATAAAGGTATAAAATTTGAAAAAATTGCATTTGACGTAACAGATAAAGATGTTGATTTAGAACTTGATAAATTGAGAGAAAAATATGCAAAATGGATAACTAAGACAGATAGGGCTGTGCAAAAAGGAGATAGAATCGCACTTGATTATAGTGGCTCAGTTGACGGAATTCAATTTGATGGTGGCACTGCTGAAAATCAATCTCTTGATATAGGTAGCGGGCAATTTATTCCTGGGTTTGAAGACCAATTAGTTGGTGTGGAAATTGGTTCAGAAACTGAAGTTAAAGTGACGTTCCCAGAAGAATACCATAGTGAAGATTTGGCTGGTAAAGATGCTGTGTTTAAGTGCACTGTAAAAGAAATTAGAGAAAAAATGTTACCTAATTTAGACGATGATTTCGCAAAGGATATTGGTGAGTTTGATACATTAGAAGAACAGAAGGAAAATATTAAATCACAATTAATTGAAAAGGCGAGCGAGGAAGCAAGATATAAAGAAGATGATATTATGGTACAAAAAATAGTTGATGCGACGGAAATTGATGTGCCCGATCCCTTAGTAAGTGCTGAATTAGATAGGCTAATTAATGACTTTACAATGCGTATGGCATATTCTGGCATTCGTTTTGATGATTATCTCAAATATATCGGTTCAGATTTAGAAAAATTCAAAGATGAACATAAGCATGAGGCTGTCGAGTCGGTTAAAACGAGATTAGTTCTTGAGAAGATCATAAAGAATGAGAATATAGATGTTACTAATGAAGAAGTAGAAAATGAAATAGGTAAATTTGCTCAAAAGAATAATAAAACAATTGACGAAATGAAAGAAAATCTAAAAGAACATGGTTTGAATCAAATAATTAATAAGTTACTCGGCGATAAATTATTTGAGTTTTTAAGAAATAACAATACATTTTCTTAAGAATAGCGTGCATTTCAAGTAAAGTAATATTATCCAGCTACGATTGCCCTAATTGTTTGATTTGATATTTTGTTGATAATTAGGCGAAATCGATGGCTTGATATATAATGGGATTAATGGTTAATTAACCATTCTATGGCTAACGACAATAAAGACCTTTATTTGAGTGATAAAATTTTGTTTAAGGAGTTAATTATATGAAAGAAGTAACAAATTATACACCGATACCTACAGTAATTGAACAGACCAGCCAAGGACCAAGAGCTCATGATTTATATTCTAGACTTATGGAGGACAGAATAGTGTTTGTTTCGGGTGGAATTGATAGCAATATGGCTAACATTGTTGTTGGACAGTTATTGTTTCTAGAAATGAAAGACCCAACAAAAGATATATCTTTATATATTAACAGTCCTGGTGGAGAAGTAAGCGCTGGATTAGCAATCTTAGACACTATGAACTACATAAAGTGCGATGTTAAAACCATTTGTATAGGAATGGCAGCTTCTATGGGGGCAATACTATTAAGTGCAGGTGCGAAAGGGAAGCGATATGCACTCCCAAATAGTTTAGTTATGATACATCAGCCTCTTGGGGCCGCTTCAGGACAGGCCACTGATGTAATAATTGCTGCAGAACGTCTTGCAAAAACAAAAGAAAAAATTAATGAAATTTTAAGTGAGAATACGGGCCAGCCGATGGAGGTAATTCGTACTGATACTGAGAGGGATAAATATTTAACGGCTCTTGAGGCAAAAGAGTATGGTATTATAGATGAAGTGTTTTTTTCTAGAAAAAGCGAAAAGTAGCAAGGAGATATTTTATGGAAGATGAAAAAAAATCTTATCATTGTTCATTTTGTGGTAAAAGTGAAGAAGAGGTAGATGGTCTTTTAAAAAGTCCGTATGTAGACGGAACGTATATATGTCAAGATTGCACGAAATTATCGTTGGAGAGATTTCGACAAAATGAAGAAAGGATGCGTGTAAATGTTAATAATGTTAAGCGGGATGATGTTGCTGGCATTAACCTTATGGCGCCACACAAAATTAAAAAATTATTAGATCAATATGTCGTTGGTCAGGATAACGCAAAAAAAGTACTTTCAGTAGCAGTATATAATCATTACAAACGAGTTATTAATAAGGACACGGGAAAGTATAAGGATGTAGATTTAGATAAGTCCAACATCTTAATGTTAGGTCCGACTGGTTCGGGGAAAACCTTGCTAGCGAAAACTCTTGCTGAAATTATTAATGTACCATTTGTAATTGCAGATGCTACATCGATGACTCAGGCTGGATACGTAGGTGAAGATGTCGAAAACATGCTTGCAAACCTAATTAGAGTTGCGAATGATGATGTAAAAAGAGCTCAAAAAGGTATCATTTACATCGATGAAATAGACAAAATAGCAAAAAAAGCAAATATTAGCGGTAGAGATGCTTCGGGCGAAGGCGTGCAACAGAGTTTACTAAAGATAATAGAGGGAACTGTCGCCCATGTTCCTCCTAAAGGCGGTAAAAAAATACCAAATCAAGATTTTATCACTATCGATACAAAGGATATATTATTTATATGTGGTGGGGCTTTTGTTGAGTTAGAGAAAATTGTTGATACAAGGCAAAACAGTTCATCTATAGGTTTTGATTCTAATATCGAGTTTAACTCCCAGAAGTACTCGCAAAAGATGAGTAATTTATTACCTGAAGATTTTGTTCAATATGGATTAATTCCTGAATTTGTTGGAAGACTTCCTATAGTTGTAGTGCTTGACCCTCTTACTGAAAGAGATTTAACAAGCATTTTAATTGAGCCTAAAAATGCCCTTATTAAACAGTTGAAGAAATTACTTCATTGGGATGGTGTAGAACTTGAATTTGAGGAGGCTGCGATAAAAGCAGTAGCTAAATTAGCACTCGAAAGAGGCACCGGAGCCCGTGGGTTAAAATCAATAGTAGAAAATGCTATTCTTAATCTTATGTATGATATCCCCAGTGATTCCAATATTAAAAAAGTGATAATAACGGAGGATTGCATATTAGGTATTGAAGCTCCATTGATAATACGAGACGCGGTTATTGAATCTTAATCAAGTCACATAATAGTGAAAGTTAGGTCTACTTAAATATTTCTATTATGCAATTGAGTTTATAGGGCAGATATGCTGCTTTTTAACCAAATGGTTGCAATATTAATGGTTGATTTATGACGACTATCAAGAAAACTAGATTGTTTAAAATAATAGGTGAAAATTCGAACTATCCTATCTTTTCCGTGCCAACAATTGCGTTTGTAGGGAGGTCTAATGTCGGCAAGTCTTCCTTGATAAATTCTATTACGGGGATAAAAAAGCTGGCCTATGTTTCTAAAGAGCCAGGAAAGACAAAGACTATAAATTACTATGAGTGTAATGATGGGGCTTTTTATCTGATCGACTTGCCTGGCTACGGATATGCTCGTGTGTCTAATGCGACTAAACGATCTTGGTCATCAATGATGGATAGGTTTTTTAAAGCGGTTAATAATATCAGCTTGGTTTTATTATTAATTGATGCGCGTAGAGACGTGTCAGATAATGATAGGATGATGATTAATTTTCTATATTGTAACAGAATTCCATTCATAGTAATTCTTACGAAAATAGACTTGATTAAAAGGGTAAATATTAATCAATGTACAAGTAAAATAGCTAATCAATTAGGTATAGGAATAGATAATGTGTTTGTTTATTCCTCTATAACTAAAGAAGGTAAAGTCGAGCTTATAAAACTATTGGAAAATAAGATAGGTACAAAAATTACATAACAGCATTGATAAAAATTTTGTTTATTAAGTCTAAATTAGAAGGTAACAAAATGATTTTAAGAAATATTAGCTATAACACTCTAATGGAATTAATTATGGCTATACTAGGGGCAATTGGACATGGTTGTATATGGCATTAGTGACTTGCATTTATCGTTTTCTGATAATAAACCAATGGATATTTTTGGCATGGTTTGGGAAGAGCACTGGGACAAAATTAAAGATAACTGGGAGCAGGTTGTTGGGGAAGAAGATGTAGTGTTAATTCCTGGAGATATTTCTTGGGCGTCTAATTTAAATGATGTTTCTAAAGACTTACATGAGATAGGCTCCTTGAAAGGAAGGAAGGTTATAATTAGAGGAAATCATGACTATTGGTGTTCTTCGAGTACAGGATTAGGGAAAATTAGAAAAGTAATGCCTCCTAGCATGTATTTTTTAAGAAACGATGCTATCAAGTTTGGAAAGTTTATAATTTGTGGGACAAGAGGTTGGACGGTTCCGGAAAATAATACGCAAACAACCAAACAAGATGAAAAGATATTAAATAGGGAAGTTTCTAGAATGAGGACAAGCTTAGATGCAGCTAACAAGTTAATTACAAATGAGGAAGATGTTTTAATAGTAATGATACATTATCCTCCCTTTAATTCTATTCATGAAAACTCGGTTTTTACTCGATTATTTGAAGAATATAAGGTACAAAAGGTGGTATATGGACATATTCATGGGCAAACAAGTAAGAGCACTATGAAATTAATCAAGGCAGGTATTGAATACTATTTACTATCATGTGATTTAAGAGATAATAAACTTACAATTGTAGCGGAGTAATGCACTAACGTAAAGTAGCAATTCGCGCCGAAACGTCTAGAACAGTTTGGTAATAAAAGCCAAGCTGTTTTGTTTTGTAATGACGGGATGAAAATTTACCAAGCCAGACAGACTGTGATATAAAATCAAATTATTTGCTTGTGAGAAATAGCTAAAAAGGCTACAAGCGCAAAGAACAGATGTTCGCAATTTGTGGTTTTTATAATTTAAATTAGACGAAAAAAATATTAATTCCCAAAATATTGTTAAATTTATGCAGTTTTTTAAGACAATGTGGTTGAAAGTGGAAAATTTTATGAGTATAATGGAGTTATAAGGAGAGAAGTATGATATTTTTTGGTGAGTATAATATACAATTAGACGATAAAAATAGAATGCGTATCCCAAATAAACTCCGTGCGTTAATAAATGAACCAGTTTATATTTTGCATGGGACGGGAGGGTGTCTCTTTGTCATGAACGAATCTGAGTTTAAAAAATTCGTAGAACGTTTTGAATCAGTTCCTATTAGCGACTTAAAAGCCCAAGAAGCAATTCGTAGAATAATGTCATCAGTTTTCCCTGTCGAAGAGGATGCGCAAGGTAGATTTGTTTTGCCCAAAAAGGCTAGGGATTACGCTAATATTAGCAAGCAGATGATATTCATTGGAGCGAATAGCCGGATGGAGATTTGGAGTCAGGAAAATTATGAAAAGCAAGGATATTCATCTGCAGAAAGCTTTGATACAGCGATAGTAGACTTAAAAGCATATGATATCTAATTCTACAGATACAAATACATCGTTTGAACACAAAAGTGTGTTACTTGAAGAATCCATTGATGGTCTTAACATTAATTCTAATGGAGTTTATGTAGATGGAACGGTTGGGCTAGGAGGGCATTCTGAAAAAATTGTTCAAAAACTTACGGGTGGTAGATTATTTTGTTTTGACTTAGATAAGGCAGCTATCAGTATAGCGAGTGATAGATTGAGTATATATGGAGATAAAATTGTTTTTATAAATGATGATTATAAAAACATGATAAAGTACCTTGAAAAGGATAAAGTTAGTGAGATAGATGGTATTATACTCGACTTAGGTATGTCGTCGATGCAAATAGATGACGCATCAAGAGGTTTTTCGTACATGAATAATGGCTATCTTGATATGAGAATGGATAAAGAAAGCCAGTTGACTGCATTTGAAGTTGTCAATAATTACTCATATGAAGATCTTGTTACATTGTTTAAAGAGTATGGAGAAGAAATTAATGCAAATCGTATCGCACACGAAATACTAAAGAGGCGTGCAGTAAAAAAAATTGAAACGACTACAGAATTAGCAGATATAATTTGTTCATCGTATCCGATGCGAGAAAAAAGAAAAGGTCATCCTGCTAAAAAGGTCTTTCAAGCCATACGGATAGAAGTAAATAATGAATTGAGAGGATTGTATGAGTTTATATGTGCAGCATTATTAAGACTTAAGGTAGGCGGTCGTGGGGTTTTCATAACTTTTCATTCTCTAGAAGATCGTATAGTTAAGCAAGCAATCCAGTACTTAGAAAAAGATTGCGTATGCGATAAAAAAGCTCCTATTTGTACATGTAATAAACGAAGCGAGGTAAAAATTATTAATAAAAAGCCAATCGTAGCTAGTATTGAAGAGATAAAAAAAAACTCAAGGGCACAAAGTGCTAAGTTAAGAATCGTAGAAAGAATATGATAAATTAAAATTATTTGAGGAGGTATTACTATGGTGACAATGAGAAGAGATGTTGCGGCAATGCAAAAGAATGATATATTTGATTATGATAGGGCATGTGGTGAAATAACTGAATATGATCGGTTTATGCAAGAGAAGCTGAAGTCAGAAAATAAATCTTATTATTACTCAACTGATTACTTTAAAAAACCAGATGAAACATATGCGATTTCCGAAACAATATCTACTGCTATGGATAGGGTTGAGCCAAATGAAGTTGCAAGCGCGAAGCAACATAATAAGAATAAAAAGGAAGGTTTCATGGATTATAATGCTTATATGATAGCTCAATTAAATAGGAAAGCACCAGAAAAAATACTAAGTGAAGAAGAGTTTTATCATGTGAAACATAAAAGACACGCTATCTCTAAAACAAGAAAGGTAGCAAAGCAATCAACAGAAAAAGCCCGTTTGTCAAAAAGAGCTAGAATATTTATAGGAGTTTATATGTTAGCCGTGGCGGTAGTTGGTGTATTGTTTTTTTTCCTAATATAATGGCTAGTTTTGCATTTTAAAGGATTAAACACAATTATTACTCACTTAAAGAGGTTTTAGTATAACATGAAAGAAAGAATTGTACTGCAAAAGATAATTGCTATGTTTTTATCATTACTTATACTTACGGTTATAGTAGTTGTTGGATATATGTTTTTTTAGGTCAGTATAAGTTTCTGAATAATTCTTATATACAATAGCTAGTATGTATAAGCAAAGATTGACACAAGATGTTTGCTATATTAGAATAAATATAGTCAATTAATGAAGCTCAGTGTTGTTGTCAAAATCTAAAAAATATTTGAGGCGTTGAATGAAATCCAAAAAAGAAGCTGTTCTAAATGTCGGGTCTGAAAAACTAACATTGGTTGTAATAGATGAAAAATATCCCACTTCGATTGTATATGAATTATGTAAGGAGTATGCAGGGTTTCAAAATGGACAGTTTTTTGAAAAGCATGAGCTGTTTTCCGTATTAAGCTCAATGATACAGGAATGTGAAGCTGCAATTTTTTCCAAGTTGGAGAGTATATTGGTTGGTGTTCCTGGAGAGTTTA
The DNA here is from genome assembly GCA_035409945.1 of Clostridia bacterium. GTDB lineage: Bacteria > Bacillota > Clostridia > Christensenellales > DTU072 > MWEH01. Next base: position 20,482 of record DAONQC010000001.1, read on the forward strand.
CTATTACCGTTATAAAAGATATTCAAACCCAACTATCGCAAACACGAAGAAAAATTTATCCGAAAGATGCGCATGAGTTGTTATTAAATGCAGCTTCTGAGGTGCCTGATGGATTTATACCTATTAATGCGTCGCCTATTTTTTACATATTAGACAGTAGTGAAAAAACATTAAATCCGGAAGGAAGTTATGCACAATATTTAGGTGCTAAAGTATCGCTTGTTTTGTGTGAAAAGTATTTTACAGATTTATTTTCTAATATTTTTGAGTCGATTGGGCGGGATATAGAATATACTTCGACATTATTGGCTGAAACTATGTTTTTATTGCCACATACGGCACGTGATAGGGGTGCATTTTTATTAGATGTAGGATATATTAGTTCATCGTTAGCTTATTCTAAGGGGGATGGAATTCTTTTTTCTAAATCATTTTCGCTTGGCGGTGGCTATATAGCGGCAGATTTGATGCAATTATTGGATATCCCATATGAACATGCGTATATTCTTAAATCTAAAATTAACTTAAATTTAAATCCTATGAATAGCGACATGTATTATATCTCAGTCAATGACGGTAATTATGCATACTCAATCAAAAAAGTTAATGAAATTGCTGCGGAGCGGATATTAGATATTTGCAGTTATGTTAAACAAGCAATCAACTTGCTGCCGTATAATATACCTGAATTCACAACCTTATATTTGACAGGTTCAGGATTTGACAATGTAATAGGGAGTAGGGAGATGTTATCGAAAATAATTGAGATGAACGTTGAAATTGTAGGCCCTTCACTTATTCAATACGATAAATTAAGCTATGCTGCACTATCATCTCTGTTAAGTTTAAAAAGATCTCAAATAAAAGTAAGATTTGGAAGTAAAATAAAAAGTTATTTAAGGAATAAATTTAGGAGGAGCTAATAAATGGCTACAGCAACAGGAACAGCAAATATAAAAGTAATTGGTGTTGGCGGTGGTGGCAATAATGCTATCAATAGAATGATTTTTGCAGGTGTGACTTCTTGTACATATATAGCTGCAAACACGGATATGCAGGCGTTAAATATGTCGCATGCTCAAATTAAGCTACAATTAGGTGCAAATTTAACTAAAGGACTGGGTGCTGGCTCTGATCCGGAGATAGGAAAAAGAGCTGCGGAAGAGAGTAAGGAAGATATTAGAGAACTAATTGAAGATGCAGATTTATTATTCATAACAGCAGGAATGGGGGGAGGAACAGGCACTGGCGCTGCCCCCGTCATTGCTGAAATGGCGAAAGATATGGGTATATTAACAATAGCTGTTGTAACAAAACCGTTTGAGCGGTTTGAGGGTCATGTGAGGATGCAAAACGCAGAGAAAGGAATAGAAGAATTGCGTAAATATGTTGATACATTACTGGTTATACCAAACGAAAAACTTCAGCAATTTATGCCAAAAGGCACTCCATTTATAAAAGCCTTCCAGGCAGCAGATGATGTCTTACGTCAGGGGATACAAGGTATTACAGAAATTATTATGACACCTTCATTAATTAATTTGGATTTTAATGATATTAAAAGTATAATAAAAAACCAAGGTTATGCCCATATAGGAATAGGACGTGGCAAAGGGGAGCGAAGGACTTTTGATGCGGTTAAGCAAGCTGTTCAAAGCACGTTACTTGAAACAAATATATCTGGTGCAAAGGGTATTTTAATTTATGTTGCTGGTGACCAGGGACTTACAATGGATGAGGTTTACGATAGTGTTGGACTCATTCGTGAAGTCGTTGCTCAAGATGCAAAAATTATCTTCGGTATGGGGATTGATGATAATTTGGCAGGTGAAGTTGTGATTACCGTGATTGCAACGGGCTTTCAAACAAAGGCAGATGGAACAAGTAAAAATACAAATACTGTAATGCAAAGACAATTCTTTACCGAAAGGGAAGAGCTTGATAAGAAAATGAGTTTAATGTATGGATACTCTGATGAATCTAATACCAATATTGAAAAAGAAAATGAAAATGATAAGCAGACTGATATAGAGGCGCAGGACGAGTTTAATCCAAGGTTAGATGTATCCAAGAGCAAATTGCCTCCATTCTTACAAAGGTTCCAAAAAACGAAATAATGATATAAAACATAAGTTTTTATTACAAAAAAGTTATTAAGGTGGAATGGTCATGAAGTGTCCATATTGTGGAAAGAATAAAAGCAAGGTTATAGATACCAGATTAACGGATGATAATCTAGCTGTGCGGCGTAGACGTGAATGTGAATATTGTAAGAGGCGATATACGACGTATGAAAAAGCAGATGTTACACCAGTTTTTGTAATTAAAAAAAATGGAACGAGAGAGAGATTCAATATTGATAAAATAAAAATCGGTCTTATAAAAGCTTGTGAAAAACGACCGGTATCAGCAGAACAAATTGAAACATTGGCTACGGAGATTGAGAGAGATATATATAATTCCTCAGCACAGGAAGTTTATTCTAATAAAATTGGTGAACTAGTCATGGAGGGGTTACGTGAATTAGATTCTGTAGCATATGTACGGTTTGCCTCAGTCCATAGAGATTTTTCTAGTTTAGATGTTATGGAAGAAGAAATTAGGCGCATAAAAGAAAGAGCTAATTCCAAAAACTAATTGTTTTTACTCATTTTAATCTTATTTAAATGTCTACTTATTTAAAACTATTATAAACTATCAATTGTATGTTCTCGTCCTGTATTGACAAAAGTTCTGTTTTTTGTTAGCTTATTGTTGAGTTGATTGGACGGTTACACAAAAGTGAGGAAAGTCCGAGCATCATAGAGCAGAATGGCAGAGAAATCCTGCTGAAGGCGACTTCAAGGAAAGTGCAACAGAAAATAACCGCAGTGCATATGTGTTACTGTAAGGGTGAAAAGGTGTGTTAAGAGCGCACCAGCAGTTTGGCGACAAAATTGGCTGTGTAAACCCCATTCGATGCAAGAAATAGGATAATGAGTTGCTCGCTCGTCCTATTAATTCGCTAGAGTTATTTGGCGACAAATGACCAAGATAGATGACCGTTGAAACAGAACTCGGCTTATAGATCAACTCATAAACTAAATTAATAACAGTTAGGCGCAGTTTTAACTTTTTTGTATTATGACAATTAAAATCCCAGTTTAACTGTAAGTAATACACTTGAACACACAATTAATTTGTTAAAGGCAAACTATATTATGAATTTTTTCGACGAAATGAGAATATCGAGTGCACCATTAAGCGAGAGAATGCGTGCGACGAACTTAGATCAATTTATAGGACAAAAGCACCTAATTAAAGAAGGATCGTTGCTTTTTAGGGCGATTAAAGCTGATAGACTAGGAAATTGTATATTTTATGGCCCGCCTGGCACAGGAAAAACAACCCTAGCGCGTATTATTGCTACAACTTCCCATGCAGAATATACATACTTAAATGCAGTTTCTTCGGGGGTGGCTGATGTTAAGAAAATTATTAGTGAAGCTATCAATAATTTGGAGTTATATGGAAAAAAGACATATCTTATACTAGACGAATGTCACAGATGGAGTAAAGCGCAGTCGGATTCTCTTTTATCTGCTATGGAGAAAGGTGAAATTATTTTTATTGGTAGTACCACCGAAAACCCATACGTAAACATGACGCCAGCGATTGTGAGTAGATGCAGGCTTTTTGAATTTCATGAACTATCTACAGAAGAAATATTAATAAGTCTTAATAGAGCTTTGTCTGATAATATTCGAGGATTAGCCAAATATAATGTTGAGATTAAACCTGATACTTTAAAACATCTTGCAGTTTGTAGTAATGGAGATTTAAGAGTTGCTTTAGATTCATTAGAATTAGCAACAATTACGACCCCAATTGATATTAGCTCAAATAAAACGATTTTAACGCAAGAAATTATTGAAGAAATAACGCAAAAAAGAGTTGTTGGTATGAGTGAAAGCGATTACTATGATTATCTAAGTGCATTCTGTAAAAGTATTAGGGGAAGCGACCCTGACGCTGCAGTGTATTACGCAATGAGAATTTTAAATGCTGGATATGACCCTAGACTAGTGGCGAGAAGGCTTATTGTGCATGCGGCAGAAGACGTAGGTTTAGCTGATACAAATGCTTTAAACGTAAGTGTTAATGCCTTAGCTGCAATTGAAAAAATAGGGATGCCAGAAAGCACTATAATTTTAACAGAGGCAATAATATATGTGTCCCTTGCGCCTAAATCCAATTCTGTTATAAAGACAATAGAGAATGTGAACAATACCATTAAAAAAACAGAGAATACAACGATTCCTAGTTACTTACTTGATAATAGTTATAGAAAGAACCCAGATACGAGTTATAAATACCCACACGATTACGGTGGTTGGATTGAACAACAGTACCTTCCAAACGAAATTAAAAATGAAAAGTTTTATTTTCCTTCACATAATGGAGCTGAAAGGCTTATAATAAATAAAAGCATTGATAACACAAGGAGAGAAACAAAATGACAAAAAAATTAAAAGGTTCTAAGACAGAAGCAAATTTACTATACGCATTTGCAGGAGAGAGTCAGGCAAGAAACAAGTATGATTATTTTGCAAGTCAAGCAAAAAAAGATGGTTTTGAACAAATCGCTGCCATATTTACGGAAACCGCGCTAAATGAAAAAGAGCATGCGAAACTTTGGTTTAAGGCACTTGCTGGCATTCAAGACACATATAGTAACCTTATATCTGCTGCTGCAGGAGAAAATGAAGAATGGACAAAAATGTATAAAGAATTCGCTGAGATAGCTGATGAAGAAGGTTTTTCGGAAATAGCGGAACAGTTTAGAGGTGTGGCAGAAGTTGAAAAAAATCACGAAATTAGATACTTAAAATTAGCAGAAAATGTAAAGGCAAAAACTGTGTTTGTAAAGCCCCAGAAAGTTGAATGGATTTGTCGTAATTGTGGACATATACTAACAGCAAATGAGGCTCCAGAAGTTTGTCCTGTCTGTGACCATGAAAGGAAGTATTTTGAAATACATGCCAAAAATTATTAAAGATGCGTAAGTTAGGTTTAGATATAGGAACGGTACGTATAGGTATAGCGTTAAGCGATAATTTAGGTATTATAGCTTCAGCTTATGAAACTTACTTAAGAAATAACACCAATGCCGATTATGAGCATATAGCAAAAATCTGTAAAGAACAAAATGTTGATAAAGTAGTTATAGGTCTCCCTAAAAACATGGATGGCACAACTGGAGATAGAGCAGATTATTCTTTGCAATTTGGAAAGAGTTTAGCTGAATACTTACCTACTACTGTATCAATTGAATATATCGATGAAAGGCTTACTACTGTACAGGCTGAACGCATGCTAATATCTCATGATGTGAGAAGAAACAAAAGAAAACAAGTAATAGACAAAATTGCTGCAACCATTATATTGCAGACCTATCTTGACAAAAACAGTCGATAAATAAGTAAAGGTGTAATATGAATAAATCGGATAATACTACGGAAGAAGTAATTGTGCTAGTTGGGGATCAAGGCGATGAGCTCGAGTTTATTGAAATTGCAGTCGTTGAGTTAGGCGATAAGGTATATATCTGTGTAGAACCAGCTGAGCCTATGGAAGGATTTCTTGATGGAGATTTGTTGATATTTGAGATTAGCCTTAATGAAGAAGGCGAAGAAGTTTTCCTTCCCATTCAAGACCAGGAAGAAGTTGATGCTGTATTTCAGGAATTTTTAAAGATGCAAAATGAAGAAGATGAAGACTAGACGTTTATTTATTCTAATACTAACCGTCATGCTAGCATGTGTTATGCTTGCATTACCATTAGGATGTAAGAAACATACTGAAGAGAACCCAGACGTAGACAATTCTAACAATGTAACTGAGCCTGTTCAAACTGTTGTAACTATGGTTTTTAGGCGACAATTAGATTCCAAAGAATTTTCGATTAAGGTTGTACTTTATGAAGATGACGCACCGGAAACTTGTGAAAACTTTAAAAACTTGATTCGTGCTGGTCACTATAACGGAACTATCATTCATAGGCTAGTAAAAGATTTTGTTATTCAAGGAGGAGGATATAAATTAACTCCATCTGAAGAGAGCCCAAAAGCAATGAAAATTGTTGAATTGGACGATGTTGAGCCTATTAAAAATGAGTATAAAAATGCTGGGTGGGATAAAAACACAATAAAACATGATCAAGGTGTTATTGCTATGGCGAGAACGTCCAATCCCGATGTGGCTACTGACCAGTTTTATTTTAACTTAAAGGATAATTATGCTCTAGATGACGCTTATGCTACTTTTGGCAGGTGTGCCGATGATGTTAGTTTATCAAATCTTATTGAATTAGGTGAAGGAACTACTAAGCAGATACAATCTGGTATTTTTGATGATTTTCCTATTCCTATAATCGAATTGATAACAGTAACTATTGATGAATGATATAGTTATAATCGTTGTTTAATGACACTAACTTTAGCAAGCGTTTCGCTTAAATAACATAAAAAATGAATTCTTCACATTATTTAGTTGATGTGGTATCCTATTGTATATATAGTTTGCGTTTTATGAAAAGTATATAAGATTTATATCAATATTTAACAATTGTACAAGAAACAACCACTTAGAGGTGATATGTTAATAACGGCAAGAGGGTTAAAAAATATATTATTTTTATTTTCGTTGATATTGCTTATTTGTGCTTTTTTATTCATTATAAGCACACTTGAGCAAAATTCTTATGATTACTTAGCAGAGGCATATAACAATTCTGACTTTTATGTAAATTTAACGCCACAAGAATATGAGTATAATGCAACTCCACAATCTTTTGTCGTTGATATTAAATATAACAATGAAGATTTTGATGATTATACTGTCAATTATTTTAAAGATGGGAGTACAGAGAGGTTGGATGAGCCTCCAACTAATGCAAACAGTTATGATGTGGAAATATTCGTAGATGAATATAACAACTGGAGAACTTCTTTAATAATTACACCAAAGCCCATTACGGTTAATTATGCGGGTCCATATGAATATACATATTCAGGTTTACGACACGGTAGGACGATCACGGCAATTGGAGTAATTTCTCCAGATGATGTTGGATTACAAATTCAATATGAAGGTATAAACAATCTAGTTCCTGTTAACGAAATTCCAACCAATGTTGATGATTATGTTATAACAGTTACATTATCCAATCAAAACTATTCAATTGGACTAACCACTGGGGAGGAAGTTGGTAAATTGCTGATTAATAAGGCTAATTTAATAGCTCGGGCTGAAGATGTAATCATAAAACCAGGAGAGACACCAAGATTTAATATAGTATATACTGGGTTTGTCTCGGGTGAAGATGAGAGTAATTTAAAAGAAAAGCCCACTATAGTTTTTGAGGAGAGCGATCCAGGTAAATATCCAATAACTCCTCGAGGAGGTATTTCTTCAAACTATAAATTTGTTTATGAAGAGGGTACTGCAATTATTGATTTTGATAAAATAGAAACGACGATAGAAGATCATACTTTTACAGTAATAGCATTTTTTGATCCCGATTTTGATTTACAAGTATCAAAAATAACAAGTTCAGATGATGCTTTTAATACTGCCAATGAAATAATTAAAAATAGAGGAATGGATACTTATATGGATAAAGTTATCTATGCTTTCGATACTTCGCAGTCTACAGGAATTTCTAGAGATACAAAATACAAAATTCAGATATCAAATATTAAATTTAATGACATATTTGCATATAAACTATTTATTGTTGACGAGTTAGGTTTGGTTCATGAAATTAAAAAATTCAGCCGAAATGGTGATACAATTTCATTTACAACGCCCGAGCTGGGAACAATATTTGTGGTGGAAATGCAACTTAGAACATATTTGATTATTGGTATTTCGGTTGGGGTATGTATCGTTATTATAGCATTTTTCATATTTACCTATGTTAAGTATTTGATGGAGAAAAAGAATATTGATGAGCGAAATAGAAAACGTAGAAATAAAACACGGTATAAGTGGAATTAGATGTTAATTTGAGTAAAATGAAATTACTTGCCTGCATTTTTCAATGTTATGTATGATAGATATTAGCCAACATCAATGTTAGTTATCAAAGTAAGTGCAATGGTAGATAACCCTCGAACGTTACAGGGTAAGTGCAACTTTTGATAGTACTCGTAAGAAACTGAAGGTTTTTATTAGCCAACATCAATATATTTGTTGATATATTTGTTGCGGAAAAAATGTTGGCGTGATATTATAATCAAGAATTAAACACTTGCATAGGTTCATTCCTGTTCCTTATTAGGTAAATGAACCAAATTATTATTCGCAAGGAAGAAAAAACAGGAGGTTTTATATGTCAGTTGTAACAATGAAACAATTATTAGAAGTGGGACTTCATTTTGGGCATCAAGTGAGAAGATGGAATCCTAAGATGAAAGAGTATATCTATGGATCTAGAAATAATATCCATATTATTAACCTACAAAAGGCTGTTGAATTAATCGAGGAAGCATATGCTTTTATTCAATCAGTTGCGGCAGAAGGTAAGGATATTCTTTTTGTTGGCAGAAAAAAACAGGCGAAAGATGTAATTAAGTCAGCTGCAGAGCGTTGCGGAATGTACTACATAAACGAGAGATGGTTAGGGGGGACTTTAACAAACTTTGCAACTATTCGTTCCAGAATTGATAGACTAAACAAATTAGATCAAATGGAACAAATAGGTTCCTTTGAACTATTACCAAAAAAAGAGGTTATGCAATTAAACAAAGAACGCGAAATCCTTAGAAAGAATCTAGGCGGGATTCAAAACATGAGGAGTTTACCAGGAGCTCTTTTTATTGTTGATATTAAAGAAGAACATCTAGCCGTAGCCGAAGCAAATAAATTGAATATACCTATAGTTGCTTTAGTTGATACGAACTGTGACCCGGATTTGATTGATTATGTTATTCCAGGCAATGACGATGCAATTAGAGCAGTGAAATTAATTTCTAACTTGATGGCGGACGCGGTTATCGTTGCTAGAGAGGGAGAGGAGGCTCTTAGTCTAAAACAGGTCGATGAGATAGAAGGCGAAGACGCTCAAATAGAAGAAAAAGAAGATAATTAGTTTTACTGTATTTATGATACAAAATTAAGAATGTAAGGAGGTGTGACATGGCGTTTACTGCAAATGATGTTAGAGATTTACGTGTTCGTACTGGTGCTGGAATGATGGACTGTAAAAATGCGTTAGTAGAAACCAATGGGGATGTTGAAAAAGCAATTGAATATTTAAGAGAAAAAGGCATTGCAAAAGCTGCTAAAAGGTCTGGACGAATTGCCTCTCAAGGTATTGTAGATAGTTACATACATATGGGTGGTAAAATAGGAGTGCTGCTAGAGCTTAACTGTGAAACTGACTTTGTAGCAAAGAGTGATATGTTTAAAGATTTAGCACATGATTTGACTTTACAAATTGCTGCATCAAAAGCCCTTTATGTTGCCAGAGAAGAGGTTCCCTCTAACGAGATAGAACACGAGAAGAACATAATTAAAGCTCAAATTACAAACGATGAATCAATGACTAACAAACCAGAACATGTAAAGGAAAGATTCGTCGAGGGGCGTATGGAAAAGTTTTTCAAAGATATTTGTTTGTTAGAACAGCCTTTTGTTAAAGACCCGAGTGTAACCGTAAATGATTTAGTTATGGAAGCAACAGCCAAAATCGGTGAAAAAATTTCTGTGAGAAGGTTTGTAAGATATGAAATGGGTGAGGGATTAGAAAAAAAATCTTGTAACCTAGCGGAAGAGGTTGATGCAGAAATAGCTAAAATGTCTAAATAAAATAAAGAGATACCTTAACGGGTATCTTTTTTCTTGTGGGGGATAATATGGCAATAAAATACAAAAGAGTATTACTAAAGATTTCAGGCGAGGCATTGGCGGGGGAAACCAAATTTGGTATAAATGAAGTTATTTTAGATAGTATTGTCAATCAAATTAAAGAGGTTCATTCTTTAGGTATTGAGATCGGTATAGTGGTCGGTGGCGGAAACTTTTGGCGAGGCAGGCAGGGTGGTGGTATGGATCGCACTACTGCGGATCATATGGGCATGCTGGCGACTGTAATCAATGCTTTGGCCATGCAAGATGCCTTAGAAAGAAAAGGTGTGATGACAAGGATTCAAACAGCTTTAGATATGACAAAAATAGCTGAACCATTTATTCAAAGGAGAGCTATTAGACATCTTGAAAAAGGTCGAGTTGTCATATTTGGGTGCGGAACTGGGAACCCGTTTTTCACAACAGATACCGCTGCTTCTTTACGTGCAAATGAAATACATGCAGATGTGTTATTACTAGCCAAAAATATTGATGGGGTTTACGATGCGGATCCTAAAAAATGCCCCAATGCGAAAAAATACAAAACTATTACACATAGAGAATACATTGAAAAAGGTTTAACATTTATGGACACCTCAGCTGTTGCATTATGTGACGAAAACAACATACCTATAATTGGATTTGGATTGAACGAACCGAGTAGTATAGTTAGGGTCGTTAGGGGCGAAACTATAGGAACAATTATTTCACATTAAACTGATTCGCTATTGGTTGAATAATCGGACAAACGTTTTGTTATACATTAGGTTATAAAAATAGACTGTGGTTATAATATTTACCACAGTCTATCTTTTTGTGTTGTTATTATTGGTGCAAGATGGTCTTATTAGGGCGTGTATCCAAATACATATTGTTGCATTGTAAGTTCTACATCAAATGTATTCGTAGTAGTAATTTGACCAAATATATTATATTGTCTTCGTTCAATTGTAATAATGATTTGGTCACCAACTTTTAAGTCTTTAATAAAATCTCCTAATGAGTTTGATTTATCGAAAAGGATAGGGGCTCCATCCTTCTTTTTAACTGCATTTATATAATCTCCTACAGCAATTTTGTTTCCATCAGCAGCCTGTTTGTTATAAACAGCAACAGTTCCAAAAGGATTTAGTTCATTAATTAAATATTCATACGAATTTGTTTGACCTTTTGCAATACGAACTGTTACTCCTAATCTAACTTTCCCTTCAACATATCCAAGGTGATTGTATTGTTCAGTTCCAGAGGTTCTAATTATGCTATTTGCAACTCTTTGAACATCGTTAATGTGTATTGCATAGCCAATACCTTCTACTCCGCTTCCGGTGCTTTTTGCATTAACAATACCTATTAAATTTCCAGCAATATCAAAAAGGGCGCCCCCGGAGTTACCTTGGTTGACAGCTACATCAATTTGCAGTAAATTCATAGATACACCATCCATATTGATTACTCTTTCTTTTCCGCTTACAATTCCTTTAGTTACACTTCCGCCAAGTGTTCCTAAGGGATTCCCTATGGCAAAAACATCTTCACCAGTTTTAATATTTTCATCTTTATTTCTACAACTTACGGTTGAATATTTACCCTCAATGGTTTGTAAATCATTATCTAATATGGTTAGTATAGCTAAATCTTCTTCATCGTCACCTCCGAGGATTTTACACTCAACTTCCGTACCATCGTGAAGAACGGCAGTAATTTTTGTTTGTTTGTTTGTAGTTAAAGCATAATCAATCACATGGCAGCAAGTAACGAGTACTGGTTTTTTAGTCTCTTCGTCTTTACCATAAAAAACAGCGGAGCCTGCTGATTTACTATTTGTTTCGGGATCAGTAACATATAGAGAAACGACAGAGGTTTCCACGCGTTCTACTGTTTCAGGAAAGGTGTAGGCTCCTTCGGGAAGAGGATTGCCTTCCTTTATCGTAATGTTGTAACTGGCTGGTGGTGCGATTGCAGATGGTTGGTTAGTTGTGTTATTTGACGAATTATCTGATGAGTGAGTATTATCAGAGGAAGTATCATCTTTGAGTCCAACAAAAGATGGGCTGCAACCAGAAATGCTTATGATTACGAAAAAAATTAGCAATATGGATATAAGAATAATAAAAGTTTTGCGTTTCATTTTTTCTCCTAATTTGTAATTTTACAAAGTCTAACACATCATAGTGAAAATAACGTGAAGTTTATATGCTCTTCTGTTTACTTTCTTACATAATTATAATACAATTTACCCATGAATAGAACAAAAAAAGTGGTATTAAAAGATATTGATGCGTTAGTGATATCAAGTCCATCTAATTTGTTTTACTTTACTGGGTATACTAATGTTGACGCGGTTCTCATAATTTCCCACAATGAGAGTTATTATATTTCTGATAGCAGAGTTGCTGAGGAGTTCGGAGAGTTTTGTCCAGGTGTGCAATTTGTACAAATTGGAAACGGTAAAACATATTACGAAAAAGCAATTGACGTACTAAAAGAGCTTAAAGCAAAACACATAGGCTATGAAGAGGATGATATGCTTTTCAAAAACTATGTGCTGTTTGATGAATTTTTTGAAATGCTGCGTTTCTCTAACCAAATAGCTATGCTCAGATCTATTAAAGATGATTTTGAGATTGAACAAATTATTTCAGCACAAAGTATAACGGATACTGTTTTTCACAATGTTTTAAATTACATAAACCCTGGTATCACTGAACTGGAGTTAACAAACTATATTAACAGTAATATATTCGCTCTTGGGGGTAGTTTAGCATTTGATACAATTGTTGCATTTGGCAGAAATACTTCTAAACCTCACGCACATCCAGGTAAGAATATATTACAGACGAAGGATATTGTAACCATTGATTTTGGGGCTAAATTTAATGGTTATTGTTCAGATATGACTAGAAGTTTTTGTGTCGGAAAACCATCGGATAGGTATATCAACACCTACAACCTGGTGTTGGAGGCGCAGTGTAATGCTATAAATCAAATGAAGGCAGGATTGACAGGCCAAGAAATTGATGCCTTGGCGAGAAATTATTTTCCAAGTAGCATAGCTAAATACTTTACTCACTCTTTGGGGCATTCGTTTGGTATAGATATTCACGAACGCCCAAGTTTAAGTCCATTATATACAGGAATTATCAATAAAAACGTTGTAACGAGCGTTGAGCCTGGATTATATTACACTGGTGATTATGGTGTACGTATAGAGGATATAGTATTAGTCAAAGAGAACGGTGTGCAAAACTTGACAAAATCGCCAAAAAAATTAATAATAATCTAGGTTACTGTTAGGAGGTATAAAAATGGCATATATTACAGCAGGTGATTTTAGAAAAGGTGTTACATTTGAAATAGAAAATGGTTCAGTACAAGTGATTATTGATTTTCAACATGTAAAACCAGGGAAAGGAGCCGCATTCGTCCGAGCAAAAATGAGAAATGTTATGACGGGTGGTGTTATTGAAAGAACATTTAATCCGAACGAAAAATTTGAACTTGCTCATATTGAACGCAAAAAGATGGATTATAGTTACAATGATGGTGATTTGTACTATTTCATGGATACTGAAACCTATGATCTAGTTCCGATGAATAAAGATTTAGTAGAAGATGCTTTACGTTTTATAAAAGAAGGTTCTCAAGTTGATGTTGCTTTTTACAAGGGCTCAGCATTTTCAGTAGAGCCGGAAAATTTTGTTGAATTGCAAATTGTAGAATGCGAGCCAGGATTGCCTGGAGCTACTGCGCAACCAGGAACTAAAACCGCGGTTTTAGAAACAGGTTTTTCTATTCAAGTACCTTTATTTGTTAATGAGGGTGAAGTTGTAAGAGTCGATACGAGAACCGGCGAATATATGTCAAGGGCGTAATAAAAAAATAGTTTAGTTTTAAGTTATTGATTTGCATTATAAATATTCTTACTTTTCGTATGTTAGGTTTTATAGTTTGAATAAGTTAATTGAAGGAATTCTTGTAAGAATATTATGATATAATGAGAGCTATGATTAAAATGTCAGAAACAAATTTAGAATTTCGATTAAAGGAACTTATTGAATTAGAAGTTAACAAGGCTATTTCAATGATAGAAGGGGCTGAGTTAGCGACCAGTTCTGAAGTTAAGAGTGCTGTTGAGATCTTTTTTCTTAATCATATTATCGATATTACAGTTAATGTTGATATGGATTATGGTAGTGTTATTACCGATTTGAGTTGCAGTTTACAAGAAAAAATAAAATTATTAATAGAGAAAAATACTAAATTTAATCTTAGGAAAATTAATGTAATTGTACATGACGTTGTTTTATGAGCATAACTACAAGAAGAAAGGCACGAGATAGTGTTTATAAGTTGGTTTTTGAATACTTGTTTACTAATAAAATAAATCAAAAATTATTAGAGACCACTTATATTGTTAATTTACCAAAAGAAGATGTTGAGTACACACAAACTGTTTATTTTGGAGTAATAGAAAGATTTCAAGATCTTAAGATATATGTTGAAAAATATGCAGAAGGGTTTGTTTTTGAAAGAATTTATAAAACAGATTTAGCTGCAATCTTAATAGCGACTTATGAAATCATATATATGAAGGATATACCTAACAATGTTGCTATAGCAGAAGCTATAGAGTTAGTTAAAAAGTATTCTACTCCTAAAAGCGGTTCTTTTGTTAATGGGGTTTTAAGTGCTATTAACAAAGATGTTTCAAAGGGATGATATGGATTCAAATTACTTAACAGTTTCCGAACTTAATTCATATTTAAAGCTAAAAATTGAAGATGATCGTTTGTTGTGGGAAGTAAATGTTAAAGGAGAAGTGACTGGTGTTCGCATCCACAAGCGTAATTGTTACTTCACTTTAAAAGATGAATTAGCTCAACTTCAAATGATTTGTTTTAATGGAGTAGTTTGTGATATCCCGAAAGAAGGGGATTATGTACTTGTTACCGGAAGGGTATCGTTTTATGAAAAAAATGGGAACATATCATTTATCGTTAAAAAAATAGAGCCTTTCGGCAAGGGGAAAATTAATCAAAACATAGAGCTTCTAAGAGAGCAATTATTCAAAGAAGGTTTATTTGACGCTAAAAGAAAAAAAACACCACCAATATTACCTCGTAAGATTGGAGTTATAACAAGTAAAGATGGTGCTGTTATACAAGATATTTATAGTACGATTAGGAAGTCAAACAGTTTCATAGATGTTTATGCTATAAATGTGTCGGTTCAAGGAACTAGTGCCGTTAAAGAAATAACCTATGCCCTAAAAAAAGCCGATGATAGTAATATGTTTGATGTAATCATTTTGGCAAGAGGAGGAGGGTCTGCAGAAGATTTGATGGCATTTAATACTGAAGATGTAGTCCGTGCTTTAGCGAATTTAAAAACATTCTCTATATCCGCAATTGGACATGAAACCGATAATACTTTATGTGATTACGTGGCAGATGAAAGGTGCTTAACGCCTACGGCTGCGGGCGAGTTTGTTTCTAGATTGAGCAATAATACAGTAGAATTAGTTTATTCTTCTTTATTAAACATTGATACATATTTAAATAATCTTATTTTAAAGTACAATCATAAGATTTATGTGCGATCTAAAGACTTAATATTTAGCTATCATAATAGGATAGATAATTATGCAAATAGAATAATACAAGCTAGTTCTTCTATGGGCACAAAAGCTGATAAGAAATTATCATTAATAGAAACAGCGTTAACTTCAACAATTTCTACATTAAAAGCAATAGACCCTAATAAATTGTTCGAAAATGGTTATTTTAAAATTATGAAAGACAATAAAAATATAAATACAGTTAAAACACTTAATGCCCAAGACGATATTAAAATTTTTGGTAAAGATGGTGTTGCGTACGCTACAATAAATAAAACAATCGTAAAACAATAATAGATGATTGTAATTAGTTTATAAACAGTTGGAGGATGTGATTATGTCTTTGGAAGATAATATTAAAAAACTTGAGGAAATCGTAAAAAAGATTGATTCCCAAAATATCAATATAGAAGAAAGCCTTGAATTATATGAAGAGGCAATTAATCTATCTAAACTGTGTTTAAGTGGTGTAAAAAAATATAAAGGAAAACTTGTTGCATTAACAAAAGAATTAGAAGAAATTACTCAAGACGGTGAAAGGTGAATATTTACATAGATAAACTAATAGAAAAGATAGATATTGCATTAAAAGACATCCTTAACGGTTACAGGGGTATTATTCCTGATGCTTTGTATGAAGGTATGATATATGCTTGTTTCGGAGGGGGAAAGAGAATTAGACCTGTTTTAGCACTTGTGACTTTTGAATCAATGCTAGCCCCTTTAACAGACGAACTTGTGTCTTACGCAATAGCACTTGAAATGATCCATAGTTATTCTCTTGTACATGACGATCTGCCCGGTATGGACAATGATTTAATGCGGAGAGGGAAACCTACTGTCCATGTAAAATTCGGGCAAGGTATGGCTATACTTATTGGTGATGCACTACTAAATACAGCATATGAAATAATGAATGGAGCAATAAAGGATGCAAGGAGCTCAAAGGCTTGTTCGTACATAATGAAAAAAGCTGGAGTATGCGGAATGATTGCAGGACAAGCTAAAGACATAACATATAGAGATGAGCCTATAGAAGAAATATTAAAAATATACGAATATAAAACATCAGCATTATTTCAAGCAGCTATCGTAACTCCAGCCATTTTACTGGGGAAAAACAAAACCGAACTGGAATTACTAGAAGAATTAGGGAAAAATTTGGGGCTAATATTTCAATTTAAAGATGATTTATCTGATATTAATAGATGTAATGAGAAGTTAAATACGGCAAAACTATCAAATAAAAAAACAATTGAAAGTTTAATTATGGAACACAGACATAATGGCGAATTGCTACTTGAGAAATTAAACCTAAATAATACTAATTTGCATAAAATTATAAATATATACTTTTAAGCCTATATTCATTTAAAAGTTATAATATAGGCCATTTAACTTCGTTTAATTGGGATTGTATATGTAATGTAAAATTTCACGTACAGCCTCGTTGTGTCGAAGTATGTTATTTGCGTTAAATATAGTGCTATGATATAATTAATCAAATGGTGGTACAGTATTCTAGTCAGATACGGTACGAGCAAAGGCGGGGTTAAAATACCGTCAAAGAGCATATCGATGAAGTTTCTTGTGTTAGCTTAGATTGCCCAAATCTGGGTTGATGCTGGGAGTTAAGATTTTTGGGCGTTCGGCAAAGGCATGTCGAAGCCGTCCCAATTATCGTGGAGACCTATCTCGGCGGAACAACAGTTCTTCTGAATAGGATTAAACCTGTAATGCGGTAACCAATATCTGTGTACAGTGTAGCTTGCCTTGAGTGAATTAATGAGGAATAAGGTTTCGGGTTTCTATAAACACGCGAGTTTTTAGTAACCTTTGCTTATGAAACTTAGTTTGCAAAAGAGGATAGTTCGTATCCATTCTGTTAAAGAAATTTTCTAGACTGTTTTAAATTAAGGATTATGGTGTGTTCTTAGTGGCGATTCGGTTATACTGTGAGCAATCCTGTATTGTTTGACTTAAAAGGAAACTGCTTGTACGGCGACGACGAGTATCAAATAGGGAAATCCTACCGAACCTGATGACGCAAGGTTTACTTAATTTAAGCCACCATTTATTATATATTAATAATATCGTTTTACGTGGGGTTTTATCTTGAAAATTCAAAAAGGCAGAGAAAATAAAATGCCATTAGATGCACTGAAATTAGAGGAAGAAGGTGGGGTACCGAAACGAGTTAATGATTTAGGAACGTCATCGCTCAATCAAGTTGATGAGAATAATGTTAGTTTAACAAAACAAAGACAAAAAAAAGATAAAAAGTCTATTAAAAAGAAGAGTAGCACTATTAAGTGGACAATTAAAATTACAGTAATAACATTAATTTTAGCTTTAATTTTTTCTTTTGCTTCTGAATATGCTGGTTTATTACATTATTCCGTGTCAATTATCTTACTAATATTACTCATGGCTATTAGTATTGTTTGCGATGCGATTGGAGTTGCGGTTACTTCTTGCGACCCCGAACCTATTCATGCAATGGCGAGTAGAAAAGAACCAGCAAGCCGGCAGGCACTATTATTAGTTAGTAATGCAGAAAAGGTATCAAATATATGTTGTGATGTCATAGGAGATATTTGTGGTATTGTTAGTGGAGCTTGTCTAATTATTATAATTACCAAAATGACAGTGAATTTAGAGCCTACTATACAATTAGTTTCGAATATAGTTTTTTCTAGTATTGTCGCTGCAATTACAGTGGGGGGGAAAGCATTAATGAAAGATGTTGCTGTGAATAAATCTAAAAATCTAGTAATGATTACTGCTAAATTAATGTCGATTTTTTACAAGCCAAGAGATAATTCTAAACGGAGAAAAAGAAAATAGAGATTAAATAATCTTGTTTTAAGTTAATATGCTATATATAATTAAAACTATGGTCGGTATTTAATATAACTTCTACGAATAATAGTATGAGGGTGAATATAAAGTAGATGAAAATAGGTATATACACAAATCTTAATAGAGATCCCGATGGCGCTTCTACAAAAAACTTGTTTACTTTGTTGCAAAAGAGGGTAGATTGCGAGGTTTTTTTATCGGAAGAATTAATGCAATTAAATCTCAATGCGACGTATCTAAGTAGAGAATCTCTTGCCAAACTGAGTGATATTGTTGTTGTAATGGGTGGTGACGGCACCATTCTTAGGATTGCCCGGGAGTGTGCCCTTCACAATGCGTTAATTTATGCAATTAATCTAGGTAGTAAAGGTTTTCTTTCAGAGTCTGAAAACAATGGACTACAATCTCAAGTTGATTTTTTGCTCTCCAAAAAGTATGCTATTGATGAGAGGCGTTTATTAGAGGTTAAATCACGCAAAGAAACTTTCTTTGCCTTGAATGAAGTAGTATTAGCTCGCGGAGAAAAAGTTAAAACTATTAAATGTGAAATCCGGCAGAATGATGAACTTATGGATAGATATGTTGCTGACGGGGTTATTATAAGTACTCCGACGGGAACTACGGCGTATAATCTTTCTGCAGGTGGACCAATAGTCGCTCCAGATGTGCGAGCTTTAATTGTTACGCCTATTTCTGCGCATTCATTACATTCGAAACCAGTAGTTGTGAGTGATAAAAATATAATTAATATATCTTTATTAACAGTTGATACTTGTGCGCATTTAAGTATAGATGGAGAAGATGTAATGCATTTAGTAGAAGGAGACTCCTTTTGTGTAAAAACATCGAATCTAGTAGCTCGATTCATTAGGCAGAGTAATTATAGTTTTTTTGAAAGATTATTATATAAATTTAGGAAGTGGAGTGAGTTTTAAGAATGCAAAGAAATAAAAGACAAGAAAAAATATTATATATTATTGACACTGAAAATATAGAAAATCAGCAACAGTTAACGGATATTTTGAATAAAGAAGGGTTTAAAATTACGCAGGCAACAGTTTCTCGCGATATTAAAGAACTTGGCTTATCTAAGAGAAAAGGACCAGACGGTATTGCGTGCTATAAAAGGCCATTAGACCCTAAACTTAGTAAACTCAAAACGTTATTTCATCAATCTGTGACGAAGATTGATTATACTCAAAATATCATTATTATCAAGACATTAAGTGGGAGCGCAAATTCAGCTTGTGCTTTAATTGATAAACTCAATCATCCATATATAGTAGGGACAATTGCGGGAGATGACACTATTATGATAGTCGTTCGCTCTTCAGAATTTGTACCTATCGTACTTAAGTTATTAGAGAGTTATAGGGATTAACATTATGCTTTTGTCATTGCATGTCCAAAATGTTGCGGTAATTAGCGATTTAACAATTGACTTTGGTTCCGGATTGAATGTGATCACGGGTGAAACGGGGGCTGGAAAATCAATTGTGATTGACAGCCTCAATTTTGTTTTAGGAGAAAGAGCAGATCGTTCGCTAATTAGACACGGCGAAAATATGGCGGTTGTACAAGCGAGTTTTCATTGTTCAGACAACCTTGCAGTTATGGAATTGTTGGATGAATATGGTGTATCTTGTGATGCAGACGGTATAATAATTATTAGGCGTAGTATGACACAAACAGGCCGTTCTGACTGCAAAATTAATGGCTGGGCGGTAACAGTAGGACAGCTACGCCGTTTAGTTGTATTGTTGATTGACGTTCATTCTCAACATCAAACGCAATCGCTTTTAGATGAGCAGACACATATTAACATTTTAGATTCTTATTCGAAAAAAATTATTGAAATTCTCGATAAATATGAAAAATCATTTTTTAAGTATAAAAACTTATTGAAAACGTTATCAGAATATCCTGATAGGAGTAATCTTGCTAGAGAAATAGATATGTTAAGCTATCAAATTAACGATATTGAATCTGCGCGTTTAGAACAAGGCGAAGAAGAGCTGTTGGTAGTAGAAAGAAATAAATTACAAAATAACGAAAGGTTATTAGAAGCTGCTAATATTATTGTTTCTTTGATTGATGGTAGGGACGGGATGGGATTGGATTCCGCTCTAACTCTTATGCTAAAGCAAGTCTCGTTTATGACAAAATTTGACCCATCTATATCTGATTTAACGGATAGATTAGAAAGTGTACAGATTGAAATTAACGATCTTAAAGATGTGTTTTTAGAATATATTGAAACAAATACAGATGGGATAGAAAAACTTGAACAAATTGAACAACGAATAGATGTTATACGGAAAATTAAAAGAAAATATGGAACTGACATTGAAGAAGTGCTAAGAAAGCTGGATGAGTATAAAATACGCTTAGATTTTTTAAGCGATGCAGAATCAAATTTATCTGAACTTAATAAATGTATAAGCAAAGTGATTTATGAGTTGTTGAGTATAGCTAAAATGCTTAGCGATGAAAGGGATAAGACGGGTCGTTTATTGTCGCGTGAAATTGTTAAGCAGCTTATAGATTTAGGCATGAAGCATGCGGAATTTAATGTAGATGTAGACTTTTTTGGCGAAGTTGTGGAAAAACTCACTCATAAAGGTGGGGATAATGTGAGATTTGCTATTAGTCTTAATCCTGGAGAACCTTTAAAACCTCTTTCTAGAGTAGCCAGCGGTGGAGAAATGAGTAGGGTTATGTTAGCAATTAAAAACATCACTGCGGATTTAGAAAATATAGACACGCTTATTTTTGATGAAATCGATACGGGAATTTCAGGCAATGCAGCCAAAACTGTGGCTCAAAAATTACATAACATAGCGAGTAAAAGACAGGTTATAGTTGTTACCCATCTTGCACAAATAGCCGCTATGGCTGATAGTAATTTTTTAATAACTAAGAGTGTATATGAATCTGAAACGGTTTCAGAAATACATCATTTAACTGATGAAGAAACAATTTATGAATTAATGCGAATTTTAGGGAGTGAATCAAAAAGCGAAACAGGTTATGGACATGCAAAAGAACTTAAACTAAACGCCAATTTGTATAAAGAGTCGCAAAAACAGCTATTGTATAATAAAAAATAAATATTTACTCCAAATTCATCACCAAATTAGAACTATGTCGTCTTGAAGTTGTAAATTCACTTCGTGTATAATATCAAGTTAACTGATATATTTTAAATATATTGTTTGTATTATTGTAGTTTCTTTTACTTTTTTTATTAATAATGATATAATTTTTTGAATTATTATGTGAGGTTGCTTATGTTAAATACTATCGCTGAAATTAAAGAAAATGTTTCACTTGCAGTAAAAGAAGCCACATCTGTAGACCAGTTACAAGCCATTAAAATCAAATATCTTGGACGCTCTGGTGTTCTGACCTGTCTTTTAAAAGATTTAAAAAATGTTAGTCCACAGGATAGGCCTATGTATGGCAAGCTATTAAACGACACACAGCGTTTATTGGAACAAAATATTAATGAAGTTATGGAATGTCTCATTCAGAAAGAGAAATTACAGCGTGAAAAAAGCGAAGCTTTAGATGTTACATTTGCAAAAATTGTAACTAAGAGAGGTTCATTGCATCCACTAACTAAAGTTAAAGATGAGATTGTTAACATTTTTATTGGCTTAGGCTTTTCGGTCGAAGATGGACCAGAAATCGAATATACAAAATATAATTTTGAGTTATTGAATATTGCCGCAGATCATCCTGCAAGAGCTTTTGCAGATAGTTTTTATATTACTAATGATATATTGTTACGCACACAAACGTCTGGGATACAAGCCAGGGTAATGGAAAGCCAGTCCCCGCCAATAAAAATCGTATGTCCAGGAAAAGTATACAGGCCAGATGCAGATGCAACGCATTCGCCCATGTTTCAACAAATAGAGGGTCTATATGTTGATAAATCAGTATCTTTAGCTGATTTAAAGTATACATTAGAACTTTTTGCAAAGGAGTTTTTTGATAAAGATACAAAAGTTCGTTTCAGACCATCATATTTCCCTTTTACAGAACCGAGTGTTGAAGTTGACTTAAGTTGTGCAATGTGCCATGGCATAGGCTGTTCTTTATGTAAAGGTACGGGCTGGTTAGAACTATTAGGTGCTGGGGTTGTTAATCCAATAGTATTAGAAAACTGTGGTATTGATTCTACTCATTATTCGGGGTACGCATTTGGTATAGGTGTTGAAAGAGCAACTATGGTTAAGTACGGGATTCCCGATATGAGATTATTGTTTGAAAATGACATTAGAATGTTAGAACAATTTAAATAAATTTAACTGGAGATAAAAAATGTTAGTTCCAATAAGTTGGTTAAAAGATTACGTCGAGATATCACTTACTCCTGAAGAATTAAGTGAGAAACTTGTTTCATGCGGCTTTGAAATAGAAGAAATAATTGATTTATCTAAGCGAGTGCAAAACGTATATACAGCAAAATTACTAGATGTGAAAGAGCATCCAAATACTAATAAACTCTTGCTTTGTAAAACTGATGTGGCTGACAAAGGTGTTTTATCAATTGTTACAAATGATTTGTCATTAAAAGTTAATGACATTGTTCCTGTAGCGCTAGATAACGCCACATTATATGATGGCAAAACAGTGAAAAAGTGCTTTATAAAAAACGTAGAATCCGATGGAATGTTTTGTGGGCTTTCTGAGCTTGGATGTGATGAAAACGATTTTATAGGTGCTTCATACGATTCAGTCCTCAAACTTCCAGAAGATACACCGATAGGTTGCAATATTAATAACATACTGGGAAGAAACGATTTTGTTTTAGATGTATCGGTTACGGCGAATAGACCCGATGCAAATAGTATAATAGGCATCGCACGTGAAGTTGCTGCTATAACACATCAAAAAATGAAAAAAACTATTTTAGATGAAGTGCAAACAAAATTTCATACTTTAACATTAAATAACGATGCTCCTGATCTATGTCGTAGATACATGGGCGCATTGGTGAAGGATGTAAAGGTAACAGAATCCCCCGCAGTAATTAAAAACAGATTAAGGAGTGTAGGGATTCGGCCTATTAACAATATTGTAGACATAACGAATTATGTTTTAATCGCTACAGGTCAACCTATGCATGCATTTAACGCAGATAAAGTTGAAGCAAACACTATTATAGTAAGGAGGGCAGCAGAGGGGGAAAGTATAATTGCTTTAGACGGTAACAAATATGCTCTTGATAGTAGTATGCTAACAATTTGTGATGTAAATAAACCTTTGGCAATAGCTGGTGTTATGGGAGGTATGGATTCTTCTATAACGGATGCTACAACAACGATCATTTTAGAAAGTGCTAATTTTGCAAGAGACAATATTAGGTATACTTCTAGGAAGTTAGGCTTACAGTCTGATAGTTCAAGTAGGTTTGAAAAAGGTATAGATTTATATTCTCAAGAATTAGGTATGCAATTAGCGATTGAATTAATTAAAAAGTTTAATTGGGGAACTTTTCAGGAAGTTACTGATAGTTTAAAAGAGATAGTCATTCCAAAAAAAATCACATTTACTAGACAGGATATTGAAAAAATTCTAGGTATTAATTTAACAGACAGGCAAATATTATCTGTTCTTACGGGACTTGAGTTTAATGCTACAAAAGATGCTAACTATGATTCATTTATCGTAACTATACCTCGTTGGCGCGAAGATATAGTTGGAGTAAACGATATAGCGGAAGAAATAATTAGAATTATAGGCTTTGATAATATTGGAGCTGTATCTTACAAGGAAATGAGTTTGTTGCGTGGAAGTAAACCAAAGAGACAAACAACGATTAGCAAAATTAAGGAATTATTACTTGGCTGTGGGGCAAGTGAAATTATTACCTATTCTTTTATCAACCCTAATTTTTCAAACTTGTTAAAAACCCCCATTGATAAACATATAAAACTGTTAAATCCCTTAAGCGAAGATTTTTCAATTATGAGAACCAATTTGGCATTCAGCATGTTGAAAACAATGTCTTCTAACTATAATCACGGGAATAAAAAGCTGCGTCTTTTCGAAGTAGCAAATGTCTATATTCCAAAAGAATTGCCATTGCAATGTTTACCAAAGGAAGAATTGACATTATGTATTTCTGCAACAGGGGAAGATTTTTACGAATTTAAATCGATGATTGATATGATTTTTGATGTTTTAAGAATCAGCATAAAAATTGACAAGATTGATAACTTGTTATATATGCACCCCTACCGACTTGCGAGAATAAGTGAAAATAACTCTGGTGAGAGTATTGGATATTTTGGTGAAGTTAATTCTTCGGTGACAGGGGAGTTAAATATTAATTCTAAAATGTATATAGCAGAATTAAATTTGGAAAAAATGCTCGAGATGTCTTCTGACTTTACGACATTTAAAGAAATATCAAAATATCAAGCTTCAGAAAGAGATATTGCTATTTTAGTGAATGAAAATGTGGTCGCAGCGGACATTCTTAATGTCATTAAAGAATTAAATCAAGATAATTTAGTAGATTATAAAATATTTGACATTTATTCAGGAACGCGAGTTAAGGAAGGCAGTAAGAGCGTAGCGATTAACCTCAAATACCAAAATTCTGACAAAACATTAACAGAAGACGAGATTAATGCAGATGTTGCTGCTGTTTTAGATTCTTTGAAAATTAAATTATGTGCAAGCTTACGATAAATTATTAAAGAACTCAAAATCTAATCAAATAAATGCTGAGGTATTAAATGATATATTTTGATAATGCCGCTACAACAAAATGCTCAAGTGAAGCACTGGATATATATAATGAATATGCAAGAGATTATTTTTATAATCCATCAACTTTATATGCTCAAGGTGTTAAAGTTAAAAGAGAAATTAATCAAGCTCGTACCGATATTTTAAATATAATTAATGCTAGTTCATCAGATAATTTAATATTTACGTCCAGTGGAACTGAAAGTAATGTGACTGCATTGCTCGGGACGAAGAAAAAACCCGGAACTAGAATAATAATATCAGCATCAGAACATAATTCGGTATATCAAACGTCAATGGAACTAAAACGCAGAGGTTTTGAAGTTGTATTTGTACCTGTTGATTCTAGAGGCTTAGTTAACGTTGATGCTTTTTCTACATTGTTATCTAAAAATGTATCGTTAGTTTCAATTATGCATGTAAATAATGAAACGGGGGGGATAAATAATATTAAAAAACTCGCAGAAATGGCAAAAAAAGCTTCGAGAGATATCCTTTTTCATTCTGATGGGGTACAGGCTCTTGGCAAAATAAAAATAGATATAACGGATTTAGGTGTTGATTTTTATTCTTGTTCTGCGCATAAAATAGAAGGCCCAAAAGGTTGCGGGGCGCTTTTTATAAAAAACAATCAATATATTGCTCCTTTAATTTGGGGAGGCGGACAAGAGTTTAATATTCGTTCTTCTACTGAAAACGTACCAGCAATAATGTCTTTTAGTTATGCGTTAAGAAATAGTTACAAATCGCTGGATGAAAATTTAAAAAAAGTAAATTTGTTATTTAACATATTATATGATTACTTTTCTACGTACAAAGATGTTAAGATTTTATCACCTCATAACGGTTCTCCATATATCCTTACAGTTTCGTTAGCAGGTATTAGAGGAGAAGTTATGCAGCATGCGCTAGAAACAGAAGATATTTTAATAGGTACAGGAAGTGCATGCGTTTCCAACAAAAAGAATAAACGTATCCCGGAAGCATTAAATTTAGAGACTCCCTTTGCAAATGGTCTCATTAGGATTAGCTTTAATCACAACAATACCACAGAAGAAGCGTCACGATTTATTACATCCTTTGAAAAGATATATAAAAAATTATCAAACCATAATTAGGAGTTTATAATGAATATTGAGCAATATGAATATAATTGTATACTAATTAGACAAGGAGAAATATTTCTAAAGGGCAAAAATCGAAATAAATTCGAATCATTACTTATAAAGAATATTAAACAAAAATTAAAAGCTTTTAAATGTACTTTTACATCATCACAGAATCGAATTTATGTAGAAGATTTTAATAAAGAAGATTTACACAAAATTATTGTTACGTTATCTAAAACTTTTGGAATTGTTAGTTTAAGCAAGGCAATAAAAGTTTCAACAGATATTGATAAAATTATAGATATAGCTAGACAGATTGTTATACCATTAAAAGGAACCTTTAGAGTTACCGTTAAGAGGGCAGATAAAAAGGTTAATAAAACATCGACAGAGATTGCTGCATATGTTGGTGGAAAAATATTAGAACATAACGCGAATCTTAAAGTTGACTTACATAATTACGACCATAATGTAAGTATTGACATAAGAGAAAATGGTTTCACTTATATATTTACGACTATAATACCTGGTGTAAGTGGCTTGCCAGTAGGTTGTAGCGGTAGTGGAATTCTTTTACTTTCAGGTGGGATAGATAGTCCAGTTGCTGGATATTATATGAGTAAAAGAGGTCTTAAATTATCAGGTATCCATTTTTATTCTTTTCCTTATACTAGTGAGTCTGCTCTTCAAAAGGTTAGAGATTTATCTAAAATTTTATCGGAATATAATAATGGTTTTGAGTTATACATCGTTCCTTTTACCGACATCCAGATAGCAATTAGAGATGCTTGCCCCTCTGAGTTTACAATTACAATTATGAGACGATTTATGATGAGGATAGCCCAAATAATTGCTAAAACTAATAATGCGAATACGATAGTAACAGGTGAGAGTTTAGGACAAGTAGCGAGCCAAACAATTAAAGGAATGGTTTCAACAGATCAAGTTTTAGATGAAGATATTTTGGTATTAAGGCCACTAATTGGTTTTGATAAGGAGGAAACCATCGATATCTCAAAGTCTATTGGTTCTTTTGATATTAGTATTTTACCTTATGATGATTGTTGTACACTGTTTGTCCCCAAAAGTCCATCGATAAATCCTAACCTTAAATCTGTCATAGAAAGGGAGTCGGTTTTAGATATTGAATATTTAGTTAATAAGGCAATATCTGATACAGTTATTGAACATTTTTAAGCATGATTCGTTAATTGTTGCTAACCCTTGAACGATTTAGTATAATTTTCATATGTGTAATTTGCCATATTTTTATATTGAAACATTTGGTTGTCAAATGAATATTTATGATTCTGAAAAGATAGCTGGAATTCTTTCAACACTTGGATATTTACCGACAAATATTGTTTCTCAAGCTAGTATAATAATTCTTAATACATGTTGTATTCGCAACACGGCCGAAAATAGAATTTTAGGTCGTATTGGTGAACTTAAAATACTAAAGAAGCAAAATAAAGACATGTTAATCATATTAGTAGGGTGTATGATACAACAGGAGGGTATGGCGACAAAACTTTTAAAAAGTTATCCATTTATTGATATTTTATTGGGAACCAAAAACTTTAATAAATTATCTGATATAATTAAAAACACTCTTGAAAATAAAAAACTTAAAAAAAATAGTGAAAAATCATTTGTAGAAGCGTTTGTAACAGGGGATGATTATATGCAACAGGTATCAGTGCCTGCTTATAGAAGCTCTTTTCCAAATGCGTGGGTTAACATTATAAGTGGCTGTAATAATTTTTGTTCATATTGTATTGTCCCCTATGTACGCGGAAGAGAAAAAAGTATACATCCAGATATAATATACAAAGAAGTTATAGATTTACTTGAAAAGGGATATAAAGAAATAACTCTTTTAGGTCAAAACGTGAATAGTTATGGCAACGATAGCAAAGAGGGTTGGAATTTTAATGATTTGCTTAAAAGACTTGCAACAATTAACAAAAAATTTAGATTGAGATTTATGACATCTAATCCCAAAGATCTTACTCCTGAAATTATTTCCACTATTGGGAAATATGACAATATATCTAAACATATTCACCTTCCTATACAGTCTGGCTCAAACAGGATATTGCAATTGATGAATCGTAAATATACATATGAAGATTATTATGAGTTAACGAAATTAATTAAACAGATTCCAGACATAGCAATAACTACAGATATTATGGTTGGATTCCCTACTGAAACAGAAGAGGACTTTTTGGACACACTTCGTGCAGTAGAAGAAATTAATTTTCACAATGCGTTTATGTTTGTTTACTCCCCAAGAAGTGGAACAAAAGCAGCACTAATGCCTCAAATTACATATAAGGTTAAAAAGGATAGAATAACTCGATTAATCGAAAAACAAAATAATATTTCTCAAGAAATCAGCCAAAAATATATAGGTAAAATATATGAGATATTAATTGAAGATACCGCCAAGGGTTTGCATAAAGTATGTGGACGCACAGATAATGGGAGACTAGTTAGTTTGCCTGGAGACAGCGACTTAATTGGTAAGTTTGTTGATGTAAAAATTACAGCCAATAAAGGCTCATCGCTAATGGGAGAAATTATTCATGTCAAATAAAGCACCAGAGTTATCCGAAATGATGAAACACTATTTCTATATAAAAGAACAGTATAATGACTGTATCATTTTTTATAGACTTGGGGATTTTTATGAAATGTTTTTTGATGACGCACTCGTTGCAAGCAAGGTTCTTAATATAACGCTTACTGGACGAGATTGTGGATTATCAGAACGTGCACCTATGTGTGGCGTACCTTATCATGCAGCGGACACATACATTGCAAAACTAGTGCAAGAGGGATATAAGGTTGCTATCTGTGAACAACTGTCTACTCCTGCCGATCAAAAAGGCATGGTGAAAAGAGATGTAGTTAGAGTTATAACGCCTGGTACAATAACGGATGATAATTCATTAGATTCTGACTCCAACAACTATTTACTTTCAGTATATAAAGCGGGTGAGCAGGCAGGTTTTGCGTGGACTGATATATCAACTGGCGTGCTGAAAGTTAGTCAACAAAAATTCGGCAATGTAAATCAAATTATAGATCAAATTTTATCAATAGGTCCATCAGAAATCATTTCTAATAAGGAAGCATATACTACAATCGTTTCGGCTGACTATGTTTCAACTGAAGCAATAGTAAAACCAGAACATTTTTATGAATTATCTTTCGAATATGGTAATGCAACTGATTCAATTCTGAAATTTTACAAAATACAATCAATACAAGCACTTGGGATAGAAACTACACCTTTTGCAGTTTGTGCACTAGGTGCGTTATTGAGATATGTTGAACTAACTCAAAAACAAATGTTAGAACATGTAAAAATGCCACAGGTTATTATGGATAATAATAGAATGTTCTTAGATTTTACAACAAAAAGAAATTTAGAATTAGTACAGACATTAATTGATAATCACAAACAAGGTAGCTTATTAGGTGTTCTGGATAAAACGTCTACAAGTATGGGTGCTAGAGAATTGAGAACAACCATTTTAGAACCGACACGGGATTATGTTGCGATTAATAATAGATTAGATGTTGTAGAAGAATTGATTGAAAATACAAATAGACGTTTAGATGTTAAAACTGCTTTATCCGAAATACGAGATATTGAAAGGTTGTGTAATAAAATATCTTATAATAGCATAAATCCCCGAGAAGTTATTAGTATAATGATTTCGCTAAAGAAAATATTAGAAATCAAAAATTTATTAAAAACAAGCAAAAGCAAATTGCTTAAATCGATACATAATGAACTCGACGGTTTGCCAAAACTTATCAGTATCATTGAAGATTCTATAACAGAAAATCCGCCAACAACACTTAAAGAGGGCATGGTAATAAAAGAAGGGTTTGATAAGGAACTTGATAAGTTAAGAAATGCTCAGAAAAATGCAAATAACTGGTTGTTAGAATATGAGCAACAACAGAAGGAAACAACTAATTTAAAAACATTAA
Source organism: Clostridia bacterium (assembly GCA_035409945.1). Taxonomy (GTDB): domain Bacteria; phylum Bacillota; class Clostridia; order Christensenellales; family DTU072; genus MWEH01. The sequence continues at coordinate 50,740 of DAONQC010000001.1, forward strand.
AGGTGGGCTATAATAAAGTCTTTGGTTACTATATTGAAGTAAGCAATTCATATCTTGATAAGGTTCCAGATCACTATATAAGAAAACAAACTTTAAAAAGTGGCGAGCGGTTCATAACTGAAGAACTTAAGAATATGGAAGAATTGATATTAAATTCAGTAGAGAGATCGATTGAGTTAGAAACGAAAATATTTGATAGTATTAAATACGAACTAAGATTAAATATGAAAGTTATTCAACAAAATGCAACATTAATTTCTCAATTGGATGTATTGATATCATTTGCTGAGGTTTCTGTTCAAAATAATTATGTTAGACCGCTAATTAATTTCAAAAACAACGATATTGTTATTAAGAATGGCAGGCATCCCGTCGTTGAATCGCAAAAGAAAAGCAGAGCCTTCATACCTAATGATATAACATTAAATGATGATGCTAAAACATTAATAATTACAGGGCCAAACATGGGTGGTAAATCCACATATATGAGGCAGGTAGCATTAATTGTGCTAATGTGTCACATGGGCTGTTTTGTGCCAGCAGAGTATGCTTTAATAAGGCCTGTCGATAGGGTCTTTACAAGGATTGGTGCTAGCGATAATCTTGCTGCAGGTCAATCTACATTTATGGTTGAGATGACCGAAGTAGCTAATATTATTAATAATTCTACATCAAATAGCCTAATTTTATTTGATGAAATAGGTAGGGGTACCTCTACATTAGATGGACTAGCAATTGCCTGGGCTATTGTTGAATTTGTGTCGTTAAAAATTAACGCATACACATTATTTGCAACACACTATCACGAGTTATCGGAATTAGAATACATAATCCCCACTATTAAAAATTATCACTTATTGATAAAGTACACTGGTGGTGAAATGGTTTTCTTATACAAAATTACAAGAGGGAGTACAAATAAAAGTTTTGGAGTAGAAGTGGCATCAATGGCAGGGGTCAATGATATAGTTATAACGAGAGCAAAAAAAATTATGGAACTACTCGAAAAGACTCATAAAATATATGATATTAAAGAAATAGTAACTTCAGAACCCGGTAAAGATGCAGTACCATTAAATCAAATAGGTTTTTTCGAGGAAGACACAAAGACTAAAGAAATACTTAATATAGTAGATGCTGTGGACATAAATAATTGTACGCCATTTGAAGCTCTGACAATTTTATCAAATTTAAAAAACCTTCGAAAATAGTGTAAATAGTGAGGATTAAATGATTATCAATGTGTTAGATAGTTCGATTTATAATCGTATTGCTGCAGGAGAAGTAATAGAGAGACCTTCTTCAGTAGTTAAAGAATTAATTGACAATAGTATAGATGCTGGCGCGACAGAAATTAAGGTTTTTATCGAACAGGGCGGCATCAAATGTATAGAAGTTTCTGATAATGGCTCAGGCATACCAAAGACTGAACTTTATAAAACGATTTTACCTCATGCAACAAGCAAAATATCCAGCGCGGAAGATCTTTTTTCTATATCTACCTTAGGTTTTAGAGGTGAGGCCTTAGCTTCGATTGCAGCGGTAAGCGAATTTGAAATTAAGACAAAATATCACGCAGAAACTAACGGAGCGAGACTGTATTCACAAGGCAGCGAGTACGTAGTTGCTGATACGGCGTGGACAAACGGAACTATCGTTATAGTTAAAAACTTATTTTATAATATGCCTGCTAGATTTAAGTTTTTAAGTTCGCGCGTAAGCGAAGAAAATAATATTAAAAAAGTTGTTAGTCAATTTATTTTATCGCATCCTAACATAGCATTTTCTCTGTATTGCAATGACAGGTTAATATTTGCTAGTGAGGGCTTGGGTCTAGAAGAAGCCTTACAGGTTGTTTTTGGAAGAGAGATTGCTACTGGTTTAATACCACTAAATGATAAACGCTTAAGTAGTAACAGTTATAAGATACAAGGCTATATTTCTCCACCTAACTTATACAAAAACAATAGGTCGTATCAATATATAATTGTTAATGGGAGAGTAGTGGTAGATAGTAATATATCTGCAACTGTACAAAATGCATATTCTGATAGGCTAATGAAACACGCATTTCCTATATTTGTTTTAGATATTGCAATTCCTTTCGATGAAGTTGATGTAAATGTTCATCCCACCAAGCGTGAAATCAGGTTAGCTTTTTCAAAAAAGCTATTTGGTTCAATTTACCGTTCAATACAAGAAACACTCCTAGATTTTGAACTTTCTAAACAGGCTGAATTTTTTCAAGTTAATACTCTGTTAATGGAAAACAAAAAAGACAATAATGGTGAAACAAATAATGATGCCTCTGTTAATCCAGATAAACAAAATAAAAATGATGCTCAAATAAATAAAAATAATTATGCGTGTCAAGTGCTCTTTGATGGCGATTCTCAAAAAAACTTGATAGATGATAGTGGTGCATTAGTTGATGACTACATTCCATCGCTAGCGAACATAAAAAAACAATCAGCTATCATCGAGCAGAGGGCTAGCATTGTTTCTAAAGAAATAAATGATGATAATTCTAATAATACATTAGCTAAATCATTATTTAATCAGGAAAAAAACATATCATATCGAATTGTAGGTCAGATATTTAATACTTACTTGATTATAGAAGCTTATGATAAGGTATTATATATTGATCAACATGCTGCGCATGAAAGGATTTTATTTGATAAATACAATGAAGCAATACAAAGAAAAGTTGTCGCTTCTCAGCAGATGCTTATTCCTTTTTTATATGAATGCACTATCGCTGAGCATGACGTTTTAATGAAGGCTAAGGAGACTTTGATGCAATTGGGTTTTGAAATAGAGAGTCTTGGAGTTAATACTATTAGAGTTTCTGCGATTCCATTAGTATTGGCGGAAAAGATCAACTTGAAAAAGGTGTTTGATGACATTATAAGTTTATCCATGTCAGGAATTGATGCATTATCATTAAAGAGCCTTATTAAAGACAGTATCGCATCGATTGCCTGTAAGGCCGCAATTAAAGGGAATTTGAGTTTATCAAGTGAGAGTATTAAATATATAATAGAATATTTTTTTTCTGAAGGGATGCCCCTACAATGTCCACATGGTAGACCCACAATTATAGCTTATGATAAAACTGGCTTTGAAAAGGAATTCAAAAGAAGAGTATGATTAATAACGTCCCATTAAATAATAAGTTAATTATAATTTGCGGTTCAACTGCTTCAGGGAAAACATATATTGCAGAGAAATTTGCATTGGAATATGGCATGGAAATTATTTCTGCCGATTCTATGCAAATTTATAAAGATATGGATATAGGTACTGCAAAAGCAAAAAATTTAAAAGTCAAACAACATATGATTGACATAGTAAAACCTAACGATGAATATAATGTATTTATGTATCAAAAGGATGTTAAGTCAATTATTAATAATACTAAAAACGCTTCCGAACAGTATGTAGTATGTGGCGGAACTGGATTATATATAGATTCACTTTATTATAAAATGAATTTTGGACATGGTATTGAAAAAGAAAATATGGAGTTAAAAAATAAACTTGATGACATTCTAGAAAAACATGGTAAACAATACATTTATAATTTACTAATGATGTCAGATCCAGAGGCTGCGAAACAATTACATCCAAATAATTCTAGACGGGTTTTAAGAGCGTTATATTTAGTAACTTTATATGAACAACCTTTATCTCGAATACAAACTAGAAAAATTAATGACGGAATTAAACTTGTTATATTACACACCAATCGTGAATGTCTTAGGCAACGTGTAGAAAATAGGGTTGAAGAAATGGTAAAAATGGGGCTCGTAGATGAAGTTAAAATGTTAATTGAGAAATATAATTTAACATTTCAAAACCAATCGTTCCAAGGCATAGGCTATAAAGAATGGGAATCCTATTTGCTAGGAAATGCCGATATGGAATCTACTAAAAAGTTAATAATAACTAATACTATGCAATACGCAAAACGTCAAACCACTTGGTTTAACAATAGATATAAAAATAACTTAATTAAAATTGATACCACATCACTATATGATGATGAAAGCGAAATATTAAAGCAAATTAGTAATTTTGTTTTAAATACAATATAGTTAGGCAAGCAAGTGGTGTAAGTTTTGAATTTATAAGGAAATAATAATTATGCAAAACCCAAATATAAATGACTTAGTATTAAATGTTGAAAATGAATGTGTAGATTTGTTTAAACAAATTTCTAAAATTTCTTTCCAAAACCAAGTTAAAATTTTAAATGCATTTCGTAAAAATCGTGTTTCTACTAGACATTTTATACCTTCTACGGGCTATGGTTATGGAGATGATTCTAGAGATACGCTATATAAATTGTATGCTGATGTTTTTGGCGCAGAAGATGCTATCGTTTCGCCTCTCATAACATCTGGAACCCATATGCTTTCTATAGTATTTTTCGGGTCGTTGTTACCAGGAGACCGCATTCTTTGTATCACCGGAACACCATATGATACGCTACATAAGGTAATAAAAGGAAAGAATACAGGTTCCTTAGAAGATTTTGGTATTACATATTCGGAAATACCATTACTTTCTAATGGAAAGTTTGATTTTACGAATATAAAGAACAAGTTAGGGCGCTTATCACCCAAAATGGTATTTATTACAAGGTCAAAAGGTTATTCATGGCGCCAAGCTCTTTCTATTAGCGAAATTGCAGAAGCTTGTGAATATATAAAAAAGATTTCACCTAATACTATTATTTTTGTTGATAACTGTTATGGTGAATTTGTGGATTGTAAAGAGCCTACGGAGGTAGGCGCAGATTTAATAGCAGGGTCCTTAATAAAGAATCCTGGTGGAGGAATAGCAACAACTGGAGGATATGTTGCTGGGAAATCGGTTCTTATAGACAGAATCGCTTCGAGGTTTACATCTCCAGCACTAAAGACCGAATTAGGTTCATATAATGCATCGTACTTGCCATTTTATCAAGGATTATTTCTAGCTCCAAGTGTGGTCGCAAATGCATTGAAAGGCTCTGTACTTTTTGGACATTGTTTTGCAAAACTGGGCTATGATGTAAATCCAGAAATAAATTCTCTCCCAACAGATATAATTAGAGCAATAAAATTCGATTCAAAAGAAGAACTTATAACATTTATTCAAAAAATACAATATTCCTCGCCGGTAGATAGTTTTGTAACACCGATTCCAGGAGCAATGCCTGGATATCACAATAAAGTAATAATGGCCGCTGGAACGTTTGTACAAGGTTCATCAATTGAATTAAGCGCAGATTCACCAATAAAAGAACCATATATCGCATACCTACAAGGAGGATTAACTTACGAGCATTGTAGGCTTGCTGTTATTGAAACATTGAAATCATTATTATAAAATCTCTAAATCAAAATATTAAACACAGATTTTTTAATAATTCCATCTGTAATATATTTTATTTTTAAGCCATTTTTTTAGAATTTTGTAAAAAATATAAAAATACTTGGATTGCAAACAATTTTTAATTATTTGCGTATTTTGTCATTTTTTGACTAAAAATAACCATTATTCATCGCCCCCTATTTGCATCTATTCGCAAAATCGGTATTTTGCGAATAGATGCAGGGGTAATATGTTTGTTATTTTCCCTTTTCCCCTATTTGAGAATAAACATTTGCATGCCTTTAAATTAAATATAAACAATAAATAATTCGCTTCTATTACAATTAATATGTTTAAATATGGTATAATAAATTTATGGAAAAGACTAACTATTTTGAATTAAAAAAGTATAACCAATTATCTAAGTTAAATGATATTTTGGAAAATAATCTACCATTTTTTTGTAGGGAATTCTTCGTAGGAATTTCAATGCGTGTAGCATCATCAACTCAATTGAATTATGCTAGAGATTTAGTCATATTTTTCGATTTTCTTGTAAAAAAAATTAACCATTTCTATGGAAAATCCATAAACTCAATAACATTGGCTGATTTAGATGCTTTAGAAAGTCAACATATAGAGTTTTATTTGAGTTATCTATCCTACTATAAATTTAATGGAAAAATCAGAACTAATAATGAAAGAGGCAAAGCAAGAAAGCTAAGCGCTATTAAATCTATGTTAAATTATTTTTATAAGAGAGATTTAATTCAAGAAAATGTCAGTTTAAAAGTTGATACTCCAAAAATTCACGATAAACCCATTATTCGTCTTGATAATGACGAAGTCGAATCAATGTTATCAGTAGTTGAAAAAGAATCTAAGTTTCATTCATCACGTCAAGATAATTATAATTCAAGAGTTATTAAACGCGATACTGCCCTATTAACACTACTTTTAGGTACTGGTATAAGAGTTAGTGAATGCGTCGGTCTAAATTTACTAGATATAGACTTTAAAAATAATGCCTTTAAAGTAACTCGAAAAGGTGGTAATATATCAGTGCTCTATTTTTCTAACGAAATTAAACAGGCACTTGATGACTATATTATATGGAGGTATGAACGATTGGCGAAAGCAAATAAACTCGATACGCCTGCTTTGTTTATAAGCCTTCAAAACAAGCGTATTACTACACGCGCAGTTGAAAATATTGTAAAAAAATATGCGAAATTAATTTCTCCATTAAAATCTATATCTCCACATAAACTACGAAGCACATATGGTACTGCTTTATACAGAGAAACTAAAGATATCTTTATTGTAGCTGAAGTATTAGGACATAAGGATGTAAATACAACAAAAAAACATTATGCTGCTATATCTGAAGACATAAAAAAAGATGCTGCGACGAGAGTAAAATTACGTAGACATTCTCAAATAGACACAGACAAGTGAAATTATTAATCAAGATTTAGAATCATTATTTACTTTAATTAACGATAATTATTGAGAGTATAGCCAGAAGAGGACTTTAAATGAAAAATGATATTATAACCAACAAATTAAATAAATTGAGGTTTTTTTTAAAGGAGTATTTTATTAAAAACACCTATCCACCCACTATTAGAGAAATTTGTAACTATATGGGTTTCAAATCTACGTCCAGTGCACATAAATATCTTAGATTGTTAAGAGATTTAGGAGAGATATCGATTGATTCCAATATAAGTAGAGGTATTAAGCTAGAAAAGAACATTTTTGAATTGCCAGGAATTAATTTAGTCCCCCTACTTAGTAGTATTGTTTCGGGTCAACAGCTCTTCGCGGAGGAGTCATATACCAAGCATATTCCCCTTCCTCAATCATTTTTTGGTTACAATGATAATTTATTGTTGATTAAAGTTTCAGGTTCAAGCATGATAGATGTAGGCATTAATGATGGGGATTATATTGTAATTCATAAACAACCATTTGCTTCTAGCGGTGATATAATAGCTGCTTTAATTGACAACGAATATATAACAGTTAAAAGATATTATATAGACCATAATAACGTGGTTAGATTGCACCCTGAAAATAAAAACATGAGTGATGTTTATCCTGAAAACATTCAAGTTTTGGGTATAGTAAAAGGACTTATTCGTACAGAGGTAAAATAATGAATAAAATTAACACAATTAATACTGACTTATTTAGGAGTAGAGTGGACACGATTGTGTTGAATACCCTATCGGAAAAAGATAGGTATGGTTATGAAATTCTAGAAATAATCGCACAAAATTCAGTTAGTCACTATGAAATTAAGCAATCAACATTATATAGTATTTTAAAACGACTAGAAAACTTAGAGTATATATCGTCATATGATGGACTCGAAACTAATGGCGCGCAACGTAAATACTATACTCTAACAGACAAAGGTAGAAGTTTTTTAGAAACACAGAAATATGAATGGGAGTATACAAGGACTCTATTAGACAAATTGGTTAGTAATAAGCCTGTTGACTTAATTGATTCTTTATCCACATTCCCTTATAATCCAAATGATTTAAAGCCAAAGACGCCTAGAAAATCAAAATTACAAGGTCAACAGGAGTATGATGATAATATAAATATGCAACAAGATGCAAAAGATATGAATAATAATATTGATTTATCTACTGAAACAACAAGTTTTAACATAAATCAAACGCTAGAATCAGACATGAGTTTTAAAAATCAAAGGGAAAACAATCAATCACCATCTATGGAAGAACAATTAGAAAGAGAACGGGCCGAAAAGCTTTTAGGATTAGGAGTATACTTACCACTAGAATCAACTGATGTGTCCAATAAGAATGCTGACGACATAAACGTACAACCTACGCTTTCGACCATAGGAGTCGCAGAAAATAGTATAATAAATGCTACGCCAAGTTTAAACTATAGAGAAGCCCTAGGCTTATTATATACCGATGACAACAGTCTTTTTCATGATGGAGAGATTACTAATGAAGCAAACGAAGAGGCGCTGTATATCAAGGCTGAAAACTCTCGTTTCCCGCACTATAACGATATGAAAAAAAGGCTATTTGATGAAGGGTACACCGTAAAGACATACAACAAGGCAAACTCTAGTAATTTTTATTATATGAACTATTATTATTCTAACAAACTATTTAGAGATTTAACACTTATTGTTTATATATTTTATGCTACCCTACTTACGATATTAAGCTTTTTGCCCGAAGCATTACAATTGTCAAGACCTTCTTTTTTATCCGCACTAGGTATTGGGTTAATAGTTCCAACAGTTAGATTATTAATATATTTACAAAACCCACTCAAGAGAATAAGAGCAAAATTTAACGCATTAAAAATAATATTATATTTTACCCTATGGATGACTTTTTCAGTATTAATAATTTTTCTTATCAATTTAATAAATGATACAATTTGTGATAGTTTATATTTAGTATTTATTCTATACTCAAGCATACCATTTGCAATGCTAATATACTATTTGATGTTTAGATCAAATAAATATCATTTAAAGAAATAGAAATATTGCTATCTGTTATTTGATTTAGTCAAAGATTCTCTTCGAGCCATTTCATCACATTTATTGTTATATTGGTTATCAGAATGCCCTTTTACTTTATTAAATGTAACGATATGAGGCTGTATTGCATAAACAAGCCTTTCCCATAGATCTTTATTTTTGACTGGTTGGCGAGTTTTTGTTTTCCAATCATTATTTTTCCAGTTAGTAATCCACCCTTCTTGAAATGCATTTACTAAATATGCACTATCTGAGTATAAATTTACAAAACACGGTTCTTTTAAAGCCTCAATACCTTTTATTGCAGCAAGTAATTCCATTCTATTATTTGTTGTTTCCGGCACGTTACCATATAAGATTTTTTCATGTTGTTGATAAATTAAGATTGCACACCATCCACCGTTTCCAGGGTTACCGCTACAGGCTCCATCAGTATAAATATCTACTCTTTTATTCATTGTTTAACCTCTGAGAGTTGTTTTGATCGTGCAGCACAGGCTTTAACGCCATTCAGTATAATCTCATCCAAGTTTTCAGTTCGGAACACATTAATAGCTTCTACAGTTGTTCCACCTTTGCTGGAAACTTTTGTAATTAATTCTTCTAATGAATCTTTAGAATTAATAGCGAACAGAGTACTTCCTAGAAAAGTATTAAATACAAGTTTACTACTGATTTCCTGCGTGAGCCCAACATCAACGCCTGCATCAATTAATGACTTTAAAAAGTAGAATACATATGCTGGTCCACTACCGCTAATGCTTGTAAGGGCATCAAATTGATGTTCAGGAATTTCAATGGTTTCACCACATACATTAAAGATACTATTAATAAGGTTCATTTCTTGACGATTACACGTATTAGGATAGGTAATACCTATAGTACCATTTCCATCTAGGCAGGGCAAGTTGGGCATTGCTCTGATAATAGGTCCATTAAAATTCGTAACTTCTCTAATTTTTGCAATACTTACTCCAGCCATAATTGATACAATATATTGCGATAATATGCTTTTATTACTAAATGAAAGCTGGGAAAATGTTTGTGGTTTGATGGCAAAAAAAGTAATATTTGCTTTATTTAATACATCATCAATATTCGTTGTTGTATTAAAACCCAAACTTTCATAATATGATAATTTATTTAAATCGGTATCGCATATGATGATATTATTGCTATCTAGATTAACTAAATGCTTATTCTGAAAAACATTATTAATTATTGCACCACCCATATTGCCTGCACCAACGAACCCTATTTCAAATCTCATAAGACGCTCCTTTTTCATTGACATAATATCTTTTAAATATATATAATAAACATTAGTTAAAGGGGAGTGGCTCAATTGGTAGAGCATCGGTCTCCAAAACCGACGGTTGCGTGTTCGAGTCGCGTCTCCCCTGCCAACCATGTCCATTATGTAACTACATAATGGACATTTTTATTACTATAACATACTCGATTATAACATTTTGTTTTATTACATAAAAGTATATTTACTAAATGAATTTTCAATTTTACTAGATATAATTATGCTTGTGTAATGCCAGACAGCTTATATTATGTTATATACGGTAACAAAAAAACAAAAGCCAGAAAAATTATGAATTATTCTGGCTTTTAGTTTAGTTATAATGGAATGGATTTTTTATTACTTATTATTTTTATCCTCTTGTAGCTGTTTAAACAATTTTTGACCTTGTTCGGTATCACCAAATGTTGCTCCTGTAGTAGTGCTTGAAATATAACTACTATCGGAATCATTATTATTTTCTTTTTTCTTTGTTTTTGGTTTTGCCTTGGATTCTTCTCTGCTAACCTTGACTGCTTCTTTATCCAATTTGTTTTTCAATAGTCTATTTTCATCGTGTTCTGGCTTTTCAATAAGTTCTTTTATGCTAAGGCTAATTTTATTCTTATCATATTTAGTTACTTTTGCTTTAATAGTATCTCCTACTTTAAGAAAATCATTTATATCTTCGACGCGCTGATGTGCAATCTGTGATATATGAACTAAACCATCAATGTTTTCTCCCATAGATACAAAAGCACCAAATGGCATAATTCGTTCTACTTTGCCTTCAACAGTAGATCCAACTGGATATTTTTCTTCAATAATTTCAATTGGGGATTTTTGGAGTTCTCTATAACTTAAAGAAACTTTATTTGTAGCCCTGTCAGCTTCCTTTACAATAAAATCGTACTCTTCTCCTTCAGTAAGGACTTCGGATGGATCTTTGATTCTATTCCAACTTAATTCGGAAATATGTGCCAAACAGTCATGTCCATTAACAGAAACAAAAGCTCCAAAAGGATGGTTGTTTTTCTTTCCAAATCTTACGACTGTACCTTTAACTACATTACCAACAACAGCAACTTCATTCCAAAAAGCATCTTCTTTTTCTTGTAATATTTCTTTTTGTCCTGCATGCAATACCTTGTTCGATTTGATATGTTTTTTAGTTCCTTCTTTTGGTTCCTCATCATCTTCTGTCAATAGTCTTAGTGTTAGAGTTTTGCCAATATATTGATCAAGTTTTCCTTTAACACCGTTTAACTCAATTTTACTTTTTGGCACAAAAACTTTATATCTTCCAACTTCACAAAGCAATTTAGTTTCGTTTCTATTTACTCCTGTGCATTTAAGTTCGACATCGTGACCTTGTTTAAGTAACTCTATTTTTTCTTCTTCTTTTATGATTGCTACACATTTAATGTGCGAGAATAAAATTTGATGTTTTTGTTCGGTATTGATCACAACCGCCAGTATGTCATCGCCCTCTTTTATATCAGCATCTGGGTCGATTTCATCCTTTTCTATGATGCCTAAATCATTCTTTATACTTCCATCACCGTAAGATACTTGTAATCTCCCCTCGTCATCGATTGCAACAACATGAACTGATTTGATGTCTCCTATATTTAATTGTTTCGAATTGTTTGGAACTGGCATAGACATGACTTTATCCATAAATTCATTTTGTTGGTCTGAACTATTTACTTCAGGTGTTCTGATATTGACTTCGTTATTAGTGTTAGATTCGTCAGTATCAACGATTTCGATGTTTGTGCTTTCTTCTTTCATTAATTTAATAACCTCCAAAACCAACCCATTTGGGGTCGATGCTCCAGTAAAAATACCGATGTTTTTATTATTCATTATCTCTTTCAAATTTATATTTAACTCGTCTAAATTTGAAATGAAATAGACTTTATTGCAATTAGCTCTTGCGATGTTATAAAGCTCTACCGTATTATTGCTTGCTTTATCACCTAATATAATCATTACATCTGATAATGATAATACTTTACTGCAACTATCTCTTCTTGCTAAAGTAGTATAACAAATGCTATTGAATATATCAACTGATTTATTATCTTTTATCGCAATAGATTGCAAGTTATTTAATAAATAGGAGATATCTTTTGTTGAGAAAGTTGTTTGAAATACAATATAAAATTTGTCTGATAATGTTAAAAAAGTAAAGTCATTAATATCTTCTATAATAACTGCATTTTTAGCTATGGAGGCAATGCCCTTTACTTCGGGATGATTAGGATTTCCATATATTATAATTTGAAAACCATTATTGCTATATTGTAAAACATTTTTATGTATTATTTTAACCGATGGACATGTAGCATCTATTAATTTACAGTTTTTTTCTTTTAATAAATCAAGTGTAGATGATTCACAACCGTGTGCTCTTATTAGCACCGTTGAATTATTTGGAATTTCATCTGCCTTTTCAACTGTTATTAATCCTTTTTCGGATAGTTGTGAAATTACGATTTCATTATGTATTATAGACCCAATACTATATAAGAATTGGTTATGTTTATCAAGGAATTGTTTTGCAAGAGTCACAGCGTTAGCTACTCCCCCACAAAATCCTATAGATTTACTAGCTATTATAATTCTGTGCATATTTTCTCAATCCTTGCAACTACTTCATCAATACTTAAACCGCTAGTATCAATCTGAACCGCATCTTCAGTACAAATCAAAGGCGCAAAATCACGTGTCATATCTTGATGATCTCTGGTTTTAATTTCTTGTAAAATTGTTTGAAAGTTATCTTCTGCACCTTTTTCCATGAGTTCTTTATTTCGTCTCTGCGCTCTGACTTCTGGTTTAGCTGTCAAGTAAATTTTAACGTTGGCATTTGGTAGTACATAACTTCCAATATCTCTCCCATCTAATACGCAATTACATTGCGCTGCAATCTCACGCTGAATAGTTACAAGTTTTATTCTTACAATAGGATTTTTTGAAATGGTTGAAGCGCCCATGCTAATTTCATTTGTACGTATTTTATTAGTAACATCGATACCGTTTATAAAGACATGTTGTTTATTGTCAATATAGTCAATTGATAATTCGATATCATCAATCATATTATTAATTTTTTCTGTTTCATGTGGTTGAATGCCGTTTTCTAGAAAATAGTAAGCTATAGCGCGATACATAGCCCCAGTGTCCAGATATACTAAATTCATTTTTTCTGATAAGATTTTTGCAACTGTGCTTTTACCCGATCCTGCAGGTCCATCTATTGCTATGTTTATAACTTTTTTTGTCATTTATTTATTATATCCTCCGTTTTATTAATATATTCGCATACGCCTCTCCCCGCCGTAACACCAGAAGAGAACGCAAATTGTAAATTATATCCACCTGTAAGAGCATCAACATCAATAATTTCTCCAGCAAAAAATAAATTATCAATGATTTTGCTCTGCATAGTTTTAGGATTTATTTGTTTAACATCGACACCACCAGCTGTAACAACAGCCCGTTCAGTATCTAGAGATGAAATTTGATACTTTACACCTTTAAGAGAATTAGCTAGTTTTCTAATATCCTCGCTTGTTAGATTTGCGAGTTGCTTACATGGATTAATATTGGATTGTAAAAGTATCTTAGATGTCATCTTCTTAACAGTGAGTTTTGGTATAATATGTTTTACTTGTTGTTTGCCATACAGTGGCACCATATTAATTATTCTATCTTCTAACACTTCTATAGGTAATGCTGGTTTCAAATCAATCGATGCAAATAATGTTTCGTTTAAGAGTTTGCGATTGATTTTTGAAGATAAGCTTAAAACAATAGGACCTGAAATTCCATTGTTTGTAAAAATCATTTCTCCAAAATCATTAGCAATTACCAGGTCGTTAGTATTAATAATCGATAATGATACATTTTTAAGAGACAGCCCTTCGGGAAGTTCTTGACTTGTGTCATCGAATAGCATACTAGTTAGAGCTGGGACTGGTGGAATAAGAGTTACACCTAGTTTCTTAAGAATATCAAAACCTAATCCATCAGAGCCAGTATGAGGATAATAGATTCCTCCTGTTGCCATAATAACGGCATCTGAACACATTTTTTGTTTGGTTGTAATAATTTCTTTAATAATATTGTTTTCTTGAATTAAGCTAATTACAGTTTCATTAAAATATATGGTAATTCCTCGTGATATCAATTCATTATAAATTATATCTATTACATCCGAACTTTTGTTGCTTTTAGGGAACATCCTTCCCCCTCTCTCTTCTACTATCTCAAGCCCTCGTGACTTAAAAAAAATGCACAGTGTCATTGTATGTGAATTGAGAAAATGAACTGTATGTAAATTTAGGATTTGAAATAATTTTAGAAATAGGGTTATTGTTACTGTTTGTTAAATTACATCGCCCTTTTCCTGTAATATATAGTTTCCTACCAATCTTATGATTTCTCTCAATTAAAATAACTTCTATATTAGGATTGTTTTCGGCAATTGCTAAAGCTGCAAATGGTCCTGCAGCGCCTCCTCCAATAACTACAACTCTTGATTTCCTATACATATTAGTGAATTAACTCCCTTTAGGTAATATTCTCCGTTTAAGCAAATTGAGAGCTTTAATGTCGGTTGAATTGTATTGAATCGGAGTAATTGTTGTATAGCCTTTATTTAACCAAACGACATCAGTATCTAAATCATTTTCAATAGGTATAGGATTGCCGATTAGAGTCCAAGAAAGTGTATCTGTCCCACTAGGATCTATAAGATAAATGTCGCAAAATTGTCTTTTCCCTAACTTGCAAATCACCTTGTCTATATTTCCTATATATTCATTATTAATATTAATGTTTAGTGCATATTTAGGGGATAATAATGATAGATAATAATCAAAATCTTTTAAGAATGTATCAACAACGTAATTAAATTGTTCGTTTTCGATAACCTTAGTGGATATTGCCATTGATGGAATATTATTTAAACTACCTTCAATTGCAGCATTTGCTGTTCCCGAGTAAAAAACATCTGTTCCGATGTTAAAATCCGTATTAATACCTGATATTATCAATTCGGGTCTAGTCGTTGAAAAAAGTTCGACACCTATTTTGACGCAGTCAGAAGGCGTTCCTGTTACTGAATAACATAGATATGGATATCCAGGTACTTCTCGAATATAAATTGGTTTGTGAAATGTAACGGCTGCAGACATTCCACTGTTACATTTATGTGGGGCAACAACTCGTACATCGTGATATTTTGATAGGATAGTGGCAAGCTTAACAAGCCCAGGACAATTATATCCATCATCATTTACGATTAAAATTTTCATTATTTTCCCCCTTTATATAATTTTTGAGTAATTTAATCTCATTTCTATTAAGCTCTCTATATTTGCCTCTAGCAACATTTGATAACTGCAGAGGTCCAAATGCAACACGTTTTAAACTAACTACATTTTTATTTATTGAATTAAACATTTTGTGAATTTGTCTATTTTTACCTTCTTTAATCACCACCTCTATTGTAGTAGTTGTGTTAGTTTTGTTTATAATTTTAAAAGATGCTGGTTTTGTCTTATAACCATTATCTATAAGAACTCCATTTCGTAAAAGTTGTAGTTCACTATCAGTTATAGAGCCATTAATTCGGGCTATATAGGTTTTTGTAACTTCGAATGTTGGATGAGATAATTTATGTGTTATGTCTCCATCATTTGTTAAAATTAAAAGTCCTTCGGTATTATAGTCTAGCCTTCCTATGGAAAAAAGTCTATATGGAGAGTTGATAAAATCATATATAGTCTGCCTGCCCTTCTCATCTTGTGCAGTGCAAACACAACCTTTTGGTTTATTGAACATTAAATATACATTTTGTTGATTTGTTTTACTATGTAAATAAATGTTATCAACAGATACCACGTCATAAGTTAAATCAACTTTGAACCCAAAGTCTATAACTATTTCGCCATTAACTTTTACTTTTTTATTAGATATTAACTCATCTGCTTTTCTACGAGAGCATAACCCACTAGTAGAAATATATTTATTTAATCTCATATGTGGTATTATTTCCTTTTAGAACGGTTGTTTGTGAAAGCTTTGAGCATTGATTTTTTGCTTAAAATAGATATAATCGTTATTAATATAATTAACCCTGCAATTGAAGCTAAAATTATATACATCACATTATTAGAGGAAGTAATCGGTTTCTCATAAACGATTTCATATTCTTCTGTTATATATTCGTATTCATAATTTGAGTCAAGCCCCCCACTAGGTTGTGCAATGTTAGTTCCAACTAGTGTACTAGATAAATTGAGTGAAGGAAGCCCTTCTAAATCTTCTTCAGAATCACCTGGTAAAAAGCCTTCATATTGAAGTGTATAGCCTGGTTTTTGTCCTGCAGGAGTAGCCTTATCGATAACAGGAATGACTTTTAAAACAGCTTTTTTTACTCTAAACGATATAGAACTTGTTCCTGCAATGTAATAACTATCATTTGACACCCCTACATTAACAAAATATTGCGCAGCATCAATGATTTGGTTTTGCGTAAACGGTTGATTGTCTTTGCGTATTTGTAAAACAGGCTTACAAATATCGTTAGGTGCCACACCTATTATAGAAATGCCAAGTTCAGGGCCCCCTATTTCAGGATAATTCTTTATTTTATCTCTTCCATTGTATACAAATTCATCTATTAAGTTACCTTCTATGTCTTTTGGTCTTAGGTCAAAAACTACACGAACTTGTTTCTGCGAAATTTTTATTTCTTTAGTAATTTCTGTCGAAATATAATTACTAAAAGGATTTAATTCTGTTTGAGCTGGAGCATTATATTTTGCAGTTACGGTGTGGTATCCGGCTTTCGGATATAGTGGTAATGTACCATCTTCGTTTGCAAACGAATAAGTAACATTTACCGTTTCGTTAAGCCCTTCTGCGGTCACTCTTGCAGTAAATTTTTGGAAAATATTGCCATATTCTTGATAAGAATTCCCCGATAATTCTATGTAAGGTTTTACCTTTTTAATTTCTAATTCTGTGGTAGGTCCTCGTAAAGTATATCCAGAATCATTTGTTATTTCTGAAGACACAATATATATGCCCGCATTTTTAGGCGGTATGCTATCTCTAGTGTAAAATACTCCTTCCTTACCTTCGTAATATATTTTTATGTTAACTGTAGTATTATATCCGTCTAAAGTACTATCTGTACTACCTGGCACGATTACCCCGTCATTAATCTTCAATGTCGCTCCAGGTAGATAGTATTCTATGATAGGCTCAACAATAACTTGACTGTTATTAAAATGCGTCGCATCTGGTTTATTAAGTTTAATTTTTGCTAATGATAATATGCGAGCTTCTATTTCAAAGCTATCATTAGAAAGTGTATAGTTGTGACTTTGTGAACCGCCAGAGATATAAACATTATTAACTAGAACTTTTGTGTTTGGGACATCTGGAAGGGATTCATTTAATTTAGAAGTATATGAAATTTCGACTAACTCTTTATCTTTTTCAAGTAATCCTAACAATTTAAAGTGTTCATTGGTGATATTAGCTTTAGTATCATTATTTGCTGGTTTCTTAAAAACAAGACCACTTTGAACTACTTCAATAGTTCTGGGAATGATTGTGAAGTCAGAAGAAAACCTGGTGGGATCATTAAACACTGAATCATTTTCATTTGCTTTACATATAACATTATAATTTTTTAAATTGGCACCAGACTTTAGGGCTAGTTTAACTACATAATTGCCAACATCTTTAATGTTATCGCCACATACAACAGTTTCATTTATATCTTGATATACTACTTCGAAAGTAAGGTTAAGTAGTGAAGGCGTGTCAGTTCCTACAAATGAATATGTAGTGTCATTATACTTGCCATAGTTGATATAAAACTGCACATCTTCATTCCCTTCATATAGTATAGATTCACTATCATTATATTTTGAAAAAACAGACGGGCTGTCGCCGTAACGTATTTCCGCTTTATCACCAGTTAGTTTACGAGAAATAGTAATTGGTATTGTGACTTTATCAATTCGTCCACGCTCACTCATAGTAATCGGTTCTGGGAGTTGAAAATTATTAGCAGAATCAGCATTTACACTAAATGAAATTTTTATTTTTTTATTCTCACCTGCATCAGAATCTGTTTCTCCTAAGGTTGTAGAAATAAATGTTCCAGAGATAGTGAAGCCTCTATTAAATAATTCTGGACTGTTAGCATATAAATAATCTCTCTTCTGAGGGGTTAGTGAAATTTTTCTTTGGTCTAATCTATTGTTACCATCATAAATCTTATTAAACCTCTCGTTACCATCGTGTATATTATTATAAACTATGTCTTCAGCACTAACCTCCACCACACATTTTGTAATCATTAAAATGGCTGAATCTTTTATTGTTTCAAAAACATCTTCTTCATTGTACTCATACAGTTGCAACCGGTAGTTTTTAGCCTCTTCTGTGATAAAGGAATATGAAATTTGGTATCCTTCTTGAATGTAGTTTTCGCCCAATTGTCTTGTGCATCTTATTAATTCTGGCCAGTTAAAGTTACTAGGGTTTGACAGATAGTCGCTTTTTATAGCAGTTGGAAGATCGTCAATTCTTACATTGAAATTGCTCGGGTTATAAAAGTCCGGATCGTTTTTTCCGTAGACTTTGGTGAAATCTTTAATTTGTAGAGCAACTGGTCTGCCTAAAATTACATATTTGCCTTTCCCACCGGATTTGTTTATTCCACTAATTACGAATGAAATATTTGGATTATCATCATATATTACATCATCTATGTCATATGACCCGGCATCTGGATAATCTCCGCCAGTTCTTGAGTAAGTAAGTTCAACGGGTATGGTGCTTAGGGGCATAATAACATTGACTGTCTCTTTAGGAACAAGTGGAAGAATGGGAATGGAATCATTCCATTCATCCCATTGAATTGAAAACTGTTTTGGTGTAATGCTGTAAACTCTTTCAGTTATTTCAAATTTGAACACATTTCCATTATTATCCATTGCACTTGTGTTAACAGAAACAGCATAGTTTAAGCTACCATCATATGTATAACCTGTATAATAGTAGGAACCCACGTCTTCTCCTACATCACGGATTAGCGTCGCACTAATTATAACCAGTTCGCCGTCACCAGGTTCATCATGAATTCCAGTTTGATCAATCATAATTGTTTTGTTTACAGTGAGACTATCTATATTATCCAACTCACCGTATGTTTTTATTATATTTGTGGGTATCAAAGTTATTGAATATGGTGTGACATTAAAGGTTTTTTCATCAAATACTGTTTCACTAGTATATATATAATAGTTGGAATTATCAGTTAAAGCTGCCTTTACAGTATACTGTCCACAATCTTTGTAACTGGTTTTGCTCCCCGGTTCATAATATGTTATATCTGTGTTTTCTATATCTCTGCTCTTGTCAACAAAAGAATATACATAGGCTCCCAGATTAATGTTGTCACCTTCAACTATGCCAGAATAATAATTGTCACCTTCGCTAACATATCCCACCCCGCTGCTTAATTCTACTTGTATATCATTGCTATTTCCATTAAATACAATATTATTATCCAAACCAAAGGTAACTTGAATGGGTCGAGGTTTAATTTTGAAATGTCTTTCTAAAACGCTACCTTCAGCAAGTAATACATAGTTTTTTTCTGTGTTAGCAAGACTTATCATAATTTTGTAACTGTCAGAAACAGCGTAAGCAGCATCAATTCGTTGCTGTCCATTATGAACAACTTTATCAATTCTAGGTTCATCTCCAGAAATGAAAGAATATCCTGGCTGGTACGCATATCCGATCGAATTTGCGAAATTTTGATTAGAACCACCATAAATAAATTCCATATTCTCTTCTAGTGGTTGACTGTTGTATACCAAATATGCTTTCAGAGGTTTTGGCGTAATTTCAAATTGTACGTTATTAGGGATGGTACTCTCCACTTTATAGTTATTGTTGTGCGAATGAGCAGTCACAGTATACACTCCAGTTTGCGATACGGCAGTTGTGGTTACTCCAGAAATGTTTGTATATTGTAGCCTTATTATGCTATCTAGCGTATCTGTTCCAAGTGGTCCATACCCTGCTGTTGCAGAATATTGGATGTGTTGGATTGTCTTGTTGTACACTCTAGTATTTGTTGAATCAAATTCAATTATTAAATCCTTTGGTTTTACGGAGTAATTTAATATATTGCAATTTTGTGCGTTAGTGTTAGATAAATTACTGCTTGTAATTATATAATTAAGATGATTTGTTAAACCACTGTCTCCTGTAAGAGTTACGGTTGTTTGATAACTACCGGCATTTAATATTTGTCCTACAGAAACCCTACTAGTTGGGGGACCATACATATGATCTTGTTTCAACGAAACCAATCCAGCATCTGCTTCCGCAAGAGGTTTCGTAGGGTCAAATTGTACTCCAATAGAAAGAGGTTCGTTATTAAAAACTAAGTTAGAATATGCAGAGAATTGTATCCCTAATTCTCTCTTTAAAATAGTAAATAATCTTGTTCTGTTTGTTTCAGGAGGCATACTATAATTTACTTCGTTAAAGTTTATAATTACCTTATAATTCCCTGCAGTTTTTGGTTCAGGAACTAACGCTAATGTTGAAGCATCGTAAAAAACATAGCTGATATTTGGTGTTTGGTCGTTTGGGATTACACCAGTTAACGTGGCACTAATTTCAGATTTTTTTGAGGTTGCATCATATATTAATGTCTGTGGAATAGAAATGTTAACACCTAATGGTTTTTTTGCGATTGTGAAACTAGTAGTAATTGAATCTTTGAAGTTTCCTTTACCAGTAATCTCAATACTAGCGTTACCAGCATCCTTATGATTAGAATAAACGAGAGTAAAATCTGTATCTTTATAGAGTAAGTTTTCTTTATATTTGATGGTTGGTTTCGGCGTTATATTGGCAAAACAATAGCTTTGTGATTCTATAGGAGCAACTGTTAGAAGTGGTTCGTTTTTGATACTACAAGCCGTTATTGTTATACTACGGGTTATGTCTGCAGGCCTAATTTTATATGAAGGATTAGATAAGCTGCAAGTTAATGTATATGTGCCTACATTTATTACAGTATCAGAGCCCCAGCTTTTATTTACAGCCACTGAATCGCCTAGAATTATGTCAGAGACTTTTACCTGTACTTCAACATTATCGCTCTTGCTCGTAGAATCATAAACAAATGACAAAGTTCCAAAATCAAGAGAGACTTCTTTAGGTGTGACCTCTATTTCTTGATAATTATCACTAGCATTAATCACATAATTTAGAGTTAAGAACCTTAAATTACCTTCTGTGCCATTCTTTACATATGCTGATGCATTGTACTTTCCAACTGTCTTAATTTCGGTTATAGGAGTACCATTTATGTTCTTATATGATAAACCTAAATAGCTAGGAGATAATTCTGTATTTACTGTTGAAACGTTAACCTTTAAACCAAGGTCAGAACCAATATAGTTAGTGCCATTATACACAAGAGGTTGAACAGAAGAACCGGTTCCCGTCTTAAAAGTCACGTTAACAACCCAAGGATTTATTTTAATGTCATTAACATTAGTTTGTGAAGCGTTGGTAATATAGTAGTTATTTCTACCAGAGCCCTCTGTTTTTAATGCAGTTGCAGAGTAGGTTCCAGCATTTCTCAATTCATCAACAACATTGTTGCTTGCATTTTTATATACAGTACTTATAGTTACCGTGTCTCTTTCATATATTGCCGAATTTGCGTCTTCAATCGTACACACAAACGGGTGTGGGTTTTTATTGAATGTAAATGTTTTATTTTCAGGCCAAATAACTTTTATGCCTTTAGGCGTGATTTCAAAAGGAATACTGTAGCTATTAATAACGTTCTGGTCTGTAGGTAGCCTATAATTAGCTACATCTGCTCCAGAAAGAATCCCAACTCTAGCATGATAAGTGCCAGCATCAAAACATTCGTATGGTTCAGTTGATGAACTGTTCCGAAATGTTAATGACGAAATGTGAACCTCATCGCTTCCGATAGCATTATTTACATGCAAACTTGGTAATATGCGCTGCCCATTGTACACGAAAATATAGTCACTATCTAGACTTTGCACATCTCCATCACTAGTGTGCCACTCTAGTGTCACTGTTCTTTTTGTGATACTACAGTTGTACAGTATAATATCAATAGAGCCACCTCCAACTGGGGGATTAATTTTGTAGTTAATGTTGTTAACACTACAATTCACTAATTTAACATTAACAGAACCACTGCCCGTTACATTTGAAACAGGGACGCCACTAGAGTTTACAAAACTGCTTAGAGTATCATCAAATGTTATATATGTATTGCTTTCATCTCCTGGGAGGAGTCCATTAAGAAGATAATGTTCATTTAAACGCAATCCTATTACACTTGAAGAACCATCATATTCTTTAGAGTACGACATTTGCGCCCCTTCTGTTTGCACCGTAATAACTCTCTGTTCAATTTGTACAGTTAAAGGGGATGCTGGAGCTGTATACGTGTAGACTTCACTAGGATTATTACTGGAATTCCCTGCTATTACTTCGCCATCTTGTAATGGAACCTCTTGATTTTGATCTGTTGTTCTATACAGTAAAACGGTATAAGTACCTACTCTTGAGTGGGTAGTAACATTTCTGCTCCCTGATATTCCTACTGTATCATAGGCTGAATTAGCAACATTATCTAAATCTTTATATTGGCTTACCCATTTAATCCCTGGAAATAATGACGAAGTACCTGAAGGAGCTCCAGAAAATAAAACACCTGTCCTATCATATGTTTTTTTGTCGTCTACTACATCTGCAAACGAAGTTACCATGGGTGACGAGTTAATTGTGAAGAAGTAAACTATATGGTTTTTAGAATTCTTAGGGAAATTAAAACTCACTGAATTTAATTCAGATAGCGAATAGTCGTCATACACAGTAATGTAGTATTTATGGTCGTACCTATCGTCATATGTACCAGCAGATACGTAATACATATTGGTCTGTGTTACATTAGCTACTAGGATTATTTCACCTTGCGGGTTGATTGTTGTATAATCTAAAGTTCCGTATGCAGCACCACTGGAATCTTTATATTTGGCAGCTGTTTCAGGATTTAACTCATTAATATTATTTGTAGATGTATGACTTCCAAAGCCCCAACCTAGGTAAAACAATCCACCATCTTTACCAGCTTCCTGTTTGCCATTTTCTCCGATAGCAGTTTTAGTGGTGGAACTGCCACCAGTAAAGTCATATGAAGTAAGTATTTGTAATTTACCTCTATTATTAGAAACCTCACCGTCTGCTTTGACTTTAAACACATTAGAAATAATTAAATTGGAACCTGCAGAACCTCCCCAAGTGCCAGCTTTATTAACAGTTCCTATAGGAGCAGTTGCAGATTTATTTGCTGATTTATACAGTAGTCCATCGACAGAGAAATTAGCAGCGCGATTCGAACCAAAAACATTTCCTGCATAACCGGTGGTAAGGTCAACATTGTTTGAGGGTTTTAGGTTAGATGCAATAACCCCATTCCCTTTTAAAGTGAAATTGACTAGAGTTGGGCTGGCGTTTGATACTGTATGAAGCTCACCGACGACCCCTCCTGCAATAGAACGGCAGGGATTATTATCAGCGGTTATCTCTATTTTTGAAGCAATTTGACTATTACCACCCCAAGGTATCTTTTTGCCGTTGACATTTTTGTTTTCCGCACGAGACGATATTAGGCCGTTGTTGTTTAGAGTTGAATGATAAATCTTACCTGCCCCTTGTGCGGTCCCTACGAAACCTCCTGCAATTCCTCCTGCTCCTCCTAAATAATTAATGTCAGATTCCGATCCGCGCCCATCAATCCCTAACGCAGAAAAAGCAGCATTTTCACTAATATTTAGTTGGACTTTTTCTATCTTTCCAGTTGTATCTAAAAGTCCAGCGATTATTCCTGCACTGATAAAAAAGGAATTTTCCTCTACAACTTCTTTACGGCTATAGCCTGTCAAAATATTGTTTGTTAATGTAAAGTGTAGATTGGCATTATAATTTATAGTTACGTCTTTGAATGTTCCACTAAGTTTACCTGTAAAAAGCCCTGCATATACGTTGGCAGCATCTGTATGGTTATGTTTCTTGTATCCGTTTATAGTAATTGTATGCCCATTTCCATTAAACGTTCCACTATAAACGTTATTTTTACCATGTTGATCTGTTGTCCCTAAATTAATAGTTATATCTTGAGTTAGTTCAACACTCTCTGAAGTTGTGCTATTCAAAATACTTAGAAGTGCATCGCCTGAACTGACTGCAGTCGCTTCAGCATTATTATTCTGTGTAACCGTAAGACAAGTAATTGTCTGTGTTGATAAAAATGTTATCAAAAATAAACTCACTAAAAAAAGAATTAGCAAGCTAATTTTGGATAATTTGTAAAATACAGTTGGTAGAAAAGTATCGTGTTTCAAATACTGCCTCTTTTAACTTAGAATTTATTTTTTATGGTAAGATAGACATATTCCTATTTTATTATATTATATACTATGCGCACGCGTGTGTCGACATAAGTTATGAATTTTCACAACAATTTCACGAACCGTTAAACCTACTGAATTGTGTAGCTTATAGAAAAGCAGAGGATATCTATACTATTCGACCTCAATTATATCTTCATCTTTTAGAAAGTCGGGTAAAGCATCTGACGAGTCTTTTATAACAGCCTTTTGAACTTGTGTTGAACCTGTTGTTGGGTCGCGATACAATTCGTCTGTTTTTGGGTAATATTTATCATGGTTATTTTTTATTTTGTTTAACAATCCTTCATAATCTGGAAGATCGTTGATGGAAGAAATGCCAAATTTACGCAAGAATTCAACAGTTGTACCGTATAGGATAGGTCTACCAACTGTTTCTTTTCTGCCAATACCATCAATTAACCCTAAGTTTAACAGCATTGATACTACATAATCGGAATTAACTCCTCTTAATTCTTCTATTTCGGCTTTGGTGACAGGTTGTTTATACGCAATTATAGCGAGAACTTGTAGTAGAGTTTTGCTAAGTTCGCGCTCTCTTGTTTCTTTTAAGATATCAGATAGAATTACTCCATATTTTGGATTTGATTGAAATTGTAAAGTTTTATTCACTTCTATTAGAATAATTCCACGTTCGCCACCATAGGTGTTTTTTAAGTTTTTTATAGCTTCTAAAACATCTTGTTCAGAATAATCACTTTTAAGGCTATCAATTATTTTTTCAATAGACAGCCCATGACCGCTAGCAAAAATAAGAGCTTCAATTATACTCATCAACATTTTTCAATAAAATCTCCTTTAAACTATTAATTTTATGTGCGTCTGCATCTTTATTTAAGTGTAGCCAAATAGATTCAATTTTGTCATTTTCCTCTTGTGAAACTGACAAAAACTGTTCTTTGCATAGTTCCAGAACTGCTAAAAAAGTGTTAATTACTTCTACTTTCGAAAAATCGGGCTCTATGAAATCAACAAATTTAGCAGTTTTATATACCTCCATATATTCTAATATAAACTTAATCCGATCGGACACTTTAAATCTTTCTGTAGGGATTTTTTTAATAACATTTGAATCTTCAGTAAATTCTATCACCTCTAGTAAGGTTGAAAATGCAGATATCATTTTATTAACATCGAAATTTTTTATAATGAGGTTATATTCTTTTTCGTCGTACTCTGGTTCTCTGTAAAACCTGTTTAGTATTTCAGTTTTCGCTAGCTTGCCGGCAGCTTCTTTGTACACCAAGTAATTCTCAGCACGTAATTCAAACAATTTTTCATCGGAAATAATAAATCCATCTTCTAGTTCGTCAAACTCAATCTTTGGTAATAAACGAGAAGATTTTAACTCTAATAACGTTGCAGCCAAGAGCAAAAAAGAAGAAATTTCTTCGTAATTTTTGTCTTTAAGGGAACTAACGTAGTCGATGAACTGTCTTGTAATATCTGATACAAAAATATCTTCAATTGCCACTTCTTCTTTGGAGCACATCGATAATAGCACGTCTAGAGGGACATCTTCGTTGTAGAGGTGATAACTTAATGGGGAGGTTTGTTTTGCCGTATAATCAATATTATTTTCCATTTTAACTCCCCCAATAAAATTTTATGCTTGCGATTTCTACTTTATTCAAAAGCTTAATGATAAGATCATCATAACTTCCAAATAAATCTAACCAAGGAATATTTGTGTAGCGACCTACTATGCCTAGCGCAACGATGACGAAGATTATTATTTGACCCCATTTTATCATAAATTTTTGATATCCGATACATCTAGGTAATAAAGTAGCAATGAAGTTATACCCGTCCAAAGGATAAATAGGTAACAAATTGAACAAAGCTAGCATAAAATTGATTCTGACACCTATTACAATGAATGTATAGAAAAAGTTTTTTAAGAAATCTAGAACTATATTAGAAGCGAACTTATAAAATAATGGTAATGCAAAAAAATACACACATAACAACAAGCCAGCAATTAGGCAATTTGTTACTATACCAGCTAAAGAAACTGTTATCATTCCTTTTTTGTAATGATTGAAGTTTGAAGAATTTACTGGAATCGGTTTAGCCCATCCAAATCCAACTAGAAAAAACATTATGGTACCAAGAGGTTCAAAGTGATGGGATGGATTAAACTTTAGTCGACCATTTTCCTTTGCGGTAGTATCGCCATTTAGTAAAGCTGCATAGCCATGGCTAATTTCGTGTGATATTATCGAAAACATAGTAATTGAGATAAATCCTATTAAAATGGCTAATTTATCGATTAATGTTCCTGGACCTGTTAACAATTTTATTGTAAACATTAAATAACTTCCTAAATTTAACTGTGCTTGTAGTCTTGTAGTAGTGCTAATGTAATAGTATTCATATAATATAGGTATAATTAAATAAATTCAACTAATTGAGGGAATCTGTTGGGTAATTTACCGTTTACTTAAATAATATTTTTTCATTGTGATTGCATCTTCAGCTTGAGTTCCGTCACTTTCACATACAACATATGGAGTAAGATTAAATTTAATCAATGCGTCAATCATTGGTTCATAATCTGGACCATATTTAGAATCTTCAAAAGTCAAATGCCTGATTTCTCCCCTTGGACCATATTCGATTTTGCTAAAGTGAGAATGCATATTCGCGACCTTATCAAAACCTAGATTATCTAACAGCTTTTGGAATAAAGTGTTATAATTTTCCGGATAATTTAGAACACCTTGTTCTCTGGCATTGATATGGCCATAATCGATACAGGGAATAAATCTATAGTCAAGTTTGCATATATTAATAATTTCATCTACTGTTCCCATTTGTCCCACCTTGCCCATGGTTTCCCAGCACAACAATACATCACTAATGTCGTGATGATTTAAAATATCTATTAATTTTTTAATATTGTCTAGCATGATTAACTCTGCTTCTTTTCGCTCCAATTTACCTTGCGAAGCAGGGTGTATTATTACACGGTTAGCTCCGAGTTCAATTGCTTTTATGATAGAATTAATTATATATGTAAACGATTTCTCAATCATTTCATTGTCAGTATTGGATAGATTAATATAATATGGTGCGTGCACTGTTAATATTACATTTTCTTTTTGAAACGCATTTTTAATTTGATTAGCAGCAACTTGGGATAAATTAATCCCCCTACCAAATGAGTATTCAAATATATCTATACCACGCTGTTTGCACCAGCTAGCTGCGTCAACGGTTTTATTTAAACCCTCTTCATAAAAACTGTTTGAATTACCTGCTACTCCAAATTTAATCATATTTTTTCTAACTCCTTAATTTCTAATTATTAATTATAGATTTCAAGTCCATCTCAATTTGGTTTTTTAACTCATTTTTGTTCGGGAACATTATATTTTCGCGTATTTTTTTTACGAAATCGATTTTAATAGCTTCACCATATATGTCTTCATCAAAATCAGTAATTAACGTTTCTATCGTGTGTTTGTAATAATTAAATGTAGGACAGGGACCAATATGGGTTAATGATTTCTTACATTGACCGTTTATATGTGTTTTTGTTGAATATACACCAGGTGGTGGTAGAATTTTTACGCATGGTATTTCAATATTTGCTGTTTTTACTCCATATTTATGTCCTTCTCCTCGCCCTTTTATAACTATTCCATACAGTGAATATGATGAATATAATAATTTGTTAGCTTGTTCTAATTTACCTTCCTTTATAAAAATTCTTATGCTTTCTGATGAAATTTTTACATTATTAATTTTTAATAATGGTTCTATCAGAACATTTACATTATGCAATGATAAAAAATTTGCTAGATCATTCGCACCATTTTGTGCATTTTTACCGTATCTGAAATCAGATCCTATTATTACGTATTCTAGATTAAAAGTCGCTAAAAGAAAATTATGAAAATCGTCTGCTGTCATTTGTAAAAATTTAGTAGTCGGATTAGCAAAATATATATTATTGATGCCCAACATTTTTAGTTTTTGTTCTTTTTCAAATTTAAGATCTATTAATTGCGTTGGAATGTTCCTAATTTGGAAAAAATCATCCCCAAACGTAAATACTGCAGTTTCACAGTTTATTAATTTAGCCCGTTCTATCGCTTTATTAAGCAATGATAAATGCCCTAAATGAATTCCATCAAAAAAACCTATAGCTAAAACAACTCTTTCCACTCTACTCACCACATATGTAATCAGACTTTATGTTAATTATATTATACAAGCCATGTTTTAATTTTTAATTGATTCTCAAAGACAAAACCTATACCTACAATTTTATCATTTAAAATAACTGAATATAGTATTTTAGGTTCTAAATGCGCAAGTTCAACTTCAACGTTCATACCATTTCTAATCCGAACAAACTGTTCATCATTAATTGGAATTTTGGGAAACGATATAAATTTTTCTATCGGGATTATATGCATTTCTGGATTATTTTTGAACTCGTCAATGGAAATTGAGTGTTTTATATCAAAACACCCACTTCTTTCACGCCTTAAAAACGACATTGTTCCCTTAGTACCCAATAAATGCGCCATATCTCTTGCAATTGATCTAATATATGTCCCAGCAGAACATATTATTTTAAATGCAAATTCATTGTTATTATTTATACAACTATTTTCATCTAAAAACTGTATTTGTTCAATAGTAATTTTCTTCGGCTTTAAGTCAAATTCAACACCTTTTCGTGCTAATGAATATGCTCTCTGACCATTGATAAGTTTTGCAGAATATTTAGGTGGCAATTGGAACCCTACTCCTTCTAGTTGTTTAGATACTCTTTTTATATCGTCAACAGATGGTATTATTTGGGTAGTTTCAATAATATTTCCAGAGAGATCTAGTGTATCTGTAGTAAATCCAAAAACAAATTTAGCATAGTATGTTTTTGTATCCTCTAAATGGTAATTAAATAAACGTGTCGCGCGACCCAAGGCAATGGGCAAAACACCCTCTGCTTCAGGATCTAAGGTCCCAAAATGTCCAACTTTTAATGGTTTAGGATATGGTAGTTCTGAGTTAAAAACAATTTTTTTTATTTTGGAAACGACTTGAGCAGACGAATCTCCTTTTGCTTTATTAATAACAACAATTCCATTTATCATAATTTAACTCACTGTTTTGTGTTATAAAATTTCATACTTGTATATAATTTAATACTTAAACATTCAATTAATATCGTTTTGTAATAATTTTTCAGCATAATATAAAATATTACTAATTACTTGATCATATGGTTTGTTGATTTTGCAACCGCTGGCATGTTTATGCCCTCCACCTCCAAAATATCGTGCAAATTCATTTGCATTTATATTGTGTTTTGAGCGTACACTAATTTTAAAAGCATCTTGGTTATTTTCTTCAGCAATTGCGACAGCTAACAAGACCCCTTCGATTTCTATTATTGAGTTTATAATACCCTCTGTACTTGATATATTAGTATTAGTAATTTCAAAATCATTTTGTTTAAATGTAATAATACCGAGTTTGTTATTAAAATAAAATTTTGCGTTATTTAGGACAGAGGCCATCAGCCTAAATTCACCCACAGTGCGTTCTTTATATACCTTCATGGAAATTTCGGGTCCGTTGATATTATATTTCAGTAATTTGGATGCGACAGTTAAAGTTTCTGCAGTGGTTGAACTAAATGAAAATATTCCAGTGTCTGCGGCAATCGCTCCATACAGGCAGGCAGCAATTTCCTTATCAATTTTGGAACTATCATAATATTCAAAAATTTCAAATAAGATTTGTGCAGTTGCTCCGGCTTTAGAGTCTATTATAGAATCGTTTTTGGGAGGTTTGTCTGTATATTCGTGATGGTCAATCCATAATTTTTCATCACAATTATTTATAAACATATTGGTTGATTTTTTTCCCATCCTGTCTATAGTAGCACAATCTAAACAAATTCCTAAATCATAGATATCTTTTGAATTATAACTATCTTGCACAACATTTGCATTAGGAAAGTATTCTAAATTTTTACGTATTACATTACCAGGTTCAAGAAATACACTAGCATTTTTTCCTAAGTTATTTAAATACTTATGCATTGCGAGCGAACTCCCAAAGCAATCCGCATCTGGATTAATATGCATAAATATTGCAATTTTTTCTGCAGGTTGTATTTTATCTTTGAATAATTGGTACATTAATCTATTTCTTCCTTATTTGATGAATTTGCATTTGCTTGTTCTAATAACGCATCAATATGCTCTGCGTATTTTAAGCTTTCATCTAGTATAAACATTAGGTTAGGTACCTTACGTATTTTTAATTTGCCGTATAATTGCTTTTTAATATAACCAGCCGTGTTTTGTACAATTTTAATTGCTTCTTTTCCCGTAATTAAACTATTATAAAAACTTAAGTAAACTTTACTTATTTCTAAATCTACAGAGGTGTTCACCTCCATGACCGTAATAATACCTAAATCATTAAATCTAGGATCTTTTATCTCACTATTAAATATTTCAGTAATTTTCTTTTTTAATTCATTATTTACGCGTTCTATATTCATTTAAACCTCTAGTTCGAATTAAATGTTGCATGTTTTTATTTTGTTTGATTTTCTACTAACTTGAAAGATTCTATAATATCGCCGTCTTCAAAATCTTGGAAGTCTTTTAGACCAATGCCGCATTCAAAACCCGCAACGACCTCTCTTGCATCGTCTTTAAGCCGTTTTAGCGAAGAAATAGTTGTGTCTGCAATTATAATATCATTTCTGATAACTCGAACATTTGCATTTCTTACAATTTTTCCATCTTTTACCATAGAGCCAGCTATTTGTCCTACAGTAGGAATTTTATAGACAGCCCGAACTTCGGCCTTACCGAGGTATTCTTCTCTATATACAGGCTTAAGCATACCTTTAATTGCATTATTAATATCATCTATGGCATCGTATATGATTCGATATAATCTAATATCTACGTTTCTGCTTTCAGCTGCTAATTTAGCTTTAGTATCGGGTCTAACATTGAATCCAATAATAACAGCATTGACAGTATTTGCTAATAAGACATCACTTTCGTTAATTGCCCCAGGAATGGCTGAGATTGTAGAAACCTTAACTTCATCATTCGATAATTGTTCTAAACTCTCTTTTAATGCTTCGACTGAACCTTGCACATCTCCTTTAATGATTATATTTAAAGTTTTTACTTCGCCTTCTTGAAAACTTTTATGAAAATCATCTAAAGTAAAAGCTTTTTTAGAAATTAAACTTAATTTTTCTTTAGCAATTCGTTCTTCAGCTACCTCTTTTGTTAATTTCTCATCATTTGTAGCAAGCAGGTTATCGCCAGTATTGGGAACATCTTTTAAACCTAAAATCATAACTACTGAAGAAGGGTCCGCCTTGGTTATACGTTTACCTTTATCGTCCTCCATTGAGCGTATTTTACCTACTACAGTGCCTGCTACAATATAATCACCAGTTTTTAGAGTGCCATTTTGTACAATAACAGTTGCTAACGGCCCTCGTTGAGGATCTAGGCGAGCTTCTAATATGGTGCCGCGTCCTTTTCTGTTAGGATTAGCTTTTAACTCCATAACTTCAGAAGTTACTATAATTGTCTCTAATAAATCATCAATACCCTCTCCAGTCTTTGCAGAAACTCTTATACAAGGAATGTCTCCACCCCATTCTTCAGGGACAAGACCTTGTTCAGAAATTTGAGTTAAGGTTTTGTCTATATCAATATCTCTCTTGTCAATTTTATTTATTGCTACAATTATATTTACACCGGCTGCTTTACTATGATTGATTGCTTCAATAGTTTGTGGCATTATTCCATCATCTGCTGCAACTACAATAACAACTATATCAGTAATATTTGCACCTCTTTCCCTCATCGCGGTAAATGCAGCATGTCCTGGCGTATCAACAAATGTAATTTTACCAGTTTTTGTTTTTACAGAATAAGCCCCAATGTGTTGAGTAATACCTCCGGCTTCTCCCCTGGCAACATGGGACTTTCTGATGTAATCTAAAATAGAGGTTTTTCCATGGTCAACGTGTCCCATGATGGTTACAATAGGAGGCCTCGGTTGTAAATCTTTTTCATTATCCTCTTCTCCGTCGTGAAATGCTTCCATTTTTTCTTCTGATGTTTGAGCAACTTGTAACTCCAAAGTCACTCCTAATTCTCCAGCTACTAATTCAGCAGTATCAAAATCAATAGTTTCATTAATAGTTCTTTGAATATTTAGTATTGACAATTGTTTAATAATATCAGTACTAGTTTTGCCGATTTTTTCTGATAATTCCCTAATTGATATAATTGATTTATCTATGACAGCATGTTCAATAATTTTGACCTCAGATAAATTAAACTTATTTTTCTTTTTAATTCCGCTTTTTTTGGGTTTAATTTTTACTACATCCTCTTCTTCTTGGTCAAAATTAAAATTCTTACTACGATAGTCGTCAATACGCGGTTTTGCCTTGGGTACCCTTATTTCATCTTCATTTTCGTAACGACCTTTCATCCTTTGATTTTTGGGTTTCGTTGGAATCGGAGGGATTTGTTGATACGCACCTGGCGGAGGAGTGACCGTCTTTTGCGGTTTATTTGTTGGCTGATAACCTCCCGATGGTGGAATATAAATGGTTTCTCTTTCGGGAATTGTATCGTCATTATTGTGAACAATCGACGTCTTCGATTCGTCAACAGAATTTACTGGTTCATTAGTATTTAATTCCTCAAAAGTCACTGCTTCTTCAGCTGTGTTAGTATCAATAATTTGTTCTACTATGACTTCTGGATTTTGCCGTTCTAACTCAACACGCCTTTCAGCAAATGCCATTCTAGCAGCTGAAATAGTTTTTGTTAACTCTTTAAGTTTATTGCGCAGTATACTGGAAATACTGCTAGTTTCTTCAACAGTTAATTCTCTTTCTTGAATATTGTTTTCTTTATTCATTAAATTCTCCTTTGTAATTAGTCAATAAATATATAATATTTTTTTACGTAACTCCGACAACATCATAACTTATTTTTACTTTAATATTTTCGAATTAATTAATAAGAATTTAAAGTCAGTTACTCCTAATCAAGTTTATTTAAGTACATAACGTTATATTTTAACAAAGTATTGGCAAATATTTTTAATCTATTTTTGAAACTGAATTATATTTTCATAGTTAATACATCTTGTTATTAATTGAATTGCAGTACTATAAATTTATAAATTTTTCAAGAGTTCATTTCGGATCGTTTCACAATTTACATCGTTTATGTTATTTTTAAATGCTTTTTTGAGATATATAGCACTAGTTCCCTTATTTATACATTGAGCATTATTACATAAATACGCTCCTCTACCTGTTCCTTTTTTGTTTTTATCTACCTCTATTATGTTTTTATCATTCTTCACTAATCTAATTAGTTCGTCTTTGTTTCGTTTAGTTCTACAAACTATGCACATTCTAATGTTTTTTACATTTTTCATTTTCAATCGTGAGTATTAATTAATCTAATTGAATTTGTTAGAAATGATTTCATTATTGAATTCTTCTTTTTCTTCTAAATTACCCATGACATCACTATATGCTTTGACATCTATTTTATATCCAGTAAGCTTCATCGCTAATCTTGCATTTTGTCCTCTCTTTCCAATAGCTAAGGATAGCTTATCATCGGGCACAACAACTTTTGCAGTATTTTCTACCTGATTTAATTTGACCATAAGAACTTTAACATGCCCTAACGCTCTTGTTATATATTCATTAGGATCGTTTGAATATAGTATTACATCAACTTTTTCGCCATTTAATTCGGATACAATTGCATTAACTCTAACTCCTTTCTGACCTATACAAGCTCCAGTACTGTCTACATTAGGATCATCGCTATAAACAGCAATTTTTGTTCTTGCTCCCGCATCTCTAACAATATTTTTAATTTTTACTAGATTAGAACGGATTTCTGGGACTTCAATTTCGAATAGTTTTCTAACAAAGCCAGCATCACTTCTACTTACAATTACTTGTTGTTGACCTCTATTATTAATTTTAACTTTTTTTACATATACTTTAATTTTATCTCCGACCGATAGTTTCTCGCCATATACTTGATCTCGTTTTGGCATAATGGCCTCAGTTTGGGTACCTACGATTTCTACAAAGACTGCAGTTGATTCAACTCGCCTAACAATTGCCTGTACTAATTCGCCTTCTCGCTTGCTCATTTCTTCATGAGCCAACTCTTTCCTAGCATCATTTAAGCGTTGTACAACGACTTGTGTTGCGGTTTGGGCTGCAATTCGGGAAACGTCACTAGCAGACACATCTTCCCCTATAATATCCCCGACTTTAGCATCACTTTTTATTTTAAGAGCATCTTCTAAAGAAATTTCATATTTATCTACTTCTGCTTCATCTTCCACTACGGTCTTGTATGCAAAAAACTTAATCTCTCCTTTTTCTGGATTCATTTTAATTGCTATCGCACGGCTTTCTCCAGTTTCTTTTTTTAATGCAGCAGCTATTCCAGCTTCAATCGATGAGATTATTAACTCTTTATCTAATTTAGACGATTTTTCTAATTCATCAAGTGCTGAGAAAAATTCAAAATTGTTCATTATCATTCCTCCAAGTTATTTAAATTTAATATGTTTTGATAGAGATTGTACATTGTCTCTATTTATTTCTATAATTGTTTTTTTTCGTAATAGTTCAAGTTCAAAATGATTGTCAGTATATGAAATAATTTTACCAGTAAAAAAATTTCCTTTTAAACCTTTTTGAAAAACCTTTACATCTACTATTTCATTGATATTTCTGCGAAAATCATCATTAGTGACAATTTGTCTATCTAAACCTGGTGACGATACATTAAGAATGTATGGTTTGCCATTGGAAATATCAAATTCGTCTAAAAGAGGATCTATTACGTCATTAACCTTTACACAATCTTCAAGCGTGATTCCGTTAAAAGAAAAAATATAGATTGTTAAGTGTGTTTCATTAGCGTTTTGAATATTACATTTAATTTCAACAATTTCATAACCCATTTTTTCTATAGGTTCTTTAACTATATTTAAAGCGAGATCGGCCATTTTGCTTTGCATAATATTCCCCTTACATGAATAAGAGTGGCCCTAGAACCACTCTGACAAGCAATAATATTTTCTAGTATTAGTCTATCATCTTATCGACGTTTTATCAACTATTTATAGTTAGGTGAAAAATATACTTAAAATGAAGTTAGTTATTATGTGAGTGTAACGGTAAGTTGCTCAGGCACGGAAATTTTTCAAACTATGTGAAACTAAACATTTTCCCAAAAATATATAAACTTCAGTCTGTTGGTTAATAAGAACAACAGCAATTCCATAGATACGAAATTTCTAATTACCAAGAGAATTAACAGATACGAAATTTCACAAAATAAACAAAATATTGCGTTTAGTATTATACTTTTATTGAACGTAATTTATTTTTAGTTGATTGTACTTAACAAAAAGAGACTAAAATTACAAACTTTTTATTTATTTTTAGTGGATATGGAAGTAATAAAGTCTTTAAAATCTTGTGGAATTTCGGCAGAGAAAGAAATAACTTTATTAGTTTTAGGATGAGTGAATTCTAAGTATGAGGCATGTAGCAGTTGCCCTTTGAGATTCAAAATGTTAGAACCGCCATATTGCTCATCACCAACAACTGGATGTTTAATATATTTTGCGTGAACACGTATTTGATGAGTTCTCCCAGTAATTAAGGTAAATTCAACAAGTGAATATTTATTATAAGTATCAATTACCTTAAACTTAGTTTTGGCATCTCGCCCATTTGAAACAACAGCCATTTTTTTTCTATCTTGGACGCACCTTCCAATAGGTGCGGTGATCTCGCCTTCTGTTATTTTAATTTTTCCATCAAGTAGTGCTATATATTTTTTTATAACATTTCGTTTGGAAAATTGATTAGCTATGTTTATGTGGGCATTGTCATTTTTAGCGACAACCATAAGCCCTGTCGTATTCTTGTCTAGCCTGTGAATTATGCCAGGACGTATTGTTCCATTTATGGAAGAAAGGTCTTTTAAATGATACATCAATGCGTTGACTAATGTGCCTGAATAATTACCCGCTGCGGGATGTACAACAATGCCTCTTTGTTTATTAATAATAGCTATGTCAGCATCTTGATAAATAATGTCTAAAGGTATTTCTTGGGGCTCGGCAGATATGGTGGTTGGCGGCGGAATAATAATTTGGATTTCATCTCCCTCGCGCAATATTGTAGATGGTTTATAAATTATTAAGTTATTTTTATAAACATTTCCATTAATTATTAATTTTTGTACAGCATTACGGGTGTTTGGTATACAATTGAGTTTTTTAATATCTACATTATGACACAATGAGAGTGCTTGAGTTATGTAAACATCTGCTCTCTCACCCATTACCCCTTCATTAACTATTAACTTGATATTTTCCATTTATATACCTATTTATAGGTTAAGTGACTTATTATATTACTCTTTATTTTTTTGGTCTTTTTTAAAATCTTTTACATAAAAAATAACAACATAAAGAATTACTAAAAAGCACCCTATTGTCAAACAAGAATCTGCAATATTAAATACAGGAAAATCTATTATTTCAAAATATATAAAATCTCTAACATGTCCAAGCATAAATCTATCGACGATGTTGCCTATACCACCAGCGACAATTAGTATAAAGCCTATTCTAATTAATTTATCCTTCAATTTGCTGATACTTAACACTTGTATCGTAAATATTATAATAATTATTATTAATGATACTATTCCCAAAATATTTGCATTATTTTTAAAAATTCCGAAAGAGGCACCAGTATTTTGAACGGCTGTAAACTTTAACACATTTTTTATTAATATAATATCAGACGCTTCTTGATTGATCGGTTCATAAATATAAATTTTCGTTAATAAGTCAATAGCGACAAAAACTAGTATTAAAAAAACTTCAATACATATATTCAATATAACTTTTTTTTTCATCTTATAATCTGCCATACATCTTCAAAATGATTTCATTAATTATGCGTCAAAGATTGCCCTTCCTAGCCTTATCATATTTGAGCCTTCTAATATTGCATCCATATAGTCATTAGACATTCCCATGGATAAATGTTGAATATTCGGATTTGATTTTTGAAGGGAATCAAATAAGTTTTTAGCTTCCTTAAAGTATTCACGTCTTATGTTGGTATTCAGTGGTGTTACAACCATAAGTCCTTTAACAATGATTCTTGGATATTTTTGAACGATTGAATAAAAACTGTTAACAGCATTAAATTCTAATCCTGCTTTATTTTCTTCATTACCAGCATTAATTTGCAAAAAGATTTCTTGTTTTTGTGAATATACTATACAAAGCCTTTCTATTTCGTCACATGTTTTTTGGTCACATACACTTTGAATAGTATTCGCTTTTCCAATCAAATACTTTATTTTATTCCTCTGAACTTGACCAATAAAATCCCATATTAAATCGTTAGTATATTTATCTCTAAAACTCTGTGCTTTATTTTCAGCCAGCCTCACATTTTTAAAAAACGAGGCAGCATATTTAGCTTCGCTAACAGTTCGATTTTTTGTAGCTAAAACAACAGTAATAGTT
This sequence comes from Clostridia bacterium, assembly GCA_035409945.1. GTDB lineage: Bacteria > Bacillota > Clostridia > Christensenellales > DTU072 > MWEH01. The sequence continues at coordinate 89,156 of DAONQC010000001.1, forward strand.
GAAATATCATCACATATCTCTTTTATATTATTAACAACTGCTTTAACATTTCGTGTAATTATATCTTTATTTATAAGTTCCATTAGTATATTATATTGTTCTCCTTTGTTTTAATCTAGTCTTTATGAAACATTCATAAATTGTTAGACAAAGTTTGTTCACTCGGAAACTAAATATGTTGACCATATAGGATGATTAGCATAATAAGATATCTTACTATTAGGTAATAATATATTTAGTTTGTTGTAATCATACGTGTCAAGCATGCCTCCATTAAAAATATGATTATACGTTATAACTTCTTTTTTATTGTCTTTCAAATCGATTGTTAAATTTGTTTCTCCATCCCAGTATAGCGAACTGTTACCTAGCTCTTTAAGATTAGTGAATTTATAAGTATGAACATTTGGTGTGTTAAAAAAAGCGTAATTATAAACATGTAGCCCTTGTGGAGAGTCAATATCTGAAAAATTAAACATATACTCTTCTGGGTCGTACCTATCAGTATATATTTTTTGTAGATTTTGCATTGAACTAAATGCATATTCTCTTATTTCAATTAATTTTCCCCTTCCTAAAAATTTAACTTCACTCAAAAAGCTTGCACCATAAAAGGCAAAGTCATTTATTACTGCTACCGATTGAGGAACTATGTAAGTAGGTTTGGTTGCGCCTGCCGGATAGGAAATTAACCTTTTTTTACTTTTATCGAACAAAACACCATCCTCTTGACTTAGTACAGGATTATCTTTTGCAACAAGATAAAACTTAATATTATTTAGTCCCATTAATGCTGTCGAGTTTATACTAGTCACATAACTTAAGTCTATTGACTTAATTTGCAAGTTATACAAAGAATACGGAGCAAGCTCCTTTACATTTGATAAATTAATACCTTTGATTATTCTTTGTTTAGCATTAAACGAATTTTTACCTAAATAATCAATTATTCTATATGATTGTCCATTTTCACTAAATTCTTTGGGAACATCTATATACCACTTCTTTGAAATCCAACAATACACCCCATACGTTCCTGTTGGCCGTTTAAATAGGATGCATTTATTTTCAGTATCTTTAAAAAGTCCATTTCTAAAAACATAATAATCTTCACTAGGAACCCCATCTATCGAGACAATAATATAATTATCTATTATCTCTGTTTTAACAAATGTATTAAAATAATAATATTTTACATACTTATCTAAAATTTGAGCAGCCTTATTTAACATAGTTAATTTATTTAAATTGATGATGTAAAATTTATTCCCCCAATCTGTTTGAGCATATATTACAATTTCCATATGCTTAATTAATGAACTGATTTTAATCGTTTCTGAATCTTTAAAATGTTCGTTTAACACTGTATAATTATTCAAACACCTTAAAAAAACACCAAAGTCTGTATATAATTTTTTCGCACATTCTCTGTATCTATTAATTAAAGAAAAGTTAGAAAACTCCATTGGAATAAACTCTGGGATGATGGTAACATCATATTCTTTCATTGTAAAAATATCTGATATATTTTCGCCCTCATCTCGCATATTGGATGTTTTATATAATTTTAAACTCTTAAGTTTATATCCTTTATCCGCTAATATACTAAGTTCGACCAAAGCTCCAGAACTATATGTATTAGTGTTTTTTATAGTACTAACATTTCCGCCATAACTATTATCAATATCAACTCTATATGAAATAACATTTGACGTGTTAACTATTTTATCATAATTGAGATTTATGATAGGAGTATTATCGGGTGTTGTAAATGTATTATTAATAATTCCTGTTAAATTGTAACGGATTTGTGTAACTGAATATTGATGATTATTTGCCCTACTATTTATAAAAACCGTAACGCTCTCTCCCTCAAAAGTTATTGATTTATCAGGATATATTAAGAAAAACTCATCTTCACAAGCATTAATAATAACAGTAGGTTTAAATATGACCATAATATTTATATTACTATTTTTCATTAAAAATCCAATCTTAGATTGTGAAAAATAAGTATCAATATCTGTTTCATTGCTATATGAAACTAGGGTATCTTCTTGTTCTCCGTTTTGCCCGTGTTTGACTACTAAACTGAATAAGCCAAAACCTTCAGCAGGATTGATATCTAATTCTACTAATTCGTTAAATTGAGCCAATTCTGAATTAGACTCTATATTACCATTCCCCATTTGTGTAATTGTAATATGGTATTCGTTTGTTGAAGTAACATGTTTAGGAATGGCTTTAATTTCTATATCATAACTAGGCATTAAAAACGACCCAGAATAAGAGCTAATTCCATCTAATTCAATATTAACTTCTTCATATAAAGTACTATTCAAATTAATATATTTAAACTCAACGCTATTAGGGGCGAGCAAACTAGTATTTTCTAATTCAAGTTTAATTAATTCACCTTCAGTTGCGAAATCATGTGAAACAATTGGTTTCGGGGAATATGTATCAGATACTTTGATTTTATAAATTTGAGGTGAAAGCGTTATAGTTAATACAGAATCTTCATTAGGCATAATTAAATTATCTAATGATACAAAATTTCCATTTAAAAGTATATTATTAATTTTAACATTATCTAAATATGAAGTATCAAGAACAATTTTTTCCCCTTCATAAAAACGGTTTTCTATATTTGTGGTTGTTATTATTTTGTCAGAAGGTGTTCCTGAAGATTCTTTTACTTGTATTGTTAAATTATATAATTTTTGTTTATTTATTGGTTGGATTATGGGTTTAATCAAAACAGTATCGTTGGGCATAATAAACCCTTCTATGTCGGTTGTACTCTGGTTGTTAATCAAAAGCTGCGTACATATAAAGCCCTCATCACATATAATTTCTATCGGAACATACTCTCCAGTACTAGCTTTTGTAACGAAAGTATTTATTTTTATATTATTTGTTTCATCTATTGTAACATCGTATTTTACATCACAATTAATTTTTACTACTTCTGCCGCAATAGTAACTGGCTTGGAAGGCATTAGAAATGAATCTGAAACACTCTCACTTGTTTCTATAATGTAGATTTTATTGATGTAGTAACCTAATGACGGTATAGCGTCTACATAAACTGTATCATCTCTATGAGCTAGTTCTTTACTTACATTAATGATAACATTTTCTTGTTTATAAACATTAACTTTTAACGGAGGCAGTTCAAATATTGCTATAATGGTAATGGGATAGGGAGGCATTAAAAACGATTTGGTATCGTCGTTAATAATTATATCATCATTTATACCATCATTTGATTTAGCACATAGCGAACCAGGTTTTAGTATATAGTCGTGGTCGATGTATGAAATTTCAAGTGTGATTTCTGTACCTTTTGCTGCTGTGATTTTTGTATCTTTTGCTGTTTTATTTAAATTAGTCTTAATTTCTGCAACATCATAGCTAGCAATAAAAATTTCATGAGGATAAGTATCGACACTCTGCCATTTGGCAAAAATCGTTCTGCTTTCAACAGCTTTGAATAAATCAATGTTAAGCTTATCTGCTGAATTAAAGCTTAAATCTAAATACCACCCAACAAAAACATATCCTTCTCTTATAGGTTCATGTTCTGGTAACTCAATTGTATCATTTTTATTCAATGTAATACTAACTGCAGAAATATTTCCAGGAAAAACACCACCATTAGCATTAAATGAAATAACTATAGCTTTATTATTTTGTTGAGCATTACTGTCACAAGAGCATAATAATGCTCCTGTTAAACATATAACAATAACTAACAATGCAATTACAAAATATTTATTCAATTTTACATACATATATATTATTATATCAAAGAATTAAACATTGTTTATAAAATAAGATCAATTTGGTAATGTCATAAGTTTTTGAAATAATTTTGCAGTAGCTATAGCGTCACTTAATGCTCTATGTGCATTTGTATTTGAAATATTAAATCTTTTACATAAACTCTCAAGGTCAGCTCCGCGTGTGATATTTAACTTTTTACGAGCTAAGAGCATTGTATCTTTAACTGGATGATCAAAGTTATATGAATATTTTTTTGCATGAAATGTAAGCATACCTAAATCGAAACTTGCATTGTGTGCAATTAATACACATTCATGACAAAACTTATAAAAATCGGCAATTACTTCGGAAAATGCGGGTGCATTTTCTAACATGCTATCCACAATATGATTGACTTTAGTAGCCTCAGTTGGCATTGGTATTTGAGGTTTAATAAGTGTTTCAAAAGACTCGACAATTAAGCCATTTTTCATTTTTACAGCTCCAATCTCAACTATTTCATCTTTTGTTTGATCTAATCCAGTGGTTTCTAAATCGAAAACTACATAAATATTAGAATCAAAATCAGGTTTTTGCATTTGGAAAACATTACTCTGTACATAATCATTATAAGGCTGAGGGAACACAGTGGAATAATCGCTCGCTACACTTTTATATGGAATTTCGGTTGAAATACTTCCATAATCAATTGTACAAGCCGCTAGTCCTCTGACGGTTAATGAATGCTGGCTTTTGTTACCAAACATTTGTGATAATTTTCCAGTGACAACTACAGTTTGATTTTCTGATAAAAATAAATCCAATGAATCTTGTATATCTTTTGATTTAGAAAAACGTGTACATAGTAAAGTATCCGTGCTATCGTTTATAGTGAATTCTGTTATATAATAGTCTCGTCCATCTTTTGAAATTTGCTTGCTGTTTACACTTGATACTTTTCCACATGCAACAACACTGTCCTTAGATGTTATATTGTTAATATCAGAGATATACACCGGTTGACGAGTAATATGACCAAAAAATGTTGTACCTTGATTAATATTTATAAGCCTGATTAACTTTTCAGCTTTTGAACCTATTGATAATTTCCTGTTTTTGACAACTAACGATTTTTTAGTGTCGTTAATAATAATGCTAATATCTTCCATTAATTTTTTTTCGAGTATTAAAGACAAGTTTTTATCAATATCTGCCCCTAATAACAATTGTTTTATACTTGGCGTTGTTTCTATGGTTATATCAATCCCATAAGGAGTTGGATTGATTTGTATATCTTGTTCGGAAAGTTGAGAATTTAATAGATGGTGTTCGGAATATAGATATCTGCTAACTTCCCCTATAATAAAACTCTCTTCAGAGATGGTCTTTTTAAATTTCACTTCTATGTTGGGTAAAAAACTAAATGTTTCAAAAGCAAATTCTTTTACATCATTCATTAAGCTCTCGCTTAATTTGTCATCAAAATCCTTTGCATTAACTAATAATATTATAACTAGCCCCCCATTGTCTGTAATAACCGCTTCCGAACAGGTAAAAATATGATATTTGTCAGGTAAGGTTTTATTTAATAATTTTATGAATTTAGTTTCTTCTCTCATATTTCCCCTAATAACAACTAATCTTGAGTAAATTTCTGTACTAAATGTTTTAATTCCTTGACAATGGAATTATTGTCAATATATTTATAAGGTTTACCCGATATAAATAATAATGAATTGTTTTTTCCGGCACATATTCCGAAATCTGCATCGCCAGATTCACCTATCCCGTTAACAATACATCCCATAATAGCTATTTTTAGTGGTTTTTTAATGTCTGCTACGTATTCTTTCATTTCTTTAACAATATTAACAATATCAATTTCAGTTCTTGCGCAAGTAGGACACGATATTATATCTACGAATTCTAAATTCTTACCTGTGGCTCTCAAAATATTTTTAGCTAAATGAACTTCATTGATTGGGTTTCCAGTTAATGATACCCTAATAGTATCACCAATATTGTCAGATAACAACGAACCAATAGCAATAGAAGATTTGATCTCAGCAAAATCGCCGTAGCCAGCTTCCGTCAAGCCTATATGTATTGGATATGGCATTTCTTTATATAACAATCTATTGGCTTCTATAGTGGATTTAATATCTGAAGTTTTAATCGAAACGACAATATTATAAAAGTTTTCTTTTTCTAAAACTTTAATGTTTTCTTTTGTAAATGATATTAAATCTTCAACTGACATTTTTTTATTAAACGAACCACGATTGACGCCAATCCTAATAATGGTCCCTTTTTCTTTAGCAGCAGCAATTATATTAGCAAGAGCTTTTTTAGGCATGTTGGATGGGTTAAGTCTAATTTTTGCGGCGCCAGCCTTGATTGCACCGAGTGCCATTTGTTCATCAAAGTGAATATCGGCGATTATAGGTATATCGCCACTTAATGAAACAATTTCTTTAAATTGAATTAAAGATGCTTTATCAGGTACAGAAACACGGATTAAATCACACCCCGCTTGAGATAGCATGAAAATTTGTCGTAATGTAGCATCAACATCCGTTGTTTTAGTATTTGTCATAGACTGAATCCTGACAGGATGGTTATTGCCTAAAAATAATTTACCTATTTTAATTGTTTTTCTATCCATAAACATATTCTCTTTCATATTGTTCATATAAATTTTAAAACATCAATAAGAATTGCAAACAATATAATAGCAAGAAAACCTATTGTATGAATTATACCTTGCACTTTTTTGCTTATTGGTTTTTTGGTTATTATTTCTACTATACAAAAAACAATTCTTGCACCATCTAATGCTGGAATAGGAAGCAGATTCATCACTGCAATGTTTGCTGATATTATTGATATTGCATATAATAATGTTGCAATGCCAGATCTACTAGCATTGGTCATTACTTGTATTGTCGACACGGGACCGCCCAGCGCGTCTATACCTAATTTTCCAGTCAGAAGCCTACCAAATATCTCGAAAACTTTGTAAACTACAAAAAAAGTAAAAGAAAACGCACGTTCCAAACTTAACCCAAAAGAGATTTTTTGAACACTTATTGTGCCTACAAATCCGAACCCATAATTAGTTTGCTCTTTCTCATCAACTAGAGTTGGGGTAAAGTTTCCGTTTTCATCAAATTCGCCAACTATATAATTATATTTGTTTATGGTGATGTTTTCTTGCTTTCCATTTCTCAAAACCACTATATCCGCTGTATCTTGAGAGCTTTTAAGCAATACAAAAGCATCATTTGTTTCTAAAACATTTAAATTATGACCGTTAACTTTTAAAACGATATCTCCTTTCATAATATGATTTTCCGAATCTGGATAAACGTGTTCTACTTTTAACATTACTTGCCCAAATACAGAAAAAAATATTGATATTATTATTAACGCTGAAATTAAGTTAAACAATGCACCTGACGCTAAAACAATTATGCGTTTCCAGGCAGGTTTGTTGTCAAATGCTGTGGGGCTGTTAGATTCGTATTCGTCATCCTCACTTTCAAATCTGCAAAAGCCACCAAGCGGAATGGGCCGGATGGAAAATATCTCTCCGTTTCTTTTATTTATATGTTTATAAACAGGTGGACCAAAACCAACGCCAAATTCAATTATTTTAAACCCAAGCGCTTTCCCTGCTACATAGTGACCAAGTTCATGTATAATTATCATGGAAGTGAGAGCAAGCAAGCCCAGTATAATGTATCCAGTAGTTTGTAACACATCTATAAAATTTGAAAGAAGAAAAACCATAATATTATTAGTATTTTATATGTATTTGGGACTCGATAAAGTGTTTTACACTATCTGCAATGACGAGTACGTCGGAAACATTTTTAATACTACCTCCCCTGAATTCTTTTAAGCATTTTTTAATAATGTCATATAAATCATAAAATCCGATAGCATTATTCAAAAACAGATGGACTGCAATTTCATCTGCTGCCACCATAACGGTTCCTTCAAAGTCGCCCATATTTAGGACCTCCATTGCTATTTCAAGGCACGGAAATCGTTTAAAATCAGGTCTTCCAAAAGTTAAACTCCCTAATGACGGGAGGTCAAGGGGTTTTGCTATACTCTCTAATCTCTTCGGATAGGTTAGAGCGTACTGTATGGGTATTGTCATATCAGGATTTGATAACATAGCCTTCATTGAGCCATCTTTAAATTCTACTAGCGAGTGTACAATACTTTCTTTATGAATTAACACATCTATATCGTTGATGCCGAAAAGATGTTTTGCTTCAATTAATTCCATACCTTTATTCATTAGCGTCGCACTATCTATAGTTACTTTTGGTCCCATTTTCCAAGTTGGATGTTTTATGGCTTCATTGGATGTTACCATTTTTAATTGCTCTTCAGAATAACTTATGAAAGGACCACCAGAGGCAGTTAATATTAACTTGCTTACATTAGAAATATCTTCGATACATTGAAAGATTGCGGAGTGTTCACTATCAACTGGTATTATTTTTTTATTGTTGCGTGCTGCAATTTCCATTATTTTCGAACCGTATGCAACTAGGCTCTCCTTATTTGCGGTTGCTAGCTTAGCAGGACTCTCTAAAATAGCTATTGTTGGCACTAACCCAGCTAGCCCACTAATCCCATTAATAACAATATCGCAATTTATATATGTTTCGGAATAATTTAACAGTGTTGTATCGCCATGTATAACTTGGGAAGGATTAAATCTAGAAATTTGTTCACTTAATAATTTAATATTTCTTTTACAAGATAATAGCGTCACCTCAAACAAATCTCTGTGAGATTCTATAACTTGCAGTGTTTGAGTACCTATAGACCCTGTTGACCCGATGACTCCTACTTTAATTTTTTTCATAATTCTCCTATGTATAAATATAAAAGCTAATTAAACTATAAAAAATAGTTAATAATGTTAAGAATTAAATTAATGCTTTAGGTTTTAACTGTTAACCAAAACTAGTAAAGCTCATGAAAACCGCCATAAAAACAACTGTAAATAGTAAACTATCTAATCTGTCTATAATTCCACCATGAGAACCTAAAATTTTTCCAAAATCTTTAATTTCCATACATCTTTTAATTCTACTGGCTATTAAGTCGCCTATTTCACCTATAAGTCCTAAAACAATACCTATTATTGGATAAAAAATCCAGGGGTTGTATTTTTCACTAAACACAACAATCCTATTTAGCGGAATTGGAGCCAGTTCAAACATAGCATAAACTATAATGGCACCAACCGCACCGCCTACTAAACCCATTATAAAGCCAGAATACGTTTTATTGGGACTTATCTTAGGGAAAATCTTCGGACCTTTAATTAAGCTCCCAAAATAATAAGCAAAAGCATCAGCCATCATCGCTGCCCCTAATGCCAGCAATAATGGAATCATCCCAAATTGGTTAATAATTTGGAATGCTATAGTCAAAGGGAGTATTGGATAAAAAAATAAAAACAAGGACACCATAAAATTATTAAATGTTACTTTCGAATCAAAAACGTAAAATAAAAACAATAAAAGTATGGAAACAATTAATAAAGTGAAAATACCGTGATATCCATTCCCTAAAAATATATCAAAGAGTTTAACTGTTGGATAAGAAAGTACAAGAATTATACATAGCGGTATTACTTGCGGCGAGTAGCCTCCTGCTTTTGTTGCACAAATCATTTCATATAGCGCTACTGACATAACAATAATAAGTAATGCGTCAAAAAAATATTGTCCGTAGTAATAACCATTTTCTCCCTTGAGAGTCCCAGTTAAAACAACAACCCCTATAAAGATTGCTAAAAAAGATAATCCTTGAACAGTTCGTTTTAATACTTTCATTGTTTGATTTCTCCAAAATTACGTTTGATTTTTAAAAATTTCTCTTTAATTATAAAAATATCTTCTCTTGTTGCATCGGGAAAGTTTTTTTCAAGGAAAAACAACTCCGAATAAACCGATTGATATGTTAAAAAATCGGACAATCGTTTGTGTCCACCATACCTAACAATTGCATCTGGGTCCGGTATTGTGGTGGTATATAATCTATTAGAAAGTTCTTTTCTATTAATCGGGGTGTAATCTCCATTATTAATTTTCTCTTCAAGCAATAGATTGAATGCTTTAACAATTTCTTCTCTACCACTATATGCTATAGCAATAACTATTTGCATACCTTTATTGTTAACACCAATCTGATATGCTTTTGATATAGTTGTAAGCAATTCTTGAGGTAAGCGGTTTAACTCTCCAATAAACATAAGTTTATAACCTCTAGTTCGTACTAACGGGATTAGTTCAGACTCAATGTAGTCATTAATAATCCCTAAAATTCCATATACCTCACTTACGTCCCGTTTAAAATTATCCAAACTAAATGCATATAAAGATAAAACTTTCACCTCTAGTTCATCTGCAGCATCTATTATTTCAGTAATTACGTTAACTGCAGCCTTATGACCACTTAACCTTGGTAATCCTTGCGCTTGTGCCCAGCGACCATTTCCATCCATTATAATCGCAAGATGTTTCATTTATACAGACATTATCTCTTTTTCTTTCTCAGTAGTTAATTCATCGACTTTTTGGACAAACTCACTAACCGACTTATCAACATCTTTTTCTGATACTTTTAATTCATCTTCTGTAAGTAGCTTTTCTTTTTCTAGCGATCTTAGTTTACTAATTTGATCTCTCCTAATATTACGTATTGCAATCTTAGTTGTTTCGGCTTGACTGCGTATATCTTTAACTAGAGATTTTCTTCTCTCTTCATTTAGTTCAGGGAAAATTAATCTTAAAACCTTACCGTCATTACTAGGGAAGATGCCGACATTTGCGTCTATGATTGCCTTTTCAACTGTTTTTAATGCGCTAGCATCCCAAACATTAACAACCAACATTCTAGCTTCCGGTATGGTTATATTGGCCATTTGATTAATGGGCGTAGGAACGCCATAGTAATTAACAGTAACTTTGTCTAATATTCTGGGATTTGCCCTACCTGCTCTCATTAAGGCTAGTTCATTTTTGTAGTTTTCTATCGATTTTTCACATTTTGCTTCAAGATCTAGAAAAATCTCTTGAATAAATTCGTTTTCATACGCCATGATATCTATCTCCTATTGTTTAAGTACAAGTAACATATTTACTTTAAAATAATATACCATAAGTAAGCCAATTATTCAACAATGCAATCATTTGATAAGTCAATAGACAAAACAAATATAATACACTACAAAAACATAAACTCCACTGTTTTTAACTACGTTTTCATAACAAATAAAAAAACATCGTCTAAAATTACAATGTTTTGTATTACATTTATATCTTTTGTATGAAAAAGGGGTTGTGTTTTTACAACCCCTATGATGGTGGGCAGGGATGGATTCGAACCATCGAAGTCTCCGACGGCAGATTTACAGTCTGCTCCCTTTAACCACTCGGGAACCTACCCATATATTTAAATTGGAGCTGGCTATCGGATTTGAACCAACGACCTACTGATTACAAATCAGTTGCTCTACCAGCTGAGCTAAGCCAGCATACACTTAGACTTGGTGCCTTGGGACGGAATTGAACCGCCGACACAGGGATTTTCAGTCCCTTGCTCTACCGACTGAGCTACCAAGGCAAAAAATGGCGATCCGGAAGGGACTCGAACCCTCGACCTCTAGCGTGACAGGCTAGCGTTCTAACCAACTGAACTACCGGACCTTAAAGTCATTCATTTTTTACAGCATATACTAATTTAATTGGTGGTGGGCCTTCACGGACTCGAACCGCGGACCAGTCGGTTATGAGCCGACCGCTCTAACCAACTGAGCTAAAGGCCCTCACGCATTTTATGCCTTTGGTCGGGATGAAGAGATTTGAACTCCCAGCCTCTTGGTCCCAAACCAAGCGCGCTACCAAGTTGCGCCACATCCCGTTTGTCATAACGAGCACTTTGATAGTTTACATTAAGATATTTGTATTGTCAATCTTTTATAAACAAAATTAACCTATTTTATTACGGTGTTTATCAGAGATAAATATGTGATTATTTTACGTACTTTGACAAGTAAATACGTTAACAATATCAAACTCCTCTACGCACAGAGATAACTTCTGGTAGTTCACTGAGTTTTTGTATAATTGACTCCAACTCAGCAGCTTCTTTAATTTCTAATCCTAAACTAATATGAGTTTTGTTCATTGGTTTTTTATGGATTTCTAACGAACTAATAGATACTCCCTTTGCGGCAAGTAGTGGTATAAAAGAATTAACTAGTCCTGCCCGGTCTTCACACTCCATTTTTAGATATGCGGTATATAGCTGTGTAGCATTTTGGGAATCAGCCCATTTAGCCTCTAATAAACGTTCTTTTTCCATGTTTTTAATATTAGGACAATCTATTCTATGAATGGAAACTCCAGTGCCTCTAGAAGCATATCCTACTATTAAATCTCCTGGTAATGGATTACAACACTTACTAAGTTTAACGAGAAAGCCATCATATCCTTCAATCAATATATTGCTGATGTTTTTCCTTTTTTTATCTTGACTAGTTTCAAAAGCAGGTTGAGGATTAGCTACATATTGATGTTTTACATATCTATCAATAAGTTTTGTTATAATTTGATTTGACGTTAAAGAGCCATGCCCCACAGAAGCATACATTTCGTCTAAAGACGTAATTGAATAACGTTCATTAAGATTTTGTAAAGATTCTTTTATGGATATCAAGTCCGATAAATTATACCCTCGTCTTTTTGCTTCCCTTTCAAGAATATCTCTGCCTAATTTAATATTGTCTTCTTGTTGAATTTTTTTGAAAAAAGCCTTGATTTTAGATTTTGCTTGTGAAGATTTTACAATTTTTAACCAGTCACGGCTTGGTCCTTTTGCATTTTTTTGCGTCAAAATCTCAATAACATCACCCGTTTTTAATGTTGTGTTTAGAGGTACTAATTTCCCATTAATCTTAGCACCTACACAAGAATTACCTATTTCACTATGAATGCGATATGCAAAATCTAATGGAGTAGAATCTAGAGGTAAATCAATAACATCTCCCTTAGGCGTAAAAACAAATATCTCATTGGGTAAAATATTTGTTTTAAGAGCTGCTAAAAACTCTGCACTGTCCTTAATTTCATTCTCCGACTCAACCATTTCTTGAATCCAGCCAATATGCTTATCGTGTTCAGAGAATTTTATGTTTTCTTTATTCTCTTTATACTTCCAGTGAGCTGCCAGTCCATATTCCGCCACTCTATTCATTTCTATTGTTCTTATTTGAATTTCAAAAACCTGACCAAAATTGCTAATTACTGTTGTATGAAGCGACTGGTATTGATTTGGTTTTGGCATGCTTATATAATCTTTAAATCTTCCTGGGATTGGTTTCCACAGCGAATGAATAATACCTAAAACAGTATAACATTGACTCTCCGTCTCAACTATCACTCGTATAGCAATCAAGTCATATATTTCATCTAGTGTTTTGCCTTGGTTTTTCATTTTTTTATAGATGCTATATAAATGTTTTGGGCGACCTTTTATATCCGCCTTAATATGTGATGCGATAAGTTCTGCTGAGAGCCTATCTATAATCCTATTGACCATTGCCATACTTTCTTTTCTCTTAATTTCTAACTGATTAGAAAGTTCATAATAATCATCAGGGTATAAATATTTAAAACATAAATCTTCAAGTTCTATTTTAATTTGAGAAAAGCCTAACCTACTCGCAATTGGTGCGTATATTTCTAACGTTTCTTTAGCTATTCTTACTTGTTTTTCTCTAGGTAATGATTCTAATGTTCGAATGTTATGCAAACGATCTGCTAACTTAATAAAAATTACTCTAGAATCATTTGCGATTGACAAAAATAATTTTCGATAGTTTTCAGTCTGCTCCTCTTCAATTGATTTAAATTTTATTTTGGATAATTTGGTTACACTCATTACAAGGTAATGTATCTCATCCCCAAACTTACGTTTTAAAACGTCATCTGAACAATCGGTATCTTCAATTACATCATGTAATAAGGCGGCCGAAATACACGCAAAATCGAGACCATAATCTACGAGTATAGAAGCGGTATTGATAGGATGGGTTATATAAGCATCCCCTGAAAGCCTAGTTTGCCCCTTATGACACTCTTTTGCAAACTCAAGTGCATACTGAATCATTTGATACTCTTCAGGAGCATAAGCTTCTTTACATTTAGTTAATAATTCCGATTCATTCATAAACTGTCATTGTTAAATTCTTACATTATATATCATTAATAAACTTATATACTTCTGACGACTCTAGACGTTGGCACTTTTCAGTTATAGTAATAGCCCCGCCTTGCAAAAATATTGCATTAATTTCTTGTAATATTATAATACAAATAATAAACTCTTGGAAAGTCATGGTTAAGCCTTTACTATGTAGATACATATAAATCTCATTAAAATCAGAAAAATTTTTATTCTTAGAGAATGCATTGATAAACAAATAACACTGTTCAACATAATCTCTTGTAATAATTAATTTCATTGATTTATCATCATTTAATTCTATATATTTTAGCGGTATGTTTGTTGTTTCATAATATTGTCGGTTAATACTTTTAATAGCGTTTGGAGAATCGACAACAACAAGACTCGAATAATAATCAAAATTGATATCTTCATCAGGTGATAAAACAATTGTATTGATCGGATTACGTGTCGAGAGCTTTTTATAAGCTTTTAGATATTTAGGATACTTTTTTGTCATTATATTGAAATGTTCTATAGACCAAACCAAAATAAGTTCACCAAAAATATCGTTAGGTTCATTTTTTTTTCTCTCCACAAGATACTTGTTTTGTTTAGGTAATATTCTTGAATAGTAGTTATAAAACAATTGTTCCCTTGGAATATTAAAATCAACGAGTTCTACATCTTGTATTATACAACTAGCATAAATTCGTTTGTTGAATTGTTTCGCATCAATAGTGTAATATATATTTTTCTCAACACTCGCTTCTAATATCTCCTTAAAATAAATTTTATTAAAGGCTACAAACTCAACTTGATTGCTCAATATACGTTTGATATGCGGGTGATTTTTTATCCTTTCAGTTTTAAACTCATTTATAATTGATTTAAAAACAGGTCGTTTATTACCTACGCCAAAAGGTTCTAACAGTTTTAACTCATTAGCAAATGAAAGTGATATATCATTTATATCCATTTCAAACTCGTAATATATACTTGGTAAGAAAGTATCTTGATGGTAGGTTTTACGCATATAACTATTGCAATCTTCAACAAATTTATCTAAATTAATCTCCTCTAACTGTAAGCCCGCTGCCATAGTATGACCACCAAAATTAGATAAATGTTTTTTATTATTATTCAGTATATCTAGTAAATCAACACCTATTATACTCCTTCCAGAACCTTTAATTAAACCATTAGAACTTTTAGTTAATATGATAGTTGGTCTATTAAACATTTCGACTAGTTTTGCTGCAACTATGCCAACAATACCGGATTCCCATTGAGGATCATATAATACTATAATTGGATTATTTGCTATGTCATAAAATAATAGCTTGTCCTGAGCTTCTGCTAAAGCTTTATCACATAAATTTTGTCTTAATCTATTTTCGGCATCTAATTCATTTGCCAGATTGCATATTTCTGACTTGTTGTTTGATACAAGCAATCTGAATGCTTTATTTGCATCTGTTAGACGTCCAGCAGCATTTAATCGTGGGGCAATTTTAAAGGCTATATCACTAGCATCAATTTCTTTATCTTTATTTTGCGTAGCAAGTTTAATGATCTCGAGTATACCAGGTCGTGTAATACCATTATTAATCAATTTTAATCCTTCTTTGACAATAATTCGATTGTATCCTCGAAGTGGAACTATATCTGCAATCGTGGATATAGCACAGATATCTAGATATTCTTTTGCTTCAGTAAATCCAAATAAGGATTTAATAAGCATAAAAGCTACACCGGCTCCCGAAAATTCTGCTTCAACTTCATTTTGTAATTTAGGATTTACAACTATACAGTCTGGCAAAATTGAACCCGGTTCATGATGGTCTGTTATTAAAACATCTATATTTAGTTTTTTCAAATAATCAACTTCTCTGTGTGATTGAATACCACAATCTACTGTAATTAGTAACGCAGGATTATACTTAGGTATAATGCGTTGCAATGTTTCGACATTCAATCCATAACCATCTTCTTCTCGTGATGGTAAAAAAACATCAACATCAACATCTCGCTTTTTAAGTGCTAAATATAAGATTGACGATGCTCCAATCCCGTCACAATCATAATCGCCATATATTAATATTTTACTTCTTCTAAGAATATGTGATTTTATTAATTCGGTGGCTATATCAATGTTAATTAACATTTCAGATTTATCTAATTGTTCCAATTTAGGGAAAAGGAAATTATTAATTTCTAGAGGACTATGTAGTCCTCTATTGTAAAGAAGTTGGATTAAATTACTACTGTAGCTTTTAAACATAATTTGTTGCTTATAATCAAAAATATAGCCCGTGTAATACGGGCTTTTATTGATTATTATCGTTTAATACTTTTAGCCTTTTTAGGCGCTTTATTTAACTTTAAATTCATTAGTGTACCCCAAATGCTTGGTGCTAAAAATAAAGAGGAATATAACCCTGATAAAACACCAAATATTATAGGTAAAGCAAATTCAGTTAATGCCCTTACTCCCATCATTGCTAATATTGATATTGTTAGTAGTGTTGTAATTGAGGAAAATATCATCCTAGTTAAACTTTGTGTTACTGATAAATCAACTAGTTCTCCTGGAATTATTTTAAAATTTTGTGCTCTTACTATAGCCATATTACTTCTAATTCTATCAAAAACGAGAAGTGTATTATTTATGGAATATGCAACAATAGTAATAAGTCCAGCAATAATAGCGGAATTAATTTGTATTCTAAATATTATAACCAATGCCAACATTATAATAATATCATTAATTTGTATCAAAAGCGCAGAAATACCACTGAAAAAATCGAATCTAATTGCTGTGTAAATCAACATTATTGCCAAAGCTATACCAACAGATAATGCGGCTTTTTTTATTAAATCTGAACTCGCTGTTGCATTAATTAATTCAGCGTTCGCTGTTACATTTTTATCTGCACCATAATCGGTTTTTAGCATGTTGGTTATTTTATCTTCTAGATTACTATTAATTGTTAACATCTGTGGTGTTTTATCAGTCGTATTAAGATTTTCAATACTGCCATCAGGTTTAATAACTGAGTTTGGATAACGAATAATTATTGCGCTCGAACCACTCGTTTGATTTGATGTCACTTGTAAACCTTCTGTTTCGATTAAATCTAACACGGATGTAACCGCTCTATCCTTATCTTCACTTTTAACACCAGTCATTTCTATTGTTAGTACTGTTCCTCCTTTAAAATCTACACCAATATTTGCAAATCCATCATATTTATTTCCAGTCTGACTGTATACAGTACCGCAAACTAATGCTATAAAAATAATAGCTAATGGTAAAATAAACCAATAAGGAGCATTTTGAAATATTTTCATTGGGGATTTTACACCAAGAATTTGATTTAATCCACTATTTGTTATAACCTTAGGCTTTCTTTTTTTCATTTTTTACCTCCTTAAAGGATAAAGCGTAAAATGTCTCATTTTCATTATTGAGAGATAAGAAACAATTTATAATAAGCCTAGTGATTACTAATGCTGAAAACATAGATAATAAGTTTCCTATTAACAATGTGATACCAAACCCTTTAATTGATGCAGCGCCAAAAACGATCATTACAATAGCACCGAGTATGGTTGTTACATTACCGTCTATTATTGCCGGCAAGCCCTTCCTAAAGCCTATAGCAACTGAACTCGGTATTCCTTTCCCTAATCCCCCTAGGCGTTTTTCTTCTTTTATTCTTTCAAAAACAATTATATTAGCATCGACAGCCATTCCAATACTTAGAATGATACCTGCAATGGAAGGTAGTGTTAATTGAACCCAAGGAATTAAGGCTAATAGATAAATATAAATTATACTATAGATTATTAAAGCAGAAGATGCGGCAATACCAAAGCCTCGATAATAAAGCATAAGGAATAAAATTATACAAGCTAAGCCAACAACACCTGCGATTATGCTTGCCTTCATAGCATCTTGTCCTAAAGTTGGAGAGATTGGAGCAGCAGATATTGGCGAGAGATTAACTGCAAACGTGCCTGCATTAATTTTAGTGGCCATATCCTTTGCGGTTTGTTGATTATAATTACCTGAAATAATGGCATTTCCATCTGTAATAGCAACATTTACCTTAGGTTCCATAACCTTCTCACCGTTTATGTAAATGCCTATCGTTTTCCCGACATTTTTTTCAGTAGCTTCTGCAAACAGCTTAGCTCCTTCCGTATTGAAAGTTAGTGCTATTATGTGTTGCCCTTCATATATGCGAGCTGATGCATTTTCTAAATGTTTACTACCTGTTACTAACACTGTTCCAGATTCATCTTTAAACTCAAGTATTGCGGGTTCGCCTAACAATTCAATCAAACGATCTGTATCTTGTATTGACGGAACTTCTACTCTAATTTGATTTTCTCCCTGTTTGGTAACTGTTGCTTCTGGATACCCTTCATTAAACAACAGGGATTCTAAATTAGATATGGTGCCATCCATTGCATTATTTTTTTCTTCTGCATTAGCAAACTGTGATAAATCAGCTTCATATACTGCATACATACCACCTTCTAAGTCTAATCCTAGCTTTATTGATTTAGAAATCCAATAAAAATCATAATTGCCTTTGCCAATTCTAAACGAATCTTTTTTATTCAAAGGGAAAATAAAAATTGCAAGGGTTATAGAAATAAGTGCAATAATTACGAGAATAATTATCGCAGTACTTTTTTGGAATGCTTTCCAATCAGTAGTCTTTTTTGTAATTTTATTTTTTCGCACGATTACTTTATCTCCATTTTAAAATCTTTAATATTATATATTGACTTATAATAATAGTCAATAAATAACTCAAAGCAAAAATTTTAAGTAAAAATATTTATCGGTTATTGTGATCATTGTAATTATCAGAGACCAAGTTTTTCAATAGCCCAAATTGCTAAACTAAGTTCTAATCTCTTTTTGGTCAACTTGCACCCTATTGTATATTCGCCGTGTAAATCACCAGTTAAATTATAACTATTTGCAGTGCAACCGCCACCACAAAAATATTTTGCAAAACAATTTTTGCAATGACCCTTTGAAAAGATGGTATTTTTAGAAAAAATTGTTCTTATATTGGGGTTTAATATACCATCAAATACATTGCCTATGACAAAATCCTTGTTTCCTACAAATTGATGGCATGGATAGATATCGCCTGTTGGACTAATTGCAAGATATTCAGTACCTGCACCGCAACCACTTAGTCTTTTATTAATGCAAGGACCATTTTCTAAATCAATCATAAAATGAAAGAAATTAAACCACTTATCAGACTTTCTAGATTCTAGATATTTTTCAGCAAACAAATCGTATTCTTTTAAAACTCTATCTAAATGTTCGTCCCTAATGGCTAAACTATTGTCGCTCGGAAGAACAACAGGTTCAATTGAAATTTGATCAAAGCCTTTTTCAACAAGGGCAAATATATCGTCACAAAAATCTAAATTAAGAGATGTAAACGTTCCTCTTGCATAGTACTTTTTGTCATTTCTTTTGTCCTTAAAGGCTAATGCATTTTTCAATGCTAAATCATATGTTCCTTTTCCATACTTATCAATCCGTACATTATCGTGAGTCAATTTACGTCCGTCTAAGCTCAAGACAACATTCACCATTTCCTCATTCAAAAAATCCATAGTTTTTTTTGATAATAACGTACAGTTAGTAGTGAATGTAAAATTAAAAAGTTTATTGTATTCTTTTTCCTTACTCCTTGCGTATGATATTACTTTTTTCACCGTTCGTAAGTTTAAGAGAGGCTCCCCACCAAAAAAGTCTATTTCTACATTACGCACAGAATTACTATGTGCTATTAGAAAATCAACTGCTTTCATCCCTATTTCTGGTGACATAAAATCTTTTAAAGTATTATAAGTACCGTCTTTTGCAAAACAATATTTACATCTAAGGTTACAATCGTGACATACGTTTAGACATAAAGATTTAATTAGATCTACGGACTTTGTATAATTTGTAATTTTTGAAACACAGTTCAACAAATTATTTTCTTCCAAGGTTAAAATCTCAGATAGTGTTGAGTCACGATCCGATACAGCAAAGGAATTTAAATCGTCATATTCCTCATCTGTCATTAGCAATTTATAGTGATGTTTACACATCAAAAATGCTAAATAATCTACTACATGTAAACTACCGCTCTCAACATCCCATAAAAAGTAAAGTAAAATATTTTTGTGTCTAAATGAAAATGTGTGAATCAATTACTTAAGTATCTCAGTTTCTTTTTTATTAATCTTTTCCTCTCGTGCACAATTTTGATTTCCTACAGTGCAACTTGTTTTACAAGCAGATTGACAACTAGACTGGCATTCTTTGCAATTTGTTTGATGATCTTTTTGAAAAATGTTATTAGAAATAATTTTTATATGTTTCATAACGCACCTCGTGTTTATTAATGACGAAATTATATCATATTGTGTAGTTTAATGCCAACATAAAAGGGTTGCGCATGCAACCCTCTGTACATCAACTCAAGGATTAGATGACAATTATAATTTATTCCTAATTGCACCTTTAACTACAACTATCTCAACCGGGTTTTCTTCAGTACCGATATCAAGAGTTACTCTATCTGTGTCAGAGTTTATAACTTTAATAGTTCCAATTATTCCCGCAGTAGTCATAATCTTATCTCCTACTTTAAGGCTATCCATCATAGATTGATATTGTTTTTTTTGTTTTCTCTGGGGGATTATGGTCATCACTATCATTATAACAAAAAACACACCTAAAATTACTAAAAAAACCCAATTGTTGGTTCCGTCAAACATTGCTTTATCTCCTAAATGTTTTTTTTAGTTTATCATGAACAATAAACTCGTTGCAAGCATTATTTAGGTTTACTTATGGATGGATTATAATTTGAACTTTCCAATAACAAAATTTAGTTTTTTTATTAAATTTGTCAGTATAAATGTGTTAATCAACTCGATCTAACCTTGGTTTATATTCATTAATAAACTTGTCTCTAAAAGATAATAATGAATCTTGTCTAATTGCGTCTTTTATCCTTTCCACTAACCTATGTAATAACCTAATATTGTGTAGAGAGATTAATCTCCCTCCCAAGGCTTCGCCAGCATTTATTAAGTGTCTTAAATATGCTCTTGTATAATTTTTACAGGTGTAACAATCACAATCATCTTCTATAGGTGAAAAATCGTTTTTATAGATAGCATTTCTTATTGTAATATTTCCCCTCATCGTCATTGCAGTACCATTTCTCCCTAATCTAGTCGGCAACACACAATCGAACATATCTATGCCACGACAAACACCTTCAACAATGTAATCGGCACTTCCTACTCCCATTAAATATCTAGGCATATTATTAGGATAAAATGGTTTTAGACAATCTAATATTTCATACATTACTTGGCTTTCTTCTCCAACGGAAAGTCCGCCGATTGCTATCCCGCATTTACAATATTTTAGAGTTCTTTCTATACTTTCAATCCTTAAGTCTTTAAAAACATTTCCTTGCACAATAGGGAAAAGCACTTGTTTATCGTTATCTGCGACGTTATAACATCGTTCTAGCCACTTTAGAGTTCTGTCAACAGCTATTTTACTATCTTTGTAACTTGTTCCGCTTTTTGTACATTCATCAAAAGCCATTATTATATCACTGTTAATGATTTTTTGTATTTCGATGGATTTTTCAGGAGTAATAAAATGTACACTCCCATCAAGATAACTAGAAAATTTTACACCTTCATCGGTTACTTTTCTCATTCTGGAGAGAGAAAAGACCTGAAAACCACCACTGTCAGTCAAAATAGGTTTATTCCAGTTCATAAACTTATGAAGTCCGCCAGCATTATGTAATATTTCTGTACCAGGTCTTAGATAGAGATGATATGTATTCGACAAAATAATTTGGCTACCAGTTTCTATTAATTCTTCTGGTGTTAATGTTTTTACCGTTCCATTTGTGCCAACAGGCATAAAAACAGGTGTTTCAATCTCGCCTGACGGAGTTGACAGTACTCCTATTCGCGCCCCTGACTGTTTACAAGTTTTAATTATTCTATATGAAAACAACTTATACCTCTACTACTAACTACATTATAATTTAGATTATTAATTAAGTGCATAATATCTCCAATATGAAAAACGGCTTATACCTCTATTCATTAAGCATATCATAGTTTAGATTGTTACTTTAAAAACATAGCGTCTCCAAAACTAAAAAATCTATATTTATTTTTTATGGCAATGTCATACAATTCAAGTGTTTTCTCTCGTCCGATAAACGCAGACACTAACATTAATAATGTGCTTTCTGGAAGATGAAAATTAGTAATCATGGAATCAACAATTTTAAATTGATAAGGAGGATATATGAATATATCAGTATCTCTCACCCCATACATTACTTCTTTATTTACATTAGCCGCCGCTTCTAGTGCCCTTACGGATGTGGTTCCTACCGCTATAATGCGTCTCCCTTCCGATTTTGCTATATTGATTGAATGAGCTGCTTCTTTAGAAATCTCATAGTATTCACTATGCATAACATGTTTTGCAATATGAGAAACTTTAACTGGTCGAAAAGTCCCTAAGCCAACATGTAAAAGTATTTCCACTATTTCAACGCCTTGATTTTTGATTTTTGTTAAAAGCTCTTTAGTGAAATGTAATCCAGCAGTTGGCGCGGCAGAAGAACCAAGAGTTTTAGAATAAACTGTTTGATATTTTTCAGTATTATCAAGTTTTTGTGTTATATATGGAGGTAAAGGCATTTCCCCGAATTTTGATAAAATATTTTCAAAGACACCTTCAAAATTACAAGATATTCTCCTAATCCCTGTTTCAGGCTCAATACCTTGTATACTAACAGATAAACTCTCATTAACTATTAAAGTCTGACCAATTTTTGCTTTTCGAGCTGGCTTTAATAAAGCCTCCCAATCTGTATAATTAAGTCGTTTTAACAATAGAATCTCGAAGCGTCTTCCCTTCGCATCAAAAGCAAACAATCTAGACGGCATAACTCTGGTATTATTAATAACCAATACGTCCCCTTTCTTTAACCAGGTTAATATATCAGAGAATATAACATGTTGTACTTCGTGCGTTTCTTTATCATAAACTAATAGTCTAGAGGAGTCTCTAGGCTCTGCTGGGGTTTGTGCTATTTGTTCGTTGGGAAGGAAATAAAAAAAATCTTCTTTTTTTAAACCTAAACAATTCTGATTATCAGTCATTTTTTTCACTATCATCTTGTTTCCATGTAAGAAGGTTATATTCTTCAGTTGTTGCATTAAATGGTATATTAAGATGTTCATAGGCTAATTTTGTGCAAGTTCGTCCTCTTTGAGTTCTTGCTATGAAACCAATTTGCATAAGATATGGTTCGTATACATCTTCAATAGTAACCGATTCTTCACCACTTGCCGCTGCAATGGTTTCAAGTCCGACCGGACCACCTCCATATTTTTCGATAATGGTTGTCAATATAACTCTATCTATATCATCTAACCCTAGGTTATCAACTCCTAATCTAGACAAAGCATATTGTGCTATTTTTAGTGTTATTGTATCAGAATTTTCATGTTGAGCAAAATCTCGCATTCTTTTTAAAAATCTATTTGCTATCCGTGGGGTTCCTCTTGAGCGAACTGCTAACTCTAATGCTGCATCTTCATCTATTCGAATGTCTAAAATGCGTGCAGATCTCTTAATTATTGTTTTTAGTTCCTCAGGTGTATATAAATCTAGCCGTTTGATTATCCCAAAACGATCCCTAAGCGGAGAGGATATATTACCAGCTTTTGTAGTAGCTCCAATTAATGTAAATTTATTAATAGGAAGTCTAATCGAACGAGCTGCTGGTCCTTTACCAATGAACATATCAAACATAAAATCTTCCATAACAGGATACAAAGCTTCTTCAACTACATGGTTTAATCTATGAATTTCATCAATAAAAAGTACTGAATGAGGTGAGAGTGACGTTAATAGTGAGGCTAGTTCGCTTAGATTAGTTAAAGAAGGACCAGAAACTATTTTAAAATCCACAGCTAGTTCATACGAAATAATGCGACTTAACGTAGTTTTTCCTATTCCTGGCGGGCCATATAGTAAAACATGATCTAAAGATTCATTTCTTTCTTTAGCAGCTTGTATATAAATCCTAAGGTTATGCTTGAAATCTTCCTGCCCTATGAATTCATTTAGCGTTAATGGTCTTAAAACATTTTCGCCATCGGAAGTTTCGTTTTCAATAATCTCCATAGATACATATCTATTCTCGCTATTATTATCTTCTTGCATAATTTATAAAATCCTCTTAAATTTGTTGTTTAATTTTAAATAATTTGTTTTCAATACTTTTTTAGTATTTATTCATGCTTTTCAGTGCATTATAAATTAGGTTTTCCAATGTTCCATCCCAATTGTTTTCTTTACTCAAACTTACAGCCTTCATTGCATCCGCTCTTAATATACCTAGTGAGCACAAGGCTTCTATGGCTTCATTAATTATTTGGTTGTCACTATCCATAACATCTTCAATGTGAGTTAACAAAGAAGCATTTTCTGTAATTATTTTCTCTTTCAACTCCAATACTAATCTCTCTGCAATCTTTTTTCCTACTCCCTTGATTTTAGATAAAGATTTAGTATCTTCAGAGACAATCGTGAGTGCTAACGATTTTACTGGCATTCCTGAAAGTATTAAAATCCCTAGTTTCGGGCCAACACCTGATACTGTAATTAAATTTAAAAACATTTTTTTTTCTTCAGCTGATGAAAATCCATATAAATCTAAACTGTCATCTCGAACAACAAGATGTGTATATATAGTTACAACAGAATTAACAGATGAAAACTTTTCTAGAGTGTTTTTTGACACTATTACATTAAAGCCTATGCCATTAATATCTATAATTACACTATCTTCATTTGTTTGAATTAATTTACCAGTTAAAGAACTTATCATTTACTATTCTCCTCTTGTTAAATATTATACAGACATTATTAGTCAAATTGTAGTAATTCTTATTTAAACTAACTATCTCAATAACCTGTTATTTTGGATGTGTGTTAAAGCAATAGCAATTGCATCTGCTGCATCATCTGGTTTCGGAATTCTATCAAGTTTTAGTAATAATTTTACCATTTCTTGTATTTGTTGCTTTTCTGCCTTACCATAACCAGTGAGTGATTGTTTAACCTGTAGAGGTGTGTATTCAAATATCGGTAGATTTTGCTGCGCGCAAACATATAGTATGACGCCTCGTGCTTCAGCGACTTTAATGGCTGTTTTCGCATTTTTTTGGAAATATAACTCCTCTATTGAAACTTCATCAGGTTTAAACTTGTTAATTAAAACTAAAATCTGCTCTCCAATATACTTCAGCCTATCCGAAAAAATATCATCTTTGTGTGTCACAATTGTGCCATATGAAACCAATCGCCACATCCCTCTTTCAGAATCCACAACACTAAAACCCAATCTTCCATACCCTGGGTCAAATCCAATAACTCTCATGTCTCGATTTTATCCTAGATTATATATTTAAGTCAAATTATATACGAAGTACAAAATGTAAGATACTAGAGTGGTCATATAACAATGAAATTTATTTTTATTAATTAATTTTGTAACCGAGGATTGTCAATTTAAACTACTATATCATTCTCTTTTCGGTGTTACAATCGTAAAAACGCATATCGTCATAAATGATTTTAACTCTATACTTTTCTTTTAGTTTTTTTGTTAATAAAAGCCCAATGTCAGTATCTATTAAATAATAACCATCTAAAAACCTAACATTATTAACACCAACCTCTATGCCATCATTATTAACAATGGTTTCTTCTAATAAATAAGAACAGATAGTACCTGGTGGTAAATCGTTAATTTCTAAATTACCTAAGCTACTGCTGTTAATTAAACAACTAATTTCATTAAGTGCAATAAAAGTCCTATTTTTGTTAATCAATTTATCAATGTATAAAGTTTTCGGATTATTAATAATATCTTCTTTTTTTGCATACTGCTCTACAAATCCTTGTCTAATAACCATAATCTTACTACCAACATATAAAGCTTCATTTGGAGTACTCGTTAAAAAGATTAATGGACACGTAAACTTAAATCGATTTTTTAAATCATGTAGTTTTTTGTAGACAACTATTTTTTCTTCTGATGATAAATTATAAAAAATGTCATCTATAATCATAAGTTTTGGCTCACGCAAAAGCAGCCTAGCTAACTTTAACAATACTCTATCAACATTATTAAGCTTCTTTACAGGACAATCAGCAAGGTGTTGAAATCCAAATATATTTATGACTTCATCAATTTTATTATTAGCTACATCACTGTTAACTTTTCGCATTTTAAGAATTTTAAGCAGATTATACTTTAGCGATCTGTTTTTGTAAAAACCACCTTCTTGAAAAACTAATTGTATATCACGTAATTTAATATTTGTTTTAGTTATATCATTATTATTCAGTAAAATTGAACCTGATATTCCATCATCTATTAATCCTGCTATGGACTTAGCAATAGTTGTTTTTCCAGAACCGCTTTCGCCTATAATTGCAATTATTTCACCGCTAGTACAACTAAAACTCGCATCAACGATACCATACGTTCCAAACAAGTATTTGACTGTAAGATTCTTTACATCTAACACAATGATAACACCTTCTAATTATATCAATTAAACAATCAAAGCAAAGTTAACCAATGATAAACCTTTGAGACTTTGGTTTGGAAGAGCGTAACTCTCTCGCCTTAGCCTCATAGCCTTTACGTCCAAGTAGTGCATATGTAGCATTTTTCCCCTCTTCAACTCCAGGTTGATTAAATGCATCAATTTCCAGAAAATAACCCATATATGCAGTTTCTAGCATTAACAGCATTAAAAGCTGACCTAAATAATATTCATTAACAATAGGTAATGTAATTGTTCTATTTGCTCTTTTATTCTTCATAAGAGCATATTCTGTAGCTTTCATTTCACTGGATATTAGTTCATTAAGGGTATGACCTGATAAGAAAGAAACCGAAGTCATATCTTCATACCCTCCCGGGATGGTAATTGTACTTCTGTAATTTTCCACATTAATAAATGTTATAGTTTTATCATACGGACCTTCAGTGTACAACTGAATTTGACTATGTTGATCAGTTACACCGATTGCTTTTACCGGCGTTTGTCCTTCATTAACTGTTTCACCATATATATTTTTCGCCTTACCTAAACTTTCACCCCAAAGCTGGCAGTACCAGTCAGCCATAAGCTTTAAACTATCTGCATATGGCATCATAACGCTAATATTTTTGCCTTTTTTATACATTATGTATTGTGTAACTGCCGCGGCTAAGGACATATTGTCGGATATGCTCGCTTTTCGGCAGGATTTTTCCATATCCAAACAACCTTTTAAAAGATTTCTGATATCCATACCTAATACTGCAGCAGGAAATAGCCCTACTGGAGATATTACACTGAATCTACCTCCTACATTTTTAGGAATAAAAAACGTTTTTAATCCTTCAATTTGTGCAATTTTAATTAGATTTCCATCATTCTCATCAGTTGTAGCAATTATATGATCTCTCGCATTTTCGCCATATGTTCTCTTTAGGATATCCATTATAATCAAGAATTGACTCATTGTTTCAGAAGTGGAGCCACTTTTTGTTATCACATTAAAAACTGTTTTGTTTAGGTCAATTGTATCTAATAGTGCTTGCATCCTTTCAGGATCTATATTATCTTCGACATAAAATTTAGGCGCTTTACGTTTGGTTCTATTCAATTCGTTGTGATGTAGGTGACAAAGAGCTTGAAATAAAGCCATGATACCAAGAGCAGAACCGCCAATTCCTAAAACAACAAAATGTTCTGCTTTCCTAACTTGCTTAGCTGTAGATAAAATATCACTCACAATGCTTTTTTGATTATGCGGTAAATCTAACCAACCCAACATACCGGTATTAGCAATCCTATCCTCTTTGAGCTTAGCAACAGCCCTTTTTTGTAAAGTCTTTACTGCCACAAGGTCCTTTTCAGTAATTCCTTCACTTCCGATATGATTTTCCATCATATAATTATAATCAAATTTTATAAACTTCTTCTCTTGTATCATTTTTGCCCTCCAATACAAATAAAATATTATTTACCTTGTTTACATTTGTTCAGCAGTATTAATACACTCAAGCAAATACTGCATGCTGTCTTGAATTTCACTAAAACTGTTATAGTTATTTGCATACACCTCAATAATCAAAGGACCTTTATAGTTAATATTGATTAGAGCCTTGCATAATTTGACAAAATTGAAGGTCCCTTGACCAGGTAGTTTTAATCTACCATCGTCATCATAATCGCACACATGTACATTAACAATGCGATCTTTCATAACATCTATATAATCATAAACATCTATGCCAGATTGTTGTGCCTGTTTTATATCTAAACAAGCCTTAACTGGAGATAGCGTCTTTAACTCTTTGAAGAACTCTGGTTCGTCAAAGTATGTCCAATGAACATTTTCATATGCGAGCTCACACTTCCCATTTGTACAACTAGATAAGATGTTATTTAAATGCGCTAAACATTTCGCAATCCATTCGTAATTATGGATATATTTCCGTTTTTTTAACTTTGCTGGACCATGAAAGGTATAATAATTCGCATTTAATTCATTTGCCGCATGTGCTACTTGTGTAAAGAACACCTCACAATCTTCTCTTGTTCGCTGCATTACATTAAACAGTTCTGGTTCAAACTGTTGATTTAGTGTATGAATACTATACACTCTTAAGTCTCCTAATTGTCTTTTGAACAGCGAAACAAACTCCGGAGTATACTCACGGAATGTAGTTAAAAAAACCTCACAAACCTCAAATCCAAGATTTTTGATTATTTCAAAAGTTTCTTCCGTAGGAAACTTAGTAAAAAATGACGCCGTTGAAATCCCAACTTCCATAAAAGATTAGTACTCCGGTGATATTAAACCATAATTTCCGTCCATTCGTTTATATACAACAGAAACTTTATTATCTTCGGCATTCAAAAACACATAAAATGAGTGATCTAGCAACTCCATTTCTTCTATTGCTTGCTCTGGTGTGATAATCGATATATGATAGTTTTTGACTTTTAAAATTTTATTGTGTGACATTTCAGGGAACGAAGAGTCGTTTTCATCCTCTAGCAAAACTGAATTTGATTTTTGATTATATTCCCCCTTTCTCTTCCTAATTTTTGTAAGTTGTGATTCTAACTTCGGTATTACTTTATCTATGTTATCCCACATGTTATAGGATGTATGTTCTGACCTTATGATTTGACCTTTTATCTGTATACTTATTTCTAAAGTGAATTTGTACTGCTCGCCCTCTTTCCCGAAACTTTTTAACATTACTGTAGTAACAGTATCTTCTGGAACGAACTTATCTAAAACTTTTAATTTGTTTGTAATTACTCTTTCTATTCTCTTATTGTCTCCGTAGTTCTTAGTTTTAAAATTGATAATCATAAAATCCTCCTATAGTATATATAAAATTGAGAAACGAACTTTTTAAAATAAATTAACTTTAACAACAACGTAAATCTATAATTATGTTTATTGATTGTTTATGTATTAATTATACAACTAACAACATTTATGTGCAATATTTAAAGATATTGCATAAACCAATAAAGTTATACTGCTAATAAGTTTGTATAAGATTTTTTATTAATATCTTGACAAAAATCATTGCTTGTAATAATATACAACATAGTACTTGCGGGCGTGGCGGAATTGGCAGACGCGTTAGATTCAGGTTCTAATGGTTGCAAGGCTGTGCAGGTTCAAGTCCTGTCGCCCGCACCATGCACAAGAACACATTTCTAGCGTATTAACATTTTATATATGCGGTCGTGGCGGAACTGGCAGACGCGTACGTTTGAGGGGCGTATGGTTATACCGTATGGGTTCAAGTCCCATCGACCGCACCAATTTAATTCATTTTCTTACAATCAGCTTTTTGCTGATATTTTTTTGTCGAATTTATTTATCAGGACTGAAAAAATATTCTTTGGCATTTTTGAACATGCCATCAAGGAGTTCTGCTGTTCCTCCAGGTATATGGTAAGTTTTTTCAATCGAAGTGAAAAATCCAAGGACCCTACCATTTGGAGACATAATACTGCTCATTGAAAAAGATGAACCTAGCGAATTATCTAATACTTTTGACGTAATGTCACCATTGTCATCAATATATTGAGATGTAATCTGATTATTTTTAATTAATAGTTCACCTAGCTTTTCATCCACTTTAATTTTCATCATGTTTTCTGGAAATGCGGTTTTATAAACCGAACCAATTTTGGTTTTAGATAACCATATTGAATCATTAGAAGAAATACGTATTCTTTGTGTCAGTGCTTTAATATTATTAACATTGTTATCTTGAAATTTAATCGGCGCGTTTTCTGAATTGCCATATGGTAAATACCCCAATTTAAATAGCGCTCTCGTTCCTTCGCCACAGCCCAATATCAACCCTAAATTCCTAATGGCAACTTCATTTATGGCATCTATGATTTCTGGACGTTTTAGTATAGAATATAACAAGTCTCCAGAAAATTTATTGTTCACAGTATTTTGACCACATAGTACAATAATATTTGCTTTCGAAATATCTATTCTTAAACCGCGAACAAACATATCGTTTATATAAATCGTATCAGTGAAATCACGTAAGTTTACACTAAAGCCTGCCTTATGGCATATTCCTCTAAATATATCACCAGAAACCTTATCAAAAGTTAAAATTAATACTTCAGGTTTATGCAAATATTTATTGAAAAACTGAGTTTGTTCAAGCTTTTGCGTTGTAAATGCTGATGTAACTTTCCCATCCCCCATATCTATATTTTGTTTCTTTACAACATCATAATTTGCATTATACGGCTGCCCTTTTACATCTCTAAACACACCCGTTGCATCAACAACGCCAACATATAGGCTTTTAAGTGCTCCCATTTCTTTTATGTCAGAAACAGAAATTAAAAGGCCACCCTTTTCTTCATTGCCATTTAGATATCTATCTTCACTAAACGCGAGAGAAAAACCCAGTCCATTACCAATAATAGATGACATAATTGATTTATTAATAGATTTTTCTACCACAATTGCAGATTGTATATTGCCGGACATTATCTGCATATTGATGGCACTAGTTAATTTAAGAAAATATTTTAAATCAGGCACACCATAATCATCTTTTTCAATTGGAAAATAGAACAATTTTTGACCAACTTTAAATTGATTTGCAATAGTTGTGCTATTTGAATAACCTATGGCATGAGAAATAACTTGTAGGCTTTTACAACTATCACTTTTTTTTATGTCTGCTTTAATATTAGGGATAGAAAGGATCATTTGCGAATAAAAAACAGCTAATATGGCCTCCAATACTTTCCCCATATCATCAATGTTTGTTGGATAATAAAGGGAGATTGTTGTTGCTATGTGATGCGTTGGCACCCCTAATAAAACAAGCTTTAAAACCGACATAATCATTGACTCTAGTACTGTTATAAAAATTGTTTTGTTGTTGGACTCGATGGTGGATGAAAAAAACAATTTCAACTTATCAAAACCGCATTCATCAAACACAAACATATATGCTTGTGATTTCGTGTTTTGCCTTTCTCCGATAAACTGCGGCAAAGCAGTTTTACCTCCTTTGAATATATCAAATTTCAAACAAGCATCGTCGTTGGGTTTGTTGATTTGTGTTTTATTTAGTCTTAATTTTGAGCAAGGTTCAATCATATTATCAAGTTCAATTTTTAGCACAGTTTCATTATGGAAGTTCCCCCACAATACCTTATGAGTTAAATTAAAAATTGTTAGAGGACCTTTTAAAATTCTTATTGCCTTACTTTTAGTGATTTTACCTATATCAAAAATAGAAAAACTTCTTTGTTCACAAAATTCAGTAAAAGCATATTTTTCTTCTGGTTTTACTATTGCAACGATGTATTGATGCGTTGGATTCATAAAGAAATTTTCAAAACTTTCTGTTTTTAATGGTAGCTTTTCAAATAATATATCAATACCTTTTGCAATTTGAACAAGTGCATTAAACAAACCTGCTTCACATGTATAAGGTTTGACATTAAAATGATAAAAAGCACCTTCATTCGCAAGACGACAGAAATCTATTCCTTTCAAATGATCCTTTTGATTAGTACACACCAACAAAATTCTATCTCCATTATTATGTTCAGCTGCTTTTTTCAATCTAAAATGAGAAGTTTTTAACATGGTAACTTCATTAATCCCTTCAAAGCATATGGAATTATCATAAAATGGTATTTGTAACATACAGGCAACATTTAAGTCATCTGCAATTTTAGATATGGCTTTGTGTGAAGTCTCGCTGTTGATAGTATTTTCTATTATCGCTAGAGGTTCAAAACCATCTAAAGATGATTTATATACGACACTCTCCACAGATGATATAAGCTCATCAAAAGAAGTACTATGGTTAATATTAATAGAGAGATTATTATTCTCACCATCACCGGTGCCTTTGCAACAAAAAACTACACTATCATCATTTTTGTTGTGGAAGATTGTACCAAGATTTTGGGATGATAATTCAGATATTGCTAACTTTAAAAATGATTCTATTGTTTTTTCTCTAGGTTTGTTAAGTTTTAAATTGATTTTATTGTATAGATCAAGGGATTTATTTATATGTGGATTTTGGGACAATATTTCAATTTTGTTAATATAAGAATTCAGTATGTATTTATCCGTACGTCTAAATTTGTCAATTGCTATTAATTCTAGTGAAGAAGGTTCTGTATTTATGCCTCTATAATACTCTTCAATTTCAATTAAGTCATCTTTAGATAATTTTAATTCAAGTTCCAGTATCAACTGTTCTAACTGAGTATTCGTGAAAGTTGTAAAGCCATCTATTTTTTTATTAATAGGTTGAAAATCAAAAGATTCTGCCGTTTGTCCTGTTTCTGCGATAAATTTAATCATGTAATTTCAATCAATGTATTATTCTCTTCACTGAAAAATGTTGTTACAAACTGATCTTCTCTGTAACTTTCAATATTAGTTACTTCTAGCTTACAAGTAGTTGAGATCCCTTTAAACGAATTAACAGAGAAACTTACTTTATGATTTTCTCTTTTGATAGTAATAGTGTTTAAAACATTACAGCCTGAAAAAGCCTCATTCCCAATAAGGTCGATTTTACTATCTTTATTAAATGTTATGCTTATTATGTTACTAGGTCTGTCGCTAAAAATTTTTGTTTTAAAAGCTCCATCTGCTATAGCAATGATTTCGTCTGGAATAGAAACCTCATTAGACTCACTTTTCTCGTAGTTATACGTTAAGAGCACTTGTCCTAATTTGATAAACTCTTCGTTGGATTGTGTCATATACCAGGGGTTGTCTTCGTTTAACACACATTCCCCCAATGTTTTGAGATTAGAATTTTCTCCTATTGAGACGGTACTTAATTTATAACAACCTTTGAAAGCAAAGCTTTCAATTGCAGTAACTTCATTTGGTATATTGAAGGACAACAGATTTTCACAACCTGAAAATGCCATCCTACCTATTCTGGATAAGTTAGAACCATTAAAATTGTCATCTAAATCAAGGAAACTAATATGTTTTATGTTCTTACAATTAGCAAAGGCACCAGGTATAATTTCTTGAGTATTAGATGAAATTTCATATGTATTATTAGCATAAGTTTTTTGAGCGGGAACTAAATAGATTTTGGTATTATCAGTAGATACAATGGAATCTTGAGCATCTAAAACAAAACAATCATTACCATCAAAGCTAATTGTTTCTAAAAGACTACAACCTAAGAAAGCCAAGTCTCCTATATGAATTATTGAACTAGGGATTGAAATTTTATTAAATTTAACTCCATGATCATAGGAAGCAAAAGCTCCTGACGCAATTGAAACAACAGGTTTCCCATTGTGTTTTGCAGGGATAACCATTTCTCCTATTTCAACATTTTTAATCGCAGGATTGTAATTAACAAGTTTATATGATGTTTGTTCAGCCGAATAATATTCAAATTCTAAACCTTCTGTTCCTGCTAATAAGTCAGTCCAATAAGCATAAAAACTCGTTTCGCCTTTAATTGTTACTTCTGAATTGCTTTCTATCATTTCTGAAGTGTAATTACTATCTGTAAAACACCCCATGTATTGGAAATTGCTTTCCCTTCCATCATCAGGATATTTAGGAACTTCTGTAAAATATGTACTTGGGTTTATAGGCGAACCATGTTCGACTATCATTTCTTTTTGTGTATAATTTTTTATAATCTCATAATTGGGCTCGCTCCCAGTTATTTTCCACGTATATAAACTAACATTATATTCATTAATTTTGAGTAACGGTGTAAAAGATCTATCTAAGAAAGGCTCTGCATTAAATTGTCTAAAATCCTTAATTTCAATTTGATTAGACTCGCTAAAATAATACTCTTCCGAAGGATGAACTGTCCCTATATAATTCCAGTACGCAATATTTTCAGCGGACGGAACTATTCCTAATGTAGAATTTTGTTCACATTGATAAAAACCTTCATTATAACGTACTAATTCATTTTTTTGATATTCTGTATCTGCGCTATAATCCACACAGTTCTTTTTATGTCTCCATCCAATAATTGTATAACCTTCTATGTTATAACTAGGAGGCGTAGTTAGAGAATTAGGTCTAACTGTTTGTCTTATTGCGTTGTATTCTCCATACTCTGAAGGAATCACAAAATCAACAATATAGTCTCTATATTCCCACACAGCCCTAAGAATCCGTTCATCTGCAATATGAGAAACTCTAAATGGGAATGTTATATCCTTCCTATTAACTTGCCACTTCACATTAATATATTTAACATCGAAACCATCATACTCTTGTTCGCCAATAGTCAAATTTTGATATAAGTTAATCATGTCCGTCTGTATAAGCTCAGTCCCAAATTCATATTCACGAGTTATAGTGAGGGCATCACTATAATCGCTATCATGCCTAAACATCTCAAATTTAAACTGCACTGGATATTTATTAGCATCATATATCGCATAAACATTCGTATTACCTTTGATGTAAAAGTCTGATATGTCAACTTTCTGCTTATTGCCACTTTCAAGTATAGACCAAAAACCAGTGTGTCCATCTTTGTTTGGTGGTTCTGGTGGATTTTGCAATATACTATTATAGTCAACTCCTGTTCTTCTTAAATCTAAGATTTCATTTTCATCTTCGTCTAAAAATCTTACTTGATATTTTAACTTAGTATATCTAGCTACTATGTTGTAATCTCTGAAAACACCTGTTTTAAAATCGTGAATAACCGTGTTGTTGTTATCATAATCTACCCATTCAACACTATGCCCATCAACCTGCACTGCTGATAAAGGAGAAAAGTGCGTATCGAATGATTCGCCATATCTTACGTTTTCTATTATAGGCGTAAAAGTAGATCCGTCTAGCGGAGATATAGCACTGTATTTAACTGTAAAAGTTTTTGTCCTATATTCTAAAAGAATTCGAAAATTTGCTATTACTTCAACCGTAGTGTCTTGATCATCAACATATGTGTATTCTTGATAGGACTCAGGTACATTGTCTACAATTTTTTGTACACTGTATTTTACAAAATCACTACTAGGAAACCTATCAGGGATTCTCAGTGTGATTATAGAACCGTGTTTGAATGTTTGTTTATTAACCCCAGGAATATCTTGTATTGCACCATCTATACTAATCTTATATTCAACTGACCAATTATCAGGCGATTCCCATTTAGCATACAGGGTAATATCTTTGGTAACTATTTTGCCAGTAACATATTTTGTCTCAA
Organism: Clostridia bacterium; assembly: GCA_035409945.1. GTDB lineage: Bacteria > Bacillota > Clostridia > Christensenellales > DTU072 > MWEH01. Next base: position 125,119 of record DAONQC010000001.1, read on the forward strand.
TTCTATCAATATCTTCAAACCAGCCTGCAAATATATACCCTTCTCTTTTGGGTACAACTATGGCATCCATTTCGCTCAATGACTTAGTTATTACTTTACTATTCACATCGGATCCGAAATATCCTTCACTAGCATTAAATGTAACATTAAATTCTGATATGATTGGTTTCGGTTTAACAGTGACTGTTACAAAGGTTCTTTCCCCCTTGTATAAAATTTCAAGCGTTTTCGTGCCAACAGTATTTAATTTATCACGTTCTGCATCATCTTTGAGTATTTCAGGCGTCAATCTAATTTGTTCTAACAAATTATCTCCTGAAAAAACGTTGAGAGTATAATCTCTCCATTCGACCGCATCTGTATCACTTTTAAAAAAAATAATATCCTCAGAGGAAGTAACCGTAATATTATTACCTGATTGCACTACTTCATCTGGTTTGCATCCAATTAATGTAAACACTAAAATAGCAATCGCTATGGTTATTAGAAAAATTATTAGTTTTTTGATCATAATAGTTTTAAGATTACATACATCATTATAAGATTACATACATAATTATTTACATATTAATATTTAACATTAAAATTAATTAATAGTCAATGTATAGATTAATCTCGTGAGCGCGCGTCACTAAATTTTCAGGTACTTTTCAATTTAAGAAAATACTGTTAGAATTCTCTAATTAGGCAAAGACTAGAGTCAGAGGTTATTAAAAACGGCTATTTCCCAATAGCCGTATCCCATTTTGAATGATATATAACTATTTGACAATGTCAATTAGTTTTAAGTTTAACCAGCCCTTCCTTTCATCTATTTTTATAAGTTTTACTTTGACAATATCCCCTTCTTTTAAAACATCACTAACTTTTTCCACTCTTTTATCCGATAATTTACTAATGTGAATCATGCCGTCTCTGCCTGGGAACAAATTAACCCAAGCACCTAAATCATCAGTTATTTTGACTACTGGGCCTTCGTAAATGTCTCCTACTTCTGGATCTTTAGATATGCGTAATATAATGTTTTTAGCTTCGTTAGCCATCTTTGTGTCTGATGAGGCTATAAACACTTGTCCTTCATCGCTTATGTCAATCTTAACACCTGTATCCTCAATTATTTTATTTATAACTTTACCGCCAGATCCAATAACATCTTTAATCTTGTCTGGATTAATGTCAAATTTAATAATTTTAGGAGCATATTTATTTAGCTCTTTTCTAGGTTGTTTGATGGTCTCTAGCATAATCGACAAAATGTGTAGCCTTCCAACTCTAGCTTGCTCTAATGCTTTAGTTAGTATCTCTTCATTAATTCCAGAGATCTTTATGTCCATTTGAATTGCAGTAATACCATGCTCTGTACCCGCTACTTTGAAGTCCATATCTCCAAAAAAGTCTTCAATTCCTTGAATGTCAGATAGAATGTGAATTTTATTTCTCATATCGTCTTTAATAAGACCCATAGCTATTCCAGCAACAGGGGATTTTATTGGAACTCCAGCATCCATTAATGACAAAGTGCTTCCACACACGCTTGCTTGTGAAGTTGAACCGTTACTTGATAGGATTTCAGATACTGTACGTATCGCGTACGGAAAAACATCTTCAGAAGGCAATACTGGTTCTAGCGCTCTTTCTGCTAACGCACCGTGGCCTATTTCTCTGCGTCCTGGGCTACGCATCGGTTTTGCCTCACCAGTACTATATGGTGGGAAATTGTAGTGATGCATGTATCTCTTAAATACATCGTCATCTAAACCTTCAAGTTTTTGGGCATCACTAATTGTACCTAACGTAGTAATTGTCAATGCTTGAGTTTGTCCTCTAGTAAACACGGCACTTCCATGAGCTCTAGGCAGCAAGTCAACTTCACACCAAATAGGTCTAATCTCTGTGAGCTTTCTGCCATCGGGTCTTACATTTTTTGTGGAAATCATATCACGTACAGCTTCTTTTTTCATGCTATACAAAACATCCAATATTTCACTTTTTGAATTTGGATGCTTTTCATCAAAATAGGAGATAATATCAACGGTTACTTCGCTTTCTCTCTTTTCTCTTTCAGTTCTATCGAATGTATCAAAGACAAAATCAATTTTATCTTTTGCATATTCTTTTACTTCTTTTTCCAATTCCTCGCTGGGTACTTTAGCAGTATATGCCCTTTTGGGTTTTCCTACTTCTTTTACAATACTTTCAATCCATTCTACAATTTTTTTAATTTCCCTATGTCCGAACATGATTGCATCTAACATTTCCTTCTCGGTAACTTCATTAGCACCAGCTTCAACCATCATAATAGCGTCTTTAGTTCCGCTAAGTGTTAAATGTAATAACGATTTTTCTCGTTGTTCGATATTCGGGTTGATAATATATTCGCCATCTACATATCCTACAACAACAGAACCTGTGGGGCCATTGAATGGGATATCTGATACCGATAACGCAACTGAACTCCCAATCATAGCCAATGCTTCTGGCGGGATATTGGGGTCAACCGATAAAGCTGTTGCTACTACAGCGACATCATTATAAAATCCCTTAGGAAATAGTGGACGTATAGGCCTATCAATTAGCCGCGATGTTAAAATTGCTTTATCGCTTGGTCTTCCTTCTCTCCTTTTAAATCCACCTGGGATTTTACCAACTGAATACATTTTTTCCTCAAAATCAACTCCTAATGGAAAGTAATCTAATCCATCTCTAACTGAATCGGACATTGTTACATTTACCATTACAATAGTTTCTCCACATTTTATGAAGCATTCACCATTGCTATGAGAGCAATATCCGCCTATTTCTGCGCTAACCTCTTGCCCTCCAATTATTGTCTTAAAAATTTTACTTTCTTTCATCTAAATTATTTCCTCCATTTTGCATAGAAAAAGAGGGCTAATAACCACCCTCTCATCTATGTTCTCTTATTTTCTTAAACCTAGTGCACTAATTATCTCTCTATATCTTTCGACATCTTTTTTCTTGAGATAATCCAGTAAACTTCTTCTTTGACCTACCATCTTTAATAAGCCTCTACGGCTATGATGGTCTTTTTTATGTACATTTAAATGTGCAGTTAATTCTACAATTCTTTCTGTTAATAAAGCGATTTGAACTTCTGGGGAACCAGTATCGCCTTCTTTCTTTCCAAATGTTTTGATAATTTCTTGTTTTCTTTCTTTCGTCATTTTTTAACTCCTTTTCATATGAGATGATTCACCGTACTCCTAGCATAAACATATAGAATAAGCCAAGATATAGGCACATTTTGTATGTTAGCATAAAAGTAGTAATATTTGCAAAGGTTTTGTTCGGTTTTCCACCAAATAAACGAATAAAAAATGTTTAGTGTTTAGCTAAATTTATTATGTCGGTCATATAAAGTTCTATGTTTTTTTTGTTTCTTACTCTTTCTATTCTGTTTTCTTTATTGAATACAAATTTTGTCATAGCTCCTGCGCCAAGGCCTAACACAGTATTGGTTTCTTCCATATAATTGATATTATATCTGCACTGTTTACCAGGTTTACAGTATCCTACATTTTCTAAATTATCAAAAGTGTTTTTTTGTCTATATAAGTAGTATGGAATATATCCATTTTCAACCAGGGTAGACTGTGAATAATCCACCATTTTTGTTACAACTCCAGACACATCTTTCTTATTTGCTTCTTCCATAAAAATTGAACCTCTTTTTATAGATAGTGAATGAACTGTTATGTTATCAGGCGAAAGTGCAATCGTTTTATTCAAACTAGAGATAAAATCCTTTTCATGTTCATCAGGTAGCCCTGCTATTAAATCCATATTAATGCAAAAACTGAATAATCTTGATAACTCATAAGCTTCGTATATAGAATCAACATTATGATTACGTCCAATTTTAATAAGCGTGTCTTCATTAAACGTTTGCGGATTGATCGATATGCGAGAAACTTTATTGTTAGCCATAATATTTAAGTTTTTTAAACTTATACTGTCTGGTCTACCAGCTTCAACAGTAAACTCGATATTATTTGCAAACTCTGATAAATGTTTTAACAACTTGTCTAACAGACAATCTGGAATACAGGTAGGAGTACCACCTCCTACATATATGCTTCCAATTTCATAGTTTTCTAGTATATTCCTCTTTAATTCGATTTCCATCAAAATACAATTGATGTAGTCTTCTAGGATGTCATTTGATTTGGCTAAAACTGCTGTAGGAAATGAACAATATTTGCATTTGGTTTTACATATTGGTATATTAATAAATAGATCAATTTTAGTATCGCTCGGACAATAAAACCCAATTTGGTTCGTGTGAACGTCGTTAATTAATTTTGCTTTAGATTCTGTCACGAAAAAATTAATCTTAAAATAATTTTCAACATCTTCTTTTCGGATTTCGCCTCTATAAATAATACTTGTTGGTCGTACTCCTGTTAGACTTCCATAAGCTAGTTTTACGCCTAATTTACTCACAAAATGTTTGTACAGATAATTTTTAATAATTCGTTTAGTTTGGCTCTTTACAGTTAAGGAGTCTGTGTCTTCAATTTTTAATGGAACTTCTAGTTTATAAGTTAAGTTATCTATTATGAGCTCAAAAATGTGATTATTAACTGGTTCATTGTAATAAAACTTTAGTATAATTTCAGCACCATCATCCGAGATTTGTATATGAGGCTGGAATGCTCGGATAATTTCTGGGACGTCATTCAGGAAATCTGGTAACAAGTTAATAATTTTATAAACATTAGAATTTACATTTGTCATATGCTTAAATTTATGTAGCTATAGCTACGAAATAAATAATAGAATGTAAGCTTTATCAATTAAAAATACATTAATATAGGGTTATGTGTCCTTTCATAATTTAAGGAGCTAAAATCTTCATGTCCAGGAAATACATTATAATCTTGTTCTGAAAATGTAAATAGCTTCTTTAAAGAACATTTCATTTGATTAAAGTCACCATCAGGAAAATCAGTTCTACCAAAACTATTGAAAAACAATGTATCTCCAGAAAAAACATTATTACCTACTACGAAACAGCAACTACCCTTTGTGTGCCCAGGTGTATGTAATACATCAATTGGGATTCCTTCAAAAACATAGTTTTTTTCGCTAAGTTCTTCATCTATGGTTATCGGTGGTAAGTTCAATGATTTTAACATTAGAATAGTCCTATCACTATTCAAATTAAATAACTCTTGCTTGTGAGCGAAAACCCTAATCCCCAGCCTCTGCCATTTAGGAACATCAATTACATGGTCAAAATGGCCGTGAGTCAACATAACTGCTTTTAATTCTATATTGTTCTCAATTATGTATTGCCGTGCAGATGCAAAACAACCGGTAGGATCTATAATTACACCCTCTTTTTTATCTATACTTCTGTCGTTAAAAATAAGGTATGTATTATTAGAAAGTATACCAGATACAAACGTTTTAATTTTAATCAATATGTTTCTCCATAATAATATGTTAGATTGATAGCTTCAACTCTAATGATGCAGCAACTTTTTCTAAGAAACTCATCGTATCTAGTGGTTTAGGATTAATTCCTTCCTTAAAAAACAACCCTACCAAATCTTTAGTCATATAGCCACTTTCAATCGTTTCTTTTGTTACTTCTTCTAGTAAATTGGCAAATTTAATTAATTTATCTAAGTTATCTAGCTCGCCTCTTTTACGTAAAGCGCCAGTCCAAGCAAAAATAGTAGCCACTGAATTTGTGGATGTTGTTTCGCCCTTCAAGTGTTTATAGTAATGTCTTGTTACAGTGCCATGGGCCGCTTCATACTCATAGTGTCCCTCGGGAGAAACTAACACCGATGTCATCATAGCTAGTGACCCAAATGCCGTAGCAATCATATCACTCATAACATCGCCATCGTAATTTTTACATGCCCATATAAAGCCTCCAGAACTACGCATGACTCTAGCAACCGCATCATCTATCAATGTATAAAAATATTGAATATTTTTTTCTTTGAACTTTTCTCTATATTCTGTTTCAAAAATTTCTGAAAATATATCTTTAAATCTATGGTCGTAAATTTTACTAATTGTGTCTTTTGCACTAAACCAAATATCTAAACACTTATCTAACGCAAAATTAAAACAACTCCTCGCAAAACTTTCTATACTCTTATCTGTATTATGAATACCTTGTACAATACCTGCACCATCAAAGTTTTTAATCTCTAAAGAATTCCCCTCAGGTCCGACCATTTTTACGCTTCCGCCATTATCACCAACCATGAACTCAACACCAGCATATATATCTCCGTAGGCATGCCTGGCAATGATTATGGGGTTAGTCCAAGTGGGTACAATTGGCTTTATCCCATCAACAATTATTGGTTCTCTAAAAACCGTACCATCAAGTATTGACCGAATGGTTCCATTCGGCGATTTCCACATTTTGCTTAATGAATATTCTTTTACTCTATCGGCATTAGGAGTAATTGTTGCGCATTTAACCCCAACCCCATACTTTTTAATTGCACTTGCGGCATCAATAGTAACTTGGTCTTTAGTTGCTTCCCTATACTCTAAACCTAAATCGAAATATTCAGTTTTTAAATTAATATATGGGCAAAGTAGTATATCTTTAATTGCCTTCCATATAATCCTAGTCATTTCATCACCATTGATTTCAACAATTGGTGTCTTCATGGTAATCTTGCTTGTCATAATTAATACTCAATCTCCTTTATTTTAGTGTTTATATATTTAGTAAATACGAAATTATACCCGTTATCTACTTGATTATCACTTGCTTCTTTATGAATCCAATTTAGTTTTTCATCAAGATTTGGAAAAAAAACAGTGGCATCATCACAGGTGGCATCTACCTTCGTAACATAAGCACTCTCACAATAATCAAGCATTGTACGGTAAAACATTGCTCCGCCTATGATAAAAATGTCATCTGTATTATATTTTTTTAATTCATAAAATAATTCCTTTAATGTAGGAACTATAATACAGTCGTCCCTAGTAAAAACATCTGTAAGTACAATGTTTATCCTATTCGGCAATGGTTTCGACTTAGGTAGTGATAACAAAGTATTGCCCCCCATTACTACTATTTTATTTCTTGTTATATTTTTAAAATATCTCAAATCTGCAGGAATATGAAATAAAAGTCCATTATTTTTTCCAATACCCCAGTTTTTATCTACACAAACTATTATATGCATTATACAGCCACCTCGATTTTTTCTTTTAACTCGTTGTACTTATATCCTTCTAACCTAAAATCTTCTACTTTGAAACTATAAAAATCATCAATATTTTTATTCATAATAAACTTCGGTGCATCATATTGTTGGTTTTCAATTATTTTCTTAACAATAGGTATATGTCTATCATAAATATGAGCATCGGCAATTACATGAACTAACTCTCCAACCATTAATCCACTAACTTGAGCAAACATGTGAAGTAAGCACGCATATTGAACCACATTCCAATTATTTGCAGTTAGCATATCTTGACTTCGTTGATTTAAAATTGCATTTAATACATTCCCAGAAACATTAAATGTCATAGAATATGCACACGGATAAAGGTTCATTTCATGGAGATCATTGTGAACGTATATGTTAGTCATTATTCTACGAGATTGCGGATTGTTTTTTAAGTCATATAGAACTCTATCAACCTGATCAAAACAACCTTCCTTATACCTATGCTTTACTCCAAGTTGGTATCCATATGCTTTACCAATCGTTCCTTTGTCGTCAGCCCAAGAATCCCATATTTTTGATTTTAAATCAGCTACATTATTAGATTTTTTCTGCCATATCCAAAAAACTTCATCTAGTGCAGACTTGAACGCTGTCCTTCTGATAGTGAGAATTGGAAATTCTTTTTGAAGATCATACCTATTTACTATACAGAACTTTTTAACAGTGTGTGCTGGTGTTTCGTCAGACCATTTGGGTCTAACATTAAGTGAGGCATCACTATAGCCATTAGCTAAAATATCTTTAATATTGTTTATAAAAACTGTATCTGCATAACTCATAAAATTTTATTCCTTTAAATTAACTATCTTTAATACTAAATGAACGGATATTATTTATTGAGTACTATTAACTCAATTGGGATAACCGTATTAGTAATTATATGTGGTGTTTTATACAGTGACTTAACATATGTTTAACTTAACCAGGTATATGATAACATAAACTAAATCAAAACAACACTAATCATCTTGGATTATTTAACTGAATACACTATGATGTAATGTGATTTACAAAAGTTGATATTTTGTGCTATATTTAAAAAAATAAACAATTAGAGGTCAATTATGATTAAGTTATTTTTTGATACAGATAGCGAATTAACTTTTGAACTAGCAAAAAAAGTTGGTATAGAAAACAATGTTATTAGATTCCCATATACCCTGGACGGAGAAATATATTACGCCGACCTAGGTCAAACATATGACCCAAGTTGGTTTTTTGGTAAAGTCAGAGCAGGCTCAATCCCTACTACTTCCGCACTTAACGGAGAAGAATTTAAGGAGTATTTTGAACCTGAGTTCAAAAATGGCAATGAAGTTTTATATGTTAGTTTTGGTACAAATTTTAGTGCCACATTTAGTATGATGGACCAAGCTATCAACGAACTTAAAATAAAGTATCCAAATCTTAAATTTACACGGTATGATACTAAAGCTATTAGTTTAGGGACTGGAATTTTAGTACTGCAAGCAGCTAAATTATTAAACAAAGGAAAAACTACACAACAAATTATAAAAAAACTAGATGAAATAGCTCCTTTTGTACATATGGAATTCGTGGTTGATGACCTGTTATTTTTAAAAAGAGGAGGAAGATTAACTACTGGAAAAGCAATAATGGGAACAATTTTACAATTAAAACCTATTATCAAATTAACAGAAGCTGGAAAACTTGAACCTTTTCAATCGGTACAAGGGAAAGCTAAAGCAAGACAAATTATTGTAGATAACGCAATACAAAATGCTGATGGAAACGCCGATTCTCCGGTTTTTATACTTCATGGAGATTGTTTAGAAGAAGTTAGTAGATACACATCTCTCATAAAAAACAAACGCCCCGATTTAGATGTAGTTCAATTAGATATAGGTCCTGTCATCGGAACTCATTGTGGCCCTGGCACAATTGGACTTTGTTATGTTGCAAAAAACAAAAAACCTCAAGGTAAGTACTAAAATTAATTTAATTTACCTTATATACTCATCGCCATTGTTTCATAACAATGGCGTTTGTGTTATTATAAAGTGAATCTATGGTAAAACTTTATAGTGGAGACATTATGCGTAAAAAATTCTTTAGCACTTTATTAATAATTGTTATCCTCTTTATTCAATTACTATCAAGTACTGGATGTAGTAAAACCACGCACATTTTCGCATTTGGAACAGAATGTAATATATATTCAGCCAATACAAGTGAAATAAAAATCAAAGATGTGAAAAAATATATTGCGAACATTGATGCCCTTCTTTCACAAATAGAGACAGCTAGTGATTTATATAAAATTAATTCAGCCAAAGCATTTGAAGTTGTTAGTGTTAACAAGATTACATTTGACTTACTATCTCTTACAAAAGAACTTTATGAATACAACCATAATTTTAATCCCGCGATATATCCCCTCGTTGAGCTATGGCATTTTGATCCTAAGACATATATTTCTGGAGTTTCTCCTGAAAAAATTCCAACCGACAGCGAAATTGAAACAACTTTACAATATTGTAATTTTGATTATTTTGAATTAAATCCAGAAGAACTAACTGTTTCAAAAACCATCTCTGAAGCTAAAATAGATCTTGGTGCAATCGCCAAAGGTTTTGTTTGCAATGAAATATTTGAACAATTGAAATCCGATAAAACTGCAGTTGTTGACATAGGTGGCACTCTTAAAACGAACAAAGACATTGAAGTCAATATTTTGAATCCCATAAAAGATAGTGACGAACCATTTGCAGCTAAATTAAAGTTATCCGCTGGACTTGCCACTGCTACAAGCGGTGATTACCATCGCTTTTATTATGTAAATGGTACAAAATACCACCATGTAATCAATCAAGATGGTTATCCTGCTTGGCATAATGATATTGATCCGATAATATCTGTTACGATAATAGGAGAAAGTGCAACTATTTGTGATTATTTGTCGACATTAATATTTATACTAGGTGACTCGGAAGAAGCAAAATTATTACTGAATAATTTTGGCTACTCAGCTATTATATTTAGAAAAAACACTTGTTCTTTAATAGGAGATATCAACAACTTTATGATTATTGATAATAGATATACATTAACAAACTAGTTCCTAATATGTTCTAAGCACCATGACTATTGCAAAAACCGCAAATTAATTTTATGAATACTACCAGCAAGAATATAAAGTACAAAAAACATTATTTAACAGCCCGCCCTTTCGGCCTGTTTGATATATTGTTAATCTTAATTTTACTTACGATTAGTATTATACTTGTTATTGTTTTTATTCCTTCAGTACAAGGTGAGTTTGTAGAGGTTTACCATAACGGTAAAATGATAGAAAAAATTGATTTAAGTTTAAATAAAAATTATACATATGATATTGATGGGGAGATAATCGTAGAAATCAAAGATAAAACAGCTCGTGTCGTTTCTAACAACTGCCACTCGCAAATTTGCGTACAAACACCCCCTATAAGTAAGGTTGGGGAAAAAATTATATGTGCACCAAAAAAATTTGTAATAGTTGTTGCAAACAATCAAGAGATGTATATAACTGGGTAAAATAATGAATAGAAATCATATAATTCTAAAAATTGCATATACTGCACTTTTGCTATCATTGACAATTATTATTGGTCTATTAGAAATGCTTATTCCACCAATAATACCTCTCTTGCCGTTTATTAAAATTGGTTTCAGTAATATCGTCATCATATTTACAATAATAATCCTCGATGAATTATCGTCAATTATTACAGTTATTTTAAAATCACTTATTATCCCACTACTTTTTGGAAACCCTATAATGATTTTATACTCATTACCTGCAAGTATATTATCACTATTTTTAATGCTACTGATGTTTAGGTTAAAAATATTAGGCATACCGCTTATAAGTGCACTGGCTGCAAGTGTTCATAACACAATACAAGTTGTTGTAGCTTTTTTAATCATGGGAACAACGGTTGTGTTTTCATATCTACCATATGTTTCACTAGCAGGACTAATTTCTGGCATGATAACGGGAATAATTAGCTATTTCCTTATAACCCATACCCCTAATAGAATAAAAAAAATACAAGACTATTTTCTTTAATTTTTTAATTAAGTAAATTACCTAAATATATCTTCGTCTATCACATCGCCTGTAATAACTTCTTGTGTTATGTCGCAGCCACGCTTGAGTATTTCATACCCATACTTAGTTCTTAAATCATCGATTGCCCTTTCCAACGATTCAGTTTTTACGATGCGTGACTCAAAAAAGCTTAATTGCACCGATTCATTATTATCAATTAAATCATAAGTAGTGACTGTTATGGCCCTAATAGGCGACATGCTCCCGAAGGAATAAAAACTTAAAAACAATTCGATTGCTTTATTAGCTATAATAGAACTCGAACAAGTGTAGAACCCTAAAATCCCTTGTTTGCTCTTCAAATTAAATTCATTATCTTTTACACTTAATGAAACTCCATTGCACAACATATTATATTTTTTTAACCTAAAAGCGACAATTTCTGATAAGGCATAAATAACCCTTTCAACCTCTTCAAGTTTTTTGATATCTTTGGGTAAGGTAGTGCCATTACCTACACTTTGGTGAGAATGCGATTGAGATGACAATAAAATTTCTTCATTATCTTTACCTCTAGCAGAAGCAAGGAGTTTTTCTCCATTTTTTCCCAATTCATTAATAATTATAAAATCATGAGCCTCAGCTAAATCTCCAATAGTAAAAATATTTAATTGATTTAATACTTTCCTCGTTGCCTGCCCAATAAAAATCATTGACTGCACAGGCAATCCATATAAGATTTCTTTATAGTTATTTCTACTAATCACGGTAAGACCATATGGCTTCTTTAAATCCGACCCTAGTTTGGCAAAAACTTTCGTAAAAGAAACGCCTACTGAAATGGTTAAGCCGCCAGTTTTTTCCTTAACCTCTTTTCTAATTTCATCTGCTAATTTTGCGCCTTCTTCAATATCATTTACTTTATTCGTTATATCCAACCAGCATTCATCTTGTCCAAAAGTCTCAACTAAATTAGTATAAGACAAATATATCTGATAAATCATATTGGAAAATCTTTTATACTCTACAAAGTTGGGGGCAACTAGTATTAAATCTGAACATTTTGCGAGTGCCTCACCTATTGTTTCTCCAGTCCTTACTCCTTGTTCGGATGCTAGCCTAGATTTTGCAAGAACTATACCTCGTCTTAATTCTTTACTTCCTGAAACAGCTATGGGCTTATTTTGTAAACTCGGGTCTAAAACTGCCGCAACTGATGCATAAAAATTATTAACGTCACAATGTAAAAAGACTTTTTCTTTCATAGTTAAAACGTTGGCAATATATTTAATTGTTTTTCAACTTCTTTTTGTAGCGAGTCCGTATCTCCGTCATTTGATATTATGATGTCTGCAATGTCGTATATAGTTTCTTCCTTTACTTGTATATCAATTATTTTTTCTGCTAATTCTTTAGATATGTCATCTCTATTTATTATCCTTTCGACTCTGACTTTACGAGGAGATTTGATCGCCCACAACATATCAAACATGTCAACCATATTAGATTCAACTATTAATGGTACTTCTACAAACAACAATGTTTTATCAGCAGTATCATATTTTTCAAATATATTTTTAATCCGAGGGTGTGACAATTTATTTAATAATATTCGTTTACTTTCATTGTTAAATATCTCATTTTTTAAAATTTTTTTATCGATAACTCCATTAACAACCGCTTTAGGAAAATTAATTTCTATTAATGAAACATATTCTCCACATGATAATAACTCCCTATTAATTGAATCCATGCTCAAAACCGCATAGCCTTTCGATGCCAAAATTTTAATGACTTCACTTTTCCCAGTTCCAATTCCACCACAAATTGCTATTTTATACATAAAATAAATTCCTTTAGCTTGCTTCAAACCAATTACTACCACTTTTAACATCAACTGTTAGAGGAACTTTTAATTCAACGGACTTCTCCATACATTGTTTAATAAGCTTTGACATTTCTGACACTTCATCAATAGGTACATCAAAAATTAATTCGTCATGAACTTGAAGAATCATTTTAGATTTAAAGTTTCGTTCTTTTATGCCATTATAAACTAAAATCATGGCTTTTTTTATAATATCAGCTGCAGATCCTTGTAAAGGCATGTTTTTAGCAGCTCTCATCGCAAACTCTTGCTCCCTAGTTTTTCCTGAAATAAACTCAGGGAAAAATCTAATACGGCCAAAAATAGTTTTGATATAATAATTTTCCCTAGCGTAATTCGCATTTGTTTCCATATACATATGTACTTTTGGATGTGTTTCAAAATATCTATCCATAAAACTTTTTGCTTGCGATATACTAGTCTCTGTGTTTTTAGCTAACCCAAAAGCACTTATGCCGTATATGATACCAAAGTTAATTGCTTTTGCTTTTCTTCTTAAATCGGATTTAACTTCCGAGATCGGTAATCCAAACATTTTTGCCGCAGTAGCAGTATGGACATCTACATCTTTTTTGTAATAATCAATAAAAATTTCATCTTCGGAAAAATTCGCCACCAACCTTAATTCTATTTGCGAGTAATCAGCTGTTATCAATACATTGCCTGGAGATGCAACTAACATTTTTCTTATTTCCTTTCCTTCATCATTTCTAACTGGCATATTCTGAAGATTTGGCTCAGTCGAAGATAGGCGCCCTGTTGCAGTAACACACTGTTGAAATACGGTATGAATCTTGTTAGTCTTTCTATTAATTAATCTTTGCATCCCATCAATATATGTAGATAGGAATTTTGTTGCTGTCCGGTATCTGAGTAATAACTTAGCTATCGGATGGTCTATATTGTATAGCACATCTGCATCAACCGACCAATTTCCGGTTTTTGTTTTATTGCGTGAAGAAATACCCAGATCAACAAACAAAACCTCAGCTAGTTGTTTGTTTGAGTTAATATTAAACTCCTTACCTGCAATATCATAAATTTCTGTTTTAAGCTGCTCAATTTCTTCAGTGTATTTTTGAGATAACTCAACAAGGATTCTTTGATCTACGGCAAACCCAGAACATTCCATATCATATAATATATCGATCAGCGGGCTCTCAATTTCAGTATAAAGTCGCGTTAAATTAAGTTCGTTTAAATCATTGTCTTGAGCTTTTGATAAGTGGAAAAACCAAATAGGATATTGGTCTGTTAATACCTTTTCCCCTAACAAATCTTTAACGTTTTTATATGTAAAATGACTTCGTAACAAATATTCCTTTAACTGAACATCACTATATGGCATTTTGATAGCAATATTTATTTTTGCTAATCGATGTTTAAGAGTTTTTAAATCAAAACTAATCTTTTGAATTTTTGGGGACTCGAGGATTTCTTTAAACAACGATAACGCCTCTTCAAGAGTATAGTTGAAATCGAACAATGAATATGTACAATTCGTTTTATATGCATTGATTCCATCGCTTGTAAAAATCAAATTATCGTCAATATAAAATGCCACTTTATCTAATTTTGAAATATCTCGCAGGATACCCTTTAAAGAATCTAAACTTGTTATTTCTGTTACCGTAAAATTTAAATTAGGAATAACTCTCTTATTTAGATATTTTTGTATAATTGAAGGATTTATTATCTCTTGCATACTGTAATGTTCTTTTCTATCATCTTCTGTAGACTCTATTAATTCTAAGCCTTCTCCTTCATCATTTTTATGTAGGTTGGTAAATAGTTTTGAATATCTTGAAACAAGAGATTTCATTTCTAAAAAATCTAAATAATCATTAAATCTATCTGATGCGTTATAGTGTAGTGTAAAATAATCTAAAGTATAATCTAAAGCTAAATCGGTCTTAATCGTAGCAAGAATTTTAGAAAGCTTGATTATGTCTTTATTCTTTCTAATAGTCTCTCCTAGTTTGCCCGATAGTTTATCAGCCGATAGTAATAAATTATCCAAATTATCAAATTCTATTAAAAGCTTCTTTGCTCTAATATCTCCTATACCTGGTGCTCCTGGAATATTATCAGAAGTATCTCCTGCTAAAGCTTTATAATCTATAATTTGGTTGGGTGTAAAACCTTCTTTTTTCAATTCATTAATTGTATATTTTCTTGTTTGCGAAACTCCTCTTTGTGTTAATATAACTTCTGTTGAATCAGAAATTAATTGTAGAACATCCCTATCTCCACTCACTATCTTAGTTTTAATATTATATTTTTTTGATAAGGTCCCTATTACATCATCAGCTTCAAACCCTTCTTTTTCTATTGTTTTTATGCCAAGCGATTCCAAAATTTCTTTAATTAACGGAAATTGCTCAACTAATTCTTCAGGCATAGGTTTTCTTGTTCCTTTGTATTCAGGATAAATATTATTTCTAAACGAAGGGGTTTTTGTATCAAAAACCACACAAATGTGAGTAGGTGTTTCTTCCTCCAATAATCTATATAGCATCGTTAAAAAACCGTAAATGCCATTCGTTATAATCCCTTTACTATTTGATAATTGTGGTAAAGCATAAAACGCTCTATACATCAAACTGTGTCCATCGATTAAAATCATCGTTTCCATTCTTCAGCGCCTCTCTCAAAGTTCCTATAACTTTAACTCATTTTCAATTTCATATCATCAAGTTTAATCCAACCCACTTTTCTTAAAAGGACGGATACGCCAAGAGATATAGCTGCTGGCAAGATGAAGCACAACAATACAATTCCTAACCACATTTGCCAAGCAGGTATTATTCCTGAAGATGCCTCAATGATCCCAATTATTCCAACCAGACCGCTTGTGCCCATACCTCCACCAGCTGCATTACATCTTAACTTGAAAACACAGGTTGACAAAGGTCCAACTACCATACTTGAAACAATTTGTGGTATTAAAATCTTTGGATTTTTCATAAGATTGGGTATTTGTAACATACTAGTACCCAAGCCTTGTGCAATTAAACCACCCCACCTGTTTTCTTTGAAACTAGATACAGCAAAACCAATCATGTGAGCACAACAACCTACACATGCAGCTCCTCCCGCTATTAACATAACATCGGAGTTAGCAGAAGGAAGTGCAATGGCAATCCATATTGCCGCAGACGATGTGGGTAAAGTTAATAACAAGCCCATAACAACAGAAATAAGAACTCCCATTATAAACGGAGCGGCGCCTGTAGCATATTCAAGAGCAATACGAATTAAATCAACGAGCTTAACAAACGGCCATGCAATATATACCGACAACATAGCAGTAAAAATCATACATAATGGAACTATCAATATATCGACTTTAGTTTTACCAGACACTATGTTGCCAACTTCAGTTGCAATTAAAGCACACACATAAGCACTGATGGGATTCCCCGGCGAGCTTACTGCTACAATTGGTTTATTATTTAAAAAGGAAACCCAATCTCCATTTAAAAAACTCATGGCAAACGAACCTATCATACCTGCAACTAATGCAGAAAAAATAGTTAGAGCACTCCCTTTTAACGCTTTCGCTATACCTGCACCTATACCAGCACCCATTAAAAAAGAAGCAATTGTGCCAACTGTCATTAATGCATTACCAACGGTAAGAGCAGCGGGAGTTGCTGCTTTTAAAATTAATAACCCTAGCTGCTTTATAATTGTGCCTGCAATTAATGTTACAAATAATCCCTGGGCCATCCCACTGAAGGCAGAAATGAACCATCTATTGCTAACCTTTTTTATAAAAGAAATTACATCTGCTTTTTTTACATTTTTTACACAAAACTTTTTTTTCTTAGTTCCATCTTTATGGCAAACATCTTCCTTGATAGTTTGGACATTACCCTCTTCAATATTCTTTGTAGTCATCACTTTATCGCTAGAATCATTTATTTTATCTGTCTCAACAATTTGTCTGTCAGACACTCCAACGACATCTTGTTTAATATTATCTTTAGCTAAATCGGCAGTATCATTTGCCTCTTCTTTAATTGGCTTTTTTTCTGTCATTTTTTAACTCCTGTATGCATTAATCAATAGTTGTATTGCTTGCACTACCGGATTAATGGTATTTTTTTTATATTTATCGGAAATTTCCATTTCCTTTAAAAATGTTTCAATAGAATAAATCTGAAATTTTTCAATTTTGTTATCATCAGCTAAAAATTCAATTGTCTTTAAAAAAACCTCTGCATCATTTAATGCCTTATCTAACTTTAAAAACCCTTTCATTTCTTTGAACAACCTTGTCGTTAATGCCTTTTTATTACCTTTTTCACTAAATAAAGTCGATAAATTAACAAAAAAATTAGATTGTTGAGATTCTATTAAATTGTAGACATAACTATTTGTAACATTCTTGAAATAAAATTTTTCTCCCATTAAATTATCTAAATATCTAACAGCATCATAATAACCTAACTTTAAATTACCAAGAATGTTTTTATTTCTTAAATCAAGGGTATTACCGAGAGGTTTGCTTGGGATTATATAGTCAACCTTAACACTTTTATCGGCAACGCGTCTCGCTGGCATTTTGCTCAATGTTGAAATGACAATTATTTTCTTGTAACCACCCCTTCTAATTAACGGATTTACAGGACAATTATCATATATACCGCCATCAATAAAAACCCTACCATCGATACGGGGACGCCGGAATGCTGGATAATAAGCACTTGCTAACACATATTTTTTTAGCATGCCAGCAGGCATTTGATCTTTGAAAATTTCTATTGGTAACCAATCGGAGGTAATATCAACGGTTATAATTCCGAAATCGATATTACTTTTCCTAATCTTATCCTCAATTATAAGGTTATTAACAATATCTTCTAAACGTTGAATAGAAATGCCTTTGTTAGTTATGGCAGTTTTAGCAAGTCCTATAAAATATGGTATTTCTTTAACTTGTATCTTTGCATCACTAAAAATAGAGTCAATCTTTGCATCATCAATGTCTAATAGCGTCGAAGGCGTTACTGTTTGCCAAAAGTCGTAACACTTATCAAAATCTCCTTGTGCAACCATAGCTCCATTCAAAGCACCTATAGACGTACCTGCAACACCAGCGAACTGAAAGCCTCTTTCAAATAAAGCTTTTAAAGCACCTATATGAAAAGCTCCTTTAGCCCCTCCCCCCTCCAAAACCAATCCTAGCATAACATATGTTCAGCTCCTGTTTAAAAAAATGTAATTCTAAACTTCAGATTATGAAGTTGTCTAGGCAAAATTTTATATTGTGGTTTGAGACAGGCTAGTGCAGGAACATCTCCACCAACTCCTCTTTGTTTGCCATCTATATATATCGTTAAATAGTTAAGAGTCTTCAATTCGTGGAGATGCTTAGCTTCATCTAGCATTTTATGTGTGTACGGATGAACTGTCATTTCAAAAGGTTTTTCCTTTGCTTCAATTTTAACTCCCTTATCTCCTCCTACTTGTAACCACCGTACTTCAGTATGTCCGCCATTTTCTTGTGGATAGAGGTAATCGTGTAAAAAATCTTCAGCTAAACCGCTATATTCCTTAACCAGCGCTGCTGTATTTCTATCACAGTAATTTTCAAACGGGCCTTTTCCAAAAAATGAAACACCATCAATCCCTTCTCTTAATGCAAACTTAAAGCCATATCTTTCCAATTCTTTTGTTGAAACAACGGACATATCGATGTCTATTGAATTGTTGCTATTAAATTTGTATAGTGTTCTTAAAGTTTTTAAATAGGGCATACGCCAATCGATAGCTATAGTTAATTTTGAGTCAGTATAGAAGATATTAATTTTCCTTGCTCTTAATCTCTTCATGGCTTTTTTAAATCTATTAACACCTAAAAACCACTTAACTATTGCAAAGTTAACTTGTGGTAAACGGTCATTGTCGATTGTTGCCCTCACAAAATTAGGTTGTAGAGGTTCTTTAAATTTCTCCTCACCTCTAATACTAACACTCAAGATTCGACCCGTTTTTTTATCTATTATTGCCTTACATTCGCCAAAAGCTACGACTATTTCAATATCGTTCTCGCTATATGTACAATCGCTATCTTGTTCTGGTAAAATTAAATCGCCTCTCTTAAGATAGCATTGCTCATACGCTACTACATGTCCTTTAGGAATACATTTATCTTCATTTCTATTCAAAAGGGATATAACTATAGAAATGTCATTTCCCTCAATTACTTGATTGTTTATTGGCAGATCAACATATCCAGTAGTAGATGGCTTAATTGACGGCAACGCAAATTCAGTAGAATCAACTAATTTCCCATCAACGAATAATTCAAGACGACAATCAAAGTTAGATAAATCAGTAAATAAATACCTATTTAAAAATGCTATCTTATTGTTAATTAAGGCAATGTCAACTTGTTGATATTGTTTTCTCACCTCATATAATGATGGGTTAGGAGTTCTATCTGCCCTAAAAATCCCATTAAATGCAAAGTTAGAATCATTTGGCTTGTCGCCAAAATCACCTCCATATCTCCATTCTGTTATTCCATTATTTACAACTTTTATACTTTGGTCTGCAAGATCCCAAATAAAACCACCCGCAAGTCTATCATATTTTTTAAAATAATCCCAATAATCAGCAAAATTACCCAAACTATTACCCATAGCGTGAGAATATTCACATTGAATAAAGGGTAAATCTACATACATATTAGGTTTAAGCGTAGTGCCAAACGGACTCCATAATGCTTGGCAATGATTAATTTTTTTATTTTCCGCTATTTTGGGCATTTTTTCCAATTTTGCATACATTTCTGATAAAACATCACTGCACTTTCCTGTCGTATCTGGCTCATAGTGAATAAATCTTGTATTATCAATTTCAAGAACCGCTTCTTTCATCTTGAAAAACGCCTTTCCAAAACCAGCTTCATTTCCTAAGGACCAGCTAATAATACAGGGATGATTTTTATATGTATTAACCATATTCCTAATACGATAACAGCATTCATCAGCCCATTTTTCATTGTTTTTTGGCAACATAAATGCTAATCCATGTGTTTCTAAATTATTTTCACACATAACTAATATGCCATATTTGTCACACAAATCATAAAACCCTCTAGAGTTAGGATAATGTGCAGTTCTAATCGCTGTTATATTGTTTAGTTTGCAAAGTTGAATGTCTTTTTCAATTAGGTTTAAAGGTACTGCATGACCATATTCAGGATGAAATTCATGCCTGTTTACTCCACAGAATTTTATAGGTTTTCCATTTAGTTTAATAAACGGTCCTTTACCATTTTCTAACGGAGTAATTTTAATTTCTCTAAATCCAAAATTAATTATCCTTCTATCTAAAAACTTGTCTTCAGAATATAATTCCACAGTAACATTATACAAGTTAGGGAATTCATGAGACCACAGTTGAAAGTTTTCTATGAATTGTTCTAATTCAATTTTGACGGTTTCAGATTTTTTAATTTCCACTAAGACATCAGAACTCTTTTCTAAAATCAAATTACCAGACTTGTCGGATAATTTAAACACTATTCGACAATTACTAATATTTTTATCGTGATTGGAAATATAAACCTTTCCTTTAATTTTGGCTTTAGTATAGTCTTCATATAAATCACTTGTAAAAAACATATCAGAAATTTCTGTTTGCGGCTTAAAAATTAAGTTTACATCTCTAAATATTCCTGACATTCTCCACATATCTTGATCTTCAAGGTAACTTCCTGTGCAATATCTATAAACTAGAACCGCAAGCTTATTTTTTCCTGTTTTAACAAAATTAGTAATATCGTATTCTTGTGCATCAAAGGTATCTTCTGAATATCCAACAAATTCTCCATTCACATACACTTCCGCGCAGCTGTTCACCCCACCAAAATTAATAAAAACCCTATCCTTCGTTTTCGGTATATTAAAATCTTTTACATAACAACCTACCGGATTTTTATCTGCTTTAATTTTTGGAATTGCAAAGATATTAATCGCCTCTATTGCATGAGGATATACGAAATTCGTATAAATAGGCGCATCATAACCTAATAATTGCCAGTTTGAAGGCACTGAAATTTTATCAAATGATTCATTACTATCATCAACTTTTTCAAACCCTTCTGGAATATTTTGCGGGTTCTCACAATACTTAAAAAGCCACGCACCATTTAGGTTTATTACTTTTTCATTATAATTTTCATCATATGGGAAACCCGATGCGTATCTGTCTATTGTATTAATATTGTAAACATGTGGTTTGCTCCAAAAATCTTTCATAATCATCTCCTATTTATAATCATAAATTTACAAGTTATTATACCATAAATACACTTATATCGTACAGTCAACAAAACATCAGCTATATTATTCTTTAGGATTGACTAATGTTTCTTAATACCAAATATAAAAAATGCGAAGCATTACGACTTCGCATTTTCTTATTATCTATGAAACTAATGCAATTCTTTCAAGAATTCCTTTAGCCTACTCATCGCTTCAACCGTATTTTCTAAAGTATTAAACGAAGTAAGTCGGAAAAACCCTTCCCCACACTTGCCAAAGCCACTTCCAGGGGTGCCCACAATTTGTGCTTTATTTAGTAGAAGATCAAAGAACTCCCAACTATCCATTCCACATTTTAACCAAATATATGGTGAATTTATTCCTCCTGTAAACCAAACGTTGCTCTCTTTTAACGTTTTCGAAATTATTTTAGCATTATTCATGTAGTAATTAATATTTTCCTTGCAAGCAGAAATACCTTCTTGTGAAAAAACAGCTTCTGCGCCTCTTTGAACAATATATGACGTTCCATTAAATTTCGTTGTTTGTCTTCTCAACCACATTTTGTTTAATGACAAGCCATCAATGGTAATATCCTCTGGAACTATCGTATATCCGCACCTAGTTCCAGTAAAACCAGCAGTTTTGCTTAAAGAACAAAATTCAACAGCACAGTTTCTTGCTCCTTCAATTTCATATATTGACCTTGGCAAAGAACTGTCTGCAATAAAAGCTTCATAAGCACTATCAAAAAATATTATTATGTTATTTTTCAGAGCAAAGTCAACCCACTCTTTAAGTTGATCATGGTTATATACTGCCCCAGTTGGGTTATTGGGCGAACAAAGATAGACTATATCTCCTTTTGTATTCTCATCTGGTAAAGGTAAAAATCCATTTTCTTCATTACCTTCGATAAACACTATCTTCCGGCCAAACATTAAATTACTGTCTAAGTAGACGGGATAAACAGGATCGGGAATGATAATAGTATTTTCATTTGAGAATAGCTCAGTAAAGTTAGCAATGTCACTCTTAGCTCCATCACTTATAAAAATCTCATTACCCTTTAGTTGTACATTGCAATTGTCTATATAATATTTTTGAATAGATTGTCTAAGGAATCCATATCCTTGCTCATCACCGTATCCTTTAAACGTTTCTTTATTGCCCATTTCGGACGAGGCATTAATTAGAGCATCTACTACTGGCTTAACTAAAGGTAAAGTTACATCACCGATCCCCATTCTTATAATTTCCTTATTAGGGAAAGCTGTTCTATAGTCGCTTACCTTTCGCGCTATATCGGAAAATAGATAGTTTGTTTTTAAATTGCTATAGTTCAAGTTGATTTTAGCCATATAATTTCCTCTCACATAATCTTCTATTTAATATATAAAATCCTTTGACACTCTGGACAGTGTGTTGTTGATTCCTTTTGAAGCTTTCTAGACACCTCTGCTTCGACATCTTTATTACATCCACTACAGAATCCATCAACATACTCGCATATAAAAGGAGCAGTTTTCACATTGTTTTTGGTTTTTTTATAACTTTCAAGATCCTCTGGCAGTAATTCACTTTCAATTTTTGCCATTCTATCTTTAATTGGTGTAATTTTTTCTTTTATAATGGTAAGGACATTATTATCAAATTCTTTCTTTTTTTGGGTTAGTAAAATGCAAGCCTTTTTCCAATTAGTAATAATATCTGGATGCTTATTGGCGATAACTTCCAATTTTTCAATTTCCTTTATTTTTCCCTCTAATTTGTTGGCATCTTGCTCAATATCACCAATTTCTTTCTCAACGGGCAATAATTGATCGAGTGTTTCGCATCTTTCTATCTCTTCTTGTAAAAATTGAATTTTTTCATCTAAATCTGATATTTCCGTGCCGAAAGAACCTTCCATTAAATTTAATTCATTTCGTTTTTTTTCAGCTTCTTTGCCTTCTTCATACAACTTATTCACCAACGCGTTTATTTGGCGAAGATATTGTGACTGAGGGCTGTTTTTTATAGCTTCTTCAATAGCTATAATTTTTTGGTCTTCCTCTTGATACTCTAACAACTTTGCTATATTCATTTATTTATGTACTCCTTGTATTGGACTATTACATTTAGCAGACATATAAACGGGACTTTGTACACCATTTTCCATTAGTTTATCATATATAAGATTCAAAAAATGTATTTCGCTGCTAAAATGACTAAGGGAGATTATAGCATAATTACTATCGTTTGCCAATCTTAGTTGATGGTGTTTGAACTCTGAGCTTACAAAAGCATCCACTCCACAATTAAAAACCTTATCTATAACTACATCATTAGCGCCTGCACCATTGATGCACGCTATTCTCTTTATTAACTTATGAGGCTCTCCTGTGAAAAAAACTGTATTATCGTTAAAAGAGCGTGAAATTTCACTAGCTAATTCTTTCAATAATTTAGGTTTCTTTAAAGTACCGATCCTAGGAGAAAGCGGGTCTTCACTATCTAATTTCATAGAAAAATCGCAACCTAGCAATTCTGCGAATTTATCATTTAATCCGCCTGGTGCAAAATCAACATTTGAATGAGCTGCATATATGGAAATATCCTTTTTCGCACAAAGGTCTATAATCTTTCCCATTGAAGAGCAAGTATCAATTTTTTGTATCGGATTAAATATTGTAGGATGATGTTCTATTATTAAATTACAATTTTTGTTAACTGCTTCTAGTACAATTTCTGGTGTCAAATCTAATGTTATAAGAACACCAGTAACTTCATTATCAAGATGCCCGTAAATTAATCCTATATTATCATACATCCCGTCTTTAAGGTGTATAGGGGGAGCAAAACTTTCGATTATTTGAGCAATATCTTTTATCTTTACCATTTTCTTTTTCATGTTATGCCTTTTCCAAAAAATCTCTCAATTTCTTCGAGCGGGTAGGATTTTTTAACCGCCTTAATGCTTTCGCTTCTATTTGTCTTATTCTTTCCCTAGTGACATTAAAAACTTTACCCACTTCTTCCAAAGTTCTTGGATTTTTGTCTCTTAAGCCAAATCTTAATATTAACACCATGGCTTCTCGAGGGCTTAATGTTTCAAGCACCTTGTTTAATTCATCTTTTAGCATGTTCATTTCCGCTACTTCAATGGGAGAAACAGCGCTTGTATCTTCTATAAACTCACCTAAATGGCTATCATCCTCTTCGCCTATAGGCGTCTCTAAAGACACTGGCTCCTGAGCAACTTGTTGAATTTCTATGACTTTGCTTTCAGGTATTTGCATTGCTTCAGCAATTTCAGCAATAGTTGGTTCTCTACCAAGTTCTTGAAGTAAGTTCCTTTGAATTTTTGATAATTTATTTATAGTTTCTACCATATGAACAGGAATCCTAATTGTTCTTGCTTGGTCTGCAATAGACCTAGTAATTGCTTGTCTAATCCACCAGGTTGCATATGTTGAAAACTTAAATCCTTTTTCATGGTCAAATTTTTCAACGGCTTTAATCAATCCAAGATTGCCTTCCTGTATTAAATCTAAAAATGACATACCTCTGCCTGTATATCTCTTGGCAATACTTACTACCAAGCGTAAATTGGCAGTTATCAATGCATTTCTTGCCTCTTGATCTCCTTCGGCAACTTTCTTTGCAATTACTCTTTCTTCTTCGGGTGTTAATAAAGGAACTCGACCAATATCTTTTAAATACATTTTTACACTATCACTTACATTAATTTCTTTAGAAATTTTATCATAGATGGCAGCTTTATCTTCGGAATCATCTTCTTGACTAATTTGCATTCCTTCTGCTTCAATCGCAGCATAAAGCGCTTCCATATCTTCAGCGGTTAGCACTTCTTTTCCGATTTGCTCTTCAATTTGCTCTACAGTAACAGTTCCCTTCCCTTTATACTTTTTAACAATTTTAGCTTTCACATTTTCAATTTGTTGTTCAATATTTTTTGCCATTTCATAACCCCCTGTTTCTTTGGTATGCCAAAACTTTATCTAGTTTCTCTTCATATATGCTTTTTTCTTCATCATTTGTTGATCTATTAATATCTTCAACTATATTTTCCATAACTTTTTGTAAATAGTCCTTCATCAACCTTTTAATTGCATCTTCATATGTATACATGCCGTATTCACTTTTCCAATCCTCTCTTTTGTCATCAATTACATTCAATTCGTTTCTAATTCCATCTGCCCCAACTTCATGAGACCAAAGATCTTTAAACACAAGTCTATTATTTTTCGTATATTCTTCTAAAAATTTACTAGCTATATTTTTTTGATCTTCCGTTTTAAACATGTCTGCATTTGTAAATTCATCTATATTTAAATCAAACTGTCCAAACAGCCAAGCAGCAAGTACTATTCTCCCTCTATCTATATCAGCATTACTAATATTTTTGTCTTTTTTTAATGTAGCAACAGTTCTAACAACTGGAGAAGGCTTATTACCTTTGCTTTCAACAATTGCTTGTTCTATAACTTCCTTAGGTATACCTGATATTTGTGACACATAATCAACATAAGTACTTCGAGTTATACTATCAAGTTTTGATAATATAGGAATTGTTTCCTTAACAAATTTGGGTTTACCCTCAATTGTTGAAAAATCAGCACTTTCTTTTAATTTGCGAATTTTAAATTGCGTAACAGGTTCAGCTTGCGCAAGAAGTTTATCGAAAGAACTCACGCCAAATTGTCTAATATAATCATCAGGATCCATATTATCGGGGATGGTAACAACACGAACATCAACATCTTCATCAGCCAATAAATCCAAAGACCGTATTGTTGCGCCTTGACCTGCGGCATCTCCATCAAAACACACATATACTTGTTTAACGACTCTACTAATAGCTTGACATTGTTTCAAAGTAAATGCAGTTCCCATTGATGCAATTACATTCTTTATACCAACTTCATAAAGCGACATAACATCCATATATCCTTCTACTAGGATTAAATTTTTAACATCTTCTTTTTGTCGTAGAGTTCTAATTATATTCATATTATAAAGAGTTTGGCTTTTGTCAAAAGCTATAGTCGTTGGAGAATTTTTATATTTTGGCTTCGTATCTCCAGTCAAAGCACGCCCACTAAAACCGACTATCTTACCCCTAGTTTCAATTATAGGAATAACTAATCTCATAGCCAGAAAATCCCCTTTTGATTCGTTCACAAGTGCTGCTTTTGTGATTGTTTCATCACTTATACCTTGACTAATTAAGTGATTATAAAGGCTTTCATAATCTAAAGAGCAACCTAATCCAAATCTTGCGATTGTCTCATCATTAAAGCCTCTTTTATGTAGATAATCCCTTGCTTCTTTAGCTTCAGGTTTTTGTAAATTATCACGATAAAATTTCGCTGCTAATAAATTAGCGTTGTAAATATTTTCTAAGTCGCGTTTTTTATCTTTTGCGTCCGCACTAAACTGCCTTTCCGGCATTTCTATACCAAATTTGTTAGCTATAAACTCCACAGCGTCCATAAACTCAAGCTTCTCTTTCTCTTTAACAAACTCTATTATATCTCCAGATTTACCACAGCCATAACACTTATAGTATTGTTGCTCTTCGTCAACAAGAAAAGAAGGGGTTTTCTCGTTGTGAAACGGACAACAAGCCCAATATCGGCTGCCTTTTTTAGTTAATGGTAGATACTGTTCAATTAATCGGACAATATCCACTGAATCTTTTAGTTCTTTGATCCAATCATTAAAGTTGTTAGTCATTAACTCCTCCAGTTAAGTAAAATCATCCTGTCTATATAACATATACGCAAAATAATGATTTTTTCCTAACAATAAATATTTTATTTATATAGCTTTAAACTATCTGTTTTTTACAAATTAATTAATCTCATCATATAAGTTACGATTTTTTGTAAATAATTATAAAAAACTTGACATTTCAAATATCGTCCAATATTATATCAACAGTTAAGCACTTTAAAGAGGGGGTGATATTTATGACAACGGTTTATGTAAGAGATAACGAAACCCTAGACAATGCTATAAGACGCTGGAAGAAAAAATGTGCAAACGATGGTACAATCGGTTATTTAAGGCGTAAAGAAGCTTATGAAAAGCCTAGTGTAAGGCGTAAAAAGAAAGCTGAAGCTGCTAGAAAACGCGTGTACAAGTAATGTTTTACCCCCTGCACTAAGGGGGTTTTTATTTGTTTTTACCTTATCACTAAAGCTCCCCACTCATTTCATTAAAAACTATTAATTAGTTAGAGTTAAATTATCCCATCTTGTCTGTTAATTGTTCTCCTCCCATTATGTGAAAGTGAAGATGATTAATAGACTGACGACCATTTAAACCCTTATTAGATATAATTCTAAAACCATCTCTT
This sequence comes from Clostridia bacterium, assembly GCA_035409945.1. GTDB lineage: Bacteria > Bacillota > Clostridia > Christensenellales > DTU072 > MWEH01. The sequence goes on from DAONQC010000001.1 coordinate 152,954, forward strand.
AATCCTAAAGAATCACTAATCTCGCCAATCTTTTTTAAACAAAGCCCTAGCTCTATTGCTTGTTTTTCTGTCATATCGATGATGTTTGAATAATGAGATTTAGGAATCATTAGTAAATGAATTTTTGCTTGCGGATTAAGATCTTTTATTATAATCATCTTTTCATCTTCATACACTTTTGCACTTGGTATTTCACCTTTAATTATCTTACAAAAAATACAGTTATTCATGTTTGTCCTTATACAATAATGTTGTTTGAATTTAACCAGTAAAATGATTAGCAACATTAGTTTATATATTCCGTTTTATACTTGACTTTTACAAAGAGATTATCAGGCATAAAAACAATCTGATTGTACGACAAATAGAGTAATAGTGCTAGGTTTATAGTTTTAGGTAATCATCGATATATACCAATTTATTATACACAGTTATTTGTTACAGCTCCAATTAATCCGTCTTTATATAATTTAGTAGCATTGACTATCCCCTGAGTAACATTAGTTTTTGCATACACTTTAATATAATACTCTGAATGCCCAAAGCTTATCCCATCTCCTAGCTCCTGTTCAAAAATAACATTATGCGGGTATTTTATCATTTTAGTTAAATAAGCCTTTTTTAATTGCTCTCTTATCTGAAAAAGTTTCTGACGGCGATTTTCAATAATTATTGGTGGGAGGGACGTAAGCATCCCAGCTTGCGTTAACGGGCGTGGAGAAAATGGAAAGATGTGGAGATCTGAAAACCCAATTTCCGTAACCAAATCTGTAGTTTTATTAAAATCTTCATCGGTTTCATTTGGAAATCCAACAATTATGTCAGTTGTTATGGATGCTAATGGAAAATATAGGCGAATTAACTCTACTTTATCAACATAATCTTGTGATGTATAATGTCTATTCATCATTTTTAAAATACGATTGCTACCACTTTGTAAAGAGAGATGAAAGTGTTCACAAAAATTCGGCATTTGCTTAAGAACCTCTAGAAGTTCCTCATCAATAGCTTCTGCATAAAAAGACCCAATACGAATTCGACTATTTACCTTTGATAGCTCTTGGAAAAGCGTGCTTAACCGCATATTATTATCCTGTCCATAACTCGATAAATTAATCCCAGTTATCACAATCTCCCTCGCATTTCTCGATATATTTAACACTTCCTTCATTATATTATCAACTGTTCTTGATCTAGATTCACCGCGCAAATATGGAATAATACAGTAAGAGCAATAATTATTGCATCCATCTTGTATCTTCACATACGCTCTACTTCGATTTGTAACAGGTGGTAAATTAAACTCATCGTAGGTTTTTTGAGATTTGAAAAAACTATCCTCTATAATGTAAGGCTTGTAATCTTCTAAATACTTCTTGCTCGCCCCATTTGCACAAGCATTTATGTAAAGTTTTTGTTCAATTAAATCTTCTAAAAACTTTAATACTAATGACTTTTTCCTCGCACCCGCAACAGCACAAACTTTTTTTTTAATATAAAACTCTATGTTCGTAGCTGATGCGCAGCCTATTATTACTATAGGGGCATCAATATTAACAGCTCTAATTCTAGATATTATTTGCCTAGATTTTCTTTCTGCTTCATTGGTTACTGCGCAAGTATTAACAATATATATATCTGAATCATTATCTAACCTGTTGATACATATAATACCTCTAGTATTAAGGAATGCACAAATATAATCACACTCTGCTTGATTAACCTTACAGCCTAAATTGAATATGGAAGCCTTTTTTATCAAATTTGTCATAAATACTATAAATCCTCGTATTTACTTTGTATTAAAATCATTGCTACCATCGCAGCGGTTTCTGATTTCAATACTCTTTTAGAAAGCGAAGCAATCCTTATCCCTGCTTTTTTTGCTCTTGATATTTCATCATCTGCAAATCCACCCTCAGGACCTATTATCACCATTACGTCCCTGTCAATCCAGCTAATTTGTTTATCGAGTGTTAAATCTTTACTTTTTTCATAACAAAGCATTCTGTTTTTAAAATTAGGATATAGTGAAATAACATCATCAAATTTTTTCGTGTCAAGAATTTTGGGAATAACGGAACGTTCAGACTGTTTAACAGCATCTAAAATTATCTTTTCAGACCTCACTGCTTTATGTGCTTTGTATGAAGTATATGCTGAAGTAAATGGAATAATTTCATTCACGCCTAACTCCACAGCTTTTTGTAATATAAAATCGAACTCTTTACATAATGCCTGACATAGAACAATCCTATTATTCCCTTCTCTAAAATTATCTTCTTCTTTATAAATCTCAGCGACTATTGAGTCTGTGTTTATGTCTGTTATTTTAGCAAAATAATCTCTTCCGTCTCCAGTAAATGCACATATATGGAATCCCACTTTATGTCTTAAAACTTTGGCACAATGATAATATTCATCTCCTTCTAAAATGATAAAATTATCTAGTTTTCTTCCAAAAAATCTTCTAATATCCATTAAAACCCCTATTATTTATAGCTCAATAATAATGCAATCCAAGCATTTTCTTTGATCCATTTCATAAGAGAAAAACCTTTACATTTAAATGCATCAATTACTTCTGTATTTCTATTTTCTATTATACCAGAGCAAATTAAATAACCAGGTTTGGTTATATAATTTAAAATGTTTTTTGACAAATTAATCAGGAGATCTGCTGTCATATTTGCTAAAATTATTTGATTATCATTCTGCGCTTTTTCAAGCAAATTTGATTTATAAAAAACAGCACGATTTAAATATTGCCCAGTCTCGTCATTTAGCTGGAGATTTGTTCTCGAAGATTTGATGCAAGCACTATCAATGTCTAAAAAGGCGACTTTTTGTGCTCCGCTTTTCAATGCGGCAATACCTAATATCCCACTACCAGCGCCCACATCAACAACATTTTTACCGTTAATATCAATACTAGACATTAATTCTAAACACATTTTAGTTGTCTCATGTTCACCAGTACCAAATGCGTTACCAGGTTGAATGTATATCATAGTATTATTATTCGATGAAATACTAACTTTATCCTTTTGCCATATTGGAACTACTGTATATTGCCCCACCTCTATAGGAGAATAATATTTTTTCCATTCTTCAAGCCAATCTACATTTTCATAATCTTTAATTTCCCAAGAAAAACTAACTCCTTCAATTTGTTGTAAATCGGTTAAAACAAGTTCTTTAATTTCGTCAATATCTTCTAAATTTATAAAAGCAGAAATTTTTACTAGATCCGTCTTTGTGCGTTGCAAAATAGTTTCATCAACATAATCCCATTTCTTGGACAAATCATTAAAATCAAGAATGGCCCTAGGATCGTCTATCTTTAGGGAATCGATTCCATACGAAAAGAAGGAACTAACGACAAAATCTGCTCCTTCCGTATTTGTAGTTATAATGAATTCTTTTAACATTTTTGACTTTATTTTAAGTTCGTAATTTTTTTATACTTTTCTACTCTATTATATGTTGCTTTATCTAACTCATCAAACATTTCTTTATATGCTTTTTTTTGCTTGTTCGATAGATTAGTGGGTAAATCGACTATGATCTTTACATACAAATCTCCATAAGCATCTCGTCTAAGATGCTTGATTCCTTTCTTCTTAATTCTTAATACCGTACCATCACTTGTCCCTTCAGGTATTGTAATAATTATTTTTTCACCACCAAGTACTGGAACTTCAACTTTATCACCTAGTATAGCTTGTGAAACTTTTATTGGCATATCTAACTTCAAATCATATCCGGAACGCGTAAAAAACTTATGTTGTAGGACCTTAAATACAAGAATTAAATTACCTGAAGGAGCGCCAAAATAGCCAGCATTTCCTTCATTAGCAATTGTTAACATCTGATTATTATCAACCCCAGCTGGAATATTAACATTAACAGTTCTTTGTTTTTCAACGCGTCCTGCGCCGCCACAAACATTGCAATTTTCAGTAATTATTTTTCCTTTCCCACGACAAACATTACATACTTGTTGACTTCTCATAACTCCGAACATAGTTCTTTGATCTACATTAACTACTCCTGTGCCATTACAATGTGTACAAGTTTTATACGCCGTACCATTCTTAGCTCCGGTGCCATTACAAGCAGAACAATTCTCGACGCGTTTGTATTTGATTTCTTTACTGGTACCAAAACATGCTTCTTCAAAAGTCAATGTAATTTGAATTTCAATATCCTCTCCAGTCCTTGGTGAATTTGCCCTTGAAGAATATCTTGGACCACCACCTGAGAAAACATTGAATAAATCACTGACAATATCATCAAACCCACCCATACCAGAATGGAATCCACCAGAACCTCCAGGAGAAAATTGTGGACCGTCTTCGCTTCCATACTGATCAAAAGCTGCTCTTTTTTGTGGATCAGAAAGCACTTCATAGGCATGTTGGATTTCCGTAAACTTATCTTTTGCTTCGTTTCTCTTTGCCTCTGTGTCTGTAGCATACACATCTGGGTGCCACTTCTTTGCTAAACGACGATACGCGGACTTTATTTCGTCCGCGCTCGCGTCCTTTTTAACGCCTAATACTTCATAATAATTCTTTGCCATTTCTGTTCTAACTAATATCTTCTGGGTCTACATTAATTGTAGGATTATCTTCGTTATTATCTGCCGCGGAAGATGCTTCTCCTTCTTGTGATTGTTGTGCAGTTTGATATAATTTAGTGAATATCGGGTTAGTAGTTTTAGATAATTCTTCAGTTATTGACTTTACTTTTTCAATAGTATCTGCGCCTTCTAACTCTTTTTTGGCATTTTCTGCGGCAGTTTTTAACGTATTTTTGTCTTCTTCAGAGAGTTTATCTCCACTCTCTGTGATTGTCTTTTCAACAGCAAATATCAATTGCTCCGCAGTGTTTTTCATCTCCACTAATTCTTTGCGTTTTTTATCTTCTTCAGCATAGCGTTCTGCATCTTTGACAGCTTTATCAATATCGTCCTTCGATAAGTTGGAGGATGCTGTAATTGTAACATTCGCCGACTTGTTTGTTCCTTTATCCAAAGCGGTAACTGAAACTATACCGTTTTGATCTATTTCAAATGTTACTTCTATTTGTGGAATTCCTTTCATCGCTGGAGGTATTCCTGTTAATTCAAATCTTCCTATCGTCTTATTGTCTGCTGCCATCGCTCTTTCGCCTTGAAGTACATGTACATCAACCGATGTTTGATTGTCAGTTGCAGTTGAGAATATCTGTGACTTTTTTGTAGGTATCGTTGTATTTCTATCAATTAATTTTGTGAATACTCCACCAAGAGTTTCTATTCCTAATGATAAAGGCGTTACATCAAGTAATAATATATCTTTTACATCGCCTGACAAAACACCGCCTTGTATTGCTGCACCTAATGCAACACATTCATCTGGATTAATTCCTTTGTATGGTTCTTTACCCATTACATTTTTAACAGCATCTACAACAGCAGGAATTCGTGTTGAACCACCTACTAAAATAACTTTATCAATTTCCTTGACAGATAATTTTGAATCTTTTATTGCTTGCAGTAAGGGTGTTATTGTAGCTTTTACTAAGTCAGCAGTTAAATCGTCAAATTTGGCGCGAGTCAAATCTTCATCTAAATGCTGCGGACCATGTTCGTTACTCGTAATAAAAGGTATATTGATATTGACTTTATTTATACTAGAAAGTTCAATTTTTGCTTTTTCCGCGGCTTCTTTAATTCGTTGTGTGGCCATTTTGTCTTTGAGTAAATCAATACCACGAGTCTTCTTAAACTCAGAAGCAATCCAGTTAACTATTCTATTATCAAAGTCATCGCCTCCTAATTTAGTATTCCCGTTTGTAGCTAATACTTCCACAACACCGTCACCTATATCCAGTATAGATACATCAAATGTTCCTCCTCCAAGATCATAAACTAGTATTTTTTGCGATTGCTTTTCTAGTCCATATGCGAATGCAGCGGCAGTAGGTTCATTGATTATTCTTAAAACTTCAAGCCCTGCAATCTGACCTGCATCTTTTGTTGCCTGACGTTGTGCATCGGAAAAATACGCAGGAACGGTAATTACAGCCTTTGTTACCTTTTGCCCTAAATATGCTTCTGCATCAGCTTTTAATTTTGAAAGAATCATTGCTGATATCTCTGGTGCTGTGTATTTTTTGCCGTCAATTGTTTTAGTGTAGTTTGTACCCATTTCGCGCTTTATCGAGCTGATCGTTCTATCTGGGTTAACTATTGCTTGCCTCTTTGCTACTTCGCCGACAAGTCTTTCACCATCTTTTGAAAATCCAACAACTGATGGAGTTGTTCTAGAACCTTCTGCATTTACAATTATAGTTGGCTCGCCACCTTCCATAACAGCAACTGCAGAGTTAGTTGTACCAAGGTCAATTCCTATTATTTTAGACATAATTTTATTCTCCTTATATATTATTATTTTTTTCTATTATTGTTACGCTGCGACTTTTACGGTCGCGTACCTGATTACTTTTTTATTTTTGAGGTATCCTTTTTTAAAAACCTGAGTGACAAGACCCGATTTTGATTCATTTTCCTCTTGCATTATTGCATCATGTAATTCTGGATTGAATGGTTGGTTTAATGGATTAATCTCCTCAATTTCATACTTTTCTAATACTTTGACAAACTGTTTATTAATTAACTCGACTCCCTTCTGCGATGTTTCATCTTTAATCATCATAAGAGCGGCATCAATTGAATCCTTTACTTCTATGAAATCTAAAATTACTTTATCAGTAGCTTCATCCTTAGACTTTTCAATAATGCTTTCGTTTCTTTTTCTATAGTTATCAAATTCTGCTTTAATTTTCTTTGCTACACATATGTATTCTTCTACGTCCCGTTGTAACTTTTCTATAAGTGCTTTAGTTTCTGTATCTAGTGATTCGCTGTCAATTTCTTCAACACTTGTTTTTTTGTTATCTTCTTCAACATTTAATTTATTACTTTTTTGAGAAATAATATCTTTATCTTGTTTTAACACTTCTATATTATCTTCCAATTTAACTTTTGTTTTATTCCCCATAATTACTCCTTATCATCTGGGCGGTCCTTCTTTATGAAAGTACTAACAGCTTTCCCTACGTAAGACAAAACACTCATAACTTTGCTGTAATCCATTCTCTCAGGGCCTATTACACCTGCCGTACCTACCTCTTTTCCATTAACTTTATATTTGGCTGTCATTATTGCACATTTTTCCAACCCGCAGGTTTCGTGTTTACCAACTTTTATAGAAAACTCTAGATCTTCGGCTTGACCAGAGAAAATATCAGCTATTAGTTCCTTGTTCTCTAAAACGCTTAAGGCAGTCTTTGCTTGCTCAAGTGTTGCATCTGGATAGTCAAGCATCTTTTTTTGACCTTCGATAAACACAGTATTTTCATTGCCCGATGAGTATGACTTTATTATCTCAACAACATAACCTAAAAGTTCTCTAAATTCATTTAGCTCATTTTCTATAATGTTGGTGTTTATTGATAAGTCTCCGAGCAAAGATCCAGCAAAAACTCTATTTAAGAGAACATTTGCATCAGATAGGAAGTTGGGACTAATGATATTTTTCAATTTGATTATATGATCTTTTATGATACCACTATCCGTAATTATTATTAACAACGCAGTATGATCTTCAAGCCCGACTAGTTTAATTTCTTTTATCAAAACATCGTTAATATTATCGATGACGATAACAGATGTATAATTAGTAATATCGCTTATAACCTTAACTGAAGCACGCACAATGTCTTCAATATCTGTATATTTTCTTTTAAAGGATTCGTCAATGATGAGCATTTCGTTTTTCCGAAGGGGTTTCTTCCCAATAAAATTTTCAACATAAAACCGATAAGCTCGAGCAGATGGAATCCTACCTGCAGATGTGTGAGGTTGAATTAAATAACCCATATCTTCCAAGGTAGACAGCTCAACTCTAATCGTTGCAGAACTAATGTCAGAGAAATATTTATTCTTGATTTCGGAAGAACTAACAGGAAGCGGTGATAGTATGTACTCATCTACCACAGCTTTAAGTATCTTGCGTTTTCTATCTGATAATTTCTGATTCATATTGGCAAACCTTTAATATGATTGTTAGCAGTCTTATATTACGAGTGCTAGTTATATTATATTTGTATGGATAATTGTTGTCAAGGGATATTTTAAAAGTTTCTAACAAAAGCAAGAAAGGTAGTTTTCATAGTAAAAAAAGAGACAATTGGATTGGCACAAATCACTTATGCAGCTAAAATCTCTGAAGTCAGTTGTCAAAGTAAGTAGACATTAAGTAACTCGACAAATAAATTATATCGTATTAGAGAAAATGAAATAGATTACCATCACAACATAAAATCAACAAGAATGGAATTCATCGTTAAAATGTTTTTATCGTTAATCATAATATTGTTATTACGAATTGTCAAAAAGTCCTTGTTTTTCTCAATAGAATTTTTATACATCGATAAAAAATCCACATCAAATTTTTCGTTGAAATTAAGTATATTAAATCCACCATTCAAACGTAATCCTAGCATAATTTCTTCAAACATATCATCTTCTTTAGTTAAGATAGCTTCTGTTTCATAATTAATTTCATCAGAGTTAAAATATTTTGTTGGGCTGACTAAAAACCTCTTACCATCAATGTAACTACTGGCGCCAGGTCCAACCCCAAAAAACTCAAGTCTATTCCAATAACCTAAATTATGTTTAGATTCAAACCCTACTTTAGCAAAATTACATACTTCATATTTATTAAATCCCAAACTATTTAATTTTGAGGATACAGCGTAATAAATGTCAGAAACGGTATCATCATCGGGCAAGGCGAGCTCTCCCAGTTGTATAGAATCAAACATTTTTGTATCTTCAGCTACCGTTAATATATATGTCGAAAAGTGTTTAACATATTTAGAGAGCAATTCAATATGACTTTCTAAATCAGTAATTTTAGGATCAAAAGGAGTCCCTATTATTAAATCACACGACACATTTTCAAAATATTTATTAGTTTCTATAAGAGTTCGGAGTGCCATATCCGAACTGTGAGTACGTCCAAGCTGTTTTAAAACCTTATCATCAAGCGACTGCACTCCAATACTTACTCTATTTATACCTAATTGTTTATACTCCTTCCAATTAATTTGTGTCGTTGGATTTACCTCAATCGTCACCTCTTCCGCAGCCACATTAAACTCGCTATAGACTACATCCAAAATATCACCTATATGAATGGGATTCAATAATGACGGAGTTCCACCGCCAAAGTATATTGTTTTAATTAAACTTTTTGGATAATTAGCTGCAAATTGTCTTATTTCTTTTTTACATTTTTCTACATAAAATGAAATTCTTTTTTCACCTATCGTTGTCAATGAAAAAAAATCACAATAGTTACATTTATTTACACAAAATGGAACATGTATATAAAGCGACCTATTAATCATCATTAATCTTTAAAATGGACATAAATGCTTCAGAAGGTATGGAGACTGAACCGAATTGCCTCATTCGTTTTTTACCAGCTTTTTGCTTTTCAAGCAATTTTTTCTTTCTAGTTATGTCGCCTCCGTAGCATTTTGCCAACACATCCTTCCTCATCGCTTTGACAGTTTCACGAGCAATAATTTTAGATCCAATTGCTGCTTGAACAGGTATTTCAAACATTTGTCTCGGGATAGCATCTTTTAACCTTTCTGCGATCTTTCTGGCTCGTGTATATGCTGCATCTTTGTGAACAATGAGTGACAATGCATCACATATATCACCATTTAACAAAAAGTCAACCTTTACTAAATTATCGGCCTTATATTCCGCAAATGTGTAATCTAAACTCGCATATCCTCGTGTTCTTGATTTGAGACTATCAAAAAAATCATAAATAATTTCAGATAAGGGTATTTTGTAATCAAGTTTGACTCTTGACATATCTAGATATGTCATGTTGATAAACGTACCCCTTTTTTCTTGGCAAAGCTCCATCACTGGACCTACGTATGTTGGAGGAGAGTAAATAGACGCATCAACTATTGGTTCTAAAATCGAATCAATTATCGAGGGATCAGGTAATTTCGTTGGACTATCTACAACAACTTCTGAACCATCGGTTTTAATTACTTTGTAAATTACACTAGGGGCTGTTGTTACAAGATCTAAATCAAACTCCCTTTCTAGTCTTTCTTCAATTATTTCCATATGTAACAACCCTAAAAAGCCCATCCTAAAGCCAAAACCTAGTGTGCTGGAACTTTCAGGCTCATATGTTAATGCTGCATCATTTAATTTAAGTTTTTTAATAGCCTCCCTGAGATCATCATACCTGCTGCCGTCTGCTGGATAGACACCTGCATACACCATAGGTGTAATTGGCTTATATCCTTTAAGTGGAGTTTCAGCAGGATCGAGTACAGTTGTAATGGTATCGCCTACCGCGGTATCTTGAACGTTTTTTATACTTGCTGTTAAATAACCAACATCTCCAGCTTCCAAAGCGGCTACAGCTTTCATGTTAGGATCAAATATACCAACTTCAGTACACTCAAAAGTTTTACCGTTTGACATCATTTTGATGCTCATTCCTGGTTTTATAAAGCCATCAACTACTCTAATATTACAAATAACACCTTTGAAATTATCATAAATACTATCAAATATTAAAGCTCTAAGCGGCGCTTTGCTATCACCCGCTGGAGCAGGCAACCTTTCTACAATCGCCTCTAACAAAACATCAATATTTATTCCTTCTTTGGCGCTTACAAGTATAGCATCAGATGAATCTAAACCAATTATATCTTCTATCTCTTGTTTCGCAGCATCAATATTAGCTGCTCCTAAATCAATTTTATTAATTACAGGTATTATTTCTAAATCATTATCTAGTGCTAAATAAACATTCGTAAGTGTTTGAGCTTCAACTCCTTGAGCAGCATCAACGACAAGTAACGCCCCCTCACAGGCTGCTAACGATCGACTAACTTCATATGTGAAATCAACGTGACCTGGAGTATCAATTAAATTTAAAATATAGTCTTCACCTTTGTAATTGTAGTGCATGCGAGCTGGGGTTAATTTTACTGTTATTCCTCTCTCGCGCTCTATGTCCATATTATCTAACAACTGGTCTTTCATGTCTCTATCTTCGACAGTGTTAGTATGCTCCAACAGCCGATCCGCTAGAGTACTTTTGCCATGGTCTACATGCGCTATTATACAAAAATTTCTTATATTTTTTTGTTTTCTCATTACACTAATTTCGTTTATTTTTTTTATAGTTCTTAATTGCAGCCTGAATTGATTCTTCTGCTAAAACAGAACAGTGTATCTTCTGCGGAGGTAACCCACCTAGGTTATCAACCACATCAGCGTTTTTAACCTGCATTGCCTCTTCAATAGTTTTTCCTATAATCATCTCTGTGGCAATAGAACTAGCTGCAATTGCTGCTACACAACCAAATGTTTTAAACTTTGCATCCTTAATAATATTGTTTTCAATAATTAATGACATTTGCATGATGTCACCACATGTAGCATTGCCCACCGTCCCAATTGCATTTGCTCCTTCGAGATCACCCATGTTTTTGGGATGTTTAAACACTTCTAAGACTTTTTCATTATACATACTTTCCCTCTTTCTTTTTAGAATCATACAAAGGAGACATCTCGCGTAACACCTTTACATTTTTAATCAAAACTTCTAAAGTATGATTCATTTGTTCTTGTGTCGTGTCCTTACCTAAACTAAACCGGATTGTACTATGCGCTAGTTCATCACTAACTCCAATAGCCTTAATGACATGTGAGGCTTGAAGGGAGCCAGATGCACAGGCCGAGCCACTGCTCACAGCAATACCATCTAAGTCTAATCTCATAAGCAGGCTTTCCCCTTCAATAAATTCAAAACTAAAATTTATGTTGTTAGCTAATCTCTTTGCTCGGTCTCCGTTTAAATGTACATAAGGAATATTTTTCTGTACGCCGTTTATAAAATCATCTCTTAAACGTATCATTTTTTCATTATTAACTTCTCTGTTTTCTAATGTTTCCTTTAGTGCACTTGCCATACCTACGATTAATGGGGTCGCTAAAGTGCCCGCTCTTTTCCCTCTTTCTTGTTCGCCACCAGTCATAAATCTGTCAATTTTAACTCCTGTCCTAATGTACAGCACACCAATTCCTTTAGGACCGTTAAACTTATGTGCCGACATTGAAAGTAAGTCAATATTCATTTTATCTACATCAATTTCCATAGTGCCCATTGCTTGTACAGCATCTGTATGAAACACAATCCCTTCGGCTCTACAAAAACTTCCTATTTCAGATATGGGCTGTATAGTACCTATTTCATTATTTGCAAACATAATGGAGATAAGTACTGTGTTAGCATTTACCGCCTTTTTTATACTTTCAAGTGAAATTACCCCATTTTTATCTGGATATACATATGTAACTAAAACACCTTCCCTTTCCAAATCTTGACAAGTATTTAAAACTGCAGGATGTTCGATAGCACTAGTTACTATATGTTTAACTTTATTTTTCGAAGCTTTAATGGCACCTCTAATAGCCCAATTGTCACTTTCGGTACCGCCTGATGTAAAATATATTTCATTACTTCTTGCACCTATGGAATGCGCTATTGTATCTCTTGCTAAATCCACGACTTTTTTTGCAATTCTTCCCTTTTGATGTAATGAAGAAGCATTGCCAAATTCAGTCATAAAATAAGGCGTCATATCCGAAAGTGCTTTTTCACTTAAAGGCGTTGTCGCCGCGTTATCTAAATATATTAAATTCATATCTTATCCCTTACTGCATTATTAATTGAGTATAACTTATAAAATAAAATCTGTTTGATATAAAGGGAATTTTTCTGTAAGCTTTTTAACTCCTTCCTTAATAAGCGATGCGTTTTTTCGTTTGTTGTGTATTGTGTCTGCAATACAGTTAGCAATGATGCCCATTTCGTCTAAACCCATTCCTCTCGTTGTTACACTTGGCGTCCCTATTCTTAATCCGTTCGGATTAAAAGCACTTGCCATTTCGTCATGCGGTATCGAGTTTTTATTTGTTGTAATATTAACTTCATCTAACATTACTTCTAAATCTCGACCTGTTATGCCTGTCCTTCTTAAATCAATTAACAGCAAATGATTGTCTGTACCTCCTGAAAACAATTCAATCGACTTTGCTTGCAAGCACTCCGCAAGTTTTTTAGCATTAGAAATAACTTGTTTTTGATATTCTACAAAACTCGGGTCCAAAGCTTCTTTCAATGCAATTGCCTTTGCTGCAATGATATGCACCAGCGGACCTCCTTGAGTACCTGGAAAAACTGACTTATCAATTAATTTTGCAACATTATCGTTATTTGTTAAAATCATACCGCCTCTTGGACCTCTTAATGTCTTATGAGTGGTCGTTGTTACAACATCTGCATATTGTAAAGGACTAATATGCAATCCGGCAGCAACTAGCCCAGCAATATGAGCCATATCTACCATTAAATATGCCCCTATTTCATCAGCTATTTCCCTAAATTTTCTAAAATCTATTTCTCGAGGATATGCGCTAGCGCCAGCTATAATCATTTTAGGGCGTACTTTTATAGCAATTTCTCTGACGTTATCGTAGTCAATATACCCATTTTGATCAACGCCATATGACGAAAAATCAAAATATTTTCCACTGACATTAACCGAGCTCCCATGTGTAAGATGACCACCATGATTCAAATTCATTCCTAATACTTTGTCTCCAGGGTTTAATAATGCGAAATAAACCTGAAAATTAGCATTGCTTCCAGAATGAGGTTGTACATTTGCATATTTTGCCGAAAATAATTTTTTGGCTCTGCCTATAGCTATTGTTTCAATTTCGTCTACAAACATGCAACCGCCATAGTATCTTTTGTTGGGGTAACCTTCAGCATACTTATTTGTCAAATGGGAACCAGCAGCAGTTAAAACTGGAAGTGAAACAAAATTTTCACTGGCAATCAACTCAATATTGCTTTGTTGGCGTGCCAGTTCTTTAACCATAGATTCATAAAGTTCTGGGTCATTTAATTTTATCGGAATTAAGTCTATCATTTTATATCTCCTTTTGTATTACAAAGATTATTGTGCGTCAATTTAAAAGATTTTCCAACAGGCTTATGATAGCAGCTTTCGACTTCATTCCAACAAACTTTTCCTTTTGGTCACCACCTTTAAAAACAACATAAGTTGGTAATGTCATAATTCCAAGATCTTTAATTATTTTTATATTGTCAGGCTTCTCTGTATCAATTGATACAAAAATGACTTTATCGCTAAACTGCTCCTCTATTTGTTGTATTAGAGGTTCCATCATCTTACATTGTGGACACCAAACGGCAGTAAATTTTATAAATACAATGCCGTTAGATACTGTTTCTTTAAAACTATCTATGCCAACTATATCTTTCATATAAATCTCCTTTGTTTATTCTCTAATTTATCCTTTAATTGTTATCTGCGTAAATCAAGCATTTAACAGACCTTAATTAACTCATAGTTATTCATCTTTATCGTGCTTGTCATTTTCTAAATTTTCTGAAAAAGTATACACGCCTAAATCATCTTCCATTTTAACATCTTTACCACCTTTTAGCAGTTGTTTTAACTCAATAATTTCTTTCTCATCTACATTATCTACCGAAAGAATTTTAGGAGCATATCCCTCCTTTTGCTGCAATACATACTTATCTATCAGACATACACCTAAATACGTTATGGGTAATGAACCTAAAGAAACTGTCAAACTAATCCAAAGTTCTAGCTTGCTAGTTAACCATAATAATATACCTACTAAAATCAATGGAAAAACATATACAATTATTGATGCAGAAATTATTGCTCTTTCTTTCATTTCTATTGTTACAATATCACCAACTTTTGCATTAATGGTGTTTTTAATCTTGACTTTTACATACATTTCATCTTTAGGCATTAAACACATCCTGCAATTTTCACACGCTGTCTTTCTTGATAGACGCACTTGCGCAAATCCATTTCTATATGTTTTATATACTATTCCATTTTCTCTCATGTTATGCGATTATGTGGTAATATACACTTCTTTTTTTACTTAGAATTATTATTTTTATCGAACAATTCGTCTAACTGTTTCTGATCTACAAAACTAGGAGCGCTAGACATCAAACATTGTGCACTTTGATTTTTAGGGAATGCTATGGTTTCTTTGATATTATCAGTTCCAGACAATAACATAATCAGCCTGTCTAAACCTAAAGCTAGTCCTCCATGTGGCGGAACTCCATAACTAAAAGCTTCAATGAAGAATCCGAATCTATCTACGATATCCTTCTCCGTCAACCCTATTAAATCAAACATTTTTTTCTGAAGTTCACGAGAATGAATTCTTATTGAACCGCCTCCAGCTTCTTGCCCATTAATTACTAAATCATACGCTTTAGCACGAACTGCTAAAGGGTTAGTATCGAGGAATTCAATATCTTCGTTCATCGGGCTGGTAAATGGATGATGCATAGCCACTAATCTATTTTCATTTTCATCGTATTCGTAAAGCGGGAATTCCGTCACCCATAAAATATCAAATGATTTTTCATCCACTAATCCTAATTTTTTTCCTGCATATAGTCTACAAGCACCAAGCGCATCAAAAACCACTTTGTTTTTGTCAGATACAATAACAATAAGATCTCCTTCTTTAGCACAAGTTATTTCTGTGATTGCGGAAATGATGGTAGTATCTAGGTATTTTAATAATGATGAAGATATCTCATTATCATCTTTATATGCTATGGTAAAAACCCCTTTAGCACCATATTCTCTTGCAATATCAGAATATTTATCAATTTCCTTACGCGTAATATTTGCCTGCCCTTTTACATTGATTGCTCTGATACTGTAATTATCCTGCTTAGCTTGCTGAAATGCGGTAAAGTCAACTTGATTAAGTATTTGTGTTAAATCCTTAAGTTCAATTCCAAATCTAGTGTCAGGCTTGTCGCTACCAAAGCGTTCCATAGCTTCCTGATAACGAATCCTTCTAAATTTATCGGGAAACTCCATTCCAATAGTTTCTTTAAAAATTTCTTTTACAAGACCTTCTGTAATTTGAAGGATATCCTCAACATTATCAACATAACTCATTTCCAAATCTATTTGGGTAAATTCAGGCTGACGATTAGCTCGCAAATCTTCATCTCTAAAGCACTTTGCTACTTGATAATATCTATCTAAACCAGAAATCATGAGTAATTGTTTATATATTTGAGGCGATTGAGGTAATGCATAATACGTACCTTTATTGACCCTGCTTGGCACAAGATAATCACGTGCCCCTTCAGGCGTAGACTTTCCTAGAAACGGCGTTTCAATATTTATAAAACCCATTTTATCCATATATTTGTGGGTGGTTAATGTAACCTTATGCCTTAAGAATAGATTTTTCTGAAGCGATTCTCTTCTTAAATCTAAGTATCTATACTTTAGTCTCAATGTTTCATTTGCACTTACATCCCCTATGTTGAAAGGCGGGGTGTCAGCTTCTGACAGAATTTTAAGTTCATTTACGACAACTTCAATGTCTCCGGTAGGCATATTTTTATTTATATTCTTCTCTGTTCTATTTGTCACAACGCCTTTTGCTAAGATGACATACTCGTTTCTTATTTTTAGCGCCTTCTCAAACGCTTCTATGTGTGAATCACTGTAAAAGGCTAATTGCAAAACACCAGTTCTGTCTCTTAGGTCAATAAATAATATCTTCCCAAGATTTCTATACTTAGCAACAAATCCCATGACCACAACTTCCTTGCCACTATCATTTGAGGTAAATTCTCCACACATTTTAGTTCTTTTAAAATTTGCAATATTTTCTTCCATTGCTTTACTCTCCATAACAATCTTTATCTACACTGCCCATATAAGGTTGTAGAATCGTGTATTTATTTTTAGTTTAATATACTAAGCTAAGTTATTTTTTATAAAACTTACTAGTTCTTCTTTTTTTATCGACAATTCTTCGCCTGTTTCGAAATTTTTGAGTGAAACCGTACTGGATTTGATTTCATTTTCTCCAATAACTAAAACGAATTTAAAACCTTTTTTATTAGCATATTTTAATTGAGCTTTTAAGCTTCGCCCTACAATATCAATTTCGCAAGCTATGCCTGCATTTCTTAAACTATTCGCAATTTCTAAAGCTTGTTCATAGCAATTTTGATTGTAAGGTGCTGTATAAACGATAGGTTTTGTGTCGTCTATAAATTCATAACCATTTGCCTCTAGTAAGAGTAGCAATCTTTCAATTCCCATTCCAAAGCCAACTGCTGGAGTGCTACTACCTCCTACTTCAGTAATTAGATTGTTATATCTACCCCCTCCACAGACTGTACCTTGAGAGCCTATTACTCGTGAGACGAACTCAAACACTGTACCCGTATAATAATCTAAACCGCGTACTAAATACGGATCTATCACATACTCTATGTTGGAAACATTTAATAAATCAATCAATAAGCTGTGGTGATTTAAACAATTTGGGCATAAATGGTCGGTGATTTTAGGGGCTTGCGCCTTAACTGCTTCGCAAGTATCTATTTTACAATCAAGCACTCTTAACGGATTTTTGTAAAGTCTTTCATTACATGTCTGACATAACTTATCAGTATGTTCTTTAAGATATTCTGTCAAAAGTGTATTATAATTTTTCCTACAAACCGGGCAGCCTATATTATTGATCTTTAAATAAACTGAACTGACATCGAGCTGTTTAAAAACTTCTCTTGCTAATAGAATGACCTCTAAATCAGCATAGGGAGATTCACTACCAAAGAGTTCAACTCCAAACTGATGGTGTTCTCTCAATCTACCAGCTTGTGGTGTTTCATATCTAAAGACCGGTGTTATATAGTACATTTTTAAAGGTTGCGTAGTTGAAGATAGTCCATTTTCCACAAAGGCTCTAGCAACGCCTGCAGTACCTTCTGGCTTTAGGGTAATACTCCTATCACCTTTGTCTAAAAATGTATACATCTCTTTACTAACAATATCCGTCGTTTCGCCGACTCCACGCAAAAACAACTCTGTACTTTCAAATGTTGGGGTCCTTATTTCTTGGAAACCAAACATATTTCCTATTTTCCTAACTATATCCTCAACTTTTTGCCACTTATATGATTCAGTGGGCAGTACGTCTTTTGTTCCCCTTGGTATTCTTATCATTTTTTCCTCAGTTATAAATAAGTATTGTTATTTGTTTTTTAAATTACAACAGTTAACGATTAATTATTGCATCCATACGTTTCTATTACAAAATATATTTCTTTAAGTTCTTCATATTAAATGTTTTTGACATATGCTCATCTACATATTTTTTATCAATTGTAACCGTCTGCATTGGCATTTCAGGTGATGCATTATAACTTAAATCATCGAGTAAATTCTCTAATACAGTGTGTAATCTCCTAGCGCCAATATTTTCTGTGTTTTCATTTTCTAAAAATGCTGCCTTCGCAATTTGTCTAATAGCTTCATCTGTGAATTTTAAATCCACATTATCAACTTTCAGTAACGCTGCATATTGCATAATGATGGCATTATCCGGCTCTTTCAATATTTTTACAAAATCTTCCTCTGTTAAACTTTGTAGTTCAACTTGTACTGGAAATCGTCCTTGTAATTCGGGTATTAAATCATTTACTTTAGCCATATGGAAAGCACCAGCTGCTATAAATAAAATAAAATCAGTTTTTATGCTCCCATACTTCGTGTTGACAGTGCAACCTTCAACAATAGGCAATATATCTCTTTGGACCCCCTCCCTTGAAACATCTGGACCATGCGAAGTGCCCTTAGAAACTATTTTATCTATTTCGTCTATAAAAACAATGCCTTCTTGTTCAGCTCTTTGTAGTCCTAGACTATTAATGAGTTCATCATCAATTAATTTATTTGCCTCTTCGTTAATAAAAAACCTGTATGCGTCTGCGACAGAAATCTTTTTACGTTTCGTTTTTTTAGGCATAAAACTATTCATTATATCTCCGAGGTTACCCACCTCTCCACCGATTGCGCCCAATTGTATTTGTTTGGGAGCAACTGGCATTTCCATTTCTACATTTATACCGTCTAATTTACCGTCACGAAGATCTTGAGCCAATTGTTCTCTAATCAGCGGGTCTGAAAGCATTTCTTCGCCTTCTTTTAAAGCATCTTTTAGCGTTTTTTTCCTAACAGGGAAAAGTGCATCTACTATTTTCTTCTCCGCGATTTCTTTAGCTAAAGGTTCTACTTCCGCTATTTTCTCCTCCTTTACTAACCTGATAGATGCTTCAACTAAATCTCTAATCATTGATTCGACGTCTCTTCCAACATAACCAACTTCTGTAAATTTTGTAGCCTCGACTTTAACAAAAGGGGCTTTCACTAGCCTTGCCAGCCGTCTAGCAATTTCTGTTTTACCAACGCCAGTCGGTCCTTTCATAATAATATTTTTGGGAGTTATTTCATCTCTTACCTCTTCTGGAAGTTGAGAACGTCTATACCTATTTCTTAAAGCCACTGCTACGGATTTTTTTGCAGCATCTTGTCCAATTATATATCTATCTAGCTCCTTAACTATTTGTGGGGGTGTAAGTTGTTCCATTTTCCTACTCCTTATTTACTATTGTCCTAATTTTTACTACTTATGATATTTATCAAAACGATATGCACCAGTTTAAAATATAGTATTATTAAACTAACTCAATTGTAAGATTACTGTTAGTATAGACACATATATCACTAGCAATCTTCATCGCATTAACTACAATTTCCTCAGCTGACATATCAGTATGTTCATACAGTGCTCTTGCTGCTGACAGAGCGTAACTGCCACCGCTACCGATTGCACAAACACCAGTTTCTGGTTCAATTACCTCACCTGTTCCGCTAATAACTAAAAGATTATCTTTATCGGCGGCAATAAGCATAGCATCAAGTCTTCGTGCGTTATCCTTTCGCCAAAGGTCTGCTAATTCAACTGCTGCTCTTACTAAATTTCCACTGTATTTTTGCAACATTTCTTCAAACTTTTCACTTAAAGCAAAAGCATCACTAACAGTTCCCGCAAATCCAATTACTACTTTGTTAGAAAATATCCTTTGGACTTTTTTGGCATTTCCTTTAAAAACAATCCTTTCGCCCATAGTTACTTGCCCATCTCCAGCAATAGCCGTCACACCATCTTTTTTAACGGCGCATATTGTTGTTCCTTGAAAATCACTCATTTTTTACCTCA
The DNA here is from genome assembly GCA_035409945.1 of Clostridia bacterium. Classification (GTDB taxonomy): domain Bacteria; phylum Bacillota; class Clostridia; order Christensenellales; family DTU072; genus MWEH01. The sequence goes on from DAONQC010000001.1 coordinate 173,262, forward strand.
CTTTATTTAATCAAGTGTTTTTATGAATATAAATATATTCCTACGTTTTAATCGACATGATAGAAAGTAATTCTTTTTTATTATGTATTATATTATAACACCGTTATATGATTTTGTTTAACATATTAATGAATTTAAATGTTGCTTACTATCGCGTTTCTTTTGTTCATATATCTTCGTTTAGCATACTCACGAATTTAAGTATCATTTACTATCTATTTTTATGTCGTTCATAAACATTTGTTTAACGTATCAGTTAATTTAAATACTATTTGATACAATTATTTCTATAGTGTACTAATGATGATATACAAAATTATTTAGTAATTAACCAATAACTTCTTATTTGAATGATGTCGAAATAATGTTATTAATTTCTCTTGCAGAATTTTCCATAGCTATTTCTTTTCGTGTTTTTTTGTTTATATTTTCTAATCCTTCTAACAAACCAATATTTGCGCCCATAGGTCTAAATTGTCCGGGTTCATTAGCTATATAATTAGCTAGACCTCCAATCATAGTCTTTGGTGAAAATATTAACAAATCTAAATTGTTAACCAACCTAGCCATATTAATTCCAGCGAGAAGGCCCATAGAAGTACTCTCCATATAGCCCTCAACTCCTACAATTTGACCTGCAAAAAATATCGTAGATGCATTTTTCAGTTTGAGGGTTGCATCTAGAATCCTTGGACTATCTACGTATATGTTTTTATGCATAGAACCTAGTCTAACAAATTCTGCATCTGTAAGTGCAGGTATTAGCCTAAAAATTCGTTCCTGTTCTTTATATTTCAAATTAGTTTGAAACCCAACCATATTATACATTTCAGAAAGAATATTTTCCTTTCTTAATTGTACAACCGCATAATATTTTCTCCCTTCATTATCAATCAACCCAACCGGACGTAAAGGACCATATCGCATTGTGTCTTCTCCACGCCTTGCAAGTTCTTCTATTGGGATACACCCTTCAAAAATATCTTTTGACTCAAACTCGCGTAAAATAACTTTTTCACCAGCTATTAACTCTTTACGAAAATTAGTATATTCTTCTTTTGTCATTCCACAGTTTAAATAATCTGCATCGCCTTTGCCATACCTGGTTGCATAAAATGCTTTATCCATATTAATGGAATCAGCTTCAATTATTGGTGAAATAGCATCATAAAAATTTAAAAACTTACTACCAGTCGTTTTCTTAATTGCTTCACATATTTTTGGACTACTTAATGGACCTGTGGCAATAATTGAATAATCATCAATTTGCGTAACTTCTTCCCTGATCAATTGAAAATTTGTAAATGAATTTAATGTTTTTTCTATTTCTTTAGAAAACAGTTCCCTATCTACAGATAATGCTGAACCTGATGGAACTTTGGTGGCGTTAGCTACTTTTAAAATTAATGAATCTAACTCAGCTAATTCGCATTTAAGAATGCCTTGTGGGGTGTTAGGTGCTATACTTTTAAAACTATTACTACACACTAATTCAGCTAAGTTAGATGTCTTATGAGCACCAGTGGAAATATTGGGTCTCATTTCATAAAGAGAAGTGCTTATCCCTCTTTTTAATAATTGATAACACGCCTCACAGCCTGCGAGTCCACCACCAATTACCTTAACTCTCATCCGAACCTGACCCTTCCGCAGGTATTACTATGTGTCCGCATAACCTATCAGCACAAACATATTGGGTTTTCCCCTTTGACTTGCTTATTTTCATCGGGCTTGAACACTTAGGGCAAAGAATTGGAGCTGGTATGTCCCAGGACATAAACTTACACTCTCTTTTGACACACGCATAAAATAATTTGCCTTTTTTAGTGCGCCTTTTCACAACATCATTACCACATACTGGGCACACAGCAACCTTTTCGTTAATGCTCTTCACGTTTCTACAAGAAGGATAATTAGGACAAGCTAAAAACTTGCCATATCTACCTTCTTTTACGATCATATTCGCACCGCATTTTTCACAAATTTCTGTAGATACTTCTTGGGGTAATTCTACCCTTTGGGAGTTTTTCTTTGCATTATTCACATCTTTTTCAAATTTTGGATAAAAATTAGAAATAATGTTTTTCCATTCTTTTCCTTTCTCAATAGTGTCTAGAGCGTCTTCCATGGTAGCGGTAAATTTTAAATCAACAATGTCAGGAAAATAATTCTCCATATATTCTGTTACTTTTTCCCCTAATAGAGAGGGAATTAAAACTTTCTTTTCCCTATTGACATAGTCCCTCTTTAACAAGACAGATATTACTGAAGCATAAGTTGAAGGTCGGCCTATTCCATTTTCTTCCATGGCTTTTATAAGCGATGCTTCTGTGTACCTTGAAGGAGGTTTTGTGAATTTTTGTATTCCTTTTATGTCTTCAGCGTAGAGTTTTTCTCCTTTAGTAAAATCAGGAAGATTTGCTTCAGGTTTATCCTCATCTTCATCACTAAATTGTTGACTATCATATACAATGGTATATCCTTTTTCAATCATTTTTTTACCTTGAACTGCAAATATGTATCTGTCTGATTGATGCGTTGCCTCTATTTCAAGATTAGTGACTTCATAAGTGGCTGGGGCCATCTGACTTGCTAAATATCTCTCATATATCAGTTTGTATAACTTGTATTGATTAGTTTTGATTAATCCCTTTAGCGATGCTGGGGTTCGATTTAAATCTACTGGTCTAATTGCCTCATGTGCATCTTGAGCGCTCTTTTTACTAGAATATACATTTGGTTTACCTGGAATAAATTCTTGACCATAGTTTGCTTTTATGTATTCTAATGTTTTATCTTGCATCTCTTTTGAAACTCTAACACTATCAGTCCTTATGTATGTAACTAACGCAATATGGCCTTCACCTTCTGCTTCAACACCCTCGTAAAGTTGCTGCGCTATTTGCATAACTATAGGCGATGAATATCCTAGTTTAATCGAAGCATCTTGTTGCAAAGTACTCGTTGTATACGGAGGAAAAGCTCTAACAACTTGTTTCGATTTTTTAATATTCGAAATATTCCAGTTTGATTGTTTTAGATTGTTAATTATTGCATTAGCCTCGGTTTCATTTGCGATAGCAATTTTTTCGCCATTACATTCCACCGCGGTAGCTTTAATTTTGTTTTCTGACGCATTTTTTAATATCGCTATTATATTCCAATACTCTCTAGGAACAAATGCTTTAATCTCTTTTTCTCTATCAACAATCATCTTTAATGCTGCTGATTGCACTCTTCCTCCCGAAAGTCCTGTTTTTATCTTACTTGATAAAATAGGACTTACTTTATAACCAACAAGTCTATCAATTACTCTTCTTGCTTGTTGTGCGTCTACTAAATTTTGATTAATTTCCCTAGGATTATTGATGGCGTTTTTTATAGCATTATAAGTAATTTCATGAAATTCAATTCTGTTTTTTCTATTTTCTATATCTAAAGCTTTAGCAATATGCCAACTAATCGCTTCCCCTTCTCTATCAGGGTCAGTCGCTAAATACACCTTGTCGCTCGACTTCACGGCATTTATTAAATCGTTTATTATTTTACGCTTTTTCGAATCCGTAATTACATATTGTGGCTCATAGTTATTATCTATGTCTATTCCTAACGACCTTTTAGGAAGATCATAAATGTGCCCAACTGTTGCCATTACTTTATAGTTATTACCTAAATATTTTTGAATTGTTTTTGATTTTGACGGTGATTCTACTATTACTAAATTCATTATTTCTCCACTTGCTTATTGTAAACAGAGCCCATAACAGGCTCTGCAATTATACTATTCAATCTTTTCATCAACTTCTTCCGTTTCGTTGTCCGTTTCTGTAGGGCCCGCGCTTTTTTTACGCGTCAATTGTTTTTCTTGCGCATTACTTTTATTTGTCTTTTTTTCCTCTTGAATGTCCTCCTTTTCAACGACATCATCTGATTCGTTGTCGGTTCCTGTAGGTTCGTCGGTTTTTTCACGAGCTAATTTTCTTTCTTGCGCTTTAATTTTCCTTATTTCGTTTCTCTCTTGAATGTCTTCTTTTGCAGCTCTCCCAAACTCCTTAAACCATGCACTAACAATTGCAAATCCATTTGACACACTAATAAGCACATTCTTTGTAGTTCTTTTGACATACTGCGTATAAACCTCTGTCATAGCTTTATGAGGGACTGTTTTTTTGTTAACTAAAACGTCATAGCCCACAACAATAATATATATTGCTAAAACTAGTGATATTGCTCCAAAAACATATAAAATTGCATTATTTTCATATGTGATAGCACTTACTCCTTCTTCTGTATAGCCGACCATTAAGTAAACATATGAATTATTAATATAACTAAACACTGCATATAAAATAAATCCAATGTATACCCTAATATCTTTTAAGCATACAGCCACCATAAAGAAAATACCGAGAACCATATACAATGCTTCTGGTTTCATCTTAACAGAAAATGTCCATATTAAAATAGCTGCACCCACACCAATAAAACTCAAACTAAGTCTATTTCTAGATTTTAAATATACTGCAGATAAAACCAATAATATGAACACCACAAATATTATATCAACAACTTTTGACTGTAATGTAATGTCTACATAATTATTTTTTAGTAATGCTTGGAAATTGAATGCATTTTGTGTATAGACATTTTTATCTGCTACTAATGTAATAAATCTATCGAATGCAATAAAGCCTTTTCCGCTTTGTATGTCTGCAAAGTTCAATGGCAACGTAATTAGATAGAAAAGCACAAGAGAGGATATAATAGTCACTAAAATAACAATTAATTGCTTATATTTCTTTTCTTTGAACCCATCTATTGTTAAGAATATAGTGTAGAGTAAAACTGCTGGAATAAACAATAAACTTAACGTAGATGTGAGAGCAGCAAGGAAAAACGACACGCTCATTCCTATGTAATTTTTGTCTAATATACAATAAAAAGTTGAGACTATTAGCAAGCTTGCGATACTTTCCACCGCTCCCCAAGCTGAAGACATTGTAAAGACAATAGGTAACAGTGAATAAGCTCCTGCCATTATTGTTGCTGTTGTTTTCCCTTGATTTTTTTCAATTGCCTTATAAATTATTACAATTGCGCCCAAATCAGCAAAAATAGCAAATAACTTATTAATTGCCACAACGGCTAGTGCAACTGTATTAGAATCGACTCCTTTAATTCCGTACAAACCTTGCCCTATTAAACCTGCAAGAGCTGATAGATACAAAGGGATTGGTAAAAACATTGACTTCTCGTTAAATTGATAGAAATATGGAGTACCATGTTTGGCGATCCAAGTTCCTTGAGCAGACAAGTTTTCTAAGTTATATCCAAAGAAAACTTTAGAAATATGTTCACCGCCAGCCATAATTGTTTGCGTTAACATTATTGCTAATCTAACGATGGCTCCTAGCCCTAGCACAATGATTAACCCTAAACATTTACTATCTTTAATCTTATTGTAGAGCGTATTGTTTGTCTTTTCGACATCTGCAAAAGCCATATTCCTTGATTGCATTATAAATGCAAAATATGCTAAAACAACTGTAGCAATTGCACCTAAAATGACATATGGTAAATTCGAAGTTTTTGTCATCCCAAAAACAGTCGCCTTGAGTTGCAAAACATCTAGTCCTGCTTCTACAGCCCCTTCAGTAGCTGCAGACTTTGTTACTCGCATTAAACTTAAACGTGAAACTTCTCCTTTACCCTTTACAGGAAATTGTTCACTCCCGAAATTTAATGAAATATTATATTCACTACTTCCGGATGTTTTAAAATAAAAGACTCTAGTCTTGTCGTTACAAGTTACACTCTCTTGAGCCGTTTTGTCACCTACGACATTGAATGAAGCATCTTCTTTAAAACCTACGTATAACCCATGACCCTGAATAAATTCAGTATCGTCATTAAAGCGACCTATTTCAGTAATTTTACAATCATACTCCACCTTGTAATATGAATGTGGTTTTAAAAAAACTTTTTTAGTCAAACTGACATAACCATTATCGGAAGTATCAATGCTCAACCCACTAGTTGAAGAAACGCTGAAAGGTTGGGATACTGGATATTCCATGTCCCACACTTCAGATAATTCGTCTATTGACGTATACTTAAAGTTTTCAGCATTGCCCTCTGCGCCTTTTAGTATTTCTGTATTGAACTTAGACTCTGCTTTGGTGGAACAGCCTACAAGTAGTAAAGAAATTATGCAGGCTGCCACTAGAACAAATATTATGATTTTATTTTTTTTCATTATTTTTACCCATTCCACACATAAATTTATGGCTAACTAACCAAAACTGATTCAATAATTAAAATCTATCTTTTGCCTTAACTTTAGCCGCTTTACCTGTTCTTGAACGTAGATAATATAATTTCGCTCTTCTAACTTTACCTTCTCTAGTCACGGTAATGCTCTCTATTTTAGGGCTGTGTAATGGAAAAGTCCTCTCAACTCCAATTCCTTGTGAAATTCTGCGAACAGTAAATGTCTCACGTATACTTCCATTTTTTTTGGCGATAACAGTTCCTTCAAATGCTTGTAATCTTTCTCTTGTTCCTTCCTTAACTTTCACCATAACTCTTACGGTATCGCCAATGCCAAATTTAGGAATGTCTTTTCTTAATCCTTCTTTTTCAATAGTGTCTAAAATATTCATATCTATTCTCCTTATTCATACATGTACTTGCGAGGCTTGGTCTTTTCTCGTATAGGTCCATTAAAACTTAATATATAGTATCAAATTGATTTTTTAATATCAAGCAAAATATATATCACCTTTATAAACATATATTATAAATTAATTAAAAAGGGATTCATCGTAATTTGTTAAAACATTATCCGCATAAAATTTCACCAATATATTCATTTAACCGATATACACTATATAAAAATGCTCGTTAAATAATTTCACATATAGTTCTAGAACATGTTTTCATCGTTACTGTACACCAATATCAATTACCCAAGAATATTCGTTATAAATGACTTCCGATGTATTTCACACGGACCATATTTCTTTATCATTTCAATATGGTGCTTAGTACCATACCCTTTGTGACTATCAAAGCCATATTCGGGATATAGTTTTGCGTACTCGTACATAAGCTTATCACGTTCAACTTTTGCTATAATTGAAGCGCAGGCTATTGAATAATATGTTGCATCTCCTTTAATTATAGACTCGGTAGGTAACGGTAAGTTTAATTTTACCGCATCTACTAATACTCTATCTGGCACGGGGAACAAAAAACTCACAGCTTCCTGCATTGCTTTTTTCGTTGCCATTAGTATATTAGTTGCATCTATTTCGTTTGGATAAATGAAAATGGTTTTATGACATATAACACCCGCAATCAGCTGATTATATAATTCTTCTCTTTTTTTCTCGGATATTTTTTTACTATCGTTTATATCTGCAATAAAAAATTCTCCGGGAATACAAGCGCATGCTGCTACAGGACCTGCTAAAGGACCTCTGCCCGCTTCATCAACACCACAAACAAGTTTAATTCGATTTCTACTAATGTATTTTTTCTCGTTATCATATAAAACATTTGTGTTCATAAATTACCCTCTAATGCTATAAGTGAAAATTCATTGGTTTGTAATAAAATTGATTAACATTAATTACTCAAAGCTAACATTTTTTGACACGCATACTTGTAGTGCACTGCTTAATTGACTCCTGCTAGAGCATCGTTCGTTCATAAAGCATTGATGCAAGCACTCGTTCGTGTAACGTAATATAATTAATTACTTAAGGAAACTCTCCCTAAAGCACCATTTCTAAAATCATTAATTAAAGTTATTGCAGCTCTTTCAATGTCAAGTTTTTGTTGATCAGTATAATATTCCCTTGCTTTTGCAATATTCTCTAATCCTAACGAAGGTGATTCTTGTTTATCAATGCCATAGCGGATACATAAGGCATCAGGTATTTTGTGAAATAATTTAGTATAAAGCCACTTTGCTAACTCAATCGAATCAAATCTTGCGTCTTTAATGCTACCAATAGCAGCTAAATAATATGCCTTTTCTTGATCTTCAAAATCAGGATATAGAACACCTGGAGAGTCTAAAAGATCAAATCCTAGGCGGGGAATTCTAGTCCATTTAATAGTTCTAGTTACGCCTGGAGTATTCGCGACATCAGATTTTTTTCTACCGACTAATGTGTTTATCAATGTGGACTTTCCACAGTTAGGTACACCTAAAACCATAACTCTTGGCGCCCTTTTAACACCTTTATTTTTATATTTCTTAATGGTTGGTGCATTTATAATTTTTAATTCTTTTACAATTCGATTGATGCTTTTACTATCCAAACTGTTTATACAAACACAGTTTTTATCATTTTTACGAAAATAATCTTCCCAGTATAACGCTTCTTTTTCGGGTATTAAATCTGATTTGTTTATTACATATAAAATAGGCTTATTTTCTATAATTTTGTCAAAAGATTCATTAATACAAGCTATAGGAGCCCTTGCATCTAGCATATAAATAACACTATCTACCATTGGTAAATTGTTTTCTAATTCTACCAATGCTCGTTTCATATGACCTGGAAACCAATGTATAAACAATCTATTCCTCCAATAAATCTGGACGGCGCTTTTTTGTTATAGATAGAGCTACTTCCTTGCGCCATTTTTCTATTTCAGCATGATTACCACTTAGTAAAACTGCAGGCACTTCCAGTCCTTCAAAAACCTGTGGCCTAGTATATTGTGGATACTCTAATAGATTGGAAGAAAAACTCTCTTCAGTAATTGATTGGGGGGAGCCTAGCACCCCATCTATATATCTAGATATAGAATTGATAAGTACGAGCGAGGCAAAATCGCCAGAGGTTATTACATAATCTCCTATTGATAATTCCATATCAATATCAAGTTCAATGACACGCTCATCAACCCCTTCAAAAGCACCATTTAAAAGTAAAAGGTTCTTTTTTTCGCTTAACCTCTTTACCATTTTTTGATTTAATTTTTGTCCTTTTGGGGATAAGTATATACGAAAGCATTCATGTGCTCCATCAATAGCCTTGATTGCATCATGTATAGGCTGTGCAGTCATGACCATCCCTGCCCCCCCACCAAAAGGTTCGTCGTCGCATTTTTTATGCTTATCCTTAGAAAAATCCCTAATATTATAAACATTTACCTGGAAAAGCCCTTTTTCAAGGGCCCTTCCAATAACGCTTTCATTCAAAGCATTATAAATGCCAGGAAATAAGGTTAATACATTTATTTGCATAGTTTTCTCCATTAATGATAGTTAAAGCCTAAAAATAACTTACTGTTATTTAGCATACACTATGACTTTTTTCAATTCGTTTTGGTCAAGTAATATAGTTCTGCTTTTAGTATTAATGTCTAAAATCACTGTCTTTAAGGCAGGAAAACTAAAATTATTGTGTTCGCCTTTTACAAAAAAAGTATCTACACTTTTAAACGAGTATACATCTTTTAAGACGCCGAGTATTTTTTCATTTGTTTGGACACTAAACCCTAATAAATCACTAATAAAAAATCTACCTTCAGAGAGTGAAATTTCGGATTTTTTTGCGTATATTTCGCCGTTTATAAGTTCTGCTTGATTTCTAGTATCTATACCACTGAGTTTAAGAATTATAAAACCGTTACTCGTCCGACAATGCTCTATTTTGTATTTATTTTCGTTTATTAAGCAATTTGTTAGTTTAATAAAAACATCTGAAGTGTCGGTAAAAATAACTACTTTTAGTTCACCTTTAATGCCATGTGCACGCAACACTTGCCCTACAAGAATATAATCCTCTTTCATCTTTCGGTAATAACTACATCATAACTTTTGTCTGAATCTTGTGCCGCAGCTCTAACAATTGTTCTTATGGCTTTTGCGAGCCTTCCTGACCTGCCAATAATTCGCCCCATTTTGTCGCTGTCCACAATTACTCTAATTTCAACTATTGTGCCATCTTCAGCTTCAATAATATCGTATGAATCCCTTGTAATAATTTGACTAACTAAGTAATCTACTAGTTCTCTCATTTTTTATTTTACTCCTTATCACTTTGAGCTTCTACAGCAGCCTCAACTGCATCTTCTTTTAGCTCAGCTTTTGAAGGATCTTTTGTTTTATAATTCTTTTCAGGTCTTGTGATAATACCCTCTTTAACAAACAAAGATCTTACAGTCTCGGTTGGCTGTGCGCCAGTTCCTAACCACTTTTGGGCTTTTTCTTTGTCAATTTTAATAACAGGAGGGGTTGCTACGGGATCATAAATCCCTATTTGCTCAATATATTGTCCATCTCTTGATTTTGCAGAATCAATTGCTACAATACGATAAAAGGGCTTTTTCTTTGCACCCATTCTTGTTAATCTTAATTTTACTGCCATGTTTTTACCTCCAAATTTTTATATATTTTATGGCATATATTACATTATGCCAGCATATTCATTATGACACCACTACTTCTAAAATGGTAATTTAAATTTTCCTGATTTCATCCTCTTCATCATTATTTTCATTTGCTCAAATTGATTCAAAAGCTTGTTTACATCTTGTACAGTTGTACCACTTCCTTTTGCAATTCGCTTTCTTCTTGATGACTTAATTATATCGGGATTATGTCTTTCTTCAACAGTCATCGATAAGATGATAGCCTTCGTTTTTTCTATAGCTTTTTCGTCTAAATCCTCTTCCCTAATTTTGCCAGAGATTCCGGGAATCATGTTTAACATTCCCTTCATTCCACCCATCTTTTTAATACTTTCAAGTTGGGCTAAATAATCTTCTAAGTCAAATGATTGTGTTTTAAGTTTTTGGGCTAATTTGTTTGCTTCCTCTTCAGAAATTGCATCTTGAGCCTTTTCGATTAAGGTTAATACATCGCCCATTCCCAATATCCGAGATGCCATTCTATCAGGATGGAAAGGTTCGATATCCTCCATCTTCTCGCCGACACCAATATACTTGATTGGCTTACCTGTCACTGCCTTTATAGACAATGCCGCGCCCCCTCTAGTATCACCATCAAGTTTGGTTAATATGATGCCAGTTACATCTAAGTCTTCATTAAACTTATGAGCCACATTAACGCTATCTTGTCCAAGCATGCTATCTACAACTAATAAAATCTCGTTAGGTTGTATTCTTTTCTTTAATGATTTAAGTTCTTCCATTAGGGTTGCATCTATATGCAAACGCCCGGCAGTATCTATAATAACTATGTCAAAGTTGTTATCTTTTGCATGCTCGATAGCTGCTGTCGCAATTTTAATGGGATCAATTTGACCTCTTTCAAACACTTCTACTCGCGCCTTTTCTCCAACTACCTGAAGTTGTTTAATCGCAGCAGGTCTGTAAATATCACAAGCCACTAATAAAACCTTTTTATGATCTTTGCTTAAAAGTTTTGCCAACTTACCACACATAGTGGTTTTACCCGAACCCTGTAAACCACAAATCATATAAACTGATGGTGGCCGGTCTGCAATTGTCAACTTGGATATTTTACTACCCATTAATTCTATTAATTCTTCATTAACAAGCTTAATTACCTGTTGCGAGCTATCAAGCCCACGTAATATATCCGTACCAATTGCTTTGTCCGTTACCCTTTTCACAAAGTCCTTCGCTACAATATAGTTAACATCAGCTTCTAATAAAGCTAATCTTACTTCTCTCATAGCTTCTTTTAATTCGAGTTCAGTAAGACCTCTCTTGTTGCGTAATTTACTAAATACGTGATTAATTTTTTGCGAAAGATTTTCAAATAATGCCATTATATCTTTTCAACCTCTTCTAAAAGCTTATTTAATTTAGCAGCAGTATCCTCATCTGATTCCAATATGTAGCTCTGAATCTTTGCCTTAATATTAGCAACACGGGCTACTAGTCCCAATTTTTCCTCATATTCTTCTAGCTTTTTTTCTGTCCTTTTCAACACATCTTTTATTGCTTGTCTGCTTACATTGCAAATTTTCGATATTTCAGCCAAAGAAAGATCTTGGTCATAGTACATTTTCACTACATCTGACTGGTACTTAGTCAACAAATTACCATAATAATCATTTAATAGTGCTATTTTTAAATTAATCTCTTTTGACATATCAACAATCTACTTCTTTTTTTAATATTAATCAAACATATGTTGCCTGTCAAGTAAAAATACTTAACAGCTTCTTTCTAATTGAAAAAAATTGAAAACGGACTGTTTCTTTGCCTATTTGAAACAATAAATGTATCGTTATAAAACCGATGTATTGGTATTATTTTATACTATGGCATCAATAAATTCTTTTGCATCAAATGGCAGCAAATCATCTATTTGTTCACCAACCCCAACATAATAAACAGGAAGACCATAATCAGCCGAAATAGCCATAACAACTCCACCTTTTGCAGTCCCATCTAACTTCGTAAGAATGATGCCATCTATATCTATAGCTTCGTTAAACACTTTAACTTGTGTTACAGCATTTTGACCTGTTGTTGCATCCAGTACGATTAAATTACGCTTATCTGCGTCGGGCATCTCTCTTTCGACAACTTTATTAATTTTAATTAACTCCTGCATAAGATTAACCTTGTTATGCAATCTACCAGCTGTATCAATCAGCACAACATCAGTACCATGCGCCTTAGCAGAGGCTAAGGTATCAAAAACAACTGCTGCAGGATCGCTACCAGATGATTGAGAAATTATTCTTACACCTGCGCGCTTAGCCCATATCTCTAATTGTTCGCTTGCAGCTGCTCTAAACGTGTCTGCAGCAGCTATTACAACACTTTTCCCTTGATTAACAAATAATCTTGCAAGCTTCCCTACTGCTGTGGTTTTCCCAACCCCATTAACACCAGATATCATCAACACTAAAGGCATTGTATATTCCGGAATTATATAGTCTATACTTTCTAATAAAATCCTTTTTAGTTCATCTTTGGCTTCAGCAGGTTTTGTTATTTTTTTCTTCGGTAAAATTGATTTTAACTCTTCTAATGTTTGTTCCGTCGCAGTAACTCCCATATCAGACGAAATCATGGCCATTTCTAAATCATCATAGAAGTTCTCATCTAATTCCTTAGCTCTAAACGCTTCAAAAAACTTCCTTCCCATGTTTTCACGCGTTTTTTTAAGCCCCTCTTTTAATTTGTTAAAGAAACTCATTTATACCGCATCTCCTTGTTTTTTCTTTTCTCTCTTTTCGGCCTCCTCAATTTGTTTTGCAGCTTCTTCTAATTTTACTTTTACCATTTTACTAACCCCTTTTTCCTGCATAGTAAAACCATATAAAGTATCGCATAGTGCCATTGTAGCCTTCCTATGTGTTACAACAACAAATTGGGATACATCCGAAAATTTATTTAAATATTGAGCAAACAGTCTAGCATTAGCTTCATCTAATGCAGAATCAATTTCGTCTAAAAAACTAAACGGCATTGGATTCAATTTAGTTATTGCAAACAACAAAGCTATCGCCGTTAAGGCGCGTTCCCCTCCCGATAGTGGTGCTAGGGAAAGTAGCTTTTTGCCTGGAGGTTGCGCTTGTATTTCTATACCTGCAGTTAAGGCACTCACACCTTGCTCTAATCTTAGTACAGCAGTACCGCCGCCAAATAGCTCTGCAAATGTTGTTTTAAAGTTATCATTTATCTTCTTAAATGTGTCTATGAATTTAACTTCCATTTCTTTTGTTAAATCTGTGATTATGTTAACTAAGTCGGTTTCTGCCTTACTCAAATCATCAAATTGTTCAACCATTTTTTCATAGCGCTCATTTTCTTGAATAAACTTTTCCTCTGCCAGCTCATTTACTAATCCTAACTTTTCAATAGAACGTCTAACTCTAGCTATACGCTCAAGCGCCTTCTGTATGTCATATTCCTTTTTTATAGCAGGTTTTTCTGCTACTTGCCAATATTCTTTAGCAGCAAGTTCATCATATCCATATGTCTCTGATATCCTATTAGCAGTATTAGATAACTCAAGCATGATTTTTTCTAAGTTAGATTCTTCTTTTGCCTTCTTTTCCGATAACACAAGTTGTTGAGCATTTAAATCACTTTGTTCTGTTTGTATATTTTGTAAAATCGTGCTAATTTCATTTTTACGTACACCTAATGCACTTCTTTCTGCATTAAGTTGATCCAGTTTTTCTTGATCTATATCTACCAACTTTCTTTTATTAATCTTATTCTGCAAACTTTCAATTTCAGCATTTAACTTTGTATATTCGACTTTCAGCTCGATTTGCTCATTTTCAATGCTGCTGTATCTTTCATTGTTCGTTCTTATACTTTGCTCAAAATTCATAATCGATGCATTTAATGAGGCATATGATTCTTTCAGGTTTGAAAGTTCAGACGCTAATTTATTTTTCTGTTCTCTATCCTTTACTAACTTATCCTTTGCATCGTTGATATAGTCATCTGCTGTAATTTTTTCATTTTGTGCAAAAATGCTACTTTCTTTTGTCGATTTAAGTAGCGTTGTAAGTTCATTAATTCTGTTGTTTTTTTGTATAAGGTCATTACTTAAACCAAACATTTCTTTATCTTTGTCATTAATATTTAACTCGAAATTATCTATATTTGATTTATTGGCTATAAGGTCTTTTTCTAATTGAAAACATCTAGCTTCAACCACCTTTAAATGTTTTTGTAAATCTTCAGTTTCCGCATTATAGTCATCAATAACTAATTGTATTTCGTTATGATCTTTTTCTAATTTAGCTAATTTTTTTTCAAATTTTTCCAAATCACTTTCTGCAGATAAAAACCTAGATGATTTACTTTTTATAGATCCACCTGATATAGCGCCACTAGGTAAGAAAGCTTCCCCTTCGAGTGTGATTATTCTAAAGCCATAATTGAATTTTCTAGCAACATTCAAAGCAATGTCCTTATTTTCAACAATTATAGTTCTACCTAAAAAGCTCGAAACAATAGCCGAAAACCGTGATTCATACTGAATTAATTCGGTTGCGCAACCTAATACCCCATTTTCTGAAAAAACACCATTATATTGTGCCGGTAAGGGATTTGCTTTAACCGTAGTTAGTGGCAAAAATGTTGCTCGACCTAGGTTGTTCTTCTTTAGAACATCTATTAGATAAGAAGTTGCATATTCATCAGTAGTAACTATGTTTTGAAGAGCATTCCCTAAAGCAACCTCTATTGCGATAACATATACATCGGGCACATTTATAATTTCGGCAAAAGTTCCTATTATCGACTCTTTTACCTTTTCATCAGTTTGTTTCTTCGCCATTAATCCTTGAACTGCAAAATCATAATTATTATATGATTCAACCATTTCTTTCGTTGATTCAATTTTGAATGTAATACTATCAATTTCTTTTGATAATTGGTCTTTCTTATCGTTGAACGCTTTCAAATCAGACTGATTTTCTGCAATTTTAATACTAATCCTTTCTTTTTCTTTAATCTTTGTTTGCTGTTCGTCCAATAAAGTCTTATTTTCCGCCTGGCATTTATTAAGATCTGTAGCAATTAGAGCTTTTGCGTTATCTAAAATTGATAATTCTTTTCTTAAATCCTTAACATCATCCTCTAGGAGTTTTAACTCTATTTGGTACTGCGCAACCAATGTATTAATTTCTCCTCGCTTATCGGCATTGGCTACCAGTAACTCTTGACTAAGTGCAATTGCGTCTTCTTGTTGACTTACTGATTTTTCCAAATCAGAATAATCTTTTTCAAGAATGGATAATTGTTCTTTAATTTCAATGATATTTTTCTCCAAAACAGATTTATCTTCTGTTGCGCCTATCGCACTTCTTGAAATATCTTTCATTAAAATTGTGTTAGAATCTGTTTTAGCTCGATTTCTATCCATAGCTTCATTAGCATGTTGAAGCTGAACAGACAAAAGATTGAATTCATTTTTAGCTTTTTCAGAAGCGAGCAAAAGATTTGTAATTTCTTGATTTAGCTCATCACTTCTTTTATCAATATTATCTCTTTCCGCAAGCGTATTATCATGTTTTGTCCTTAAATCTTCAAGGCTATGCTTCTTTTGATTTAAAAGTTCTTCTACTTTTTTTAATTCTGATTCTGCAGCAACTTTTGCCTCTTCACTATTTTCACATTGATAAAGATATAATGCGATTTCTTCTTCTTTAAGATTTTCTTTCAAACCTTTCATTTTGATAGCTTGTTTAGCTTCCTCTTCAAGAGGCCCAAGATTTGATTCGATTTCTTGCATAATATCATTAAGGCGTGACATGTTGTCGCGAGTTCTACCTAATTTACGCTCAGTATCTTCTTTCTCGTTCCGAATTTTGGTTATACCCGCGGCTTCTTCAAATACTAAACGTCTCTCTGTGGGTTTGGAATCCATTAAAGCGGTTATTTTACCCTGACCAATTATACTATATCCCTCTTTACCAGCACCTGTGTCACGAAATAGATTAACTACGTCTTTTAAAGGAACTTTTTGCCCGTTAATATAAGAGGAACTTGAATCTCCGCTTCGGTCTAATTTTCTAGTAATTACTAAATCATCAAATTCAATTGGAAAAATTCTCTTAGAATTATCTAAATACAGTGAAACCTCACAATATGAATGAGAACCTCTAGAAGCAGTTCCATTAAAAATCAAATCAGTGCTTTTACTTATCCTTAATTCTGTCGGTTTTTGTTCACCTATAACCCATCTAACAGCATCAACCACATTAGACTTACCACAACCATTAGGACCGACAATAGCAGTTACACCAGAATCAAAATTAATTTCCGTTCTATCCGCAAAGGATTTAAACCCTTGTAATACTATTTTGTATAGATTCAAAGCACACCTTCCAAAATTGCTAAAATAATAAACTTATATAATTATATAAAAGTAACGAAAAAATGGCAAATGCTAAAGTGTACCGCACGCTATTATTACGGCAAGAAACATCTTATTACATACCTACTTATAGTGAAAATTTAATTTTAACACCTGCCATTAATCAAACACCTGCTCAAACTTAAAAGCTTTCTTATTCTAGAATAACAAAGTTACATCTATTCAGAACTTTATACTATTTATGATTTTTGTAGCCATAACTACCAATGTACATGTTAATTGATATTATCTAACTTAAACTCACACCTTCGTTAGAGCATCTTTTGAGGCTTTTTGTTCTGCCTGCTTTTTGGATTGTCCAGTTCCTAGCCCTAATGCTTTTCCATTGATAAAAAGTTGTGAGATGAAGCCTTCTATACATTTATCTGTGATAAATTTAATTTCCCAACTATTTTTAGCACACATCTCAAAAATACGAGATTTATAATCCGTCAGCTCTTCAATGTTATATTCTTTGTTTATATATTCATCTAATAAGTCTATAACAATTTTTTTTGTAACATTGTAACTATTTGAATCAATATAAATTGCGCCAATGATACCTTCGAACAAATCTCCTTTTAACCTGTCACTGACAACACCTCTTAATGCTTCTCCAATTTGTAAATACTTCACCAAATCTAATTTATTAATAATTTTTGCAAAAAGTCTAGCAGACACTAATACAGCTTTTATTTTAGATAATTCTCCTTGATTAAGGTTGGGGTATTTTATGTATAAATACTCTGCCACAACTGCACCAATCAAGCTATCTCCGACAAATTCCAATCGTTCATAGTCAGCTCGTTCATTAATGCATTCATTTGCATACGAACTATGTGTAAATGCTGTAATTAATAAATTCTTGTCCTGAAAAACATAATTAAGCTTTGACTCAATAGTTATAATATCGATTTCCATATCATATCTCCAAGCAAATATTTAAAATTTAACATACTTAAAAATTACTACTGATGTAATCCTTTATCTTTGCTACCATCAATATGGTAATAGTGAAGAAATTTACAAAATTTAGTTTTCCGTGGCATATGTACCGACCATTAGGGTATATAGTTACGAAAGGCTAACGTTGTTCTAGCATCTTTACTGACTCAGGGGTGAATATAGCTGCTAAGGCTTAAATATTATTCCGATAAAATATTACTTACTTGAGTGATTACACCCTTTTCGGCGATGTTTACAGCCTGTAAAATGGCTGCACAAAAAGATTTTGCCATGCTCGAACCATGGGTTTTTATCACAAGCTTATCTAACCCTAACAATACTGCTCCCCCATTATCATTGTAGTCTAGTGTCCTTTTCATATCTTTAAATGCTGGTTTTAAGAGTAAGTAACCAATTTTAGCGCGTAAGCCATTTTTTAAAATGCTTTCTTTGATTAACTTTAAAATCATCAATGCGGTTCCTTCACTTGCCTTTAATGCTATATTTCCACTGAAGCCATCCGCCACAACAACATCTACCTCGCCAGACAATATATCTCTAGCTTCGATATTGCCTATAAAGTTAATTTTTTTGTTTTGTGATATTAATTCATATGCTTCTTGAATAACATTTGTCCCCTTACCAACTTCGCGTCCATTGTTAAGTAAACCGACAGTAATATTTTGATTACCGCTAAGCGTTCTAGCATATGCAGTACCTATTAAAGCAAATTGGACTAACATTTCTGGCTTCACTTCGACATTTGCACCGCAATCAACTAGAATGACTTGCTTATTTCCAATTGCTGGCAAAACTGGAGCTAATGCAGGTCTAAAAACACCGGGGAGTCTTTTTAATAAAAGTGTTGAAGCAGTCAATACTGCTCCTGTACTACCTGCAGAAACAAAAACATCGCAGTCTGGAGTATCATTTAACAACTTCAATCCTACTACGATGGAACTGTTTTTCTTTTTTCTAACGGCGATTGCTGGGGAGTCTTCGTTCGAAATGATTTCTGGCGCATCAACTACGGTTGTTCTATCCTTTTCATAGCTATATTTATGCAGCTCTTGATAAATTATTTCTTCCTTACCTACAAGTATAATATCAAAATCTTGCCTTGCTTGAAGGGCTAAGACAGCTCCTTTTATAGCTTCTACTGGACTATTATCACCACCAAATGCATCAAATACAATCTTCATTCATCTATAATTAAAAAATAAGGAAGGATTATCCTCCCTTTTGTTCTTATTCAGCTTTTTCTGTTTTTACAACCACTGGTTTTCCTTTATAGTAACCGCAGTGTGGACATACTTTATGTCCTTCGATCAGCTCTCTACAATTTGAGCAAGGAGATAAATTTGGACTCTCTAACTTCCAATTTGCTGCTCTTTTATTTCTTCTTTGTTTTGAAACTTTACTTTTTGGGACGGCCATTTCACACCTCCTTTAATTAACTAAATCATTATACATAACCACATAAATCATGTCAAACCTTTATTTGCGACCTGTTATCTTAATTATCACGATTTTTTGTGGCAATATATTCAACATACGTAAAACACGAATGTTAAACGTTATCTTTTGTTTTCTAAAGCAATTCTTTTAGCATCGCGCGCTATTACAAGCTCTTCATTTGTAGGTATAACCAATACTTTAACCCTACTATTTTCAGCGGTTAAATCTGCAAACTTACCTTTAACTTCTTCATTTTTAGCATAGTCAAAATACACACCAAATGCTTCTAAACCTTGCATTATATCTTTCCTTGAAGAAACTGAATTCTCTCCAATACCCCCAGTAAACACTATGCAATCTAAGCCACCCAAGGCGGCAGTATATGCACCTATATATTTTTTTATACGATACGCAAACATATTACAGGCCAGCTGAGCATGATAGTCACCACCACGTGCTTTTTCCACTACATCTCTGTTGTCGCTATATCCACAAACACCTAAAAAACCACATTCTTTATTTAAGTAAGTAACCACTTCTTCTGCAGTTTGGTTCTTCTTTTTTGCTAAATAAGCTATTGCCGCTGGATCTATATCACCACTTCTAGTTCCCATAACAAGGCCTTCAAGAGGTGTTAATCCCATCGTAGTATCTATACACTTGCCATCACGAATCGCTGCAAGAGAGCTTCCATTACCAAGGTGACAAGTTATAATTTTTGAATCTTTTTTATTATCTAAGTATTTAATAGCTTCGCCAGATACATATCTATGACTGGTCCCATGAAATCCATATCTTCTTAATTGATACATTTCATAATCCTCATACTTTATCGCATACATATATGCGTGAGGTGGCATTGTTAAATGAAATGATGTATCAAACACAGCAATATTTGGTGTCTTTGGCATTAGTTTCATGCAAATTGCCATACAGCTTATGTTCGCAGGCATGTGCAGCTCTCCTAAAGGTGCATTTCTTTTGCAGATTTTTAATACATCTAGCGTTACTAACACACTTTCACTAAAATCTTCTGCGCTATGTAAAACTCTATGTCCAATTGCCATTATCTCATCCATAGACTTAATTATTCCGTATTCAGGATCCACTAAAGACTTAATAACTAATTCAAAAGCTGCTGTATGATCTTTTAAATCTGCTTTTTTGATTAATTTTTTACCATTTTGGCATTCTTGTTTAATAGAAGAACCTTCTAATCCAATTCTATCTACTATACCTTTGCCAATTGTATTTTCATTATCGGCGTCAATAATTTGGTATTTAATAGAAGAACTTCCTGCATTAACAACTAATATTTTCATACTAACTCCTTACTCTAAATTCATATTTCATCGACTAAATACATACACTGTTTTAATTTGAAAGCTGAAGAACTGTTATTGCAACTGCTCCTATTATATCGTCAACAGTACAACCTCTTGACAAGTCATTAACAGGTTTTGCAAGTCCTTGACATATCGGTCCAATTGCTTCGGCACCGCCTAAGCGTTGAGCCATTTTATATCCAATGTTACCTGATTGTAAATCTGGGAATATTAAAACATTAGCACATCCAGCGACGGTGCTACCAGGAGCTTTGAGTTTGGCAACCGAAGGAACCAATGCAGCGTCAAGCTGAAACTCACCATCAACATCAAAATCAAGATTCATAGATTGAAGCTTTTTAGTGGCATCAATTACTTTATCAACAAGTGGATGTGAAGCACTACCCTTGGTAGAGAAAGATAACATAGCTACTTTTGGCTCAGAAATAGATGCAATTTTACGCGCACTCTCGGCGGCACTTATAGCAATATCAACAAGTTGATCTGAAGTAGGATCAGGTATAACACCGCAATCGGAAAAGATCATAACGCCTTCTTGTCCATATGGCGAACCAGCAGGCAGTGCAATAAGGAAGAAACTTGATACTGTCTTAAGTCCGCTTTTCATTTTAATTATTTGTAATGCTGGTCTTAAAACATCGCTAGTGGCGTTAATTGCTCCAGCAACCATACCATCTGCATCTCCATTTTTAATCATTAAACAGCCGTAATATAAATTGTTATTTACGACTAAATCCCTAGCAGCATTTATTGATAATCCTTTCTCCTTTCTTAATTCATACAATAAATTGATATATTCTTCTGTTTTTGATGAAGTATGCGGATCTATAATTTCCACACCATTTAATGAATTCGGCTCAGCTATTGACAGTATTTTTTCTATATTACCGAGTAATGTAAGTTTGGCCATTTGTGTTTTATTGATGAGTTCCGCAGCACGAATCACTCTAGGCTCTTCACCCTCAGCAAGAACTATATGACGATACATTTTAGTAGCTTTCGCCTTAATTTGCTCCATAAGTTTTGACATAAAAACCTCCTTCGATTAAAATTTGAATAATTTTTTATGTATTTAAGCCTTCTTAACCTACTGAATAAACATACAAGGTTGAAAATGCATTAAAAAAGGCCATTAGATATTCATACTTGATTATTACATTATGCATTACAGCCTTCAGCATCACTGGATAAACATACAAAAAGTAGAGACATGTCAAAAAGGCTATATATACTTATAATAGACAATACTGGTTTATAAAATAATATATGCTAGTTAATTTCTTTATGTATGTTATAATGAATATGTAAAAAAAGCAAGCAATTCATTTACTTGCAAGAAAATGAGTGATTATGATTATGAAAACAACCGCTATTATTTGTGAATACAATCCACTGACTAATGGACATGTAATGCACTTAAAACGTGCTAGAGAAGAAACTAAGGCTGATACAATTTTATGTGTGATGAGCGGTAGTTTCACACAAAGAGGCGATGCCGCTATAGCAGATAAATATCTCAGAGCAGAACAAGCGATTTTACATGGAGCGGATATTGTAGTAGAACTACCCACGATTTATGCAATTTCCCCTGCTGATAATTTTGCCTATGGTGCAATCAAAACCATATCAACTTTTCCAGATGTTAAATACATTAGCTTTGGCAGTGAGTGTGGAGATATTGAAAAACTCACCAAAGCTGCTAACCTACTATATTCGGAGCCTAAAGAATTTAAAGCAGAACTCCAAACCCTACTTAAAACTGGATTATCATTTCCCCAAGCGCGTTCTCTTGCTTTGAAAAAATATGCCCAAAATGATGATACATACAAAGATTTACACACCCTATTAGACGAACCTAATAATATTTTGGGAATAGCATATATCATAGCAGCAAAAAAATTAAATTATAAAATTAAATTCCACACAATACAGCGCATAGGGTCTGACTTTAATTGTGATGATTTGACTGGTAAAATGTCATCTTCCTCTGCCATCAGAAAAGCCATGAAAGATGGCAAATATAAAGAATTACAACAAAATGTTCCAGAAAGCACATATAACATGCTTGCTCAATATTGGCCAAGCGAAGACGAGCTAGGAAGTTTAGTACTCTTTAAGTTAAAGTCGATGGAAGCAACTGAGTTAGAAAAACTTTATGATGTTTCAGGAGGTATACACAATCGAATATTAATTTCTGCTATGAAATCTACTTCTTATGATGACATGTTGTCTATGGCAAAAACAAAGAATTTTACTATGGCAAGATTAAAACGTATTTGTCTATATGCCTTATTTGACATATATAAAGAGGATTATGAACACGCATTATCTACCCCACCATTTGCACAAATTTTAGCAATAAATGCCATTCGCAAAACAGAAATTCTTTCTGATTATTTTAGATACTGTAAAAATGTATTAACTAGATATAGCGACATAAGCAAAGTCGATAAAACGTTACGACCTCTAATTAAACTGGATTTCAAAGCTCAAGGCACACTCTCTGTAATAAATAAAGTTAATTATTTAAACAAAAAGATGCTAATTGTTAATCCGTTGCCAACAAATTAAACTCTAATTGAATAATTTTATTTATCAAAAACGGTGCTACTATCTATGTAATTAGCACCGTAAATTGTTTACGCTCGACTGAAAAACTCTACACTACTACCTTTCTAACTTCTCACTATTTTGTTGTAATGCAGTCCTAATTATTTGCAAGTTTTCTAACAACTTCCCCTCTACACCTGATAGCATAATATCTATATCTTTCGCAACATCTTTTATTATTCTATCTTTGAACTCCAATGCTTCATTTTTTATTGCTTCACTTTCTTTTTGAGCCATCTTAATTATTTCGTGTTCTGATAAAATGATATCAGCTTTAGTTTTTGCTTGAGAAATGATTTGTTGAGCCTTTCCCTCTTCCTCTTGCTGTCTACGTGAGCTAGTTTTAACGATATAACGAGCCTCCCTTACAACATCTGGTAAAGAATTTCTAATTCTATCAACCAACCCATAAATGACAGCGGCATCTATGACAGTGCCTGATCCAATTAGTGTTTTTTTCCCTTTACTTAACTCTTGCTCAATTTTTAACAATAAATCTTCGATATCTTCCATTTAATCACCAACTAACCAACTTGACACATCTTCGCCTGCTTTTATTTTCCTTCTAATTTCAGATGAACTAACTTCTTTATCTCTCGCTTCAATTAAAATCGTCTCTATATTACCATGTTTTAGATTCCATTCAGCCATATTTTTTTCGTAAATTAGATCTTCGTCATTTCTAAAACCTCTTATAATATATCTTATATCATTGCTTTTGCAATAGTCAATACTCAGACCATCATACTCCCTAACCTTGATTTTTCGACCTAATTTATACCTACGTACAGCATGTTCTATATGTTTCATCCTAATTTTTTTGGGCTGACTTGGCTCTTTTTCAGGGTTATCTAACAGTACAATATGAACACATTCAAATTTATTTATTGCTGTTTCGACAAGAAAATCATGTCCAATTGTGTAAGGATCAAAAGTACCGGTAATTACCACGGCATCGCCTTTAGCTAATACATCTAGCGTTATCCTACCATAATCCCTTGAATCCAGTGTATATAAACCTTGTGGAAGGAAATAGTTTTTGTCGCCTAAAGGTCTCTCAACGATTATCAATCCATCGTTATCAAGTATATCGGCTATCACTATTTCCTTGAGAATATCTCCGATTTGAACCTTTCCATATGGAGGGTCTAAAATGATTAATTTGAACTTAAGCCCCGTCCTACTTGCTTGAGCAATCGCTAGAGAGTAGTTGCCATGAAATATATCATATTCAGCATCAAGCTTAGATAAGTTTTTTTTCAGCACATCTATCGCTTTTATACTACAATCACAAAACAAACAATATGATGCACCCCTAGATAATGCTTCAATTCCTAACGCTCCGCTTCCACAAAACAAATCTAACACTTTGCCATATTGATATTTCTCATGTTGGACAAGATTGAACATATTTTCTTTAACCCTGTCCGTTGTAGGTCTAATTTCATTTTCTTTTTCTGTAAAAAGGTTTCTACCTTTATATTTACCCGCAATAATCCTCATATAATATGCTCCGGTTATATTAATAAATATTTTATATCTCGCTAATTTTTAAATAAGTTGTCCTTTCTGTTATAATAGCATCCATTTTTATATCGTGGTTAAGAGTGGGAATTATATCAAATTTACGAGTATCATAACATAACCCCAATTTAAAAACATTATTTTGTGCTAGCCATTTATCATAATATCCACCGCCATGCCCAAGCCTATTAAGCTCTACATCACAAGCGACTATTGGAATTATCGCGATATCTATAATAGGAGTTTTTAGGTTAGAAATATATGATTGGGGCTCTCTTATATTAAATGTACCAACCGTCATTTCCGTTTCTGGATAAATTTCAACGGCTAGCATTTGTCCTGACTTAATTACTGGGACAAAAACTCGCTTACATTCTAGAAATGATTTTTTAATAATTAAATCTGTCGAAACTTCGTCTTGTCGGGACAAATATATAAACACAGTGGAAGCTGCTCTGTATTTATCGAAAGAAATTACTTTATTAGCAATTATTTTGTCATTACAACTTTTATTAGTTATTACTTTCGATTTTGCAATAACTCTAAGCTGTTGTTTATCAATCATATTGATTCCACATTATTTTTTTGTAATAATTGTATAGCCGTATCCGGACAATCAACTTTCAAAAGTATACAAGCCTGCTTAGAACCTATCTCAGCATATGAATATAAATATGAAATATTAATATTTTCATCTTCAAACATCTGTAATACTTTATACATTTCACCTGGCTTATCAGCAACTTTAAACCCAATCAAGTCTGTGGAAGCAGTATTAAATCCATTTTCCTTTAATACCTGTATTGCTTTTACATTATCACTGGTTATAGCTCTAAGGATCCCGTATTCGGCAGTATCTGCGATATTCATTGTTTGAATATTTATGTTCGCATCCTTTAAAACTTTCGCAAACTCGCATATTCGACCACTTCTATTTTCCAAAAATACAGCAATTTGATTAACTAACATGATTTAGTGCCTCCTTGATTTTATTATTTTCTGTTATCTATAACTCTTTTGATTTTTTCACCCTCTTTGGTTAAAAGCTTTCCACTTGAAACTAACTTAATGTTACTTGCAACCCCTATTTCAGAAGAAATTCTGTTCACAACTTTAGCAGTAAGTTTTTCTATCTCTCTAACTTCATCAAAAGCAACTCCAGTTGCAAGTTCGATTTCTATGTCCATTATATCAAGATTATTGACACGATCCAATATTACTCTAAAATTAGGTGTTACTCTTTCATCACAATTTAGTAGCGCTGTTTCTATTTGCGACGGAAACACATTTACCCCTTTTACAATAATCATATCATCGTAACGACCCGTAATTTTCCTCAATCTCACAGAAGTTCGACCGCATTCACAAGGTTTATCTATCAGAGCACATACATCTTTAGTACGATAACGAATAAGTGGCATCCCTTCTTTTAATAATGTTGTAAACACCAACTCCCCTTGCGTTTCAGCTGGTAATTGATTTCCGTTTTCAGGATCCACAATTTCTGGATAAAACATGTCGTCTTGGATATGAGAACCGCATTGAAAAAAACATTCAGTTGCCACTCCTGGACCAGTTATTTCAGATAACCCATAAATATCATAAGCTTTTATAGAATAGGCATTTTCTATTCTCTTCCTCATTGCATCGGTCCACGGCTCTGCACCAAAAAAACCATATTTTAATGATAATTTTTTAGGGTCTTTTTCCGCCTTTTTAGCTTCCTCTGCTAAAAAAATGGCATATGACGGAGTACAGCAAATCGTATCAGCTTTAAAATCTTCTAACAACATCAATTGTCTAGGTGTGTTCCCAGAAGATACAGGAACAACAGTAGCACCTAAATACTCACCACCATAATGCATTCCTAACCCCCCTGTAAAAAGCCCATAACCATATGCTATATGTATGATAGAGTCCTCATCAACACCAACACCATATAACCCTCTTGCACAACACTCGGCCCAGCTTTCAAGATCGTTTTTTGTATAACCTACTACCGTAAGTTTTCCAGATGTCCCCGAAGATGCATGTACTCTTACAATATCTCTATTAGGTGTTGCAAAACTACCAAACGGGTAATTTTCTCTTAAATCTCTTTTTTCTGTAAAAGGAAGTTTTGTTATATCCCTGATATCTTTAATATCTTCGGGCTTTACTCCCGCTTTATCCATCTTTTGGCGGTACCAAGAAACATTATTATAAACTCGCTGAACAACATCTATTAACCTCTCTGATTGTAAAGCAAATTTACCATCTCTACTCATGCATTCATATTTTTTATTTAATATTCTATTCATTTGCATTCCCTAAACAAATCACCGTTGGACAAGCTATTCCCTGTCTTTGATACTAACACAAAAATAAACCCTCGCCTTTTATTGAGCTTTACAGACGCTCTCATATCCAAACTTGAGTGCCTTTACATTCATATCCAAAAACTGCTTTTTTACGCACAGATATAATGCATCTTTTGCTACATCAAATGGAATATTATTTAGTGCGCAAAACACTCCAATTAGGACTACATTTACTGATTTACTACCACCTGCGTCATGCGCAAGTTGCAACCCATTAATTTCACATACATTAATATTTTTTGATCTTAAATCATTGAGTACGTCACTAGGATATTTTTCTTTTCCCATAATTACTGGCATCGGTAGTATTTTTTGTTCATTAACTATAATCACTCCGTCTTGCTTTAGATAGTAAGCCCATCTTAATGCTTCTAACATCTCAAAAGCTATTATGTAATCTGCTTCACCAGGGGTAATAATTGGAGAAATAACCTCATCATCAATTCTTACATGTGTTACCACACTGCCACCTCTTTGACTCATTCCGTGCACTTCACTCAATTTGCAATCATATCCCATTATGTTAGCAATGGAACCTAGAATTTTGCTCGCAAGCAACGAGCCTTGTCCACCAACCCCAACAATCAAAATATTTGTTTTATAGCTATTCTTACTCATTTGAATCTCCTTGGACGATGGCCCCAAACTTACACATCTGGTTGCACACCTTACACCCAACACATAATTCTTTGTTGATAGGCATTCCATCACTTCTTTTTTCTATCGCAGGACAACCAATTGCGAGACACATTCCACAATTTTTACACTTATCTTGCAATATTTTTTGATAAGGAGCATGCTTTTTTATCAGTAATGCACAGGGTCTTCGGGCTATAACAACTGATACCGAAGGTCTTTCTAATTCTTCTTTAATCACCTTTTTGACTTCGTCAATATTATACGAATCAACAACCCTTACGCTTGAAGCACCGCAAGCTTCACAAAGTTCCTTTAGGTTAAGTTGATAAGTATGTTCTCCTCTTATTGTTTTGCCTGTGGTGGGATTATCTTGATGACCAGTCATGCCCGTTATCGAGTTATCTAAAATGATTATCGTTGATTTTCCTTGGTTATATACTGCATTAATTAGTCCTGTTATTCCGCTATGTACAAATGTACTATCACCTATAACAGATACTGTTTTTTTGGAATTTTCAGGATTTGCCTTATCAAAACCATGCGACAGCCCTATGCTAGCTCCCATACAAACACATGCATCTACCGCTGAAATTGGCGCCGAAGCACCTAATGTATAACAACCTATATCCCCGTTTACAGTCAATCTAAGTTGTTTCAGTGCATATAATACACTGCGATGTGGACACCCAGGGCACATCACAGGCGGTCTAACAGGAATTAAAGCTTCTGATTTGGGAGGGTTTTTGCCATATAACTTTTCTCTAATATATGCTACAGAAAATTCCCCTTGCACTCCAAAAATTTCTTTACCGTGACATTTAATGCCATTTGCCTTAAGGCTATCTTCGATAAAAGGCTCTAATTCTTCAATGACTAATAATTCCTCTACTTCTTGGGAAAACTTTTTAATTGCATTAAAATCGATGGGATAGACTAGTCCAAGCTTGAATAAAGAAGCATCAGTCGCTTCCTTGCAATATTGATACACATTACCTGCACAAACTATGCCAATTTTTTTATTTCTTATGATAGTTTTATTTAGATTATAATTAGGAATCTCTTCCTGAAGTTTTTTCTCCCTTTCTTCAACAATCTTATGTCTTCCTCTAGCCATTGCAGGCATCATAACATATTTTGAAACATCCTTAGAAAATACCTTTGCGTCTGCTTCAAATCTATCTTCTAGTTCCACATAACTTCTACTATGAGCTATCCTGGTAGTTAAACGAATAATAACTGGAGTGTCATATTTTTCGCTTATTGTATATGCTACTTTTACAAAATCTTTTGCTTCTTGGCTATCAGCAGGCTCTAACATGGGCACATGTGCGCTCAGTGCATAATATCTACTATCTTGTTCGTTTTGCGAGCTATGCATCCCAGGATCATCAGCTACGACAACAACAAGCCCTGCATTTACGCCAGAATAAGCAACAGTAAATAGTGGATCTGCCGCTACGTTTAGACCTACATGTTTCATGCAACTCATAGACCTAGCACCTGCAAAAGATGCCCCGATTGCTGTTTCCAAAGCTACTTTTTCATTTGGCGCCCACTCTACGTACATTTCCGAAAATTTCGCAGCACTTTCAGTTATTTCTGTCGAGGGTGTACCTGGATATGAAGAAATAACCTTTACTCCAGCCTCATACGCTCCTCTTGCAATCGCTTCATTTGCCAATAATAAACTCTTCATTGTCATTCTTCCTTAACATTATATTAGTTATTTTAAATTTCTTAAATCAGTTACTCTTTTTGATTTGCCCTCAAATCTCTTAAGTGAAAGTGGTTCTACTAATTTTATTTCTGCGTCAATTTGCAACACAACCTTTATTCTCTGTTTAACCTTATCTCTCAGTTTGAGTAAATTAGCGTAATCTGTTAATAAACTAGCATCCAAAACTTCCACTCGAATCTCGAGTTTATCTAAATAATTTTCCCTAGTGACGATCATTTCATACTGGCCACCTATTTCTGGTATTGCTAAAAGCACAGATTCTACTTGTGATGGAAATACATTTACACCTCTAATAATCAACATGTCATCGGTACGTCCAGTTACTCTTTCCATCCTTACAGTGGTTCTACCGCAACTACATGGTGAGTAATCTAATGATGTTATATCTTTGGTCATATACCTAATCATTGGCATCCCATCTTTTGTTAGTGTAGTTAAAACAAGCTCGCCTGGCTCTAATTCTTTAACTGGCTCGAGAGTTACAGAATCTAATACCTCAGGATAGAAATGGTCTTCATTTACATGCATCCCAGTATGCATTAAGCATTCTCCCGATACGCCAGGACCTATTATTTCACTAAGACCATAGTTATCAGTTGTTTCTATATTTAATCTCTTTCTTAACTCATTATGCATTTCTTGAGTAGAGGCTTCACTACCAAACAACCCCCATGTCAAGTTAAAATCCTTAAGATCGTATCCAAGTTTTTCCAACATTTCTGCTATATATAGTGCATAAGACGGAGTCGCAACTAATCCTGTTGCAGCTAAATCTTTTAGTAACATTACTTGTCTTTCGGTATTACCAGAGCTTGCTGGAATTACCGCTGCGCCAACCCTTTCTAACCCTTGATGCATTCCTAACGCACCGGTAAAAAGGCCGTATCCAAAAGAAATCTGCACTGTATCTTTTGAAGTTATTCCAGCGGCTGCACATATCCGCGCACAACACTCAGTCCACACTTCCATATCGTTTTTGGTATAACAAACTACTGTTGGTTTCCCACTAGTTCCACTAGATGCATGTATCCTAAGTAAATTTTCCCTAGGAACTGCAAGTAAACCATATGGATAGTTATCTCTCAAATCTTTTTTCGTTACAAACGGTATTCTACGAATATCGTCTAAAGTTTTTAAGTCTTCTGGTTTAAAACCTGCAGCATCATACTTGTTTTTATAAAAAGCAATATTATTATAAGCATAATTAACTATCTTTTGAAAACGAGTAAGTTGAAGTTTCTGCATGTCGGCACGAGCCATTGTTTCATATTTAATGTCATAAATCATTTTTCTCCTCCTGCAATGATTTTACTTTACAACTATTTGAGTAAATCACTATATGCATGATAGTTTATGTTGATCTCTGCAAAGATGAATTTAATTCAACTTCATAGAAAATTTTTTATTTCCGGATACTGTCCCTTTGAAAATTCATTAAACATCCTGCCTTAAGTATACTTTTTTCATCTTTGGTAAGAGGACCAAGTTCAAACTCAATTTGTTGTACCTTGTCTTCTCTAATTATCCAAGCTGATGTTTTTTCTGTGTCTATGGCCGTGTTTGTATCTGGTATTACAATTATGTCACCAACTTTGAAAAAACCAACAGGCTTTGTCGATAACAATGGAAGCATTCCCCAATTAATGAGATTGGATCTGTATCTTTTAGTGGCATATTCTCTCGCAATGTTGGCAGAACCTCCTAATACTCTTTGACTAGATGCAGCCTGCTCTCTTGCACTACCATCTCCTGGTTTACAGGCATAAATAGCACTGCCTACTATTGTATCGGAATCGATATTTATGTTTAGTTTCTTTTTTACATCTTCTTTAATACTTTCGGACTGTAATATAGTTTCTTTTGTTCGCTCTACATATTTAGGATCTTTTCGTGAAAGTGCATACTGTGCCAAACGAAGAGGATTACTTCTGTAGGAAGAAGTTTCTCCGGAAGGGATGAGTTCATCTGTCGTTGTTACACTGTCTTCTATAACTGCATCTAATCTCATTATCAATGCATTACTTAATTTAGGAATTTGAGGCCAATCTTTTATATTGGGACCATATTGAAGTTCCACTCCAGGATTTGCTTTGCCATAACCGTTGTATACTCGTAAATCATATATTGTTTTGTCATAATCAAATTCTGGAATATCATTGGAATAATCATACATTAATGCAGTTGTTAATACTCCTTTGTTTGCCGCTGTAGCAGCAATGCTTCTAGCATCCATTAAAGCGACAGAGGCTGATTGCCCTTCATTTGGTTTTGCCCCTTCGCGGTTTTCAAAATTCCGAGTAGTATGTCTGATGGAAAAACCATTATTGCTCGGCACATCGCCTGCGCCAAAACAAGGTCCGCAAAAAGATGTTTTTATTATAGCACCGGCATTTACTAACTTAGACAAAGCGCCTTTCTTCATTAAATCTGCATATATTGGCTGTGAGCCACAATAAACACTCATTGATAAATCTACGCCTATTGTTTTACTGTTTAAAATATTCGCAGCTTCGAAAATATTATCATATGTTCCACCAGCACAGCCTGCGATTATCGCTTGGTCTACAACTATTTGATTTTTTTCATTGATTATATGGGTTAATGTAAAATTAGGATTTTTAAGTAACTCTCTCCCCTCATCTTCGCATTTTTTTAATATTTCATACGGTGAATTGATTAATTCAGATAATTTATAAACATTACTAGGATGAAAAGGAAGTGCTATCATAGGTTCTATTTTTGACAAATCAACTTCTATTAGAGCATCATAATATGCACCGTCTTGCACTCGTAATTCTCTATATACATCGCCACGCCCTCTATCAATTAAATATTTTTCTACGGCGATATCTGTTTCCCACACGGATGACAGACAAGCAGTTTCGGTTGTCATAACATCTATTCCAATCCTATATTCGATAGGTAGCGATTTTATTCCATCTCCTACAAATTCTAGAACCTTATTCTTTACGATCCCTTCCTTAAATACTTTGCCAACTAATGCTAAAGCTACATCGTGAGGACCAACACCCTTTCTTAATTTACCCTTAAGATTAATAGCCACTACCGAAGGATATTTAATGTCATATGTCGCACCAATTAACTGTTTTACTAATTCTGGACCACCCTCTCCCATAGCAAGCGTTCCTAGAGCGCCATATCTAGTGTGACTATCGCTACCAAGAATCATTTTTCCTGGGGATGCAAAGCATTCTCTCATATATGTATGGATGACTGCTACATGAGCTGGAACATATATACCACCATATTTTTTAGCAGCAGAAATTCCAAATTTATGATCATCTTCATTTATAGTCCCTCCTACTGCACACAAACTGTTGTGACAATTCGTCAACACATAAGGGAGATTAAATTTATCAATACCAATGCTTTTTGCAGTCTGTATTATGCCTACATATGTAATATCATGTGATGCAATCGCATCAAATTTTATATTTAAACTATCACTCTTCGTTATAATTTTACTGTTGACATGGTGACTTAATATGTCATAGGTAATTGTTTTATTAAAGCCTGAAGTTTCTTTTGCTGTTTGAAATCTTCCTTCCCTGTAGACTACACCATGGTTTAAAATGTTTAACACTACTCACCTCTTTAGCCAAATAAAGTTATTTTATATTACTACTTATTAAGTTTATTAACAACCGTATTTAAGGCAAAATTATGTTTAACTAGAAAATTAGCTCATGAACTACTAGGCATAAATTATGAACAATTGTTTATCAAAACCAACGAATAGTTAAGCCTCGACTACAAGTTTTATGTTACGTTGACGACTTATGCACAGTTAAACTCATTTTCTAAAAGCCTTTTCATCTTTATCGCGTTAGAATACATCTCGACTAAACACCTTTATTTTATGTTGACAACTTATGCGCAACCTTATTTTCACTTTCAAACTTTAATTCATTTTCTAAAACGCCTTTTTATCTATATCTTATTAAGAATGCCCTTCGACTGCACTTCTTTATTTATTTTGACGACTTATGCACAATCTTATATTCATTTTCTAGCTTTAATTCATTTTCTAAAAACGTCTGTTCGTCAACATCCTGGCTGAGGATGTAAAAGGCTGGATACTTAGCATGATCTAAAACAAGCTCATTAGAACTAAATTTCATAGTTTTGATAAACATAACAAGATCTCCACTGCACATCGCAAGCGAGAATAAAAACATAACAGAATAAGTAATATTTAAAAAAATAATAGATGCAATAAATGGCAATAAACCAGTTAGAAAAAATGGTAAACATAAAATAACTCTATATCTTCCAATTTTAATTGGACTTTTCATATGACAATAAATAATACCTTGCTTAATTATGTGCCCTATTTTTATATTACTCCTACTAACACCCATTAGTAACATCGCAAAAGCATGCGTTAGTTCATGCATTACTACACATAAAACAAGCGACAATATTGCTACTGGCAAATCAAAAAATTCAAATTGTTTGTTGGGTAATAATTCATTTAAAAGAACTTGCGATAAAATTGATACTGGCAAAAACAATAATATTACAATTAGGTAGCAGAGGTTAATTTGTCTTTTTTTTGCATACTCTACTTTTTTACAAAATTGAGCGGCTCCTGCTGGATGCCGCTCTGTGTTTTTATTTTCTTTACTGTTGATTTTGTTATTTTGCATATTCTACATTTCGAACTTCACGAATAACATTTACTTTAATCTGTCCGGGATACTCAAGTTCCTTTTCCACCTTGTCAGCTATTTCTCTTGCTAATATTTGTGTTTGCAAGTCATCTATAGCCTCTGGCTTAACAATCACTCTAATTTCTCTACCTGCTTGTATAGCATATGATTGCTCTACTCCTGCAAATGAATTCGCTAAACTTTCAAGTTTTTCTAATCTCTTTGTGTATAACTCTATACTTTCTCGTCTAGCTCCTGGTCTCGACCCGCTTATCGCATCCGCAGCTTGCACAAGTATTGCTTCAAGGGAGTTTGGCTCAACATCTCCGTGATGTGCTTCTATGGCATGAACCACCCTTTCATTTTCCTTATACTTGCGAGCCAATTCAACACCTATTTGGATATGGGTGCCTTCATATTCGTGGTCTATGGCTTTTCCGATGTCATGTAAAAGACCTGCTCTTTTTGCAATTTTTTCATCAGCACCCAACTCCGACGCTAAGATGCCTGCTATGAAGGAAACTTCAAGAGAGTGTTTTAAAACATTTTGTCCATAACTTGTTCTGTATTGTAATCTGCCTAGTAGTTTGATTAACTCAGGATGTATGCCAAATATATTTGCTTCATATACAGCACTTTGCCCCGCATCTTTTATGGCTGCATCAATTTCCCTTCTTGCTTTTTCTGCTAATTCCTCAATTCTACCCGGATGAATTCTTCCGTCCGCTAGTAATTTGGTAAGTGTTTGTCTACCTATTTCTCTTCGTATTGGATCAAAACTAGATAATGTAACCACATCGGGTGTGTCGTCTATAATAAAATCAACACCAGTCGCGCTCTCTAATGCTTTAATGTTTCTCCCTGTTCGCCCAATAATCCTGCCCTTCATCTCGTCATTAGGTAACTCAACTACAGTTGCTGTGGTCTCAGAAGCTACATCCACTGCGCATCTTTGAATTGCTAATGCTATGTGGTGCCTGGCCTTTTTTTCGCCTTCTTCAATTGCCTTTTGTTCTATGTCTTTAACAATCGAAAACGCTGCTACTTTTGCAGAATCAGCCATCTCATCAATAATTGCTTGCTTTGCCTCCTCGCGCGTTAATCCCCCTATCCTCTCTAATTCAGCGATTGCTTTCTCGTTCTTTTCAATTAAAGAATTTTCCAAATCATCGAGATTGAGAGATTTAACCTCTAAATCTTTTTGCGACTGTTCTAATTCTGCTAGCTTCCTATCTAGCTGATCTTCTTTCCTTTGTAATAAATCTTCTTTTTGGCTTAATCGAGCTTCTGTTTTTTGAAATTCTAATCGTCTATTTTTGGACTCATTTTCAAATTCATTTCGTAACCTTAGCTGCTCCTCTTTCGCCTCTAGCATCACATCTTGTCTAATGTTTTTTGCTTCCAGCCTAGCTTCTTCTGTCAGTCTATTAAATTCACTTCTTGCATCTTCCTTTCTTCTCGTAAGAAATTGTTTATACAAGGAAAAACCTAAAATTAAACCTAAAGCTATTGACGGAAACAATGTTATTATGACTGCTGCCCACCAGGGCAGTGATGTGACAGCCAATATAAGACTGCCTAACAACATTGTTGCCTCCTAAAATTTTTATTTGAAATTATATATGTTCGCTGTTCGCAAAACCGAACTTTAAATTCCATAAAATTATTATAATGTATTGTGAAATAATAAGTCAAGAGTACGCACCTAATAACTAGTCATAACTAGTCGTTAAGAGGTTATTTCCAATTTAGAAAGACTGCCTTATTTGTTTCTCTATTTCTTCAGTAACTTCAGGATTTTCTCTTAAATAATTTAGAGTCTTTTCTCTACCTTGGGCTACCTTTTCCCCCTCATATTGGTACCAAGATCCACTCTTTTGCACAACCCCTTCATCAACTGCTAAATCTAAAATACAACCAAGATTAGAAATTCCCTCACCATAGATGATATCAAACTCAGCTTCTTTAAACGGGGGCGCTAATTTATTCTTTACCACTTTTACTCTAGTTCTAGTACCTACATTTTCTCCACTATCTTTTATTGTATCTTTTTTGCGCACATCCAATCTTATACTCGAATAGAATTTAAGCGCTTTACCACCCGTTGTAGTTTCGGGGTTACCAAACATTATTCCTATCTTTTCTCTTAATTGATTTATAAAAACCAAGCAAGTATTTGTCTTATTTAAAATGCTCGCTAACTTCCTGAGTGCTTGAGACATTAACCGAGCTTGCAATCCCATGTGGCTATCTCCCATTTCCCCATCTATTTCTGCTTTGGGAGTTAATGCAGCAACACTATCTACTATAATTAAATCGATACTACCACTCTTGGTTAACTCTTCAACAATTTCTAGAGCTTGTTCGCCATTATCTGGTTGAGATACGTATAGTGCATTTAAGTCAACGCCCAAATTCGCAGCATAAGTAGGATCAAGTGCGTGTTCAGCATCTATAAACGCAACTATCCCACCAAGTTTTTGTGCTTCTGCTACAAAATGTAATGCCAGTGTAGTTTTTCCTGAGCTCTCCGGTCCATATATTTCCACCACGCGTCCTCTAGGGATACCGCCAATTCCAAGAGCCTTGTCTAATGTTAGGCAACCTGTTGGGATTACATCGACTTTAATTTTCTCAGTGCTTCCCATGTTTATAATTGCTCCCTTGCCAAAGTTTTTTTCAATTGTGGCAAGCGTTACTTCTAGTGCTTTCTTCTTCTTTTCGTCCATAATACTTTCCTCGTGTAATAATGTTGTTGGAATTTAACCACTAAAAATGGCTAGCAACATTACTTTGTATTTTATTTTCAATTCCTCTTTTCTATATTTTTTAATTCAGAAAACTTCTGGAATATTCACCTTTTATAGATTATAATAGCTCTTCCGTTTTTATTTTCATTACAATATTACCATTCTTTTTAACAATTTAATAGCATAAATTTATTATACACAATCGCATGTCCCAAAATGCGGACAACATGTCTAATTTATGAAATATTTTTGACTTATTCCCCCTTTTTAGACTTTATATCCTACACTTTTAGAAATTATCTCTAATGTGTTCTATAGACAAAAACAAAGCTTGGTCTTTTGTTTTTTCTCTAATATCATTTCTTGTTCCTTCAAACATAAATCTATGACACTCCGTAATTTCTCGCGACACAACTGCAATATAAACTAACCCAACAGGTTTAGCATCACTGCCCCCTGTTGGACCTGCGATCCCAGTACACGACACACCTAACCCTACGTTATCTTTTAGCAAACCATTTGCCATCTCTATAGCCGTTTCTTCACTGACCGCACCATATTCAAGCAAAGTATCTTCACCAACACCAAGCCTATCTATTTTTGCACCGTTTGAATACGACACCACTCCTTCATAGAAAACATCACTACATCCAGGAATATCAACTATTGAACTACTTATCATGCCGCCTGTTATACTTTCAGCAAAAGAAATAACCAATCCATTATTGTACAGCAAGGAAACCAAAGTCTCCGCAAGGGTTCCTTCGCCTTCCGCGTAATATACATCAGCAAATATTTCAAATATAGCGTCCTTTTCGTCCTCCGTAATGTCGGTAAACCATATTTCATAATCAAGCCCTCGTCCCTTTATGGAATAATTTACAGGATAATCAAACAAATCAAATATCCTATTTCTTATTTCTGCTATAGAACAACAAACCCTAATAATAAAGTCCATATTATGCCTCGTATTATAATGTTGTTTGAACTTAACCTGTAAAAATGGCTAGCAACACTACTCTATATGTTTTGTTTTGAATACTTCTCCTATACCTCATAATCCAAAATCTTGGGGAAGTATCCACTGTTGTATAGTTTAATAGATTCTCCGTTTTAGTTTTGTCATTAATTATATTTTTAGCTATTGTTACTGTACAGTTGTTGTCGGCTACTTACTAATTTACCTGTTTATTAATCCATCACTTCACCTAGTAGGTGAAACCCGTAATTTGTTATGTGAACATCATAAACTTGACCTATATTTAACGTTCTGTTGGCAGAAAAAAATACTTTCGTGTCTACATCTGGAGCATTAAACTCATTCCTGCCATAAAACAAATTTTTTTCAAAATCTATGCCCTCATACATTACCTTTTGAACAGCGTTTTGATATTTTTTGTGTTTATTAACGATTATTTTACTTTGGATAGTAACCAGTTCTTTTTCTCTTTTCTTTTTTACTCTTTCAGGAACTTGATTTATATATTTCGCTGCAACAGTTCCTTCCTCTTGGCTATACTTAAAAAATCCAGCATAATCGATATTCCCAGATTTGATGAATGCCTTCAAATCTTCAAACTGCTGATTGGTTTCACCCGGGAACCCTACTATGAAACTACTTCTAATGCATATTTTCGAATTCGCTTTTCTAATTTTTTCTATTAAATTCTGGATTTGGTTAGAATTAACATGTCTATTCATTTTTGTAAGTATCTCGTTATTAAAATGTTGAAGTGGCATGTCAATATATTTTGCCATCTTATCTTCAAAAGCAATCAAATCAATAAGTTCATCCGTTACTAACTCTGGATATGCGTACAACACGCGTATTTTATATAAATCAAGTTTACATAATTCTTTTAATAACGTGGTCAACTTATGTTTAGAATATAAATCGATGCCATATTTAGTTGTATCTTGAGCAACTATAATAAGTTCTTTCACTCCATCATCTACAAGTTCTTGAGCTTCAGATATAAGCTTTTCTATCGGATATGATCTATATCTTCCTCTTATATACGGTATTGCACAATATGAACAAAAGTTATTACATCCGTCCGATATTTTTAAATATGCGTAGTGATTTGGTGTACTTAAAGTACGATTTATTGAATATTCCCCTTCTTTATCTTTAGATATAATCACTTTAGTGTTAAAGTTTTCTTCCTGTGCCAAACTTTCATTATTATATTTAGCATCTCCCGATTCAATAGAACTGCTTGCTAACTTACGTTTAATAAAAGTATCTATTTGATCATACGCACCTAATCCAATAAAGCAATCAACTTCGGGTAAATCTTGTGCAATCTGCGTGCCATATCGTTCTGCTAAACAGCCAATCACTATTATTATGAGATTACTTTTTAGAGCTTTTTTCTTGCCTAAATCTATTATAGTATCAATACTCTCTCGTTTTGCGTCATCTATAAAGACACACGTATTCACAATGAGAATATCTGCATCATCTTCATTTGTTGATAGAGAGTATCCTTGACTTAGTAGTTTCGCAATTACTTTTTCCGAATCAACTCTATTTTTATCACAACCTAGTGAAATTACACCAAATTTCATTTTTACCTACTTATTACAAATATTAATAGAAGTGCCATAATGAATAATTCTTCAATTTCCGATGCACTAATTAAAACCCTAATTCCTAAGCAATCATAGTTTACGGACATTTTGCCTCAATATGATAGCAATATTTAGACTTAATCAGTGCAAAGAACAATTCTTCAGCTTCTGACGCGCTAATTAAAATCTCTCTTCCTTGCGCCCCCGTAGTTTACACATTATGTCTCCGTATGATACCGATAGGTATAGACTTAGTCAGTGCTAGGAAATAATTCTTCAGCTTCCAATGCACTGATTAAAATCTCTCTTCCCTGTGCACCCGTAGTTTCAGGTCCTATATATCCTCTCTCCTCTAACTCATCAACTGCTTTCTTTGCCCTTTGATATCCAATTCCAAATTTACTTTGCGCGCTAGATATAGACGCTTTCTCTTTGCTTATGAAATATTTTATGATGCGCCCCAGCAGCTCTTCTTCCTCTGCTTCCTTATTATCTCTTGCAATTTGCGCTGCTTCTTCAGGGTCCACAGTAGGTTCAACTTTAACTTTAATACTTTCGACTATACTTTCATCAAAGTCAGTAACGTTATTATTCCGGATATAATCACAAACTTGTTTAATTTCGCCTATCTCAACCAACGCACCCTGCATTCTAATTAACCCATCAGCGGGTGTAGAATAAAGCATATCGCCTTTCCCGAGCAAGTCTTCCGCACCCATTTCGTCTAAAACGACCCTACTATCTGTGGTTGTCTTAACTGAAAAAGCGACTCTACATAAGATATTTGACTTTATAAGACCAGTTATAACTTTTACTATAGGACGTTGAGTCGCTATAATCATGTGTATTCCACAAGCTCTAGCGAGTTGTGCAATTCGGACCACATAATCTTCAACGCGGCCTTTTCCTGTTAACATTAAATCCGCCATCTCATCAATAATCAATACAATGCGTGCCATTTTAGGCTCTGTTGGAGATTTAAATATTTCATTGTACTGATCTATGTTTTGGCAACCTACATTTTCAAATACTTTGTACCTTCTATCCATTTCCTCAGTTAACCACTTCAAAACATTTACCGCCTGTGCACTCTCTTTGACGGTATCTTCTAATAATAAGTTCGGCAGTCCTCTATATATACTCATCTCAACCCGTTTAGGATCAATCAGCACCAATCTTAAATCTTCGGGTGAATACTTATAAAGCATACTTACTATCACTGAATTTAAAAACACGCTCTTTCCAGTACCTGTAGCTCCTGCAACCAGTAAATGTGGCATTTTTGCTAAGTCTGCTACGAAAGGCTCACCATATAAGGTTTTCCCAAACGCAACACTTACAGCATCTTTATTGTTTTGAAATCTATTACTAGCTAGTATCGATTTCAAACCAACAATATCTCGCCTTTTGTTTGGAATTTCTAACCCGAAAGCATCTTTTCCCTCTATTGGGGCTAGTATCCTTATTTGCTTTACTTCGAGTCTCATGACTAAGTTCTCTTTTAAATTTCTAATTTTGCTAATTTGATAACCAGGTCCTAACTTAAGCTCATATAACGTAAATGTAGGGCCACGACGAGCGCCAACAACTTCTGCTGGCACTTCAAATTCATCCATTGTGGCTTCTATCTTAGCCTTAAACTCCTCATAGTCCTCTGGGATTGTGCTGCCGTTTTCTTGATAATCTTTTAGTAAAGATAAAGGCGGAGCATTATATAGTGTTTGCATTGTAGCTTTTTGAGGTTTATTTGAAATTGCCTCCTGCTTGTCAAACAGGGATGTCTGTTCCCCGAAACTCACCTTAGGTTTTTCCGTTTTAGGAATGGTAATACTGCTTTTCTTCATCGTTTCCGATTCATATTTAGGCTTACCTCCGCTCATAACTGATGGATCAATAGAAATTTGCGAGGTATATGGTTCTTGTTTTTTGCTAAAATCGGATTTTTGTACAGTTTTCTTTGAATCAAAGATTTCATTTTTATCTTTATCTTTTGAACCTTCATCACTTCCCATAGATGTTTCTTTAAAATAACTGCTCTCTTCAAAAGATAAAGGCTTTTTAAGCTCTTCTAATGCGGCCTTATCATCGAACTTTCGCTTATTCTCAGAAAAAGTTGTTTCCGGTGTAAGTATATCGCTTGGTACTGTTTTATCACCAAAGTCTTGGTTAGTGTTGTCCGCATATTTTTCCATATTTTTTTCATCAAATGGATATTTACCATCTGGAGAGTACGGTCCAAACACCTCGTCTGTACTACGCGTCCCTTTGATTTGATTATCTCGTAAAAGTTGCATCCGGCCTTGATTTGTATATAGTCTATTTAGTTTATCTTCGCTCCAATCCTTGTCTAAAATCGTATAACTTTGGGAAGACTCATCAGTTTCAGGCTTATACGTGTCAGAAAACAACATTTCTGCACTTAGTTTTTCTCTTTGCGTTTCTTCACCAATGACAGAGCTAAACAATGGTTTTTTTTCATCACTTGCAGTTGGTATTGCATCTCCAAATAAAAGCGAGCTTGCATCTTGTCTTTGGGACTCAACTATCTCTTCATC
This sequence comes from Clostridia bacterium, assembly GCA_035409945.1. Classification (GTDB taxonomy): domain Bacteria; phylum Bacillota; class Clostridia; order Christensenellales; family DTU072; genus MWEH01. The sequence goes on from DAONQC010000001.1 coordinate 215,283, forward strand.
AGTAAAAATTTCATTCTGCGATTTGACATTTGAGGGTATTGGATTCACTTTTATGTTTTCTTTGTTATCGAATTTGATTTTGTCTTTGGATTTTGCTTTCTTTTTCTCTACAAATGCATCTAATCTCTTAATTAATGGAAAACAAGTGGCAAGCAACAAAAAACCAAATACTACTATTGAAAGAGACAACATAAACCCGTAATTTCTGTAAATTACTAAAAGCCAATACGTTAACGCAGAAAAAACCGCCCCACCAACACTGTTTAAACTATTATAGGTAGCAATGATATAATTATCACCGCCCTCAATTAACTCACGCAGTAAAGCTACATGCAATAACGCTAAAAAAGAAATCAGAGTTATAATTATCATCACTTTATTTCTATTGCTTATATTTACCTTCTTTCCAAAAAAACTTAATAACCCTGTAAACAACAAGCAGACCAAGTATGCATAAATTAAATATCCAAATGCTCCTATTAAAAAATCTCTGGTTACCTTAATTAAACACAGAACAGCTAATACCAGTGTTGCTATCAATATAATGACTGACATTATCTTTCCAAATTTGCTATTGTTCTCTTTAGAAACAAAAAGTTTCATGTAAACCTCCAATATTTATATGTGTAGTTTGCTACTTCCTCAACAACATTTTAACATTATTTGTAGTTCTCTTGCCAACATAACTAACTGCACAATCTTGCCCTTCAAAAACGTCTCTTATAACTTTATTAACATCCTCTAAAGTAACATCATCTATTTTTCTTAATTCATCTTCAAAGCTAAATAATGAGTTCTTTATTAATAAATTCGTTCCAGCACTTAACATAATTGAATAAGTGCTTTCCATACGCAAAGCTAATGAAGTTTTAAACTGTTCTTTTGCTTTTAAAAACTCTTCTTCATTAAATCCCGAAGCAATCACCTTATCAATTTCTTCTCTAACAGCTTCAATTGCTTGGGTAACAGTATTAAAGTTGGTCGCTAGATATATGATAAAAACTCCCGAATATAGATAAGCAGATGTTGAACTAAATATGTTATAAGCCAAACCTAACTCTTCTCTTACTCTTTGAAATAGTCTTGATGACATTCCCCCACCCAATAAATTACTTCCCATTTTCAAAGCATTTGAATTGTCATCTAATATGTTTAAACCTGGGAAGGCAATGGCAATATGTGACTGTTCATAAGATTTGTTAACGATTAATTCTTCATACACTGGAGATTCATTGTTTTCTCTTTGTTTTGCAGTAGTGCCTTGACTCGCAAACTTTTCAAAATAATTATTTACTAAGTCATACACTAAAGTTTCTCCTACATTGCCTGCAATAGAAATTACAGTTTGAGAGGGGATGTATTCTTCCCTGAAGTACTCTTTTATATCTACTGGTGTGTATTTTTTTATTTTTTTCTTTGTTCCTAGTATGTTTTGTCCTGGACCTTTATATCCATAAAATGCTGTGGAAATATTATCTAAACAAAGCTCATAGGGATCTTCTTCCCCCATTTGTATTTCTTCCAAAATGACAGTCCTTTCTTTATTCATTTCATCTGCGTTAAAGGTAGAATTATAGTAGATATCCGATAAAATTTCTAAACATTTTTCTAGATGCGTATCAAGAGAACTAGTATAGTACGCAGTCAGTACTTTGGATGTAAAAGCATTGATTTTTACACCTACTTTCTCTACTTCATCTACAATCTGAAACGCACTTCTTGATGTAGTACCTTTAAACAACATATGCTCAACAAAATGAGATAGACCGTTATTAAATTCATTTTCAAACCCAGCACCAACTCCAACAAAAACGCCAACAGCAACACTTTTTGATGTATCAATCTTGTTTACAACCAGTCTTAATCCACTTGGAAAAATATATTGTTTACTCATATTTTGATTGTTCTCCTCTCCTTCATAAGTCACATAATCTATACTAACTAAACTATGGATGATTACTTGATAAGTCCCAGATATGATGTCAAGCAGTTTTGCTTATTCATTATATCACAATATGATTGCCAATTAACTACCATCATTAAACACCTTCTCACGCATACGCCTACGCTATAACTATATTACACCAAAACTCATAATATTAACAATGTGTAATTACATTGTCAAAGGTATGTTTTGATATCCATTATAATACGACCTTGAAAACTAACTGAGTAAGGTTTGCTAGACTTAAATGAACATTATGAAATATTTAATTAAACTTTCAACCCAAACTGTTTCAACACTTAATTAAACTTGGTGCGGATTTGTTAATTAATCTCATTTGCATTAATCTATATATATGGCAGTTCTTGATTAATAACTTTTTTGCAACACCTAGTTAAACTGGTATAGATTTATTATTTAATCTCATAAGCACTAACCTATATATATGTGGTTTTTACTTTATAATTTTTTAGGAATAGTTTATCATTAGTGCATAAATAAAACATTATTTAATGCCTAGTTTCAAATATAATAATGTAGCAGTTTTTAATGGAGGGGAAAATGTCTGAACTCACAATGGATAAACTAGTAGCACTATGTAAAGGGCGTGGCTTTATCTTCGCAGGAAGTGAAATTTATGGAGGATTAGCTAACACTTGGGATTATGGCCCTGTAGGAGTCGCACTAAAAAACAATGTAAAAAAAGCTTGGTGGAAAAAATTTGTCACTGAAAGCAAGTTAAATTATGGAGTCGATTGCGCCATATTGATGAATCCAACAGTATGGGAAGCTAGCGGACATTTGAGCGGTTTTTCCGACCCACTGATGGACTGTAAAATTTGTAAGGCAAGACATAGAGCTGATACACTAATTGAAGCTCATGTACAAAAAAATAATTTAAACCTCTCAATCGCTGGTTGGGATTTAAAAAAGATGCAAGATTACATAAGGGAGAATAAAATTAAATGTCCTAATTGTGGTAATAGCGATTTCACCGATTTAAGACAATTCAACTTAATGTTCAAAACATTCCAAGGCGTTACCGAAGATTCCACAAGTACCATATATTTAAGACCCGAAACAGCGCAAGGTATTTTTGTAAATTTTAATAATGTACAACGAAGTGCTCGTGCAAAAATACCTTTTGGAATAGCTCAAATAGGTAAAAGTTTTAGAAACGAAATCACCCCTGGTAACTTTATCTTCAGGACACGCGAATTTGAACAAATGGAACTTGAATTTTTCTGCAAACCTGGAACTGATTTAGAATGGTTCAATTACTGGAAAGATTTTTGTTATAACTGGCTAATTAGCCTCGGTATAAATCCAGACAAGCTCCGTTTAAGAGACCATGACCCAAAAGAATTATCACACTATAGCGTAGCAACCACAGATTTTGAATTTTTATTTCCTTTTGGATGGGGAGAACTTTGGGGTATAGCAGATAGAACAGATTTCGATCTAAAATCTCACATGAACAAGTCTAATAAATCGATGGAATACACAGATCCAATTACACAAGAGAAATATATCCCTTATTGCGTAGAGCCATCTCTTGGCGTAGACAGAATGTTACTAGCTTTTTTGAGTAATGCATATACTGAAGAAGTTGTTAATGATACAGATACAAGAACTGTGCTGAAGTTCCATCCGTTTTTAGCACCTTACAAAGCCGCAGTTTTACCGCTCCAAAAAAACCTTACTGAAAAGGCAGATTTAGTGTATGACAAACTAATCAATCATTTCCCTACCGACTTTGATGTTTCTGGTTCTATCGGTAAGCGTTATAGAAGGCAAGATGAGATAGGTACTCCTTTCTGTATTACAATAGACTATCAAACGCTAGAAGATGACACATGTACGTTAAGAGATAGAGATACAATGGAGCAACTACGTTTGACCATTCCTGAAATTATTGCACACATTCAAAACTCAATGTTATTTTAGTTTCTAAATTCAATTCTTACATCTTTATAATTCCCCCAGTTGTTGTTTTAAACCTGGGGGTTTATTAAATATTGCTTCTAGCAAAACATAGTATTTGGCTAACATCTACCATAAAGTATAATCTAGACATATTTATTGGGTGTTCCTTGTAGCAAAACATAGTATTTAGCTAGCATAAAATATAATCTCAACATGCTTATTGAGCATTTCTGGTAAGAAATCATAATGTTAAATGAGAATAAAACAATCTTGATATGTTTATCGATTGGTATTTATAGTAGAATATAAATGTATTAACAAATATATTGATTCGAGGAGGAAAGATTTGTGAAGAAAAAAATAAAAAATATACCGTCATTTATTGGTATTACTGTATCCATATCCGTCTTCATAGTTTTAGCAATTGTTTCGGCCTTCTTAGATTTAGAAATAAGCAAGGCGCTATATAGTCCTAACAGTTTTTTCGGTCACTATTTTGCAAATACGGGAGAGCTCCCACTGTTTCTTTTTGGACTAACTGCTTGCGTTATACTGTTTTATCAAAACTTTTCTTCGGATAAAAAGAAAAACATTGCAACCAAAATAGTATTTGCAATCTTAACTTTTGCAGGTTGCTTTATAACTCTATATTACTTTGGCAGACGTTTTACTAAAGAAGATTTGTTATATCCACTTATTTACATGATCATATTTGCTATTTTCTTTGCTATCTTATGTTTGCTTTGTGGAAAAATCTTACCCAATGATACGATGAAAAAACTCTTATGGTTTGCTCTCTTTATAATAATTGTGTTAATAATTAGTAATGTCCTCGTTCAGGTTTTTAAACTTCTTTGGGATCGCCAGCGTTTCAGAACAATGGTTGATGGTAATCCTAGCGCACCAGCGACTTTAGCTCAACTTTCCCCTAACTTCAAAGGATTCACTCCTTGGTATAAAATTAACTTATTCAAGCAACCAGAGTTTCGAACTGAAGCATATCGTACAGCATTTCTAGAAGCAGACGACGATGCGTTTAAGTCCTTCCCTTCTGGACATACGGTAGCAGCATCGGCATCATTTTGTTTAATCCTTTTACCAGATATCTTCGATAAATTCAAAAAATATAAAGTGGTTTTCTGGATAGTGCCTATAATTTATACGGTTCTTGTAGGGATTAGCAGAATAGTAATCGCTGCACACTACCTTTCAGATGTACTCTTTGGGGGATATATTGGCTTTGCAATTGCTGTATGCACACGGATGATTTTTCTCAAAAAAACCCCTTTCTTTCAAGCGCAGCCTATTCCCGAATGTGAATTATCTAATTTAGAGCATGAAACAAACTAATTAACGGAATCACTATACACTAGAAGGATAATCCGCATAAAACCAATAGCTAATGTAAAAAGTATATTAAGCTGTATAAGACAGTTGCAAAATCTGAAACAGTAATTTTATTTCAAATGGGATAAATCTAAGTCTTCAAATTCTTTCATCGTTTCTAATACTTGTTTTATTTCTTTGATGTATTTAATGAGGGTTGGAGCCTTTGTATTAAAACTCTGAGCGATAGTTTTAACCATGTCAGCTTCTGGGACTTTTCCCGAAGAAGCAATGATGGCATAAAAAAACAATGCGCCTGATAATGCACCTCGAGAGGTAAGTTTTAATTCTTGTTTAGCTACTGCATTTGCCATAGTATGAAACAATTTAGAGTCTACCCAAAAATCTACTTCAATAGTTTTAGCATACGTCACAGCATATACTTCCCTCATTAAATCCCCTATCTGTGTCCGAGGAAACGAGGAATTATATAATCTGACAATTCTAAATCCATCTAGGAATGTTACTGTTACATCTCTATCTATATATTTTCCAGTGTTCAATATAGCCTCTATTATAGAAATTTTGACATCTTTTGGTATAAAAGGATACCTAAGTTTATTGATGAGAAACTCTATATATGCAGTTGATTTGTTGTTGTAATTAAGAGCAAAAACTAAATTTTGCGCTTTTCGAAACTCTGATGTGAAAATTACATCCATTAAATCTAGGGCCTTTAGTGTTAAGATGTATTCGGTGTTTAAGTAATTAATGCAGTTATTACTAAACTCCTCAAAATATTGACGGCTAATTTCTTCAACACTATTTTCAAGAATATTATTTGTAAAAATCTTGTTATTTGTAAGAGCAGGCGCATTTTCTAATGCTTCACTTCTCAAGATCCAGTTCATAAATAAGAGTTGACCATTTGTTGGAAATAATCTTATTGCTTTATTCAACCTTTTTTGTGCATTTATAAAGTCACCAGCATTTATTAGTGCCCCTATGTAGCATATATTTCTTACAGATGATGCCTTGTTTGCATAGAAATCTTCAGCCGTCGCCCTCAATGCCGCATCATTAAATTCAAGTAAACTAAGAAGAACACCAAACGAACGTAAGTTAGCATAACTTTTATTCTTTACCAACGAATAAATAACATTGTTCACAAAAGCCAAAATCTCATCTTCAGACATATCCAAAGCGGTAACATACAGCTCTAACAACCCCTCATATGCTAAAGGATTTAAAGGTTGTTTTGAATAAAAATCTTGCGCAACTGTTGTAGCCAAATCAATGTCTGCAACTTCTATCGCAGCATGAATTAATAATGACCTACTAGGTGCATAAAAAACAGTATTTTCCTCTATAGTTTGCGCTGTTGATATTGCTTTGTCAAAGTCACCCCGAATAAATGCTTGTTTTGCTTTATCAAATCTCTTGTTATTGCGAATATGTTTTGTGTCTATATATTCTATCTTGTCTTTTTCTTTAAAAATTTCTCTTAAGGCAAAAAGTCTATTTCCTCCATCTTCTCCCATATCGCTAACGTCATTTTCTAAACCCTCATCTATTACATTATCTTTCATCCCAAAATCTATATCATAATGATTTTTATTATCTCCATTAATTGTTGGTATATAATCTCCTATTTTTTTTACCAAGTTATCTGTTAAACTAAGACTTAACGAATGTAATTCACGGTTAAATTTCGAAGAGGAGCGATTAGTATTACCATTTATTCCACTATTATCCTTTACTGTTGCTAATAAATTAATACTCTCCCCAAACTCACCAAGAATTCCATAAATACTTGAAAGTTTTACATAATATTTTTCATTGGTTGAATCAAGCTCAATAGCCTTTCTGTAATACAAAATTGCATCAGCAAAATTAGCCTCGGTTAAAAATCTCTCAGCCCCCGTTGCGTAAAACTCAGCATTTTGATACATAGTAAAAATCGTCATTTAAAGACTAAAAACCTCTCTTAAATCCTTTTCGTCAAAAGATATATATTCATTACAATATTCACACAATAATTCTAATTTACCATTCTCTTGAATGATCTTTTTAGCTTCTTCAATACCAATGCTTCTTACAATATCTTTTGATTTTTCTTTACAATCACAAAAATATTTAACTTCATTGATGGCCAATATCTTTGAATTCAAATGCGCTAAATAGAAATCAAATGTTTTTTGTAATCCGTTAGCATACGCATAAGAAAGTATTTCATTCAACTGTAGCATTATGTCTTCGACAATAACTATGGCTTCATCGGATGCATCTGGTAACGCTTCAAATATCAGTCCAAATGAAAATAGCTTATCATTTTCTTGTATAACATCTAATCCAACTGCATTTTTAATACCCTCGCTTTGATAAAGATGATATGCATAATCATCCGCGATATTGCCATTAACTAGTGCAGTTTTCCCTATATACGGCTCTTTCAAACCTAAATCTCTTATAACAGTAAAATATCCATTTCGTCCTATAGCCACAGTAAGATCGGTATTTTTAAATTGCTTAGCCTCACCATCACGACTAGAAACAAATCCTTTTATCAAACCCTCGCTCTTACCTGCAATACAAATAGTATTTATTATAGCTTCGCTTTCTATAATAATATTAAACTTTGATATTTTGCTTTTTATATTTGTAGACTCATATGCTCCAATAGATAAACAACGCCCCAAAGCATTTACTGCTAGAGGCGATAAATTCTGCCTTTTCCTTGAATCATACAAGATTTTAGATGTTTCGATTAGTGCAACCCTAAATTGCCCGTCAAACATAATACCTTGAATTATGCTATCCATTTAACCTCTTATTTCTTTTTCATTTTTTTATAGTTTTGTCTCTTTTGTTTTTCCACATTTTTTGATTTTTTTCTTTCGGTACGCATTTGCGTCTTTATCTGTTGTTGATAAAGAGGTTGTATAATATTTTCGCTGTTATAGTCTGCATAATTTGTTATGGTTAGACATGCGTGGGTAAATCCAAAGGACAATAACAACACTGTAACTAAAATCTTTAACATTGGCCCTACAAACAATAAAGCAAATGGTGCAAATGCAAAAATTACTATAATAAATGTGCTGATTGGAAATGCAAATGCTAGCAAAACCGAGTTCTTAATTACCGTTTTGATTTTAGATGTTGAATATGACACTGTAAATGGGATATAAATGACAGTAACCATCAGTGTAAATAATGCAACTAGAATACCAACTATTAATCCAATATAATGTCCGGCGTGAGCTGAACCCAACCATAATGAATCAACAAATTCTAAGATTAATAAAACAGACCCTGCAACTAAGAAGGAAATAATTGTTACATTTAGTACCATCCTACCAGCATATTCTTTAACGCCCTTAAAAAATTCTGTTACAATTCTTGGGATATCATTACCGTATTTGTCTTTTTTCATAATGAAAGACTCGCCCCAAACTAGTTTTGAGCATATGTAAATATTCCCAGCTATTCCAACACCAGCTATTGGTGATAAAACTGCTATTCCTGCAATCATAACCTTATATGAAGAAAGTAACATTGATTTTACACTCATTATAGAAAGTCCCGAAGACAATCCTATACCTAAATCATGCATTATGTATGGCGGAGACTTGGGATTTAGCCCTGCAATTAAATAACCAAAAGATTCGAACCCATATATTTCAAAGAAAAACACCCATGCTACGATAGGTAGTAGAAACAAAAGAGTAAGCAAGTTGACTATGATAAGAGGCTGGAAGTATGTACGCAGGATATCAAAATATCTTTTAAAACGCCCACCAGGATATGCTCCTTTAGACTCTTCCCTACGCCCACCTTCTGGCTCTAGCTCAAGACTCTGGATTAGTTTTAATTTGTATGCACTTACCTTTCTTTCTTTTGTATTATCTGTTACTGAACTTACCATATTCCCTCTTTTATTTTTTATATTATGTCTTTCGTATTATAAACTACCTCACAGATTTTGTAAACATAATACAATATTTACAACCAACGACACAAAAACGAAATTTGTACCTACCCTATAACGCACACGGATTTTTACTGCTGCACTTACCATGATAACTAACAAAGTGACACAAAAACTCTAAAGTGCATACTAAACAAAAGATTGCAATTAATATTAGACTTAACATATACGACACAAAAAGAAAGTTGCGCACCCTGTAACGCTCGAGGGTCTTTTTACTGTTACACTTACTATGACAATTAACACAACGACACAAAAACTAAATATTACTCATAAGTGTATCCTTTTCTCAACAAGTTCTTTCGTTTAATACTTTGTTCGTAAACAAATGCACTAAGACGGCTTCTTTTTTCTTTTCATTTAATATTACGCATGGGCGCACAGTATACATTATAATTGACATAATTTAACTATATTTGATATTATCATAATAATTTTAAAATTAAGTTTGATTAGGAGACAGTTTATGAAAAAAATAAATCTAGCCGTTGTTGGAGCAACAGGAATGGTAGGCAATATGTTCTTAAAAGTTTTAGAAGAGCGTCAATTACCAGTAAATAACTATTACTTATACGCAAGTGCTAAATCCGCAGGTTTAAAAATTCAGTTCATGGGGAAAGAGCACACAGTTATCGAGCTAAACGAACAAAATATAAAAGATAAGGATATTGACATAGCTCTCTTTTCAGCAGGTGGCTCGGTTAGTAAAATTTATGCACCAATTTTTGCGGAACAAAACACAATTGTCATAGATAACTCAAGCTTTTGGAGAATGTATGACGACGTGCCTCTCGTTGTTCCTGAAGTGAATGGTGAGGCAGCCTTGACTCGTAAAATGGGAATTGTATCAAACCCAAACTGCTCTACAATACAAGCAATGCTTCCACTAAAAGCCTTACATGATAAATACACTATTAAACGAGTAATTTTCAGTACATATCAAGCAGTATCGGGAGCTGGTCTGGCTGGTTATAATGACCTAAAAAATGGCACTATGGAGAAATTCATTTACCCCATTACTAATAATTTAATCCCACATATCGACTCATTTTTGCCAACCGGATATACCAAAGAAGAACAAAAAATGATTGATGAGACAAAAAAGATACTCGATTCCAATATTAAAGTAACCGCAACAACTGTTAGGGTTCCAGTATTTCATGGGCATAGCGAAAGTATTAATTTAGAATTTGAAAAACCCTGCACGCTTGAAGGAATTAAGCAAGCACTAATAAACATGCCTGGAGTTGTTGTCATGGATGACATTGAAAAGAATATTTACCCTATGCCAATTTTAGCTGAAGATAAAGATGAGGTTTTCGTTGGAAGAATTAGGATAGATAATACTGTAGATAGTGGCTGTAATTTATGGGTAGTAGCAGATAATATTAGAAAGGGAGCTGCTACTAACACAATTCAAATTGCTGAATATATATTGGCTAACGATAAGCGGTTTAAATAATATCTAACAAAATTCAAATTGCTAAACATATCATATCAACTAACGATAAAAGGTATAATAAATAACGTCTAGCACAATTAAACTACTGAAGATACTGACTAACGATAAGAGATTTAAATTAAGTCTAGCACTATTATAATTATTGTAAATACTTACTAAAGACAAAAGATTTAAATACGTTTAGACACAAATATTGAATACCAACAAACTTCATACAGGAGGAAAACAATGACTATTTTCACGGGTGTCGCAACAGCTTTGATTACACCAATGAATCAGGATGGGATAGATTATGACTCTTTAGAAAAACTCATAAACTTCCAAATCAATAATCACATTGATGCTTTGTTAACAAACGGTACTACTGGGGAGCCCCCCACCTTAACCGATGAAGAAAAACTTCAACTAATGAATACAACTATTGAAATAGTTAATAAAAGAGTTCCTGTTATTGCAGGAGCGGGAAGTAACTGTACTGCACATGCTGTTGAATTAGCATCTAGTGCCCAAAAAGCTGGTGCTGATGCCATTTTAGCAGTCACGCCCTACTATAACAAAGGAACCCAGCAAGGTCTAATTGAACATTTTAAAGCAATCGCCGATAACACCAAATTACCTATCATTTTATATAATGTTCCTAGTAGAACTGGCATCAATCTCCTACCAGAAACTGTTAATTGTTTAGCTGGATATAAAGGAATTTGCGCACTTAAAGAAGCTAGTGGAAATATTAATCAAATATTAGAACTTGCTCGCATTGCCTCTGATAAAATGCAAATATATAGTGGCGATGATTCCTTGACATATACCATAATGACACTAGGTGGCGCTGGAGTCATAAGTGTAGCAAGCAACATAATACCTGAATATATGCACACTTTAACTCACGCCGTATTGAACGGAGATTATGACACTGCAAAGAAGATGCAGTTACAAGCATTACCTCTAATAAATGCTTTATTCTGTGAAGTAAATCCTATCCCCGTCAAATGTGCAGCAAAACTAATGGGACTCTGTAGTGGTGATTATGTTAGACTTCCTTTAACCCGTTGTTCTAAGGAAGAACTTGTAAAAAAAGAATTAATTAATTTTGGTTTAATAAAAGAGGTTTAATATGAACATACTACTTTCAGGGATAAATGGAAAAATGGGAAAAACCATTATGGATGTTGTCCGTAATGAGTCAGACGTTTTAATCGTTGCAGGTGTAGATAAAAACAATTCTCAAAACACATATAATATACCGGTCTTTGAATCATTTAAAACTATAAATCATGACTTACATATTGACTGTATAATCGATTTTTCAGTTAAAGATGCCATATATGAAATTCTACCATTCGCTATTGAGCATAACATTTCAGTTGTTCTAGCAACTACTGGATATGATGAAAAAGATAATGAATACATATTAAACGCAACAAAATCAATCCCTATACTAAAATCAGGAAATATGTCATTTGGACTTAATACAATGCTTAAAATAGTTAAATTAGCAACTAGATTACTTAAATCAGATGCTGACATTGAGATAATTGAGTCTCATCATAATCAAAAAATTGACGCCCCTTCAGGCACTGCCCTAATGATTGCAAATATTATACAAGACGAATCTACAGATACTCATTTACAATATGGAAGAGAGGGTATTATTGGCAAAAGACAAAAAAACGAAATCGGAATGCATTCAATTCGTGGTGGTTCTGTTGTTGGAAAACATGAAGTCCAGTTTCTCTTAAACGGAGAATCCATAACAATTAAACACGAGGCTGAAAGTAAATCATTATTTGCGTATGGTAGCATAAAAGCTGCTAAGTTTATACAAGGAAAAAAACCAGGCTTGTACACGATGTCTGATCTCTCCTGATATGTGTCGCCTTAACTATTTAAACCGCACCAACCAAAACAATACAATGGTAGTAAATTATTCTTGCTAAAAACCACCATATATAATTTAGGAACCTTCAAATTCCGTCTCAAGATTTTCTACGCTACAAAAGTAAGTCTCCGTCAAATCTAGTTTTATCATAAACTGCTCAGTGTTCAATATATCTTGAATAGATTTCCAATTGTCTCTTAGAATATTAATAAATACGCCTTCACCATTGGCGGCAGCATAAGCTCCATTTAATACTGATTCCAGTTTACCTATATCTAAGTTCATAACATCAAAAAGCAGATTGCTTAATTTAATATCAAAGGAAACAGCATCGCTTTCCACCATTTTGAAGGCACCTATTAGAAATGTTATAACCTTAAACATTCTACCATCTGTTGTAATCATAGCCTCGCCTTCAGCAGTTGCTATAATACCATTAATAAGTTCTTGCATATCAAAAGGGAAACTAAACGATGTAATATTATCTCCTGATACTGCTACATGGTTTCCCGTATATTTAAAATAGAAAGACGTATGCTCGTCGTCGAATATCTTAAAATATAGTTCTCCATTTTGATCTTCACCATCACTTGTTGTCTCAACCTTAAGTCCTAACATAAATTCAGATGGATTCAACGGATCAATACTTCCATATTCGCCAGTATATTTGCCTCTAAACAATAAATTAATTGGATTTAAAATATCATATCGGAAAAACTTTCCTTCTTGCATGTCAGAAAAATTATTACTTTCAATTAAACTATCTTTAGGCTTAATTTTACTTAATCCGAGATTGCTACCAAAGGTTACAGCTAGTTTTTCAAAAGATAAATTAGCCTTATACGAACTTCCTTTAAATCTATTGTTCGTTTGCCTCGTATTGCTATCTTCTGAAACAGCAAATGTCAAAAATAAATTGTTAATATTGCTTTCATTATTCTCCCTTTTTGTTTCAAACTCAATTTCCAAATCAGCTGGCGGCATAGTGTTTGCAAATTGTTTTCTAGGTGAAGTCGTACCTAATAAACTATCAAGAAAGAACTCAACATTCTGCCTTTGTGTTCCACTAGGAAGTAAAGTCGCATTATTTATTAATTCTATTAAAGTTTGCCTAAAGTCTATCTTTATATCATAGCGTTTTAATAAACTCTTGCCTTCGTTTTTATACTCATACTTAATTTTATCAGTAGATAATTTCACTACTGAATTAAACAGTCCAGGGAGACCATCTATATTACTAATAAAATTATCGCCTAAAGACAGTGGAAATAGTGTCGGAATTTGTGCCGATTGAATTTCTGTAACAAGTCTAGTGTCTACATTAATTCCTTTAATCTTGATAAACATATCAAGCGCGTCAGATTTTAATGACTCTGTCGGGTGGATTATTATTTCCAAGATTTCTTCTTCTACTATACCTTTATACACAGTGAAAGAAATAGCCCGTTTGGAAGCATCATCAATGTGCCAATTTATTATCAGCTCTGCTCTTGCGGGAGACTTGTTTATCATTAGATTTAACTTCACTTCTGCCGTAAATTCAGGTCTACTTGAATTAAGTTTCCCTCTTTTATCACTGATGCTTTTTAGTGGATTAAATAAACTAGTAAATAAATCTCTAAATAAATCCTCGCTTCTTACTTCGCCTTTGGTATACCCTTTTGTATACCACGGGTCAACGACATCTGTATTTCCATTATTATTATTGTTTGAAGGCGGAGGTTCATCTATACAAGCACACAAAAATATTGCACATAGTAAACTGAACAAAATAACAAAACTTATGAATACAACAATTTTTTTTGCATTCATCAATAATTCTCCTATTTAGATAAGCGTTTACACTTTGAAAGCCATAAACATCCGTTTCTACAGGGAGTACATTAGTTTTCTTTGTATGCCTTAATATGCTCTAGGCAATTGTAAAAATCTACTTCTTCTTTAATAACACCATCGCGGGACTGAATCTCTACCATACCTTTTTCAAGAGAACGGGGGCTGATAACTATCCTAACAGGTATTCCCATTAAATCACAATCTGCGAACTTAAAGCCAGCAGATGCTACTCTGTCATCTAGTAAGACATCTATGCCTTCTCTTGTTAGTATATCATATAATTCTTCCGATTTCACTAAGACATTTTCATTGTCATATCTTATAGCACAAATGTATACCAGCCATGGCGCAATTTGTTTTGGCCACAACAGCCCTTTTTCATCGGCATGTTCTTCTGCTACTGCTGCAATCGCTCTACCAACCCCTATGCCGTAGCAACCCATTATTGGAACGTTTTCCTTACCTTCATTATTCAAAACCGTCATTCCCATGCTCTTGGTATATTTAGTTCCTAACTGAAAGATGTTGCCAATTTCAATTCCTTTTTTTACATATAGTGTGCCTCCGCATTTGGTACACTTATCACCATCTTTAACCTTTGCGATATCATAAGTTACACTTGGTTTAAAATCTCTACCGTAACAAGCGTTTACCATATGATAATCCTCTTTATTTGCGCCAATTACCACATTTATAAGTCCTTCTACAGACTGATCATATATTATTTCCAACTTTTCATTTTCTTTGAGCCCTACTGGTCCGATATTACCTGCTATTAAACTACTATCGTTTAAACTTGCTGGAACAATGTTGGCTTTAGTCACAACTTTTAATTTAGATTCATTGATTTCTAAATCGCCTCTGATGAAGCAAACAATATTTTTTTCAGAATCACCTTTTATATTATAAACTACAGCTTTTAACATATCTTTAGCTGTAATATCCCCAAGCAAATCAACTACTTCCTTTATTTCTTTAGCATCGCCAGTATAAACTTCCCTTAATTCAAGCATTTCTTTTTCTGGCAAAATTTCTTTAACACACTCGGCAACTTCCATGTTAGCTTTGTAATCACAATCGGAACATAATACTATGCTATCTTCACCTATATCACTTAACTCCATGTACTCATGCGCTATGCTGCCACCCATCATCCCAGAATCAGACTGAACAACTATAAAGTTTTTAAGTCCTATACGCTTAAAAATCCGATTATATGCTTCATAAACTTTAGCATAGTATTCTTCTAGACAAGATTGGGTTTCGTGGAAAGAATATGCATCTTTCATTGTAAATTCTCTAACCCTAATTAACCCGCCACGAGAACGTGCCTCATCTCTAAACTTTGTTTGTATTTGATAAATCATAAACGGTAATTGGTTATAAGACTTCACCGAATCCCTTACAAAATGAACTGCAGCTTCTTCATGTGTCATACCCAGTACAAGATCGCGGTTATTTCTATCTTTAAACCGAACCATTTCATCTTTGATATCAGAATACCTTCCACTTTCTTCCCACAATTCTCTAGGCATAACAACTGGGAACAAACACTCTTGCCCCTCTATTGCATCCATTTCTTCTCTAATTATCTTTTTTATCTTTTCCGATATACGTTGGGCTGGAGGAGCTAATGTCCATATCCCGTTTGCTACCAATTTAATAAAACCCGCTCTTAATAAAAGCTTGTGGCTTTTGACCACCGCATCCGAAGGCGTTGTTTTAGTCCTTTCTCCTATCAGCTTCGACATTCTCATATAGCAACAAATCCTTTTATTTATTACGAAATACAATTATTCGGTTACATTAATTTCTAGTTGTGTTTCAAATGTAGAAAATTTAACAGTAATTTCAAATTTCCCTGCTTTTGTTAGCTTACCAGAGCTATCTAGCTCTAATGCCTTTAAGTCATATTCTACCGCTGTTTGAGATTCTGATTTTAAAGCTCTTGTGGTATCATCACTTAATTTTGCAGTTATCTTTATTTTGGATTTATCAAAAGTATCTCCCACGGATAATTTTACAGTTTTATCAAACTCAGCTTCTATAGATAAAATCTCTGGCTCCTCATCTTTATCAGAATTACATCCAACAACAATTAATGCTAATATTGAAACCAATAAAACTATGGATACAACTAATAGAAATCTATTCTTCATCATTTACCCCTTTAAATTACTAATTTATTCTATAAAATTATAAAAATAATATAGATAAGTGTCAAGTAACAACAATGTGATAACGGAGAGGCTTGCCAACCTTTGCAATTAACAAAACTTAATAAACAGCTAAGCTCACACTTATTTCTTTCTACACCCTCGCATACGCTACAATTTAATAACAAAAAAATGCATGTAGAACGAAACACATGCACCTCCAGATGCTTTTTAAAATGCACGCCTACTTTTGCAATTCTTACTTCTCCAAATTAAAAACAAATAAACTTTCTCAACACACTCGTAAACATCGTAGTTCAATATAAAAAATGCATGTACGACAAAATACATGCACTCCTAGATGTTTTTTAAATGTGCGCCCACTCTGGCAACCTTTACCGAATCGTATCTCCTGTAGGTAACTCCCTCAAAGTTTCCTTGTGGCACACCTTGCTAATTGCTTAGTGCTGCTGCGATCAAACTCTGACACGGTTCACAACGCAATGTTGCACAAGACCTTGGTATCAACATCCCTTACACTTGCCGTCTTTCCATAAATAGTGCCTCGGTGGGTGTTCTATCCTGCTGTAGCGGGTTGCAGGTTACAGGGCACCGCTAGCTCCCCATATAGCACTGTTTAATTATACTGAAAAATATAAATCCTTGCAAGTAAAGATATTAAGTCGTTAAGCGCATAAAAAATCACTTTATTACCCAATAAAAAACATTCAGCCTTTTACAAGTTCTATCGACAGTTACATCTAATCTAAAATGCTCAAGTGCCTCGCTTTGCTATACTATGAGCGTAAAAATCACAAGTTATAGTAGAATTTAATTAAAATAAAATCGCAGTAACTTTATCATCAACTCTCATCTTGTTCACTAACATTGTCGGTTGAAACAGTTAACTTTTCAGAGTTACTCAGAAATAATAATTTATGAATTAGCTCTTTTAATTTATCCATGTTTTTGCCTGTTTTTGCACTTACAACTACCATATGTTTCGATCTTGGGATAAATTCAAAAATATCTTTGTCTGCTTTATTAATCACTGTTATTATGGGGGTATCTTTAATTCCGATTGAATCTAAAACACTATTAACAACATTAAATTGCTCATGAGAAACGGGAGAAGAACCATCGACAATGTGTAAAATTAAATCTGAAAAAATAGTCTCTTCCAATGTAGAACGGAACGCTTTAACAAACTCGTGAGGGAGATTAGAAATAAAACCAACAGTATCTGTAAGTAAAGCCATAGAACCATCATTAAAATGGAGTTTACGGCTAATGGGATCAAGGGTAGCGAACAAAGCATCTTTTACCAAAGTATCTGCACTTGTGAGCGCGTTCATTATTGTAGATTTGCCAGCATTAGTGTAGCCAACCAATGAAATATTTTTAATCTGATTGCGAGTCCTTTTATTTCGACGTAAATTTCTCTCCCTGGCTAGTTTATCTATACGTTTTTCTAAATCTCTAATTTCAGCACGAATTGTCCGTCTATCCAATTCAGTTTTCTTTTCACCTATGCCTCTTCTAGCGCCTCCACCACCTGCGCCTCCACCAGCTTGTTGAGACATGAATTTGCCTTGTCCCATAATCCGAGGAAGCATTTTTTTCTTATACATTAATTCAACTTGAAGTTTCCCTTCATTGGACATAGCATGTTTTGAAAATATATCTATTATCAACATTGTCCTGTCTAATACTTCTACTTTGAGTTTAGACTCTAAATTATTAAGTTGTGTGCCTGTAAGATTATTGCCAAAAATAATAATATCACTTTTTGTATCCTTAGCTACAGAAACAAGCTCGGAAAGCTTTCCTGAACCTAAACAATATCTATTATCTTCCGTCTGCCTTACTTGCATTACATGAGCGACAATTTCATAGCCTGCCGTAGAGGCAAGGCTATACATTTCATCTATTTCCCATGTTAATAAAGATTTATTACTGACGCTAACAAGCGTTGCTCTCATTTTGTCATTCATAATTTTCAAGGATTAGCATTACACTGTCTTATTACTACTAACGCTATGTTATCCCATCAGTATTTTATATATCTGAGTTATCTCTCGCAGTCCCATAAATTTAGGTACTGGGTATAACGGATTTGCTTCTTTCAATGCCCTTTTAGCCATTATTATAATATCGTCTTCTTTAATTTCAGAAATCTTGGTTGGTATTTTCAGAGATTCATTCATATCTTTTATCCATTGAATAAATCTTTCTGCTTTTTCCTTATCTGAAATACCCACGATTCCAACTGCCGTTGCTAACTCAGCTAACTTTTTATGCGCACTTTCTCCATAATACTCTAGTACGTATGGTAAAATAATTGCATTTGCAAGCCCATGCGGTATTCCATACATACCACCTAAACTATGTGCAATTGCATGCACATAACCAACGTAAGCACGAGTAAATGCAATCCCTCCATAATGTGCAGCTAGTAGCATATTTTCTCTCGCTATAATATTTGTTCCCTCTTTATACGCTGTAAGCAAATTTTCGTGTACAAGCTGTACTGTTTTAATTGCCATCGACTTGGTTTCTTTAGTATTGCCTCTTCCAATATACGCTTCAACAGCATGCGTTAATGCATCCATACCAGTCGTGGAAGTTATACCTTTAGGAAGCCCTACGGTAAGACTAGGGTCTAATATTGCATACCTTGGCACTAAATTAGGGTCGTTGATGGGATATTTATCATGGGTTTTCTCATCTGTTATAACAGTTGCAAGTGTAGCTTCCGACCCAGTTCCCGCTGTTGTTGGCACCGCAATTATTGTAGGGAGTTTCTTTTGTATTTTTAAAATTCCCTTCATTTTAGAAATTGATTTTTTTGGTTTAGCAATTCTAGCGCCAATACCTTTAGCACAATCAATTGGCGACCCACCACCAAACGCTATAAGTGAGGTGCAACTGTTTTCGTTATATTTTATAACACCTGTTTCAATCATAGAAATTGTAGGGTTTGGAGTAACATCGTCGTACAAATAATAAGGGACTTTTTCGTCATCTAATTTACTAAATAACGGATCTAGAAGTTTTAAATTAACCAAATCTTTACTTGTTACAATCATAGGTTTTCCTAATTTGTTTTCTTTGACAAGTTTAGGAATTTCTAATGACGCTCCGTTACCAACAATTAATTCTGGCTTTCTTAATCTTAAAAATGGAAATACTAAATAAATTACCCCTTGATACACCCGACAATAAATTTTTTCAAAAATATTCATACTTTACCTCACTAATTAAGTTTATATTAATGTTTGCTATTAATTTTTTAGCTGTTAGTCAATAGTATATTTCCCTTGTGGACTTTTTTCTCGGTTTTTCCACTTACCTTTTGTAAAATCAGGAATTTCAACAACCTTTTCTTCTTTTATAGACTTTTCTGACAATGCGGTTATGCACATCCAGCTTGCAGTATCATAAACATCTATAGGCGTGTCTGTTTTAGCATGCACGCTCTCAAAAAATGCACGTAACACGAGATAATCCATTCCGCCATGTCCCCTTTTAATGCCTTCTTTTTTATATTGTTTCCATATAGGGTGCGCATATTTTCTTGCATATCTTTTCCCATTGTTCCAAAGTGGTCTCGAATAAAAATCATATATTTGATGCTTTTTATCTAAAAATAAAATATTGGCTTCTTCTTGATACATAGCTAAAGTGCCTCTTACAGTAAATCCTCTGCTATAATGTCTAGGTAATGTTGTATCCAGAGTTAAAACTATCGTCTCCCCGTTTTCACATTTAATGACCGTTGTCACTATATCACCTTGAGCAAATTCTGCATTAATCAGTTCTTCATCATCACTTTTATATTGCTTAATATAGTCACTCATTCCCTTGGCTTTAGAAGATATTGAAACAAGTGAATTCATTTTATTTCCCCTATTAATATTTAAAATTTTGGCAATAGGTCCTAATTCGTGTGTTGGATAGTTTTCGCAATTTCTGGTGAGATAATTTTGAAGTCTATAATGCCTGTTCTCTTTACCAAACGCTATTTCCTTCCTTAAGTCATGTTGATATCCCCCAGAACAATGAACCACAGTCCCAAACAGACCTTTCTTTACCATGTTTAGCACCATTAGTTCATACTTTCCATAACAACAATTTTCTAACATCATACAAGGTGTTTTATACTTTTCGTATGCATCTACTAAATCCCAACATTCTTGAATATCGTACGCTCCACCAACCTCCAGTCCCACATATATGTTATTTGCCATAGCTTCTAAAGCTATTTTAGTATGGCTTTCCCAGCTTGATAAAATTAAAATCGCATCGATATTTTTATCTTCGATTATATCTTTATAATTGTTTGTTCCAGAAGGAGCATAGCCCTTAACTTTCTTAACTATATTTTGAGCATTTTCTACTCTATCTGCATACAAGTCACAAAGATAGTTAATGTCTACATCTTTCATTCTAGCTATCAATTTTAAAAGCCCAGTACCCCTTGCTCCTAGTCCAACAATACCTATTTTTAAATTAGTCACATTTAACCTCCAATGTTTTCAAAATTATATTATTAAGAATCAGCTATTTCATTTAATATCAATTACTCAAATGAAGCGTCAATTTAATAGTATGTTATTCTATGTCCTTTATATCTTCCTCAACCACATTCACAATATCCTCATCCATATTGCTTTCTTCAAGCATAGAATCGTCTAATAGTAAATCACCTTCATTTAGCTGAACTGTTCCGGCTTGTGCAGTAGCT
Organism: Clostridia bacterium; assembly: GCA_035409945.1. Taxonomy (GTDB): domain Bacteria; phylum Bacillota; class Clostridia; order Christensenellales; family DTU072; genus MWEH01. The sequence continues at coordinate 236,551 of DAONQC010000001.1, forward strand.
CTTCTTAATTCAAGTTCGTTTTTCATATTGTTATAAAATTCCCCGTTAAGCTTATATGTCTTTTTGTATATTATTAAGCCTATAGGCATTAATGGAAGTGGCAATAAGAACATAAATGAGCGCAATATCAATAATGATTTCTCTGTTACTTCTCCTGTGAAAGTATTTGTCATTAAATCAATTGTTGGAAGGTTTGAGACCGCGACACCAATTCCTAGTACTAACATCGCCAAAGCTGCTGACACCTTAACTAATATGGTTTGGAAAGACATAACTAAGCTATCTGCTCTCACTCCGCTTCTATATTCTTCATAGTCAACTATATCTGCAATCATTACTATAGATGTAATTTGATTCATGCCATTTGCAATCATTAAAAATGATGCCGCGGCGGACATTACCAATACATTAACAATGGGTATACCAATCATCGGGAACAAGAAATATACTCCAAAAATCCCTAGCATTCCTATTGCTGCAAATATAAATGTTAGTTGAAACACTTTATCTCTGGATATTTTTTTCGTAATGAAAGTATAGAACATCATAGCTATACCCTGTAACGTACAAGCAACTATATTAAACAGTGCATAATTATCCAATCCACCTAAGTTGTTAGCATCATAAATGAATAAATATGTAGATTGCAAAATTGCAATATTAGCTCCTACAGAGAACAATAATACACTCCAAGTATAAGACTTCAGCTGCGAATTCTCTTTATACATTTTAAACATGTCTGAAAACCGCACTGTTTCACAAGGCACTTCATATCTCTCTTTTAATGTAACTATAGGTAATATAATAGTTACAATCAAGAAAGCTGAACCAATACCCGCAACAATTAAATAGCTAATTGGATTTAACTTTCCAAATGTATACTCCATTAAGATAGCTCCACCTGAACCAATAAGGAACCCGCCAAACCCACCTATTAGTTTAGACAAGCTTGAAACACTTTCTCTTTCATTCGCCTTATCAGCAATCGAGGGAATGATTCCCATCGAAGGCACATCTAGGACGGCATATGATATTGCCCACAAAAAATATAACGCAAGATAATAAAAATATTTTAGTCCTAAACTTGCATCTTTGAGTGGGATAAATAGAGCTATCAACATTACAGCGTTTAATAAAGCTCCAACTAGCATCCAGGGTTTATATTTACCTAGTTTCGACTTTGTGTTATTAATAACAACCGCCATAGCTGGATCGAAAACAGCAGACAGTATCCTAATAAAACAAAAAGCAAAACCTACAACAACACCATTAAGCCCCATGAATGTGGTGAGATAAAGCATTGCATATACATTTACCATAGCAAAGCTACTCTCTTTCCCTAGAGTGCCCAAAGAGTAAAATATCTTCTCTTTAAACGTAATTTGATTTACTAGCGTCCTTTTGTTCTTAGCCATTTGATTATCCTTCCTACAATATTTTTATACTACTTGTTTAATGTCGTACGCACATCAACTTATTTGCAATATTTTCAATCCTTACACAGCGTAATTATAAATCATTTTTCTTTTCATTAGTTAATCCAAACTATAATAATCTTTATAATATACAAGGATGCACATTAACCACCATACATTTTATATACAACCCAATATACAAGTCTTTTTGGCAAAATTCTTGCTAGTAGTGAAAGTAATTTGTAATCCCAACCTACAACAATATATGGAGATGGGTTCTTCTTCTTAATTACTTTTAAAATCACCTTTGCTATTGTCTCAGGAGCTTTTCCAGACTGTTCGTCTTTTTCCATTTTCGATACAGCTTTATCTATTCTCACACCATATTGCTCACTATCTGTTATATTTTTCACACGCTTTGCTGTAAACTCTGTTTTTATATCTCCTGGTAAAACACTAGTCACTTTTATATTGAATGGTTTTACTTCCATTCCTAACGAAGCAGAAAATGAACTAATTGCGGCTTTTGAAGCCGAATAAAACGCCTGAAAAGGTATTGGGAACTCTGCTGCCATAGAGCTAATATTAATTATTTTGCCCCTTCCATAGTCGCGCATATAAGGGATAACCGCTTGAGCTACATAAATAGATCCAAAAAAATTTACATCAAATTGTCTTTTTGCAGATTCGATATCCGTATTTTCTATTGCACCCGATATCCCATAGCCAGCATTATTTACTAACACATCGATATGACCTTCTTCTTTAATTATTTGCGTAATCGCTTTATCTACATCAAGTTTAATTGAAACATCTGTTTTGATATTTTTAAAGCCATCGGCCTGACGTCTAGCTAGATTATATACAATCCAACCACTGTCTAATAATTTTTTCCCTGTTATATTACCAATACCAGTAGAAGCTCCTGTTATAACTGCGACTTTTTTCATCTTACCTCCACAAAAATTAACCGTTTTAAAATTTTAAAATACAATTATTCTGCAACATTCTCGACCGGCCTTCTCTTAGCATTCTTTTACACACTTCTTTTCATCTTAAGTTGATGCATCCGGCATTTGTAGCATTTCAAAAATAATTGTATTACACACTACTTTCTGTAACACTCTCGTCTGGACTCATTACCTCAGATTCTTTTGCAATTTTTTCTCTTCGCCTCATGTTTTCTGTATACATCATACGATGCGTTTTACTATCTAAATCGTAGAATATGAGAGGTATAATGGTCAATACCATCCCTATAGCTGAAACAATAGTTACCATGAAAAATATTCCCTCTAATGTCTTATCCGATTGATTTGTTATTTGAGGATCCAGTTCGCCATTATAGCCAACAATATTTAGTATAAACCCAATAATTGCTACACTAATGCTGTTCTGAAACTTGCCCATAAAAGTTAGAATTGAGAAACATGTTCCTTCAATTCTCCTTCCAGTTTTATATTCTATATAATCAACACTGTCTCCAATAAAAAGAGTAGTTATTGCACTAAATACGCCAAGTGGAAGAAATGCAAAAAACCTAAGTATCAAAAACACTATAAAATTATGCCAACCCACAAAATATGAAATAATATTAACCACTACGCCAAACGAAAGAAAACTAATAAGTATCGTTCTTTTTTCAAACTTCTTAATCAACACTGGTGCTATTAACAAGCCTATTACCGACGCAATAGCTGGTAAAAACCCTGTTACAGGGGTAAATATTGCCATAACATTATTAGACTCCATAGTGGGGAATAATTTACTAATATTCCATTTAACAAAATAGGAAGTTAATGCAGTCGATCCAACCGCAACAACAGAAAACAGCGCACCAGCTATGATATTAATGACAAGCGGTTTGGCTTTAGGAACTAACTTAAGATTACTGAAAAAAGATACCTTCTCTTGGTTTAAATCTACTGCTCTTTCCTTGGTAAAGAAAAACCCTTGTAGCATAACAGCAGCCCCAAGTATACAATACACTGATACTGAACAAAATAAACTAAAATGCTTATCCATACTTTTTGCAAATAGGCTATTAACAAACCAAAATCCCCCAACAGACAATGCTGAACCTAAACCACCAATAAGTCTAGTCAGTGTTACTATTTCTGTTCTTTGTTTTGGGTCCCTCGTAATAACTGCAGACATGCCCCAATATGGAATGTCGTTTGCGGTATACACCATGGTAAACAAAATATACATAACTGTAATATACGCCGTAGCAGGACCTCCACGTAAGCCTGTAGGCATAAAAATCAACATAGCAAATATTGCAACGGGTATAGGTGTAAATAGCATGTAAGGTCTACATTTGCCCCATTTAGTTTTAGTTTTATCAACTATCTGTCCCATTATCGGATCGTTTATAGCATCATATATTCTAGTTAATGAAATCATTAAGCCGGCTACTGCTGCATTAATATACAGGTAATCGGTCATAAACAACATGAGTAAAAATCCGAACAATCCATAAATCATGGTTTGTCCGGTATTTGTAAATGCGTAAGATAGTCTTTCTCCTAATTTCACCTTTTCATATTCTGGCTCTTCTACTTCTAAAGCTATTGTTTCACCTTGTATATCTTGCACTAAATTTTGAATTTCATCGTTTCCCATAATAGCTCCTCAAATTTAAGTATACACATATAATAACACACTAGTAATTAAAATTAAAGATTCAAGATATTAACTTTAAGACCCAACAATTCCTTATTAGAGCCTAAAAACAACCCCGGAGTGGCTTAAATGAATAAAAGTATAAACTGAAAAGTGCACTTAGGACGTGACGTGAGTTAACTCGTTAAAATTAATTATTTAACAGCATCATTGCTTTTTCTAATATTGCGCCAACCGTAGGAAAATAATCTCCAACGTTTGTTGCTAACGGAGTAATCGCAGGTGCTGCGCCAAGCACTTCTGGTGCGAGTAATAATTCCTTAAACAAATATCTCGAAATATTATACGCTAAATCTGAAAGTATTGATGATTTCTCATTTTCATTACCAACAATCAATACTCTTTTAGTCTTAGCAACAGATTTAACAATCATATCTAATTTTATCGGAGATGCAATTCTTAAATCTATTAGTTCAACCGAGTACTTTTTCTCTAGTATTAAAGTTGCTTTGATAGTTTCCTCCAGCGCACCAGCTAAAGAAATAATGGTAATATCGGAACCTTCTGTCAGTATTTTTGGACCCCAATCATTAGTACATAAAATTTTCACTTTGTTATAGTTAACAGCTTTTTTATCATTATCTTTATCAACTAGATAATCACCTTCTTCTACTAATTTCTTCGGCTCGAATACAACTGTTGGACTATTCATATTTAACGCCTTTAGTAGTAAAAATGCAGCATCAGTATGAGTTGCAGGACAAAACACCGAAATCCCTGGGATATGGGTGATTAGTGAAGCCCAGTCTTGTGAATGTTGAGAGCCATAAGTTTTACTAGTCACAACTCGAATAACTACGGGGAGAGAAAACTCGCCTGCACTTAATCGTTCCCATTTTGCGAGTTGATTAAAAATTTCATCTCCAGCTCTACCTAAAAAACCAGAAAACATAAAATCAATCAACACCCTGCCACCCATCATTGCATATCCAATTGCAGCACTAACCATACAAGCTTCGCTCACTGGTGCATTGAAAAGCCTAGCATAAGGTAATTCTTTGCAAGCCTTAGCAAAAGGCCCTGATGCATTCCAGTCTCTTACATTAACTCCATATGCAATTAAATTGGGATATTGTTTAAATGCCTTATATAGCACATTTGACAAACTGGGATTGAGACATTTGTTTAGCATTGATGATGTAACCCGAAACGCTTTATCAGTTTCATCACTTTTATCTACCAATTCGGTTGTGAATTTTTTACAAAACTCCATATCAGGAGATTTTTTTACATCGAGCGCAAGTCTAAAAGCATAATCCAAAACGGTTTCAATCTCGTTTGTAATTGCGCTCTCTATTTCAATTGTGAGTATTTTTGAATTAAATAATTGATCTTTATATGTTTTGATCGGATCAATTTCCTTCCAAACATCTACTTCGTTTTGATCTCTACAGTTTTCGGTATCTGACTGAGAGTGTCCTTCATATCTATACACCACCATGTCAAGAAGTCCTGGGCTCTTATTCGATAAGATCTTTGCTTTAATATTTTTAGTAGAATTATATACTTCTAGCACATCTAGCCCATTGATTCTTTCAGCATATAGTCCCTCTTTATTTACACCTAAGCCAGTCCTAACTAAATAATCGTATCCCATAGTCTCGCCAATAGTTTGTCCACCCATTCCATAGCCATTGTTAAAAAAACAAAATAATACTGGCAACTTCCCTGGATTTTCCCATAGTGTATCAAATTGCTGCATAGACGCAAAATTCATAGCCTCATGAACAACTCCACATCCAAGAGCCCCATCACCTAAGTTAGAAACCGTTATACTACCAACATCAGATATATTCTTTTTCCATAATGCAGCACCTACAGCAATCGGGGCAGATGCGCCTACAATAGCATTTGATGGATATACACCAGCAGGAGTAAAAAATGCATTCATTGAACCCGCTACACCTTTTTGTAGACCCGTTCTTTTTCCTAATATTTCAGCTATAAATCCATAAAAGAAAAAAAGTTGTGCCTGCTTCTTTACTGGGATTTCATTAAATATATCTATTTGTTCTAGGGTGTTTATAATATCTCTATTATGATAGTTACACATCATTTTTGTAAGAGTATTTTCATCCGAGTTTTCAATATATACTAATGTTCTTGCTATGAGTTCGGCATGAGAACGATGTGACCCAAAAGAAAAATCCCTTTCATTTAACGCATGCGCCTGCCCTACACAAGCAGCTTCAACACCATGACCTAAATGCACAGGACCCGACAATTCAAATGAAATATTGCGATACTTCCCAGACTGTTTAAGTCCTTTCAGCATATCTTCAAACTGTCTTATATATCGCATTTGTTTATACATTTCAATTAGCGTATGATTATTAAGTCCCTTTCTGTTTTCATCAAAACGCTTTGACTTACACAACAAAACTTCAGGAATCTCTAAAACCCCTGTCTTCAAACAATCTTGTGGTGAAATAAAAATCTTTTTAGTCATATTTGTTAATTATGTGAGTTTTAACGATTTATGTCAAATAAACCATATCTATTCTGCTTTTATAATTATGTTTAATACTAAAACCACCGGAAGACTTAATCTTTGCAATTAATGCAATAATTAATGTTTATCTATGCATCATATTATAAATATCTCTACAAGTATTATTACAATCCCTTGTAACCACTAACTATATTAAATATCTTTTTAAGCCATTTTAGTGTACACTAATATTAGAAATGACGAGGTGCATTATGTCATATTATATTAATTCAACTTCCTTTAACCCTTATGAGAATATAGCTCTAGAAAAATATTTATTTGACACTTTCGACGGCACACCTATTTTATACCTTTGGCAAAACAAAAAAACTGTAGTTATTGGCAAATGGCAAAACATATATGAAGAATGCAATTTGGAAGAAATGAAAAAGCTAGATGTTCTTCCAGCAAGAAGATACACCGGAGGAGGTGCAGTTTATCATCATTTAGGTAATTTAAATTTTACTTTTATTGTAGCCCCATCAATTTATGATGTAAAAAAACAATCATCTGTTATACTTAATGCCCTTTTAAACCTTGGCATTAAAGCTAACTTCTCTGGTAGAAATGATTTAGAGTATGAGGGCAAGAAATTTAGCGGAAATGCTTTTCTCGAACAAAAACATGCCTGTTTACATCACGGTACTATATTAATTAATGAAAATAAAGATATTATCACAAAAGTACTTAATCCTAAGCCATCAAAATTGGAAACTAAAGGTGTAAAGAGTGTTAAGTCTCGCATAATTAATCTTGCTGAAATTATTCCTAATATAAATATTGACGATATAAAACAAGAAATTCTATCATCTTTTGAAGAAACCTATGGACATAGTAAACCAATAAATATAGAGCAATCTCTATATGCACCACTTGCGAAGAGCCTATCTTCAGCTGAATGGCTATATGGAAAAAGTCCTACTTATAACTTTAGAGTTTCAGGTCGTACATCAATAGGTGAAATGGATTTTTATGTAAAACTTGAAAATGATTTAATTGCAAAGATTAAAATTTTTTCTGATATACTAGATGCAAATATGGTTCCTGTTATAGAAAACCTCTTGTCTAATACTCTGTTAAAGGATGTTGAATCCACACTATCGCAACTCTCTAGCTTAGGGACGGAAATTGCAACGATACTTAGATCTAATAATCTTACTATGTAACAAACAAGAATTGTTAGTTTTCATTTTAAGCGCAAGGTAAATATAACCTTGAGAGTTACAATATAAGTGCAAAGCATACATACAACTACTGTTGCTAACCATTTGCATTTGCAATAGTATTGTGCGAGGTATAATTATGAACAAACTAGACCAACAAATAATTACGGAAGGAATTCATCACTCAATTGATGAGGTTTTTGTTTTTGACACTATCGATTCTACTAACACAGAAGCAAAAAAGGTTTTTCAAGCTGGTAACAATATAAATGCATTATTTATCTCTAACGAACAAACTGCTGGTAGAGGACGGCAAGGAAAGTCTTTTTATTCTCCTGCCGACACTGGTCTTTATATGACTTTACTACTACAAGAACAAACTATTAACCAAACTAATATTGTTGATTTACCTACAATAAAAATGGCAGTATCTGTGTCTAAAGCGTTTAATAAATTAACTGGTAAAAACATTCAAGTTAAATGGGTAAATGATATTTTTTATAAAGGATATAAAGTCGGTGGAATCTTAACTGAAAAAGTTTATTCCCCTGCTCATAATATATCTGCTCTTGTCATCGGAATAGGAATAAATATTTCTACTACAATATTTCCAAATGAACTTAAAAACATTGCTGGAGCTATTAATGAGCAAATTTCTCGCAACCATTTTGCGATAGAGATAACGAATGCTGTGATGGCCACTGATACAAATCTAGGGGAAATAATCGAGGAATACAAACAGATTTCTTTAGTTTTAGGCAAAACCATTACCTTTATGTACAATAATGAATGTGTTACTGGCGTCGCTACCGACATTAATGATAAAGGTCACCTTATAGTACGCTTACCAAACAACTCTTATTTAACACTAAACTCTGGTGAAATATCTTTAACTAGCAAACAGTTTATTTAGTATTATTGCTGCACACTTATCCGAAGTCACATCTCAAATTGGTTTTAGTATTATTGCCAAGCATTAGATTTTAAAGCCACTTCGCAAACAATAAGCCTATGTAGTATTAATCAAATCCCAAAAGACTATTATGTGAATATACATTTTAAGTGCAATCAGTTCTAAACATTCTTACTTATATGATAAATGCTAATACGAGACAGTCCCCCTATTATTCTTCAAAACAGCACTCGGCTCTGAAATTTTTTATCTCATTATTGTTTGACATATTGATTTGATTTGTATATACTAATTTAGCGTGTGGATATTATCTTTTATAAGATTTATCTTTATGTAAGCGGGTGTAGTTCAGTGGTAGAATCCAAGCCTTCCAAGCTTGTCGCGTGGGTCCGATTCCCATCACCCGCTCCAGTTAAAGTTGAATCAGTAGCTCAGCAGGATAGAGCAACGGCCTTCTAAGCCGTAGGTCGGGGGTTCGAATCCCTCCTGGTTCGCCAGTTGTTGAGCGAAGAGCATGTGGTGGGTATAGCGCAGTTGGTTAGCGCGCAAGATTGTGGCTCTTGAGGCCGTGGGTTCAAATCCCACTACTCACCCCACAACAACTCTACAACAATATATAAACACAGGGGTGTAGCCAAGCGGTAAGGCACCAGACTTTGACTCTGGCACTCGTAGGTTCGAATCCTCCCACCCCTGCCAGTATGATTCATTAGCTCAGCAGGTAGAGCATTTGACTTTTAATCAAAGGGTCCGGGGTTCGAATCCCCGATGGATCACCAATATAATTAATAACTTAACAACTGAATATACGCGACCGTGGCGGAATTGGCAGACGCGCTAGACTTAGGATCTAGTCTTTAACGAGGTGGGAGTTCAAGTCTCTTCGGTCGCACCAAGACATACTATATGTAATAATGTTTATATTTACAATATAAAGTTAGATACGGTATAATGTATGTAAATTGCGGGAATGACTCAGTGGTAGAGTGTCACCTTGCCAAGGTGAAAGTCGCGAGTTCGAATCTCGTTTCCCGCTCCAAAAACACAGCGAGCAGCATCAAACTTGCTGCTCCTTATTATTTATGCACCACTAGCTCAGTTGGTAGAGCAATTGACTCTTAATCAATGGGTCCGGGGTTCGAGTCCCCGGTGGTGTACCAAAAAAACGGTCATTTTTGACCGTTTTTCTTATGTTCTAAGACAAGCAAACCCACTGCGTTTTCCTAAACTAAAGCGTCCTTTTTTGACTCTTACATCCATTTTTAAAAGTACTTACCCTTTTCTAATTAAAAAAATCTTAGGGTTCTGGTGGAGGTGGTTCTTCTGGCGGAACATATGTATATGGAGTACCATAGAATATGCTAGAGGTATTACCAGATATACCTCTTGTCATTTCTACTTCTGTAAGCTTAATGCACCCAGCAAAAGCACCATCTCCAACTATTATAAGAGAACCTGTGCCTTTAATTTTTACTTTAGTCAGTTTAGTGTTATTTTGAAATGTATTCTGCTTTATCATCAAAACATTTTCTGGAATTTCTAGATATTTAATAATATCGTTATTATGCAATCCTGCTTCGCTGATATTCCCCGTAAATATTTCTTCGTCTTCGAAACACAGTGCTTCATTGGGAGCGATAGCACCAATTCCTATAATAGGTTTTGTTACCTCTACTAAAGATGCTCCTTCTCCAACCCTGATTGTTGTTTCATTCGGTATGACCAGCTCTCTCACAGTGCCCGTATATCCTACCACATGAAAACCTACAATATTTGATACATCCTCTGCTGTAGTAATATAAGCCGAATCCTGATCTACACCTACATAGACAATATATGGTTCGGAATCATGCCACACCTCTACTGGAACCTCAACTGTTTGAGATGCTTCCTTTATTGGTTTCCATACTGCGTAAGTTTCGCACCCAACAGCAAATGCTACAGCTATTAATATAACAAACAATATTAAGGCTAATTTGACAATATTTTTCATATATTTCCTTCTATTTTTATCAGTTTATACATCTATTTCCAAGCATTATGCTATTTTTCTTTGTTTTTTTGCAGAATTTCAAACTCATCTACTTATCTTATGGTGCTGACGGTAACGAAATGTCTGGGCTTTCTACTGCTAAGCTTAACACAATTGTTGCACCTATTAAATCTTTAGCAGTTTCTTGATCTAATGTAGTCAAATACATTTTTGTTTTAATCAAAAACTTCGTATGCGCGTCAACCACCATATACCCTTTATTAAATATTATATCCCCTTGAACACCAGAGATATTGTCATGCTCTTGATATACAAATATGAACTTACTCTCTCTGAATATCGCAATATATGTATTATATAAAAAGACATTGTTAACATAGTAAGTTACTTCTGACCCGTCTGGGGCTGTTTTTATATAAGGCACACCTGCAGATGTTATAGGGTTAGTAGGATTAGAGGGATCAAACAATATTATATCGTCAGGTTCAGATGAATAATTAGGTTCCCTTACAATGCGAACTTTGTTGCTTCTAAGGTATACCATATCATCTGCCTTTATACCCACATTATCAGCAATAAAGTCTTTCCCGTCAAAACGCAAATGATTTTCACCTACTGGATCTCCATTATTATCAAATATTAAATCATCTCCTGTCTCGGGAGTATAGTCATCATATTTGGCAACATATAAAATGCCATCTCGCTTGTAAACAATATCCTCTCCAGAAATTAACTGTAACAAACTAATTGAAAGCCTGCCAGTTACTTCATCTTTCGTTATTTCAGTATCAACATCAAATATTTTTCCACTAGGCAAATATACTTGATAACATATTATGTCTCCTTGTTTGGCCACATATTTTTTTGTTGCTTCAACCATAATAAACACTTGCGCTGTTGATGTGCTATTTTCTTGATCATCTCGTAAAACGACCTCTTCATTTCTCTTTATTAAGCTATAGCCATCAATGCAAACATTATTTAGGCGGTAATATAAATCAGATTCGAACGAACCTAGAGTGTATTTATGAGTACTTACAACAGCTTGGTCTAAGACGTTTATGTAATATATATTATTCATATCACTAAGCAATAATATGTCGAAATCATTTATGTTTGTTAAAACAATATCTTCATCGCTATTTTTGTAAACAACATCATCCGAAAGATCTCCCCAACTAGCATTGTTTGTAATAGCCAAATCGGTGCGAATTGCCTTATAGGAGTCTCCCCCCGCACCTGTAGTTTTCGTCACCTTTGTTGCATCGTAGTACTTATAGTAACGAATAACATCACCCGTTTGGGGCGTATACGCGTTCAGTTCATCAACACACAACCTAGGAGTGTTGTTATATATTCTGGTAAACACAACGTGATTTGCTGGATTTACTCCATCGTTAAGAGTTACTCCATCAATGGTTTGGGTTGAAGGTACTTGATAATAGCCTGGTCCTGAATAATTTGCATAATAATACGCTTTATTAACTACATATTTTGGATCGCTAGGGGACATACTTCTACGATATGCAATATACGCCGGGTTACCACCTGGTCCCAAATAAACACCGTCTATCGTACTATTAACATATGACTGTTGTTCATCATCGCACATCATATATAATATTGTATCCCCAGTTTTCATGGCTCTTGGGTCAGTCGTGATTCCTGAATTATATACTGACAAACTCTCTATTCTGTTTTTCCCACTTCTAGTATAGAAGACCCAACTGTCATTTAATGGTATGTTTGATACATATTTTCCAAAGGAGTCATTCTCTACAACTGAAGCATCTTCTTTTTTAACATAAAGAATATCGTCTCCACTATTTGGGATGTATCCAGCATATGACTCTACTCTTCTTTTTCCACCCCTCATGTATGCAATTTGATAATCATAAATATTAACATTATCTACAAATCTTTCACCTGAGAGCAAATTGTATGTTGTATCATCATCTTTGTTGTTATATACAATCATATCTCCTGTTTCTGGTAAATAGTCATTTATTTTAGAATAATAGTTTTTGCCGTCTCTTCGATAAATAGTGGAATTTTCAGGGAAAGACACCCCTCTAATATGGAAGAGACCGTTTTCGTCTACAGTTAATGCAAATTCTTGAATTTGAAATTGATAATCAACTGCTAATTCATTTGTGTTAATTAAATTGCGAGACGATGGACCATCCTTCAGTGTTGCTGTAGCATTAATACTAAGTCTAATCCGGCCAGCATGTTGTTCTGCTTCATATGTAAGGTTAGTGCCAAACGAGGCTATCCCCGCTGCTCGTTTAATGTAACTAGGCAAGACACCTTCGTCATCAGCAATTACCTGGGGTTTGTTTGGAATTGTGCCATTAATATATGCCTCTTTGGTAGCTCTAGCAGGATAAAGATTCCCTTCAATTGCGGATTCCGAAACCTCTGCTTCAAACATGATTATCTGTGCTCCATCAGCTTGTAAATGCAATATATCTTCAGTGTCTGTAGCAATTATATACCATGCATAAGTTAACACCCCGGACACAAATATCAAGGATATAAATATCAATATTAAAGGTATTAAATTTGTCTTAACCAGTACTTTTTTCATTTTACAATAGTTAGTCTTCCTTTTTTTACTGTTTACATTTTAGGTTTCTTTAAATCTCAGTTATATATTCAACAGTTAAGTAGAAATTTGTATACATATATAGTGGAGCGCTATAGGCGCAAGGTTCATAATCGAAGTATTGTGGCTGAGTTTCTAGCCAATCAAAGTAAGAAACTCCTGGACTTGCTAAGGTGTATTCAGCAAAACTACTTACACTATCTTGTCCCCATTGCAAGTACTTTACTTCATCTAGGAATATTATATCGAGTATAAAAGCGTTTTCCCCATTTATTACTTGATAGAACTCATTTGGATTACTTTCTTTAACTAAATATCCATCGGCATTCGGGAAGTAGGTTATGCCATCTGCCCTAACTCTATATGTCATATTTTCTTCGGGGCTATATGTGTTTTCTACATATAAATCTATATCGTCTAATGTGCCTTTACTTATTATCAACCTAGATAAATCAATTCTTAATTTTGTACTATCCAACACATTAGATGCGCTTAATGTAACGTTTGTATTTATTACATATGGAGCATCCTCATGAGGTGATGGTTTATTTCCCAATTGACCTCCATAGTGACTTGTTTCTATAAGTTCGCTCGATATACTTGCTGCAGCACTTTGTTCAGCACCCACTTGAGCATCTTGAGCGGTTACCTCTTCTTGAGCTATATACCAGCCTAAACTCACCGTAATAATGCTTATTACGAGGAGAATTATTAATGATATAATCATAGCTAATCTACTTTTCATTATACTCAACCTCAGCTACCTTGTGGGTATTGCCCATATACTATGTTAGGCAAATCATCAAGACTCATACTAGCAATATCGATAATTTTGATTTCTATTTGTATGTTAGGAGAATAAATTATATTTCCATTAGAATCTATGCCTGCGCCATAATACCATCCACTTAAAGGCTGTGGTTCATAGCTTACAGGAATTAGAATATTTCTAGTTAATTTGAAACTTGCCCAACTATATGCCTCTATTAGTGCTAGTTGATTATGTACTGATATATTGAATGGCTTTAATGCGCTACCATTATTTATTGTTCCAACATAAAAGTCTTTATATACATAATCATTTACTATACCCAAAATACTTTCTGTATCTGTCAACATACTCTCATAATTCTTTGCAGACCCTGTGACTTGAAGGTTAGTTTCTTGTACTATTGCATTATTCAATAATATCGCATTACTTAAGAATAAATTCTTTGACGCATCATTCCCATTCACATAGTATACAACATTTTCGTCGCCATCAACACCATCACCTAAGAATGAGTAGACATTATCAGCAACTTTCATTATGCTCTTGATAGACTGTAATGGAGTTGGCATTGGGCTAAGCAATTCTTGATCCTCATAGAACGTAACGCCTGCAATCGCAGCATTAATCCCGCCATTTTCAACAATATTTGCTACAAGCCCGCCGACTTTTATAACAGCACCCATAGCAGTCGTTGTATCAATTTCCACAAAGCTACTAATCCCATTTATAATAGATACTTTCCCGCTTATATCGTTATTAACAGCACCCAGTACTCCGCCAACATTGCCTCCAGCTGTCGCATTTGCATATATATATCCAACTGCAGTTGTATTTTCTATCATTCCTCCAGTTATAATACCTGCTATTGCTCCTACTTCAATGGGAGTTGAGCTGTTTGCAACAATTGTACCATGGAAGCTAGAATCTTTAATTATTCCTGTGGTCGACACTCTAGCTGCAATAGTCCCTACTATAGCAAAGTTAACAGCAGTAATAGAAGCTCTTCTTAAATGTATATTTTTAACCTCTCCTGTTAGCTCGCCAAACATTCCCACATTTCCTGTATCAAGATTTCCTGATATAGATAAATCAAATATTTCAAACCCTTGCCCATCATATAAGCCATCAAAGCTACTTGGTGTATTATAAGTTCCATACCCACCATTCTGTACAGCATAAACATCGTTTGTTTGAGTATATGTCAGCGTTATTCCTTCGCCTTCACCATATTCAAATTTAGCTCTTGTTAGTCCATTTATATCACTACCCAAATTAATTATGTCATTTGAATCGTTGATGATAAATTTATAGTCACTAATAGTTAAAGCGGGATTTGCAAGCCCAACCGATGTTAACTGTAGTATTGGTACATTATATTCATAGTTATTATGATTGATTATATCGTCTATGGTTATGTATACTCTTTCTTCTTCTACCAATATACTGCCAACATACATAGTATACTTAGCACCTATAAGGCTTAAGCTCTCACTTATCCAGTTGTTCTCTATTCTAAATGAAGAGGTAGTCATTCCATCATTTGTCAACATGGTTTGCAATTGAGCTGCTGTTATATCTACTGCATCGGCGGGTAATGCGATGCTATGAACTCCTACCGGCTTTCTTCCTGCAACAGCTCTTGCTGTTTCAAGACTTTGAACAGAGTTGGTATATGTAACCTTTAATTCTCTAGGTAATATTCTATATAATCCATCTGCTGGACTTTCGGCTATAGTCACATCATAGTTAACATTACTATTCGCATCTGCAGTTGTTAAACCTGGAGCAATATAAATAGTATAATCACCAGCATCTTTTGCATTTACGCCAGACACAGCATTTCCAAGTGGGTCTAATCCTTGAATATATGCTTGTCCTACGAAATAATTACCTTCAAATAATTCATTGATATCTGTGTTTATAACCTCATCATGTATTGACCCAAACAATACCGTATCGTTAAGAACTCTTATGTTCGTAGTACTATTATATATCATGTGCACACCCGTTCCATTATACATATGGTTGGCAAGCAGGCTCTTTGATATGCTAATAGGTCTTCTTAACACAACTTTAGGATCACTTGGTGTAGAAGTAGCTCTATACTCTACATATGATAAGTTCTCTTGTTCAGCTTCTATATCATTAACATAATAGTTATCATGCGCAAATACATTAAAGATAAATTTGATTAAATTAGCTTTTACTGAAGGTTCAGCGACATCGTCTTCACCGTCGGTTCTAAACATCGATTCTATGTTATAAAAACTAAACTTAACGCCATCTTCGCCATTTTGATCTCCATCTATCATATTACTTACAACCCATTTAAACTCAAAATCGCTTTCACCAGTTGTGGTTGTATGTGTCTCAGTTCTAACAGGAACACCAGTTGAATAGTCAACGGTAGCTGTAGTTCCAGTCTGGGATATCCCAAATAAATTACTGCCATTATAATATTTAAAGAGATTAGAAAGATCTGTAAATTCAATTCCAAGTTGTCGCTTCAATATCTCCCAATTTAATTTGCGTTGCGAATCGATTTGTGAAACAGATGGAAGTATATAGTTATAATCATATAGAGAACCTCCCCCAACGACTCCGCCCGTCCAAGCCTCTGGATCACTAACTTCAGTCAGTAGTCCACCCTTTATTCTAACAACCTCAGCTATATACTTACCAGCATTAATTTGACTAGCTAAATTTAAAACTACAGGGACAGAAAGTCTAGTACAATGTATATCTGGCGTAGTATCTAGCGAAACATAATATCTTGTTTTATTGGCTCCTTGCGTACCGTTTCCAATGAACATTCCAACCTCATCAACCGTTGTCGGAGATACTATCATTGGAGCTGTCAAAGTTCCAGCCAGATTCTGTAATAAAATATCCGAGTAAAAACCAAGTCCTGCAGGCGCTGAATATAAACCTCCAACAACAGGAGTGACACCGTGCGATTCGCCGTCATAAATGTATGGATTTAACGGATCATACAATGTTTCTGTTCCAGCTTGATACCAAGTAATGTCAAGCCCAAACTTATTCATCAGCATTTCTCTTTGTGGGTCTAAGAGTACGTAGTTCGTTGAATAATATCTAGGTGAACCCATATCGTTAGCATAGAAATTAGCAACTGCATCATATGTTCCAGCTAGTTTGAATTCTCCTGCTATTCCATTGTTATATACGTAATCGTTAACCTCCGTATCATATGTATATTTATGAGTATCTTGTGATATAAATTGATCTGGATTAATATACAACCCTATTCTTCCAGCGACGCCATCACTGCCAACAGCATCTATAAAGGCACCGACATTATCAAATTGATCATAGCCGTTATACATTATTGCTTCAGCCATAGCTATTGCAACATTATTAAACTCCCACTTAACTAAACTTATCTTTGGTTCAATTGTTAATATTGCATTCTTAGACCAAGATAAATAATTTGCAGTTTCTAGGATTTCAGCTAAAATAAAGTATTTTTGAGCATTTCTTGCTGTTTGACTTGTAAATGTTGTATACGAATATCTCTGTAGTCCAGCATGTACTTCAGGATCATAAACAACTACTTCATATATAATTTCCTCTTCAACAAGTTCTTCAACAATTACAAAACCACCGTCAATATTTGGTACTAAATACTTATATTGCGCTGTCGCAAAGCTATTATCGGGGTAATAAATATCTACAGCATCAACAAGATTTGGCTCAGCGGCAGAGTTAGTAACAACCATGTTAACATACTGACCTTTATATGTTATCACGTTATCCTCATAGAAGAAAACAGTCGTAATATCACCTTTAGTTACTTTTACATGGACTTGACCTGACCAAGCATTATAGTTTTGAGTAGCAATAATGCTTGCTACGATAGTATACGACCCTGTACCAACATTTTTAACTCCATTGTTACCTGTAACTCCATCAGACCCAACATCTCCACCTGTATATGTAACTATTATATTAATGCTGCTATCATACTGATAGGTTAGCGTCACAATTGAAGTAGAATAATATGGAGACGCATTTGATGTAGTAGCAAAATACCTTCTAGGTGTACCATCTGAGTATTCGAATGAATCCTCAAGTGCTTCAGTACCATCTCCAAAGGTCACGTTTGTTATGTCTGCTTTTTGCACTGTAACTTCCTTATTATTATTGCTCAAATCATAGTTAATAGACATATTAATGGAAGTGGAGGGATATACAAAATTTAATGAAGCAGTAATGACGTATACTCCCGCATCTCTAATCGTATATACTTGCTCATTACTCTTTGTAACTGTAAGGGTTAGATTTGCAGTTGATGAACCTATATATGTTGGGTCATCACCTATTACTGTTATAGTTGCAGATATGCCAGTTAAAAAGTCAGTTCCTTGATAGACATATTCTGCATTTAATCCACTCCAAGTAATAGAAACAACTACAGGCGCAATTACACAAGTCTTACTCTCATTTTCAATCTCTATTGTGTAGTTATTTACATAAGGCTCGCCACCTTCATCTAGTGCAGAAGCATTTATTGTTGCTACTGCATAATATGTACCTGCGTTTCTGTACTGACTAATCTCAATTGTATGACTAGTATCTGCATAGAATGTTACATCTAAATCTGCCTGTCCACCATTTGATTGAGTACGATCCTTTCCTTCAAGATTAAAGTATGCCGTACTTTCTCTAACATAACCATTGTATATAATTTCAGTATTGCTCCAATATGCTGTTGTTTCTTTCTTAGTTATACTTACTCCCGTAGTTATGTTAGACATAGTATAGTTATTTTGATCAGTACCAGATAAATCGAAAGTTATGACATTTGCTTGAGATACATTTTTCGAATTGAAGTAAGCTGTCACAGTTAAATCGTCGCCAGTATAAATTCCTTGGCCTACAAAAGATGTTATTTCGCCAAACTTATTTGTCCCATTGTAAACCATGGTCCAACCACCTGCTGGTGTTGAAGCAACTAAAGTGCGTTCATTTATAACGCCAGTATTTACATTGGTTATGAAATAGTTATTACATACTCCACCACCGCTAGTATGCGTTACAGCAAAGATGATAGTCTTATTAGTCCCTACGTTTTTATTATCATAGTTACCAGTAACTAGATGAGTTGTGGATTCATTAACGCCTTGCTCGTTTAATGTTACAAAATTAGATACAGTAAATGCGGGCGCGACGGTATCGCTGTCATAAATCTTTGTCCACTCATTTACAGGTGTTACTGTCAATGCTCTTCTAGCAATTGTTAGAGTTGCCGTGTCGGTCTCATCATTTGAGGAATTTGGCCACGGATAATAGTTATCTGCTCCACCATGGCTATTTGCTTGAATTGCTATTGTTGCTTTGATATAGTACGTACCAGCATCAACTTTTCCTGTAAAATTATATTGATACTCTACAGACGGACTAGGATCTAACTTATACTTATATGAATATATAACAGTATCACTACCCAATAAAGTTGCTGATGTAATCGATGAATCAGTTGGGTTAATTTTACTAGTACCTAAGCTAATATAATGCGTGAACCCGTCGTATGTAACTGTATTATCAACCATATAACGACTGACATAGGCTTTTGCCATAACTAGTGGTTTTTCTAGCACTTGCGGTGGGCTACCGTGGTCAAAATTATAGTTAGGATTATCACTAGTTACACTCACTTTGTAATATCCAGCTCTCATAAATGTTGCGATAGCGCTATAATCACCTGTTTGTGTAGAGCTCCAACTAATGGATAATGCTAGATTCTTGTATAAATTATCTCCTACAACATCTGCAGCAACCAAAGCATAACATGCGGATAGCGAGTCAGTTTGATTTAATCCGTTATATGTATATGAACCATCAAATCCAGTCCATATT
Organism: Clostridia bacterium; assembly: GCA_035409945.1. Classification (GTDB taxonomy): domain Bacteria; phylum Bacillota; class Clostridia; order Christensenellales; family DTU072; genus MWEH01. The sequence continues at coordinate 256,471 of DAONQC010000001.1, forward strand.
ACTGTAGCATTATACGGGTTTATAGTTAATGTATTAGTATACTCTTGTGTCACATAGTTACTATTAGTGAGCTTTGCTTTTATGTAATACACACCTGCATTTTTCACACCAACAAAAGCAGTAGAGTATGCTCCTCCTTCAGTTTGAGTATACCAGTATTCAATAGTTGCTACATCTCCCACATAGGAAGTCTCATTTGATGGACTTATTGCTGTACTTAACACTTGCTCTGCACTGGTTCCAGAAGACAAGCTCGAGCCACTACTAACTCTTATTATATTCAAATATGCCGTGAGCCCATCATAAGTCATTGTTGCAGTAGTTAGATAGAAAATTGAACTGCTCGAATCAGAGTTATACATTATAGCTTTGTCTATCGTCAACGAACTAGATAACTGTAACTTCTTATAGTTTGGATTAAAATCAGCATGTGTAGGATCATTTACGACAGCATTTATGACATAATATCCAGCACTCTTGGCTCTATTCTCAAGATTAGCTGAATCATACACTAAAGCGCTGTCCTTAGGCGACATAGAATAAATGACAGGTAATGTTTCTCCATATTGGGATTGATTAGTGTTTGTCGCAACAGTTCTTACCGAACCATTATATGTATAAGTCCCACCACCTGTTAACGAAATCCCAGTTATTGTAGCTTGGGCAATTGTCAATATTGCCTCTTTTCCTAACCATTCGTTATAATTCAAATATCCATCTGTAATATTATCCGATGTGATGCTCGCCTTTAAATAGTATATGCCAGCATTCTTCGCACCAGTAAATGGGTCCCAGTCCCCTGTATATCCAAATCCTGCAGCATTAGTTGTGTACGTGTATGTGACTGTTGCAGTGTCCGTGCCTAAAAGTGATACTGGTGTTTTATTGCTTCCAGCTGGATTATATGGAGCAGTATTAACAGTTGTACTACTTGTGCCAGCTGAAATATAGTGATTATTTGTGTCATATTCTACAGAATCATTCAAGAAATATAACCCTATAGTTGCTTTATGCATCCTTATTTGTTTGTAAAGTTCAGCAAATGAATAGTTTGGATTATCGTTTCTTGCCCAGAATCTATAGTAGCCTGCATTTTTGAATGTTGTAGCACTATTATATGTGCCACCTTCTGTCACAGAATACAATAAATCTTCAACCAAATTAAGCCTATGCTCGGCATTTCCTTCTACTATATCAGCTCCAACAAGATTATAATAGGCTATAACACTACTCATTTGATTATGACCCGAATATGTATATGTTGCAGTATCACCTACCCAAACAAGCGTTACAGTAAGAGGAGATATCGTCAATACTGCAGTTAAGGTCACATCGTTATAGTTTGAATTAGTTAGTTTAGCTTGAATATAATACGTACCTGCATCTTTTATACCTGTAAATACCGATGTATATTCTCCACCTAAAGTTGTTGTATATTTATAAGTTATAGTCGCGTTATCTCCAGTATATAATTTATTATTTGCGGGACTAATTGCTAATTGAACAACTTGAGTGGCTCCGCTTCCAGAAGATAAACTAACGCCTGTACTGCTTGTTACAACATTTAGATATGCTTTATATGAGTCATATGTCATGCTCCCATTGTTAAAGTAGAACGCACCTGTTACTGTATCCAAATTGTTGTTCATTGTTGCTTTATTAACTAATAAACTAGCAGGTATGGTTAATGGTGCATAGTTACTATTATATCCATCTGCAGTAGTCTCATTTATGTATGCGGTAATCGTATAGTTACCGGCACTCTTTGCACCATTATTAATTCCACCATTTGCTGAATCAACCGGGCTCATAGCATATCTAACAGGAACAGATAGCCCGTGTTGTGTCTCTTCTTCTGACACTTCTAAGACATGTACTGAACCATCATAGGTTACTTCATCCCCAGTAAATGTAATGTTACTTATGTTTGCAATTTTAACTTCTAATGTTGCTGTATCACTGAACAACTTGTAGTTATTTCCAGCATTAATAGCGGCCTTTATATAGTATATTCCAACATTATATGCGCCATTGAAAACTAACCACCCCCCACCATATGTAAGGCTTACAGTATTATAGGTATATGAAACGGTAGCAGTGTCGGAACCTAGTAAACTAATGGTCTCATTACCATTTGTGTATGTCCTTGTACTTACCACTGTTTGGCTAGTGCCAACGGCAATGAAATGAGTTGTATTATCAAACACTACTTCGTTATCAAGTAAGTATCTTAATATCGTAGCTTGTTCCATGTATAGATTTTTTTCTACAATCGTATTATTAAACGAATAGTTCGGATTCGGACAGGATACACTGGCTACATAATATCCAGCATTCTTAAACTCACTAACTGCATTATATGTCCCAGTTTCTGTTAATGAGAACACATAAGCTACATTGAGAGAAACGTCTCCTCCACCGTCTGCAACAACTAGTTTAAATGTAGCTGAAATGCTACTGTTTTGCGAATGTCCATTGTATACATAATCGCCATCGACACCAGACCAAGTCACCGTTGCTTCATAAGGCGATATAGTCAATATCGCAGTTTTTACTACATTATTGTAGTTTGCGTTAATTAGTTCAGCTTGGATATAATATGTTCCTTTATCTTTCACACCAGCAAATACTGAAGTATATTCTCCACCAGAAACCGTTGTATATTTGTAAGCTATAGTAGCATTATCTCCAGTATATGTCGTGGCGTTTGCGGGGCTAATAGCAACTTGAAGTACTTGAGTTGCCCCGCTTCCGGAAGATAAGCTAGTTCCAGTGCTAGTTGTTATAACATTCAAAAATGCGTTATATCCATCATATGTCATATTTCCATTAAGCAAATAGAAATCGCCATTCGCATCTAGCTTGTTATACATTGTGGCTTTAGTTATTTTAATGTCTGCCTGTAACTCAAGAGGAATATAGTTACTATTTACTGTTATGTTTGCAGTAACTTGATACTCTCCAGCACTCTTAGCTCTATTTGCAAGATTACCAGAATCATACACTAACGCACTATCTTGAGGATTCATAGAATATACAACCGTTAAAGAATCACCATACTGAGTTCCAGTACCATTACTATTAGATATAGTTAAAGCATGCTCTGCGCCATCATATGTCCCAGTATATCCTGAAAGAGTTACACCCGTAATTGTAGCTGGACTTATAGTTAAAACTGCCGTATCTTCCCAAACATTATAGTTTTTACCCGCATTGATAACTGCTTTTAGATTATATGTCCCTGCATTAACTGCCCCACTAAATTTATCGTACCTTTGCTGTCCTTCGTGTTCGCTTGGGTTATATGCGACTCCAACACCATTAATTATTACAAAGCTTCCTGCGGCAGCTTGCACATAGTAATAAATTACAGATGTGTCTGTTGCGAGTAACGATATAGCTGTTGTATTAGGATTACTTCCATCAATAGGTACATATGCACTAGTATCGGGTTGCGTCGAATCTGTGCCAGCACTAATATACTTAGCTGTTTTATCAAACACAACTGAACTATCGTTTAGATATCTAACTATCGTTGCTTTTGCCATCGTTAATGATTTTTGTATGTCAGTTACATCATAGTTAGTATTCCAACCACTGGCTGTAGCCGTATAGAAGCCCGCATCCTTAAACGTAGATGAACTTACATATGTACCACCAACTGTTTCAGAATACGTATAATTAATGAGTAAGCTTGCTGTGGTCCCGCCATCTCCTGCAAGCAATGTGTAAGTAGCAGATATGCTTGCCTTTTGGTCGGAGCCATTATATGTGTATAGCACTAGCCCCGTCCATTGCGCAGTAGTTTGATACTTATTTATGGTCAGTACGCTTGTTAAAACAACATTGTTATAGTTAGCGTTACTCAGTGTTGCTTGTAAATAATATATGCCTACATTCTTTTGACCAACAAAGTTATTGGGATATAAGCCATCATCTACTGTTCCATATTTGTATATAATAGTCGCACTATCTGATGTATATGATTGATTTGTAGATGGCACAATAGCAATAGTAGTAGTTTGTGAAGTGCTTAACGAACTTACATTGGTTGCTACAACATTTAAGTAATGAGTGTAGCTATCATATGTCAAAGTAGCATTGTTGTAATAAAAAGCGCCAGCCAAATCTGATGGGTTCCACATAGTGGCTTTAGCTATATTTAGTGCTGTCGATATATTAAGTGCGTTATAGTTGCTGTCATATCCAGCACTACTACTAGCGTTGACATATGCATAAACTGTATATTGACCTGCATTTTTTGCACCATTATCTATACCAGTGTTAGGAGTTGTGGAGTAATAAACTGGTACCGTTTCATTAAATTGAGTTAAATTAGTAGAAATTGTAACTAACTTATTTGTCCCATCATAAACTTGATCTCCACCACCTACTAAAGAAATGTTTGTAATATCAGCTTTCTTTATCGTAACCGTAGCCTGTTTTGTTGTATTGATATAATTGCCTACACAACTAGCATCACCGCTTATAACTGCTTTAACATAGTAGACACCAGCATTTTTAATTATATTGTTGTTAAATGCATTCCATTCGCTTTGCCCTGCACTAAATCCATCTGCATGCTGAGTATATGTATATGCAACCTTACCTGAATCAGAGCCCAGTAGTGTTACATCGGTAACAGCATTATAACTAACTTCAAATTCTACAGTAGAAACACCAACACTTCTATAGGTTTTATTATAAGTAGCTTCATAGCCATACATGTACAAGCTGATGTCGGAATCTTGTAAATTCTTCTTATTTATGACCAATGTTGCAGTTAGATTTTGAGTAATATAGTTTGGATCTTCTACTGTCAATTGGATGTAATAAGTATTTGCGTTTTTCACACCGTTAAATACATTTGGATAGTTACCGGACTCAAATCCATACTTGTACTGTAGTGTTACTGTATCACCGGCGAACTCTCCATCAAGTACCACTCCAGATGGTTTAATAGTTAAACTAGTTACTTGCGAAGTTCCAACTGCACTAGCATCGCCAGAATTTGAATTGTTTACATTAAGGAATCTGTTGAGAGCATTATATGTTACAGTAGCGCCATTGAATGCGATACTAGTACCATCCGTGTTAACTGCAACTGCTCTATTTATTTTCAAAGTTGCTGTTTTAGTCGCTATAGCAAAGTTCGTATTGACAGCACTACTAATGTCACTTCCCACTCTAACAGTTGCTGTGGCAACTACAGTATAAGTACCTGCATTTGTTGCTGAATTCCCATTTACACCATTTATCGTATATGTTAAGTGAATAGTGTGTCCAAGCGTGGTAACTAAAGCATCCGATGCAGTTGCTGTAATTGCATATGGCTTTCCTTTATATGTGACCTCCAAATCTGAAGCAGTTACCGTTTCAATAAGTTTTTGCTGTATAGTCAATGTTGCTTGTGTACTGAATGCATTATAATTATCAGTAGCATTTATGGTTGCCTTAACAGTAAAGTATGAAGGCGCATTTGAGTGTATGTGTACATATTTTGCACTATTCCCAGATGTTTCCGAACCACCAAGTGGCGTAATGGTATATATTATGGTTACACTATCTCCTAGCTGGGTTTGTGTAGCATAAGATGACTCTACAACGGATCTGTCTGCTTGTCCGCTTACACTTAAAGTTATAGGATGGTCATTATCGTCATAAACAACGGACACATTCTTTAACGATATGTTAGTAATGTTTGTTTTTACTATTGCCCAATCGAAATATAAATCTGTTGCGGTGGTAATTGTATAGTTAGTGTTACTTAAACTTTCTATTTCAGCTCTATACACCCCAGCATTAGTTGCAACGTTTGCATATGTTCTTTCCACACTACCGGCATCTATTACAGTTCCAGTAGATTTGTAAGTGATGGTCACCGTATCCTGCACTCCATCTTGGCTTTTTAAGTTAGTTATATTTGCAATTACTTGTCTTTGGGTCTTGTTATAAACATAACTACTATTTCCAGTCCAAGAAACTGTAGCCACTAGTGGACTGATATCCCAGTTTTGAGACAATCCAGTTGTAGGTAAGGCATAGTTTGTAGCTTTTACACCAGATAGCCCAGTTAAAATTGATACATAACTACCTGCGTTTCTCTCACTATCAATCTTAATTCTTCCAGTTCCGCCTACGCCGTCGGTAGGAATTCCCGATGTATCATACGTAAAGCCAACATCAGATGTATCAGCTGCTAGCACTCCTGTAATAGTTGCGTGAACTGTCTTAATAGTTCCGTCATATGTAAATAAAGTTGTTACCCCACTCCAGCTTACAGTCACTAATTTAGGAACAATTTCGAAAGAGGAAGAGGAGTTTTCTGGTAGTTTATAGTTGGTATTTGTTACGCCCGTTATCGTACGTGCATATTCTCCTACATTAATTGCTTTCAGTTCATATGTTGTACTGTTACTAATTTGTGTTAAGCCATTTAAGTCGTCATCTGTAGGTGTGCCTGTTAATGAATAATTTAACATTACCGTGTCAGTTCCTACAATACCCGTCACTACAAGAGATATACCATGCTTATTTCCATCATATTCGGCTTTGTTTGAACTATCAAGGCTGATGCGACCCCACGTAAATGTTAATTCTTTCTGAGTTATGGTTAATATTGCAGAAAGTGGACTATCAGAGGTTATAGGATTATAGTTTGCTCCAGCGTCAACAGTAGCCTTAACGGTGTAGTATGACTGTACCCCTCCGCTTATATGTACATTTGTTGCACTATTTCCTGTAACAGTGCTGCCACCAAAAGGAGTTATTGTGTATGTAGGTGTAGCAGCATCTCCATACTGAGTAACAGTAGAACTAACAACTATACTATGGCTATTTCCGTCATAAACTACTGTCTTGTTACTTAACTGAATATTAGTTATATCTGCTTTATTAATCTGCCACTCTCTATTCTTATCAGCATCCGCTACTCCATCAAGTGTGTAGTTGGAGTTATCAACACCAATTACCGTTGCCCTGTACAAGCCAGCATTAATTGCAGAATAAAGCTGATTTCTACCATTCACAAGTAAACCATCATTTCTCAAAGTTAAAACAACAGTATCTCCACCTGCATTCGACACGGTAGCTTGTATAGTTTTTGCAAAACTATCGTATGTATATGTAAGTGTTGTGGTCCAGGATATAGTTACTGTCAGTGGAACTATCTCCCAATCTTTAATAAGTCCAGTAGTTGGCAGTTTGTAGTTACTACTATCGGCGCCAGTAAGACCGGTAATTTTAGAGCGATAATTTCCAGCATTAGTTGCTTTTGTTTGTAATTTGCGAGTATCTTCTACCGCTTCACTATTATCATAGTCTAGAGAAACAGTATCACCACTCTCTATTGAAGTTGCGGTAAATGTGGCTTCGACCGTTTTTTGGGTTCTATCATATGTAAATGGAGTTGTATAGGCAAATGATACTCCTACTTCTTTCCGTAAGATGGTAAATGTCCGAGATGTGTTGATCAATGGTAAGCTATAGTTATTATTCGCATTACCTACCGCAGTTATGCTAATTAGGTATCCAGCATCATCAGCTTTAACTGCAGTGAAATTATAGTTAGTGCTATTACTGATTGATGAGCCACTCGTTAAATTAGATGTAACATTAACTGGTACGCTATAACTTAATGTTACCGTATCACCGGCGATTATACCTGTTACCACAAGTGTCTTGCCATATGCTGTCTTATCATATGTCTTAACTAGAACAGTGTCAGTAGAACCACCATAATCAACCCAACTAAATGTAAGTGCTTTTGGTGTTATTTCCCAAGACGCTGTGGTAGTTGCTGGCAACTGATAATTTCCTACACTACTACCTTGAATCCCATCTACTTTAGCGGTATACGATCCTGTATTTGTTGCTTTGTTTTTATATGTTGCATCATTTGTATATGTTAGGCTTATACTATCTCCAGAAACTAAATTAGTAATAGTAGCAGTAACTGTTTGCTCTGAACCATTGTACACCAAAGAGAGCGAACTCCAACTCAAAGTTATTACTCTCTTATTTATCGTAAAGCCTTGTGTCAGTGAAGAACTTAAATAATAGTTTGTTTCAGTAACCACCACTCCAGTCACCTGAACTTGATAAGTATTAGCATTTTTCGCAGTTGCTGAATATGAAGCAGCACCTGATGATGTAACAGTTACACCGTCAGAAACTACAAATGTAAATTGTGGATTATCACCTGTACAAATCCCTGTCACGGCAATCTGCACACCATGATTATTACCATCATAATCAAAGATGTAATTAGTAGGTGCAGATGCATTAGTAGAAGTTGCTGAAAGTGATAGCGCCTTCTTGGTAATAGACCAAGCTTGTGTTGCGCCGCTTGAAATATTATAGTTTCCACTCTTAGCACCGGTAAGTGTAACTGATGCATTATAATTTCCTGCGTTTGTAGCCTTATTACTTAATGGTGATAAAGTAACGTCTGTTTGATCTGATGTATACACTAAATTGTCAGTATCAGAAGCGGCTCCTACACCATAACTTGGAGTAATAGTTCTCTCCTGCTTCGAGTATACTACAGAGAAACTCGTCCAACCACCTAGTCCATCAACTGTCCAAGTTATAGATATGTTCTTTTTGTTGATGGTGAAGGTTGCCGATGTGGCTGAAAGTGCATAGTTTTTACTAGCAGCAACGTTGGACATACCCGTTATTGAAATTGTATAAGTTCCAACATTAATGGCAGTGAAATTATAGTCACCGTTAGTGATTTGACTACTTTGTCCAAGACTAAATGTTATTCCTGAAACAGCGAGAGCCCCTTCTATGCTTCCTAACACATATATTTCATCACTAGCCACAACTCCTGCTACCGTCAGCTTCTTACCAAAGCTTTGGCTGTTATATATTGCCTCATCATTTACAAGCGAACCAATGTCAGCCCAAGTTAGTGTCAACACTTTCTTTACTATTGACCAATTCTTAGAAAGATTGCTTGAAGGTAGTTTATAATCAGAACTTGCAGTTCCACTAAGTCCTGTTATTTGAACGGAATAACTACCAGCATCACTCGCTTGAACTACACTATCAGTATGAACAACTATTGTAACATTACTAATATCGGCAGTTACTACATTACCTAATGAGGGCTGGAATGAGTGCTCACTTCCATCATATGTATATGAAGATTGTGCTGGCCAGTTTATAGTTACTTCTCTTGCTGTAATCGTCCCGCTCTCTGTGTTAATGATAGTGTCATCTAAATCTAGTCTAAAGTAACAGCTTTCATTAGCTACATAGTAAGTTACACCTACAGTAGTTCCATCAGAACCGTCTCCAACAAAACTACAAGTAGCAGCATCTACAAAAGTAGCTGCTTTTTCAGAGGTTAATGTCCCTACTTCGAATAACAAATCAACATCAGAATAAAATTTAACATTAGAACTAATGCGTCCAGTGTATGTCCCTGTGTACGCAAACCCTGTTACAGCCTGAGTATGTATTCTATAATTAGGCGCATCCACACCAGACAATATAAATGTTATAGTATCTGCACTGTTTACATGAATGCTGTTAAAAGTAGCACTTATGGTAACAGATGTTCCAGTTATTGGTTTGCCGTCGTCATACAAGGAAGAAGCTGCGGCAACATACGACGGTGCTGTCCAGCCCGTGTATGTATTGTTACCGTCATAAACTTTGGTAAGAGTTCCAAGTAAAGCCTGGGTATTGAGTTCGATAACCTTAGGTAATATTTCTAGTGTATAAGTTACAGTACTATAGGTTCCATTAGCAGTATCACAGTCTGAACTACCGCCGATACCGGTTGTCATATCATAGAAGTCTATTCTATACCTACCTGCTTTAGCAATACCATTTGCCTTGTAATTAACATAACTCATGGTATATGGATCTGCATACCCTTCAGTTATCTGGACTATGATATCGCTATCCTGAATACCTGTATATGCCGGCGTATCTTTAAAACCTAATGAATCGTATGTTTTACTGAATGATGTCGAAGCACCAGGCGTAAAGCCTGTAAGCAACTGACTTACAGTGAAGGTTAATACATACTTATTTTTGACAGTAGCTAAAACACCTGAAGTACTTAAGACTGGTAAAGCTTTTGTAACTGTTGTTGTTGATGGGAAATTAGGATACTTTAAGTAAGTGCCGCCTGCATCTGTAGTGAAATATGTAGTATCGTTATACCCTTCATCCAAACTATCGAACTCATAGTTGCTAGCTTCGGTCCCAAGTATTTCGAGTATTAGCCAGTATTTACCTGCATGTTGTGGACCTGTAGTTGGAATGTCTGCAGTGTTGCTGCTAGGCCATTGGTGAGAACTATGTACTCCTTTAACATCACTAGTTTTGACATAATAGTCTGTGCCACCATCGTTAAACTTGCTAACCGTACTATTAATGTATTCTACTCCCGTTACTTTAGTCAAAGTATCCCCTGCGTGTGTATTCAATGTTATATCTGAATAATATGCTGTCCCAGCATCAATATACGCAAATTCAGTTCCATTAAGTCCACAAGTACACAGTCCAAAATACTGTCCAGAGTAATAAGTGGGATTTTGATATGCACCTAATCGTATATCTGACGATCCTAAATGAGCGTTCAAAACAGGATCTGTACTTCCGACCACCTTAAAGTTATGATAGAAGTCGGCGGTAATAAATGAAACCGGATTCCCCCAAGTATGTTCAACACCTGTGCTATATTCTCCAGAGCTTGCTTTATATGTAAAATACTCCCACTGTAATGCGCTACCAGCAATTATTCTTGGGTATATCTTAAACGAAAGCGTAGTCGTCTGATCTAAATAGTAGTTCAATCCAGTACCAGTAGTTAGGTTTGGATTTACTATTACGTAATATAACCCTACATTAATTGGCGCAGTAGCAGTGTATGGCCCTGCTTCAAGTGTTGCATATGTACTAGCGTTATATGTTATGCTATCACTTGTCACTTTATTATTTTCTATAATGCTTATGGTGTATGTTGACCCTAGCCCCACAGTTACACCTTGGTTATTATACCTTACATCTCCATCTGTATAATCAAGTGAGAAACTAAGCGCCCTCTTTTCAATTTGCCAGTCTTGACTTGTAGAACCTGTTGCACCCGTTAATGTGTAGTTAGCAGATTGAGCTCCTGTTAAGCCAGTAATTGTAGAAGTATAACTAGAAGCGTTTGTAGCAAAATATGTTCCACCATGTACAAATGATACTTCATCGCCAGCTACCTTGTTACCAACTGCAGCTATCATGGTCTTTTCTGTACCATCGTAAGTTACTTTATACTTATTACTTACTGAATCAAACGTAAATCCTGCTGTTTGCCAACTTATTGTTACAGCAAGTGGAGTAATAGTAAATGATGCAGACAAGTTGCTAGTTGGTAAACTATAGTTATTGGCACTAGTTCCACCTATTCCGTTAATCGTAAACGAATATGGATTTGTTCTCACATTCTTAGCATAAATGCTGTAGCTGTCACTAGTATCTTTAACTATGTTCGTTGTCCCTGATACTAAGGAAGGATCAAAAGTTAAAGTTCCTTGTGTAGTAAAGCTCAAAGTAATACTGTCTAAACCAATTAAACCACCTATATCTAAGACTTTTCCATGGTTATTACCATCGTATACAACAGAGTCGCTTGTATCTGTACCATAATATGACCAGCTAAATGAAATCTCTTTTCTCATTATCTCAAATGAGCTAGTCAGCACACTTGCTACTGTTAAGGTATAGTTTGCGCTTGCATCTGATGCAGTGGTGCTAATGCCAGTGATTTTTACGCTATAATAATTTGGTGATTTTAATTCTGATGCATTTTTCCCTTTGAAATTGAAGGATTGCGATGTACTGCTTGCTGTTTTGGTGCCACTTGCTAGATAATCAGCATCTGTATCTAGATACCCCGAATTGTTTTCATAGTTGAGAGTAATAGTATCTCCAGTCACTAGTCCGGTAATTGTTCCCTTTACACCAAGTAAACTACCAGAATATGTATACCTATATTTACCGCCGGTAAATGTTGAACCAGTATCTGAAGCCTGCCAGGATAAGGTTACCTCTCTCTTAGCAATATTCCAACCCTGAGTTAAAGTTACGCCTTGTGTAGTATAATTGTTTGCGGAAGCCCCCGAAAGAACATTAGTTATGCTTGCTGTGTAAGAACCTGCATTAGTAGCAGAATGCACTGAGGTGGCAGCCCAAGATACATTAACAGTATCACCATCAACTTTGTTTTGTATGGTTGGTAATGAAAGTGTATGTACAGTTCCGTCATATGTAAAACTAAGGGTTCCCCAAGTTAGTACAATTTGTCTTCTCGCAATAGTAAAGGTTCCAGTTGTACTGCTTATTGTATAGTTACAATCAGCTCCTGCGCTAGAGTTGCCATTAGAGTCGTAGACACCTGTTATAGCTACAGCATATGGAGTTAATGTATTGCTAACATAATACGCATTAATAGCACTAAATGCATAACTTGTATTGGAAGAAAGATGGCTAGCAGTAGTAAATCCTTGACTGGTAAAAGTACCCGTAAATGATGTAATCAGCCTAATGCTATCACTATTTGCAATCCCCGTTACATTAGCACTGATTCCTTGTTCTGCACCCGAGTATGTATAGGCGCTACCAGACCCTGTCCAAGTAACAGTTATAGTTGCTTTGTTTATAACCCAATTTGTTAAAGTGTCTGTTCCTACAACCACATAGTTTGCACTAACACCAGTAGTCTTCGTCTTTGCTTTAGATGTGTATGTGCCAGCATTTTTCTGAATATTCAAATGGGTACCAGAGGAATATTCAAACTCAACACTTGATGCATCTGCGTTATAAACAAGCTTATCTGAGTCTGTAGTCGCTCCAGCAGCAAAACCTGCGGTCACCACCTTATTGGTATTATCGTATGTAAACGCTGAATATGCAGTATTTGTGCCACCATAAGTCCAAACTCCCTTAAACCAATTAGTAAGCAAGTTAATTTCTTTCTTGTTTATGGTAAAGCCAAAAGTTCTCACACTGTCTGGATGAATCTCATAGTTTACACAGTCGGCACCCGATAGCGTTGTGGACACCGTAACCTGATATGACCCAGCATTTTTCGCCTTGAAATTATATGCTGTGCTATTTGCTATTTCTGTGACACCACTTGTTATATCTTGTGTTGTTAACGGAGTTAAAATATTGAGGTTAAATATGACCTTATCTGTACCATATATGCCAGAAACTGTTAGTGTTATTCCTTGTTCTGTTGTGTTATATATGTGTGGATTAGAGCCGACATGTGCCCAAGTTAAATTGATTTTACGTTTTCCAATTACCCACTCAAATGAATCTTCTGAAGTGTCTATTGTATAGTTTGAATTTCCATCTACCGTAATACTTTCAATTGCATATGTTCCATATAGTGTAGCTCTAAACTGAACTATTGTCGAAGTTGAACCAGCATTATTTGTTATCTTAAATGTAGGTGGTATTGTTGAACCTGAAGTAACCGTTACGCTTCCACCAGATGTAGCGGTAGCAGTTATCGTATCGGAGCTATCTACTACGCTAGTAGTAACATCAAATGATACACTATCTGCTGAAATTATATTGCCAAGTGTTAGATTAACTCCTTGTGGTCCGCCGTTATAAATGTTTTGTGCATTACCATTCCATACTATACTTACTTTTCTAGGCACCACTTTCCAAGTGGTAGTTGGATAAGGAGGTACTGTTCCTAAGGTATAGTTATCATTCCCAAGAGCAGTAAGCGATGTAGAATATGTACCAACATTAGTTTTTCCAGAATCACCAGAGTATGTAAACACAAATGAATCTGTCCCTACTTTGTTAGTTACTGAAGCTTTTACGCTATGGGCAGTACCGTCATAGGTAACATCTAATAAATCCCAATCTCCAGCGGTAGCACCACTCCAGCTAATTATCGCTTGTAGTGGTACAATTTCCCAAGATTTAGTTTGAGTACTTGCGGAAACTATGTAATTAGAGCTCGGAGTAGAACTAGTTGTACTTGCTGTTGCGCTATATGTTCCTACATTTGTAGCAAGGCGAGTGCCTGTATATGCAAAGCTAACCGTATCACCTGTATACACTCCAGCAGCGGTTGTCCCAGCTGTAACACCTGTAATACTAGGAGCTGCCTCTACTCCTTGTGAACTTCCATTGTACGTAAATGGGGTTGTGTATAAATTGGATGTTCCATTTATGTTCCAAACTATTCCAATTTCTTTAGGATTAATATTCCAGGTTTTTTCCTTATTATCTTCTGGTAGTTTATAGTTGTCGTTAGAAACACCCGTCAACGTAAGCTTATACGCTAAAGTCCTTGCGTTTTGAACTGTATTATAGTCTTTTGATATTGTTTGCGCCCCCGATGTTTGGTTAGAAATAGTGTCGGTTAATGTTCCAGTATCAGTTGGATAAGAGGTGGTGATGGTTACAACATCCGCCACTCCACCCGGGTTATATATTCCAGAAATAGTAACACTTACTCCTTGCCCAGCTTTTGAGTATGTGTATACATACGGAGAAACTCTCATTCCTGCTGTATAAATTTCAGCGTAGCTAACAATTAAGACTGCTTTATCTATAGTAAATGAAGCTGAATTGGCAATTAATGTGTAGTTACTATTAGCAATTCCAAGAATATAAACAGTATATGTGTCGGCATTAGTCTTTCTGACCTCATGCACATATGATGTTACAGAACCAGACGTGCTAATAGTATACTGTGTACCTGCCCCGGCTTTTACCCCATCGACTCTAGCAGTAATCCCTAAATTATTAGCTGCTGTATCGCTAGCTATTAAGTTAGCTATAGTTACATTAATTCCTTGAGCAGTACCATCATATGTAAATGAACCTGAGCTAAATGATAATGTAGCTGTTCGTTTGCTAATTAACCATGTCTTTCTTAATTTTGCAAATAACGCATCTTCCGAAGGATCTGCTCCACTAGTATTTACTGGCAATCTATAGTTTCCTAAAGCGTTGTTAGAAAGACCATTTACAATGCTTATGTAGTTATCAGCGTTAATAGCAGATGATTTGTTTTGATAAGTCACATCGTCAATTAGAGTTGTTCCTGTTTCTAGATAATCTAGTGATACTGGATCAGAACCTACTTTGTTTGAAATCGTTGCTTTGACACTATGAGATGCGCCATCATACACGAAACTCACTGCAGCTTGCCAAGTAAGGTCTACTACTCTAGCATCTATTTGCCAGTCACCATATAACCCTGATGTTGGTAAAGCATAGTTACTATTTGTATTTACTGCAAATCCAGTAACTAAAGTTCTATATAGACCATAATTTGTAGCAGTTGATGTTAATTGACGTGACCCTTGAGTCCCAGTACTTTCATATGTAAATGTTGCAGTATCTCCTCCTATGACATTTGTTGCAACTGCACCATATGTTTTTTGTGTGCCATCATAAGTAAATGTATTTGTCGCATCGAAAGTAATTCCAACTATACGTTTTTGAATATAGAATGTTTGTGATCTTCCTGTAGCAGGTAACTTATAGTTTGATGTGGTTGTACTGCTTCTATTTTCGGTATCAATTACTGCAGAGATACCAGTTATGTATGTTCCATAATTTTTACCAGCAAATCCAATAACATCTGTAGTGCCTAAGCCATCGCCTGTTATTGTGTAACTTGAATGTTCGGTAGTAAATGTTTCGTCCATAACTTTTTTCGAATCGTTACCTGAATAAGAGACTACAAATTTAATTGTCTCCCCACTAACTATACCGCCAACTGTTAAAGTTAACCCTTGAAGAGTTCCATCATACCTATATTCATATGATGAAATTTTACTTCCAGCAGTAAATTTTTCCGCAAAGGTTAAAGACAGTTCTTTACTCTGTATGGTGTAATCAGCAGTATTTGTATCACTTAAATGATAATCATAATTAATACCATCAGTTCCAACTATTGCAACCAGTTTAGCGTTATATGCTGCTGCGTTTTTGATATTTGTCGTTACTGAATCAATTGTATAACTATCAAATGTTATAGTATAAGTATCTCTTCCACCCGTTGAAGATTGAAGGGTGCCTTGATAAGGTACATTTGTTTTAGTCACTGATGCAAATCCATCTACTATATCAGCTAAAAACGATACACTATCACCTGTTAAAAAGTTACTCAAGGTTGCTGTTATACCATGTTTTTGTCCATCATATGTAAACAAATCAGTAGTACCCCAACTTATATGTATTAGACATGGAGTAATCTCCCAATTCTTATATATAATCCCAACTGGTATTGCGTAGTTACCTGCATCAGCACCAGTTAGAGTAGTAGATAATCTTGCCGTATATGTTCCTTTATTTTTTGCACTATGTACATAATCAGGTGCGGAATCATTCCAGGATACATCAACATCATCTGAACCAACTCTATTAGATATCGTTGGTTTACCTAGGGTTTGCGTGGTAGCATTATATTCAAATACTGAAACACCCCAAGACAATGTTATATTCAACTTATTAATTACCCATGAAAAACTTGCAGGCAATGTTGCTGTATAATTATCATTGCTGTTAATATCCGTAATTGCAGTTATGGACAATGAATAACTACCAGCATTTTTAGCTGAAAATACATATTGTGTGTTACTAATTACGGTAGAACTAGTAATACCAACGTTATCCATTGCGGAAGCTGTAATAGTAAATCTAACGGCGGTATCATTTGCAGCTATTCCTGCAACAGTTACAGTGACGCCCTGATTATTGCCATTATATGTATATGTTGTACTTCCAGTGAAACTAATGGTTATTGTCTTTTTTGCGATTTGCCAAACTTTAGTTCCATTAGTGCCTATTTGATAGTTACTGCTAGGTGTTCCTGTTGCCATTTGTACGGTCGTTGTATATGTACCAGCGTTTACTTGAGTATTGTTTACATTGTATGTGAAACTAATGCTATTTTTATCACTATTGTACACATACCCATCAGTTGCATTAGTTGCACCTGCTACGTATCCTGCCACTATTGTCTTATTCTCATTACTATACTCGAATGAACTTGCAGTATATACAGTGCTGGCAGTAGGATTGTCTACATCGTAACTACCAACGTACCATTCTGATATGTTCAATGTCTTTTTGTTAATAGTGAATGTCGATTTGCGTACTGCGATATCGGAGTTAACATAATAGTTATCTGCAACAGTACCACCAAGTGTAGCACCTACTTCTATTGAGTATGTACCTGCATTTATAGCTGAGAAGAAATAATTTCCATTTGTAAATTTGCGGTTTCCACTAGAAATCTGTGAGCCCAGTAATGAAACTGCTCCAGCAATTGTTAAGGCAAATTCAATATATCTAGTAGCACTCTCGTCAATTGGAAGTATTCCTGAAACTGCTAATGTTACGCCTTGGCTACTGCTATTGTATGTAAATGGAGAGTTATTGGTCCAAACTAAACTAATTAGCCTTTTCGTTATATTCCATACTTTCTGCATTGTTCCTGTTGTTGAATAATTGAGTGCTGTTGTAGCATCAAGCGCAAGAGTTGCGGTATATTCGCCATAATTTTGTGCAAGTAAATCAGCGGTTAAATTAGTATATCCGCTAGCTGATGTTAATGTAAATGATGAGTAACTCCCACTAACAGAACCTGTACTACCAGTTACCGATACGTTAAACGCTGCGTCTCCCGTTCCAGTTATGCTGAACACAGGTGTGTCAGAGGATACTATATTTGATATAGTTAGTGTAGGTCCTTGATTATTACCATTGTATTCAATGTTAGAAATTGCAGACCAAGTAACTGTAAGGACTCTCTTGTTTATTATCCATGATTTACTTAAGCCCGTTCCTCCAGTCATAGTGTAGTTAGTGTTATCTATACTGCTAACAGAGGTGGAGTAACTACCAGAATTTACCTGGTTCTGGTGACCAGAATAGGTTATGACTATAACATCAGGACAAGGCTTATTATTAACAGAAGCAATAATGTTATGTTGTTGTTTATCATATGTGACATTAAGTACACCTGATTCTTCAGTCCAAGTAGCAAGTGCATCACCACTCCATACCACCTGGATAGGCAGAGGATTAATCTTCCAAGTCTTAGTTCCGCCAGAAACCACATAGTAGTTTGAGCTAGGGGTAGTTGATGCGAAAGTAGCGGTAGAAGAATAAGTGGGTTTTGTTGTGTTATTTGCATTCTTTTGTGTGTTTGTATCTACTCCAGTGCTATATACAAAATTCACTGTATCTGCAGTATACACTTTATTATCATTGTCGGTAGCAGCTCCAGTCTGATACCCTGCTGTTACTGTTTGATTCTCTCCGTTATACACAAGTAAAGAATCGGTATATGCTGTGTTTGAGCCAGTTGGATTGAATAAACCTACATACCAATTGTCAATAGCTACAGCTTTTTGATTTATTACAAATGATAAAGTTCTAAGAGGTGCAGATGCAACAATTTCATAGTTTGCACTATCTTGTCCAGAAAGTGTTGTAGAAACAACTATCGAATACGATGCCGCATTAATACCTTTGAAATTATAAGCTTTGTTTTCTAGTATAGGAGTGTCTTCTAAATCATTAGTTGTTAAAGTTCCTGTAACAGAAATACTAAATTGTACTTCATCAAGTCCGCCTGATCTAGCAGTATTTGGATAAATTCCTGATACAGTTATAGTGCCACCTTGTTCGGTATTATATCTATACACATAGGGACCCGCTGATGGAATGGTTAATGTAATTAATCTCTTACCAATTGTGAAACTATTAGTTACAGTCTGCCCTGTTAGTGCATAATTACCACTAATAGCACCACTTAATGTTATGCCCGTAATGTTATATGTACCATACTGTTTCGCACGGAATGAAACTTCTGTTTTAGTATTACCACTAGTATTTGTAACTTTAAAGTCAGGTGCATTACTTGTTAAAGTTCCACCACTAATTATACCTAAAGTAAGTTGTTCTGAATTTGTTGAAGTGGTTATATTGAACTCTAGTACATCATTAGATAATACATTACCGAATTCAGCGTTTATGCCCTGTAGTGCTCCGTTATACACAAGTACTGGTGAGGCGTGGCTCCAAGTAATACTAGCCACTCTCTTTAATAACTCCCAACTTTTAACTAGTCCAGAAGCACCTACTAATGTATAGTTACCAGCAGACCCACCGCTTAACCCTGATAAAGTAGTGGAATATGAAGCAGCATTTACTTTGTTTCTATCTCCAGTATAAACAGGGGTTAAGACATCAGCTCCTACCTTATTAGTGAAAGTTGCCTCTATATTATGCGTAAGTCCATCATATGTTGTAGTTAATACCCCTTCCGGCTCAGTCCAGGTAGCTCCTGTAGTATCGCCCACCCAGCTGACTGTAACTACCCTAGGTAATATCTTCCACTGTATTGTGTTTTTATTGCCTACCTCAGTACTGAGCACATAATTAGAACTTGGCAGCGATGTACTGAGTACAGCAGTTGTCGTATATTGACCAACATTTTTAGCTGTATTATTATCCCCATTATATGTAAATGCTATTTTGTAACCAGCAGCTAAGTCCGAATCATATACTTTCTTATCTGTAGCAGAAGCCGCACCACCTGCAAAACCTGGTGATACTGTGTGATTATTACCGTTGTATACAAAAACCCCGTCGCTGTATACTGTAGTACCAGTATTTGTACTAGAATTCCAGTCAGTATACCATCCTGAACTACCTTCGCCACCACTAGTATCATTAATATCGATTACTTTCTTGTTTATATAAAACTCAGTGATTAGACCAGCACAATCATAGTTGGCTGCAGCGGTTCCGCTTAAAGTAGCAAGCACTTGTAACCTATATTTTCCCACTCTCCCATATATCGCTTGGAGTGCGAATCTATCACCCGTTTCTGTAGTAGCATCTTCTGTCAAAGAGGAAATCATTTGATAATTTCCATTTGATGGAGTTGAGTATGTTGAGCTTGAGTTACCTATTACAGAGTTGCCAGTAGCACTACCGTCCCATTCTAACATTTTCATGTTGGCATCAACATATAAATTAAGTTTAATGTCATCTACAACGCCACCAGCAGAGGATTTCAACCCTGTGACTGTTAAAACGGCTCCCGTCTGCCAAGCTGTATTATATGTCAAAGTAGGCGTGGTATAACTAACAGCTAATGTAATGACGCGCTTAATAACATACCACTGACAAGTAAGAGTTACGCCTGTTAATGTATAATTGTTGCCTGAAGTCCCACCCACAGCATTAGACAACCTAGCAGTGTATGTACCAACTGCAGTTGCTTTATGCACATATGTTGGAGGGCTATCATTCCAGCTAAAGGATATTTCATCACCACTAACTAGATTTTCTGGCGTTGGTAATGGGAAGGTTACTTCACTTCCTGTATATTCAATTTCTGGTGGAGTTTTCCACTTTAATGTGAGTTGCTTTTGTACAATTGTAAAGGACTGACTCATAGGTGTAGTGGGACTAATAGCTGGACTCACATAATAATTACAGCTTGCACCCGTATTACCATTTGAGTCAGTAATGCCTGTTAGCGCAACTGTGTATGCTATTACACCCCCACTATAATTAACATTTTTAGCTGCAAGAATGTATTCTCCATTTGTCAAAGAGGTTGTATCCGTAAAACTGATGTTTGTAAACGTACCCGTTAATGTCCTTGCTATTTTTATGCTGTCACCACTTGCAACATTTAATATTTTAACTTTTAGTCCTTGGTCGGTTCCATCATATGTATAATTATATGCGCTATTTCTAGTGTTATAATATTCGATGAACGATAGAGTTAATAGTCTTTGATTGATTTTCCAGGATAACGTCAAATTCGTAGCATTAAGTACATAATTGCTACTTGGCTTAGTTGTAGCAAGCGAAACAGTTGTACTGTATGAGCCCGCATTTTTCTGTGTATTGCTATCAACGCTATATAATAAAGATAAAGAGCTAGCATCGGTGGCATAAACTTTACCATCGGCTGTAGAGCTAGCATTACTTTCAAACCCAGCAACAACAGTCTTATTGGTATTATCATAAGTAAACGATGTGTGAGCAATATATGGGGTATTACTTCCGCCTACGACAAAAGAATTAACATACCATCCGATTATATTTATTTGTTTTGCATTAATTATCCAACTATTATTGATAGCTACAGTAATCTTATAGTTATCTTTATCAGTTCCACCAAGAGCAGTAGTTGCTATGCTAAAGTTGTATGTACCCGCATTCTTACTCATTAATGCGTATGTATTATCTGTGTTGCCGGTTACCAATGCGGATGTGGTAACTACGCCTGAAGAAACAGTAACACTTGGCGTTAGATATGATGTAGAGCCTATCATCATCATAATATCTTGCGGGAAGTTAATGCTTAAAGTTATATTATCGCCTGCAAAAATTCCACCTATCGTTAAATTTCCACCAGTCTGATATAAACTATTATATGTCGGATTAACTGCCTGATATGCAAACGTTAGAGCTTTTGGGGTTATCTCCCATTGTTGAGTTAACGTCACACCGTCAAGTGTATAGTTACCTGCTGCGGCTCCTGATAAGGTTGTGGACAGTCTAGCTTTATAAATTCCAACTACCGTCTCTATGTGTGTGTAGTTAGCTGGAGGTGGATCAACAGTATTTACACCATCATTCCAATTTAAAGTCACATTATCCGTACCAACACGGTTAGATATGCCTGGTAATGCTAGTTGCCAAGCAGCACTCTTATATTCGAACGTAGTTTGTCCCCAGTTTAGTGTAATAACTCTTTGTAATATACCAAAATCTTCATACAGTAAGTTGGTTGGGGTAATCTCAACAAGCGATGAATTTACGGGTTTATAATTCGTGTTATCAATACCATAAATAACTATTCTGTATATGCCTGCATTTCTTGCTAGGAAGTTATGCGAATTACCTGAATAACTGTAGTCTGGTTTATTAACACCGCTACTTGTATAATCATATGTTGTTTGATTAGTAGCTCCTTGCGCCGGGACAGTTAAAATGACCGTGTCAGAACCTACGAGTCCTGAAAGCTCAACGCCTCTCCCTTGAAGTTGACCGTTGTATATTAAATCTCCAGGAGGGACATTTACCGATACAACTAGATTTTTTCGCTCTATGACAAAGGAGCTTTGGAGTACCGTACTTCCTGTTAAAGTATAATTTGACGCATGCGCGCCCGATATGTTAGCGATAGTTGCGGTATAATTTTGACCTGTTAAATTGGCATTTTTAGCGCGGAAATAATATTCAAAACTATGTCCAGTGGCATTATTGTAGTTATCTATATTTTTAGTCAATGTGTAAGTTTGCGCAGTTGCAGTAGGCGAAGTACTAGTTAAATCTTGTTCTGCTAATGTAGTTTTGTTGTGTTCTATAAATCTTACTCCCACAGGTAATGTTACGCCTAAAGTTAGCGTATCTTTTACTGTACCCCGTGATAAAATACCAGAAATCTCTAAAGTCTGCCCAATGTAATTGCTATCATACTCATACTTATTAACCTTGTTGTAGTTATTAGTCCAAGTAAAACTTAATGTTTTAGGACTGATAGAAAATGTTTGGTTGGCTACTTGGAACGTATAATTTACAGCTGATGCTCCGCTAATTCCGATAAATGAAACAGCGTATGAATCAGCATCAATTGCCCTCATTCTATAATGGCTATTACTAACTCCAGCTATGGTTGTATAATTTCCTGCTACGGATGTTGGATTATTGGACACCGTAGTCCCAGCTGGAGTGTCTGAAATCACAGAAGTGAAAGTATCTCCCGTTCCCACTTGTCCTGTTCCTAGTTTAATATTTTTAGGCAATGTGAATGTAAGTTTAACTTCATCGGATGCTTCAATATTAGAAACTTGAAAACCGATACCATCTTGATAATTTGCATTATATGTAGGAGTAGTAGCCAGAGTCGCCCAATTAAAAGTTATTTGACGCACATTTATAGAAAAAGTAGAGCGTACATAATTATTGGCAGCAGTACCTACATAATAATTAGAAACCCAAGTAGCATCTGGACTGCCTGCTTGTCTTTTAAAATCAAAATCTTCGGTATGTTTTTTAGAAATAGGTTTTTCAATATGCGTATAATATGTACCAACATTATATGCCGTCAAATTATGCACCAAGGAGGTAGGAGTTGCTGCGGTAAGATGTGTGGCACTACTAATATTTCCACTATTTGCTAATGTCCCATCTAGGTTAGTTCCAAGCACCTTGTTTACCATATATGTTAAATTAGGGCTAGCATTTGTTGCGTTATATGCATTATTGTTACTAGCATATCCAGTTGTGGAATATAACGCTCTTTCAAAATATATACTATCAGAACCATAGTCTATGAAATTGGCGAATTGATAACGATATCCATAGTTTTTATTGTCGCCATATATCATAGGGTCTTCGGAGGCAGTAAATGTTGAACCTACCAAATATCCTCTAGTCGCTTGTGATTCTAGAAGCCTTTTATTTATAGTCCAAGACACATACGCACCACTTGCTAGCGTATAGTTAGTCTGCTTGATATATAGTGTAACCTCGTATGTCCCCGCATTAATTGCTTGGAGAGCAGTTATTGTGGGGGAAGAAGCACTAACTGGATTTACAGATCCAAGATTTCTTTCCACATCATTTACATCTTTAAAATAAAAAATAATTGGATTTGTGTCAGTTTCAGGTAATAGACCACTAACTGTGCCTACTTTACCTTGTTTCATTGTCACACCTGAACTACCTCCATAAGTCAAATCACCAGGAGTACTCCAACTTATATTTAACTCAACTTCTTTTATATGAAACCAAGGTTTTGTTGTATCTGTTGGGCTTGTTGGAACAGTTCCTACCAGTGCGGCTACAGTACCACTTCCACTTTCCTTAGTTATGGTACCAAACGTACTGTTATAACTACTACCGCCCTTCATTCTACGCGTAATGTTGTAGTTGTTACTTATGGCAGCATACATAGCATTATCAGGGTCTGTTCCGTCCCACACAAAATGTGCAGCTTGTAACCTATCTAATTCTAGTGCAACAGCATATATTATGACATTTCCACTAGGCGCATCTTTAACCGGGTCTGTAGTATTATTTGCTGCTACAGCCCAAGTAGCAGTTTTAGTATTTCCATCAAAACCCTGTCGCCTAAGTTTATTAAGAATTAAAGTCGTATAGCTTGAAACAACCGTTGGCAATTCAATATTAAGTCCATCAACATAAAGACACCAAGCATCTGAAGCACTGTATCCACCACCACTTGGAGGCTCATTTTCGGTTAAACTGTTGAGAAGGCGTTTCTGCGGTGCATTCGCGCTATAGTTTTTCATAGTATAGTAAAAATCTACTACTAGTGTTGCTTGTTGCATAGCTACTGCAGTTGAAGCATCCTTCAAGCTTCTCGTATAATTAGTACTTTCATGCGTATATCCAGCCCCATCATTACCAACTTGCGGCGAAATTATCTTCCAAACATAATTTTTATTGTTACTAGCCCCTAGTGTAGAATCAAAAAGAGCAAATGTAGCAGCATTTAGCGTGTACGTACCTGCTTCTTTAAAAGTATATTGCTGTCCAGCCGCAACATTAATAACCTTTTCCCTAGTAAATTGTGTATCGATTCGTAAACCTTTATTCTCAACATCAAATACGCTTTTACTATTATTGAATTCGGCATTAAAGACACTACTCGCCTTAGCGGCAGTTGCTCCAGGAACACCTGACATTTGAGAGTTTGATACAGAATAGGAATATGGAGCTACTTGATTTGTTGCATTGTATGTATGTTGACCCGAGGTTGAAATAGCCAGCTCTAGTATTATTGGATGTATGTTAATGTTAATGCTTGCATTAAAACCTCCGTTATCAGCGGTTTTACTAGTTAGCATTGAATTATTTATGAGAGCAGAATAATAAATAGTACAGTTAAACTTTTGGTTGTGTACTAGAGAAGACTCTGTGTGGTCATATAAATATCCAACTATATAGTCAGTATATCCTGGAATCGCTGTCAGTAAAGTTCCACCTCTGCTCCAACCAGTTCCATCAGCTGCATCTTTCCCGCTAGCTATCTTGTATGTAGCACCTTGAGGCATTTCAGACCCTTGAGGCATGTTTGATAGATCTATATTTGCCACATCATCTAACTCTACTTCTGTACCATACATTACATTGTAATCTGAACGACTAAATGTTGGTGCATCCATTCTCCACAACAATGCATATGCATTCGCACTGGTGGTGCTAGTGTTACTTCCATATATAATCGAGACTTCATTAAATGGCAACAAGGAGGAAATCTTTTTACTAGTGATGTCGCTAGAAATTTTGTTATCATCAATTTTGTATCTATTTGGTCGAAAGGGATGGCGAGTAAAACCATCATAATCAAAATCCGATACACCCGTATTACTTGTACCATAATTTACACCCGCCCGCCTTACTTCAGGCGGTCTCACTTTGAAGGCGACGCCACCATCCTGTGTAGAAGAATCAAGCGAGCTCATATTTCCAACATAAACATCCCACGAAGCTACAGTATATCGTCGTTCCTTCCACATAGCGTATCTGTTTACGATTGAGTTAGTATATGATGTTTGTTCTCCATATGTTAAACTTGCCGTTGTACCACCTGCGCTTGTTGAATAACCTCCATCTGTTAGTACATTATTAGTTTTTGTAAATAACCCTAAAGGGATTATTGCTCTATAACCTTCCTTATTAGCTGCACGTATAGTATAGGAAGATAACGTAGTATTAATGCCAGAAGTAAACGTACCACCATCACCTTGCAATGTATATCCACCTGCATTATCAGGGATTCCGTTTATAGTAATCCAATACCTTAAATTTTTGAAACCTGATTGTTCTTCATAGTTTTGTGCTGATGAATCATCCCTATGTCTTCCCGTAAAGTGGAATGTCACTCCTGGATGGCTTAACGTCACAACCCCAGTAGTTAAATCCCCTCTATTCTCATTCCAGCCAGAGCTCATGTATCCACTTCTAGAAACGGACAATGTACTACTGATGTTGGGTGGTAAATGCCATTGATAATACTCGAAATTTTTCCCAGATTCAGCGCCAATATTTGCATATGCATATGAGGTAGACGTTCCCCAATATGCTTTGTACGCAGCAACAATCGCATATGTTTGAAATTGTACTTGAACTGTTGCACCTAGCATAAATGCGCGTAGGGCATTTCCCCCTAGTGGGAAATACATATGTGCATGTCTATATTTTTCATAGTTACCCTTCAACTTTTTGTCATGAAATCCTATCCAGTTTTCACCTGAAAAACTCTGTAACCCAGATGTGGTAGCCTGACTTCCTGCATCACCAAAGGTATACGCAGCGTAACCTGTATTTTCCCAGCCGGGCCACTGCGTATTGGATGAGGTTGTGGTAATTGTGTTAACATATGTGTTGTATGGATAATGATGGTCAAGTGTTAGTGTTACGTCTTGATAGACATTTTGCAATATGTTCGTTTTGATTAAAGTCCCGTTATATTTCCAACCATATGCACTTCCAGAGCCACCGGTTGCAACAGGTAAATCCATAAAGTTTTTACCGACACCCGCTATTAGGGTTTGATGCTCAGCAGTCGCATTCGAACTCCAACCAGAGGGAACACTATATGTTATTTTGTATATTTTTGCTTTAAGTTCAGCATGGAGCTCAGCTCTTCCCGAAACATATGGGAGAATATAATCGTTAGTTTCCCCAGCAACTTTATCCAACACGACTGTCTCACCTAGTAAAGGACCCGATAGATATGTAGCATAAACACCAACTATATCATACTCTGAAGGACTAAGGGTTTGTAGGGATACCGTGTAATAGTAGTCTATATAAACATCTCTAGGCTTGTTGTTCGCAGTAATGTTCGTAATTATCAGGTAGCTACCTGCAGAAACAGAGTAGTCACCCCATTGTGCTATTAAGTAATACTGGACATTTGATTTAAATATATATGTTGAATCCATCGTTGCAAGAGTACACTGTGCAAGGTTTAGATAATAAGCCTCATTAGAAAAGTTTTCATCTCCCGGGTTTGATTTCCAGCCTAAAAATATAGATTCACCATTTGTTATTGTGTTTGGTAGTAAATTCCCTGAAATACTGCTAAGAGCCCATTGCGAATATTGAACATCAGATGTACTCGTCTTTGCATACTGAATTTTATAAAACACAGGAACATATATGGCAGTAAAAAATCGGCCACCTTGTATTCTGTACTGAGATTCTGCGGGCTTTTCAATTCTACCTATTTTTATCTCATTATAATCACCATTCGGTGTCCCATCAAGCCATCTAGTTATCCCTGTAGTTGCAGCCTGTACCGCCGTACGCACCTCTGCCATTGTTGAATTTTCGTTATACCCTGCAGGATACGACCCGGATTTTTTGTTGATTTTAACAGTTTTATTATCTTTGATCTCCGCCCAGCCTACGAATCTATACCCAGTCCCAAACTGTTTTGCTCTCAAGGTATAGTATGTGTTCATCGTATCAAATGCTAAATACGTTGTTGCCTCGGTATGTGTATAACTACCTGAAGTTGCGTTTTTAATGTACTCGACTGAACTCTCAGCTTCAGTAGGAATTGTCTCGGGCGATTGCGAATCCACCTTGCTGAAAGTTCTGTTCGCCTTTACCGACGAGCCTTCTTTGTAAGTAAGTTTGATATAAAAATCATCGAAGGCATAGCATGCTCCACCTGCTGCTTGCGCAATAAAAAAAGCATAAATATACCTGTCGTTCGCACTATCATCATACGCTAAATCTTCTTCAATCGTCCAAGTTGAGTCCCCCCAGAAAGCAGCCCATCCACCTGGACTTTGCAGAGTGGGTACTGTTTGAAGAAGGGATGCCATGGTTGAATACTGGGTGATAGCTGAATTTGTTAAACCTTTCTTACCAATACCTATGCCACCTAAATCTGGATTAGCAGTACTGTGCATTCTTAAAGTTACGCTCATTTTTAAACTGCCAGACTTTCTCAAGTTCATGACTTCATCATCTAATTCAAACCTTGCAAAATGATACATCTGTTGATCAGCATGACCAGACCAATCCAGCCTAAACAAATTATTCCCATCTGGTATTCTCTTAAACTCAATGCCATCCAAGCTATCCTGCCAAGTCGTCTGAAGACCCATTCTATACCTATCTTCTGCAACTACACCATTTTTCGGTAAGATAGTGATATTCGAGCCAATATTCGCGGCTGTTATAAGTCCATAACCCGACCCATTCTGAGTTGCAGCTTCTGCAACAACAGCAGTAGTGTTATCAAGCGATACAGTCTTGTCAATCTTCGTTGAAGTGGAAAAAACCAAAAGAAACATAGCCACCAAAATAATGGCTATGACAACTAATGCTAAAAAATTGGGTTTTCCGTGTTTGCGTATGTACAAGTTGCTCTCTCTTTTGTAAATAATAATTATATTATACACGCGTACATAAGCAAGTCAATGAAATATATGTGAAAACCTACTGAACATGACAATAAAAGAAAAGTAAAACTCTTAGCAATTTACTCCTTTTTGTTTCCTTCTTTTGCTTCTATTTTGGTGTCATCTATTGCTTCTTTTTTGGCTTTGTCTTTTTCTTTTTTCTTAGGTTTTTTAGCCAAAACCTTCGCTAAAATGCTTTTTTTATGAAGTATAATAACTGCCACTACGCCCGAAATTACTATTACGGCACTAGGAATGGTCGTTCCCAATATTAAGGCAAGGTTAGGCTTGTTTTCAGGTTCATTTGGTTTATCTGAGGCTGGGTCTGATAAATCAGGATTTTCTGGATCAACCTCCGGAATGACATTGGTCTGCTCTAAAACAACATCGACATACTCGAATGTTTCGATTGAGTATTCTGTTTCTCCTCCCACACTCAAGTCCAAAACCTTAATTTTTACAACAACTTTATATCTACAGTTCGTGCTTTCAGCAATCAGTTCAATAAAAGGCATTTCGGTATCTTGTATATAAATTTCAGCACCCCCATTTTGAGCTATTTTATACCAGGAGTATTCAATGCCAATGTTGTCACCTTGATAATCTGCAGGTATGGTAACTAATAGTTTAATGCTATAATTTGCAGAATCTATCACTGTATAACCGAGCTCTATGCTAGGTGTTTTAAGTTGCATTATAGCCATGAATTCATAGTCATTTTCAACAGTAATTGTACTGCCCTTTAAATGCTTACCACCGTTACTATCTTCCCAACATTTTTGAGAGAAAATGTTTGTTTTGTATAATTGATTGTAGTTCTTGACTGTGTGTAATGTGCCATTCTCAACTTTAATAGCAGGATCTGTTACCAGTGTGCCGTCTTCACTGAGATGTTTGTATGTGATAAACCTGTAAATTGTCGCCTTGGGTTGAACAATTCCTTCAGATGCAAATTGTTCAATATCAGATAATTTGATAACATTTCCAGCACCTTCGCCCCAAGCAGTAGTATCAACTTTATCTTCTTTTACATCAGTTATTGCCAGCGAAACGTTATCATCGTTAACCCCAAATTCCATAGTATCTTCGCAACTCATAACAATGTTAAATGCTCCAGCTGGCACAATAATCTTCGTTCCATCTACAGTGAGCGAACTGGGGTCATTTGTATCATTTGCCGCTATAAACACTCCAGTATCAACCTTTGACCCATTCTCCACTTCCAAATTAGACTGTTTAACGAGGATAGAGCTTTCATTAGGTGAGTGAAGTGCTGCTGCGTTAGACATATGTCCGCCATTGAGTACTGCGTCTGAATTAAAAAGCTTGAGCGCAAAGTAATCTGAACTAGGACCAGTTTTTTTAACCTCCCCGCCATATACAGATAGAGTGCCTGCAGCCATTGAGATACCACCATAACATTCTAGAAGAGAAAAAGGTTCACTAACGACTCCTTTATCAATAGTGACATCGCCATAACTATATATTGCATACAGCTCGTATTCTGATTCTTTCAATCCCTTTACCGTGGAACTAATTATATCGACCTTGCTTCCATAAGAACTGTTGACTATAATCCCGCCAGAGTTCTTATTTAAAATGTCGTATTTGGTGACAATTGAACTTGACTCAATTATCAAATTAGTATCTCCTAACACATTAATTGCCATAGTTTCAGTTTCAAGAGTAAAATTTGAAAGCGTCATCTTGTCAATATTAATAATATGCATCGCATATGTGTTTGCTCGATTAGGATTATAAAATGTAGAACCCTTCACTGTACTTTTTGCTTTTCCGATAATCGTTAAATCAATATCATTAGCTGAAAGTCTATTGTTTGAATTGTCGATTTTAACTTCTTCATCCAGTACAAAATCACCTACAAACTCAACAACTACATTTTGTTGGTGCTGGCATAGTAAATCGTCAAACAACGCATCCAGTGACTCATATTCTTCATCAGATTCTTGATCATCATTCGTTGACAAGCCGAACCTCCCGACGAGGTCTTTGATGTAGTATCTTTCTAGCTTTGGTATGTAGTTAACAAACGCATTTGCAACAATTTGTTTATTTGGCACAGGTAAATTAGCCAGCAAACCAGCGAATAAAACAAGTGATAATATGAAAATTATCAACAATACGCATATTTTTGTAGCTATAGATACATTTTTGTTTCCTTGTGTATGTTTTGGTATCATTTACTACAATTCTCCCTAATAATTAGACATTTAGTTTTATAATCAACGATTGTAGCGCCCTTCCTCTGTGGCTTACAATATTTTTTTCAGTACTTTCTGATTCTGCAAAAGTTTTTCCTAACTCGTAACTATAAAAAATTGAGTCATAGCCAAATCCGTTCGTACCTTTTTCTTCTTTAAGGATTTCTCCCACGGTCTTTCCTTCAGAGGTTATAATATCCCCATTCGGGTAATACACTACTATGCACGCTAAAAAATATGCACTTCTATCATGAATGTTTTTCATATTTTCTAGTAAGTGTTTTCTATTCATTTCATCTGTTGCCCTCTCGCCTGCATATCTAGCGGAATTAATCCCTGGCAACCCATTAAGTGCAGGTACTACTAGCCCACTATCATCTGCTATAGCTGGTTTATTACATAACTTCGATACGGTTTTTGCTTTAATCAAAGCATTTTCATAAAAGGTATTACCATTTTCAATTATGTCTACAAAAATATTATTATCTTCTAGTGAGGTTAATTTAAATTTATTCCCTAAAACCTCTCTAAACTCTTTCAATTTATTTTTATTATTTGTTGCAACTACTAACTCACTAATATCTGTCATACCACGCCCAACTATAGTTAAACATCTTGTATTATCACCCGCAAAACTTTCTATGGAAATGCAAATGATATGTACTATTATATCATACAAAAAGTAGTAAAAAACTACACAAATAGTTATTTTTAGACATATCTGCTTATTTAACTAAATTAACTTAAATTATGTCGTCTATTTAATAAAAAAGCCTGCCTTAGCAAGCTTTTCATATGTTAGTCTTTTTTAATTGGATATTGCTTTAATTTTCGCGTCGGATCATTTGTTTTAATCCCTTTAAGTGCTTTAGATAATCCTTTAAAAAATTTACCATTAAGCATTTCTATAAAGCCTTCGGTTGTTTCGTAACTTACAACACCGTTTGCCATAGCAAAAAAGTTACGTATCGGCATTGTTGATGAAGCCTTTTTCACCATCTGCTTTTCACTATCGCCACTGTTTTTCGGGAGCATAAACAAATGAGCTTGTCCGGCAATACGCTTCATAAGCCGTGAAAACCAAGTTGCACCAAAATCGCCAACGCAAGTATTGAATGTAAATTCGCCTTTCTGGGGTTTAGTGTGTACCGGCACGGCTCTTCCAAGAACAGCTTCAAACTCTGCTTGTGGCACTTCGTCTCTATTTAGCATATCGTAGTATGAAGAAGCGTTTTCTCTATAGTCAGGGATATTTGTAGCAGACCCTTCTACAAAAACTGTTTTTTGTAATTTTATATCTCTAGATGAACTGCCTACTAAAATATCAAACTCACCGCTCTCTACTTCAAAATCTTTGTTGTTTACGTTATAAAATGCAAAAGACCTCCTACTTAAGGTATGTTCTACTGTTTTTGTTTCACCAGGCTCTAACTCTACCTTTTCAAAGCCTTTTAACTCTTTATCTGCTACATATATTGTACTTTCTTTATCTTTTACATAAAGCTGACATATCTCTTTCCCTTTGACTTTTCCTATGTTTTTAACATCGTACTTAACTGTCAGTGTATCATTTTCCGTGATTTTATCTGCAGATACCTGCATGTTTGAATATTCAAATTCCGTATATGACAATCCATAACCAAATGGGAAAACTACATCTTTTTTAGCTGAATCAAAATATCGATAGCCAACAAAAATGCTTTCTCTATATTCAGCAATATCTTTTGCAAAGTATTTAGTTGATAATATGCTGTCTAGAGATGCTGGGAATGTTTCTGCAAGTTTTCCTGATGGATTTACTTTTCCAGAAATAATATCTAGGGTTGCTTCACCGCCAGCTTCGCCAGTTAGATATACATTTAATAGCGCTTTTAATTTATCTAAATTATGTATAACAACAGAAGAGCCACCAACTAATACGGCAATAATATTTTTATTCACTTTATATATCTCATCTATTAGATCGTAGTGAGCTTTAGGCATATCTAATTTATCTCTATCAAACCCTTCCGATTCAAAAGGCTCTGTAAGCCCGATAAATAAAATGACCGTGTCGCTTTCGGAGGCTACTTTAACTGCTTGCTTTAGCATTTTTTTACTTGTTTTATCGGTAAAAGTCTGTGCGTCATAACCTCTGGCATACTTATACTTGATACCGTTATTATCAAGCGCTTTCAAAAAACTAACTTCATTTTTAGGCTGTAATTTACTACTCCCCGTTCCTTGCATACGTATTTTATCTGCTAGCTCTCCTATAACAGCAATTGATGTCAGGTCTTTAAGAGGTAATATCCCATCTTCATTTTTTAGTAAGACGCTTCCTTCCGCTGAAGCCCGTTTAGCAAGGATATGGTTTTTTTCATAGTTAGCCTTAGTTCCTTTGGTTTTTCTTACATTAGCATCACATTTATAAATGTACTCCAATAATTCTAAAACTATTTCATCTAACCTTGATTCATCTAATTTTCCTTCTTTAACAGCATCGACAATCCATTGGTCTCTAATTCCATTCGAAGAAGGCATTTCAAGGTGAAGACCTGCTTTAATGCCTTTAACCCTGTCGTCCACTGCTCCCCAATCGGATATAACGATACCTTTAAACCCCCATTCTTCTTTCAATATATCATGCAGAAGTTCTTTATGTTGAGACGCATACTCGCCATTAACCCTATTGTATGCGCACATAATTGTATATGGGTCTGCTTCTTTCACAGTTTTTTCAAATGGGTATAGATATATTTCCCTTAACGCTCTTTCATCTATTTCGCTTGATGAACTAAGCCTCATATATTCTTGTGAATTAGCTGCATAATGCTTAACAGAGACACCTACATCATTATCTTGAATACCTTTAGTGTATGCTACAGATAGCTCGCCAGCTAAATATGGATCTTCTGAAAAATATTCAAAATTTCTACCACAAAGCGGATTACGTTTAATATTGATTCCAGGACCTAATAAAGTGCTAACTTCTAACTCCTTAGCCTCTTCAGCTAAAGCCTCTCCAATTTCATACATTAATTTTCTATCCCAACTTGAAGCGAGAGTAACTGCCGTTGGAAAACAAGTAGAAGGAACTGACGCAGTATGAATATTATTTATTTGAGCTTGTACAATTTCTCGCCTAACTCCATGAGGGCCATCTGACATATATACGCTAGGAATTCCCAGTCTTGCTATTGGGGTTGTCTTCCAATTCGTCACTCCAGAACAAAGTGCGGCTTTCTCTTCAAGCGTTAGCTTATCAACAATTTCTTTAAAATTAACTTTCATTTCCCACCTAGTGATTTATATTTCTTAAAAAGCACGAATGCAATTTTAGATTTATTTTCTATCCTTCAATGTAATTTCAGTCTCTCTCCGTAGAGTAGTCATCAAAATATCCTTGTATTAGTATTATTGGAGTTCCCTTATCTCCACTTCCACTTGTTAAATCGCAAAGTGAACCTAGTAAATCTGTAAGTCTTCTAGGCGTTGTACCAAGTGCTAAGTTATCATCGTGATGAGCTTTATTTTCCTTAATGATTTTTTTCAACTCTTCCTCAGCACAGTCTTTTGTTAACATGTTATCGGCGATATACTTAAGCTTAACTTCACTCGGCCTACCCTCTAGTCCTGATGTATAACTTGGTGAAACGACTGGGTCAGCTAACTCCCAAATGCCACCTACAGGGTCTTTGAACGCGCCATCACCGTAAATAAGAACCTCAACTTTTTTTCCTGTTTTTATCAACATTTGTTCTTTAATTCCATTTACAATTTCATCTCCACCTCTAGGAAATAGTTTGACGCTATGTTCGGTAGCAAGATTACTGCCTAGTAATCCGTACTTTTCATTATATCCGCTACCATCTACACTTTCTGTTAAAATATCTTCAAGACCAATTACAATTTTTGCTCCCTTTTCAAGCAAAATTCTCTTAGTCCTTTTTCTAGTGTGGATATCTGCATTTATCACATATGGAGTGTAATCTAAAATAGTTTCTATCCTATTTGAAAGAATTATTTCACAATTTTCTCCAGCAATTTCTTTGTACAGCTTAATGTAATCAACCCCAGTGAATGGATGTTCAATTTTACCAAATTTAGCTCTAAATTCAGCTTCGGTAAATGTATCAGAAAATGGATTTACTCCCTTTTCATCAATTAAGCTTGGAGAAATTAATGGATTGCCTACTTCATCTTGAGGATAAGTAAGTACTATGTATAATTTTTTTACACCACGAGCTATCCCTTTAAGTAATAATGCGAATCTATTACGAGAAAGTATAGGGAAAATTAGACCAACTTCTTTATCACCCAATTTATTACTAACATCTTTGGTAATTTGCTCTACTGTTGCATAGTTACCTTGTGTTCTAGCTACAATAGCTTCTGTAATGCCTATCACATCATTATCTCTAATTTCAAAACCCGATTGACTTGCGGCGTTAATTACGCAGTCTGGAACCATTTTAATTAGATTATCCCCATTTCTAAAAATCGGGGCTTTAATTCCTCTACTGATTGTTCCTAATAAGCTCATACTAACCTCTCTTTGCCTCTTGCAAAAAATACATTACTATTATAATGCACACTAACCCTAAACGCAAACATACAATTGTTATAACTAACTTTATTTTTAGAATGTTAGGCTGCACTTGATTTAAGAAATTTTCAAGGTCAGCAACTTACCGCTATACTTCCTTGGGTTTAAAAATCTTTACATACAGGCGACTTACCTTACCCATTGCTGTAAAGACTGACTTATGGTTGCATACACAAGCCCATTATATCCTTTTGATTGACACACTAGTAACCTAATTATATAATAATTAAAACAAATATTTGATGAAAGTAAGGAGAAAACTATGTCTAAAATTGTAAGTGAAGGATTAACTTTTGATGATGTTTTGCTAATACCAGAATATTCAGACACATTACCAAAGGATGTTTGTCTACAAACTAAACTAGCTGAAGGCGTCGTTTTAAACATCCCTCTCATTTCAGCCGCTATGGATACGGTAACTGAACACCGTATGGCGATTGCCATGGCTAGAGAAGGCGGTCTTGGCATATTACATAAAAACCTTTCTATCGAAGAACAAGCCAGTCAGGTAGATAAAGTAAAAAGAAGCGAGCATGGCGTTATCACCGATCCGTTCTTTTTGTCTCCTGAACATAAGGTTTCGGATGCCCTAGCACTGATGAGTAAGTATAAGATAAGTGGCGTTCCAATTACTAGAGGAACAAAACTTGTTGGCATTCTAACTAACCGCGACCTGCGTTTTGAAACCAACTTTGACCAACCTATTGACAACATAATGACCAAGGAAAAACTGATAACAGCCCCCGTTGGCACAACACTAGATGAAGCAAAACAAATACTTGGAAAATACCGTATTGAAAAACTTCCTCTTGTTGATAAAGACGGTAACTTAAAGGGTCTTATCACAATAAAGGACATTGAAAAAGCCATTCAGTTCCCTAACTCAGCCAAGGATAGTAAAGGTAGATTGCTCGCTGGTGCAGCCGTAGGAATCGCTGGTGACACTATGGAGAGAGTAGCAGAACTAGTTAAGGCAAAGGTTGATATAATAGCAATAGATACCGCTCATGGACATACTCAACGAGTAATAGATTATGTTAGAAAGATAAAGGCAGCTTATCCTAGCGTTCCTTTAATTGCTGGTAATGTAGCGACCCCTGAAGGCACTAAAGCCCTCATAGACAACGGCGCTGATGTAATTAAAGTAGGAATGGGTCCTGGCTCTATTTGTACTACCCGTGTAATAGCTGGAATGGGAGTCCCTCAAATATCAGCAATCATGAACTGTGCAGAAATGGCTGACAAATTAGGTAAAACTATCATTGGTGATGGTGGCGTTAAATACTCTGGAGACATTGTAAAAGGCCTTGCCGCAGGAGCACATGCAATTATGGTAGGAAGCCTTGTTGCAGGAACTCAAGAAAGCCCAGGTGAACTAGAAATCTATCAAGGCAGAAGTTTTAAAGTTTATAGAGGAATGGGTTCAATTAGCGCTATGGAAGCTGGAAGTAAAGATAGATATTTCCAAGACGATGCTAAAAAGCTTGTCCCTGAAGGCGTTGAAGGTAGAGTGCCCTTCCGTGGTTCTGTTTCTGATGTTATATTCCAACTTGTTGGTGGTATTAGATCTGGCATGGGATATTGTGGTAAAAAGACTATTGATGAATTAAGAAAAACTTCTAAATTTATTAAAATCACAAATGCTTCATTAATTGAAAGCCACCCACACGATATATCAATAACAAGAGAAAGCCCCAACTATTCCGCAAAAGGCACAAATTACTAATATTTAGAACGCATTAGACTTTATTAAACGAAAAATCACGCTATTTTATGCGTGATTTTTTAGTTTAGGTCAATTACCTTCTCTGCAGTAAAACCAAATTTAGTTAATTTCGTATGTTTTTAGATTTACTACTAAGTATATCTACTATATGTTTAGAATCCGAAATCCCTTTACCGTGTAGTAGTTTATACAACTTACTCGCCGAGTCTTTTTTCTAGATAAGCTAGTTTTGCGCAGGTGCAAAATACAGAAGTTGCAGTAATTAATTCTTTTAGTGGTGGTAGAGATGGAGCTATTCTAATGTTTTCATCATTTGGATCCAATCCATAAGGGAATGTTGCGCCAGCACCAGTGAAAATAACCCCTAACTCTTTTGCTAAACGAACTGTTTCTTTAGCAGTGCCTTTAGCAACATTAACAGAAATAAAATATCCCCCTGTTGGTTTTGTCCAGGTAGCTATGCCTGTAGGTTTTAAAGACGTTTCTAAAATTTCTAATACCTTTTCAAACTTAGGTCTTAAAATGTTAGCATGTTTTTCCATAACATCTAAAATACCTTCTTTGGTCTTTAAAAATTTAGTATGTGCAAGTTGAGCTATCTTATCTGGACCAATCGTCTGAATGCCTATTAATTTGCGTAAGGCATTCATGTTTTTTGCACTTCCATACATGAAAGCAATACCTGCTCCTGCAAATGTTATTTTTGAGGTAGAGCCAAAGATATAAAAATTATCCTCGTTTCCATGCTTTTTTGCCTCTTTAAATACATCGAGCATTTGCTCTTGTCCATATAACCCATGTACCATGTATGCATTATCCCAAAACACCCTGAAATCTTTAGCGGCAGGCTTTAGTTTAGCAAATCTTTGTACTACTTCATCGCTATAAATAATACCGCCAGGATTACTGTATTTAGGAACACACCAAATACCTTTAACACTTTCATCTTGCACGAGTTTTTCAATCTTGTCCATATCTGGACCACTTTCATTCATGGGGATATTAATCATATCTATCCCGAATAATTGTGTTATTGCAAAGTGTCTATCATAACCTGGAACGGGACAAAGCCACTTAACTTTTTCGATTTTATTCCAAGGTTTTTCTCCTAACACTCCAAACTGCATAGCTCTTTGTAAAGTATCATACATTAAAATCAGGCTTGCGTTTCCACTAACAATAAGCTCTTCAGGCTCGATTTCTAGTAGCTCGCAAAACAATTGTTTTACTTCTTTAATACCATCATTAATACCGTAATTACGATAGTCTACACTACCCCATTCTGTTTTAGAATTTATTTCATCAAGCAATCCTAAACAGATATCTAGTTGTTCGCTAGATGGCTTACCTCTTGACATATCGAGTTTTAGATTTTTGCTTTTTAGTTCGGCATATTCAGCCCTAACAACATCTAATTCTTTTTGCAATTCTGATTTTGATAAATTATTATACATATCGCTCCTTAAAAAATCGTATATTCTTTGTAAATAAATATACTTTAATCGGGCTAAAATAGCAAGAGTTCGACAATAGGTATGAATAAAGGATACTCGAAAATAATTGTTACTCATAAATAATTTTGAATTTTTCGCCCATTCATTAAGGAACTATCAATTACTCTAATCCATTGGGCAACTAGCTAAACAATATAAAAAATCACACCCTTTTTCTAGGATGTGATTAAAAGTTATAAGGTTATCTACAGTGTAATTATCGTTTGTTTTTTTTCTTAATAGTAAGCAAAACTGCTAAAGCAGAAAATATTAAAAACACCACTACAATTACTAAAATACTAACCCAGGTAGGGAGAATTTTACCATCTACTAAAAAATTGAAGCCCACATCAGCTTTAACCTTATCTACATACTCAACTGGCACCCCATAAAATGCTGGCCCGTCAAAATATGGTTTTAACATCACTTTACGAAGTAACAATGCAGAGTGCGATAAAGGGAATAATTTTATCATTACCTGGGCAAACTTAGGCATTATACCAATCTGCACATATGTACCAGTGAAAAATCCAAGTGACGCTGAAAATACAGCAGTAAGTCCAGCAAATGCATTGGTAGTTTTGATTAA
Source organism: Clostridia bacterium (assembly GCA_035409945.1). Classification (GTDB taxonomy): domain Bacteria; phylum Bacillota; class Clostridia; order Christensenellales; family DTU072; genus MWEH01. The sequence continues at coordinate 295,570 of DAONQC010000001.1, forward strand.
TAAAGCTACACATAATAATATTGCAGTATTGGAAAGAGTAGATAATACTATCAATCCAAGTGTTTGTATGATGATAGAAAATGTAAAAGTAGATGCCGGTGCACCTATTATCGCTAAATAAATCATAGCTAGGATATATACTGCAACACTCATTACAATACCAATTATAACTGCAGCTATTAAATAAGCCCCACTAATTTGCCATCTAGGAAGAGGTGAGGATAATATGTCTTTTTCAATTTTGTGTACTTTATCAGCAACAATTGAAATAAATGCACCGAATGTCGATGTAAATGAAACAATAGAAATCATTCCAGAAAACACCCAAGTAAAAACAAATGGCTTGGCTATACTGCCGATCAATTCCTCTATGCCTACTGTCATAACATCAGCTAAAAAGAATACATATAAAACAAGAACAATTAATGCGCCAAAAAGCGATGTCGACACCACAACTGGATCTTTAAAATATATTTTTAGGTTTCTGTTAATTAATCCTGACATACTATTTCCTCTCTATCCTAAACCTTTGGTTTCTCATATATATTTATGGTAACTTGCAAACTGTTTAAATAAGTAATATATAAGTCCTAACTTTATCCTTTCTTACGCTTTGTAGCTTTTTGGGTTTTTGCTGTGTTTTCCACTGCTACCATATAGTCATCTCGTAATTGTTTACCCGTGATATTAATGAAAACATCATCTAAAGAACCTTGCTTTACTTCAAAACTTATGATATTACCTTTTACTTTTTCAACCAGTTCTATCGCATCGAAAGTTTCTTCTATGTCTATAACTAATCTCCCAGCAAACTCTTTATAAGTTATTTCTAAACCTGCTAAAATTGATTCTAGTTTTTCCAAATTGTCTGAATATAAAATCAATTTGTCCGAGGAATATTTTCCCTTAAGTTCCGCCGGTGAACCATCTGCTACTATTTTCCCGTCATCAATGATACAGATCCTATCTGCATCGGCTGCTTCTTCCATATAGTGCGTGGTAAGAAAAATAGTTACACCATAATCATTCTTTAAAACTTGTATAATATTTTCTATACTTTTCCTCGATTGAGGGTCGAGCCCCGTTGTAGGCTCATCCAAAAATAGTATCTGTGGGGTAGATAGTAAAGCCCTTGCTATGTCACACCGTCTCTTTTGTCCGCCAGATAATTTGCCATAAGGTCTTTTAATAATTTCGTGCAAACTTAACAGTTCGGTAATTTCTTCTATCTTTTTATCGAGTTCATTCTTTTTTAGACCATACATTGAACCTCTACACTGCAAATTTTCCTTTACCGTTAATTTCTCATCTAACACCGAATGTTGAAAAACAACTCCTATTCTTTTTCTAATAGCGCTATCTTCTTTACCTAAAACGTGTCCGTTGATAACCACTTCACCTTCATCAGCAGTTAAAAACGTACATAGAATATCTATGGTTGTGGATTTACCTGCACCATTAGGACCTAAAAATGCAAAAAACGATTGCCTTTTCACTTCAAAATCTATGCCTCTAACAGCTTTTACATCTCCATATGATTTGTGTAAGTTTTTTACTTCAATTATGTTATCCATTCTTAAATACTCCATACTTATTATTTCCATGATAACTAAATTAAATATTTAATGTAAAATGAAAGGCAGAAAGGCAATTGTAAATTCTTTGTAAAACATATTGTGCAAATCTATCCAAGTAATATGAACAGGTTATCGTGAGCTAAAATCTAACAACAACTATCTCTCGCTTTTTATGTCAAAACGATGGACATGTTCTCGAAATAATAATCTCTTTGTAGTCCTATCGTACGCAAATCTGTTTAACAAAGACATAAGAGAATATTTAACTAAAGCCTGCAAAATAACAATTAATTATCACCCTGTTTTTTTAATGTCAAAATAATTGGCGTGCCCTCAAAATAAAATGCATCTCTAATTTGATTTTCCAAGTACCTAAGATACGAAAAATGTAAATTTTCTGGGTCACTAGTAAATACTAAAAAAGTTGGAGGTGAAGCTTGCGTTTGCCTTACAAAAGATATCCTAACCTTTTTCCCCTTATTATTTGGGGGAGGATTAATCATAATAGCATCACCTATTATGTCATTTAAAATTCCAGTTGGAACAATTCTTCGACTGTTTTCGAGCACTAAATCAACGGTCTCTAGTAGCTTCTCAATATTTTTTCCAGTTAGTGCGCTCACAAATGAAACTTTCAAATAGCTCATAAACTTAAGTTGTCCCAGTAACTCATTTGTATAGTCTGCGGTTACAGAAGGACTTTTGTCTACAATATCCCATTTATTGACAACAATAACACTAGGTTTCCCTGCATCATGCGCCAGTCCGCAAATTTTGACATCTTGGTCTGTTAATCCTTCTTTTCCATCAAAAACAATCAAAACAACATCTGCTCTTCTTATAGCAGAAATGCTTCTTACTACGCTAAAATATTCTAAATCCTCAGTAACCTTTGCCTTTCTCCTAATTCCTGCAGTATCTATTAATGTATACTTTTTACCATCTCTCTCGAAAGGAGTATCTATATTGTCCCTAGTTGTTCCTGCAATGTCAGTTACAATTGTTCTTTCATAGCCTATTATTTTATTTAATAGCGAAGATTTACCAGCATTGGGTTTTCCTACAATTGCAATTTTTATCCTATCTTCTGAATCATATTCAGCAAACTTTAATTCTTCAAAGTGCGAAACTATAACATCTAGAGCATCTCCAAATCCTAGACTATGTTCAGACGATATAGGATGTGGTTCTCCGATGTTTAAAGAATAAAATTCATAAACTTTCGTCATGTCCATGTCATCTACTTTATTAACTAGTAAGACAATAGGTTTTTGAGTTTTTCTTATGTAGTCAGCAATATCATAATCCCCTGGATTAAGCCCCTCTTTCCCGTCCACAATAAATACGATTACATCGCACATATCTATTGCAATTTCTGCTTGCTTTTTAATCTGTTGCCACATTAAATCAGAGCTTTTAGATTCTATACCTCCAGTGTCAATCAGGGTAAAATCATACCCACACCACTCTGCATCGGCATATACTCTATCTCTTGTAACCCCAGGCTGATTTATGACAAGCGACGCCCTAGTCCTCGAAATTTTATTGAAAAATGTTGATTTACCAACATTTGGTCTTCCTATAATTGCTACTAATGGTTTCATTATTTACTAAGTACTCCACACTCTAAAACTAATCAGTTCGATAGCATTCCTAATCCAGGATATCTTCATAATTTGTTTTCATACCATTACAATAATGGTTTCATTTTTTCTAACTAAATACTCTCGCACTATTTTTAATTTACCGCACTCTAATGTTAACTAGTCTATAGTATTCCTAACCCAGCCTGTCTTCATAACTTGGTCTTACCACAACTACTTCTAATGGTTTCGTTTTTATCTAACCGCGGAGCTTACATCGCTGATTGTTTATCACATTTAAATGCCAACTAGGTTATATTGTATTTCTAATCTAGCATGTCTTCGTAATGTGCAAAAACAGCCTTCAACTTACTTCCGGATACTAAATAACTGCCTTTTGTATCCTTGCCTTCAATTCTTATATCTTCTGTATTAATTGTTTTAACATTGTTATTTTCATCCACAAATACAACATCAAAACTATCTAATACTTTTCTAGCAAATATTACTTTTGCAGACTCGTTATAAACATCCATGATTCTTAAGCCTTTTCTATTTCTCTTCATTGGATAAAACTCACTAGCTATAACTCTCTTACCTTTGCCATTATCTGCCACTAAAACAATTTCTCCTAAAGGCATAAACGCAGGCTCTCCATCATTGGTGAATCCGTACTCTACATTAGCTTGCCCGGCATATATAGCAGTTTCACCTTCGTTTATATTCATAACAATAACACCACCAGCTATTCGTCCTTGTAGTGGAATCTCGTTTGTTTCTGCATTCACACACTGCCCATCAGAAGATACATATAAAATCGTTGCATTTGGCACTACAATTTCTACACCTATTACCTCATCTCCATCTGATAAACGCATGTACTGGTAGGTTTCTCTATTAACTATATAATTTTCAAAACTAGTTCTTTTAACCAATCCGTTTTTCGTGTATGCAAACACTTCTGAATCGGCTTTATCATTATTATCAGGCATATATGAAATCATAGTGACAACTTTTTCACCCTTGCCTATTTCTCCATAAATTTCTTCTAGAGATTGCCCCTTCTCATCCCATAATCTTTCTTGGACTTTTTGAGTATCGAGCTTATAACAATTACCCAAACTACCAAAAATTAATGTTTCACTTCCTGGTTCTACAAGCACAACTTCTCTTGATATTGACTCAAAACCTTTGTCGGACATATCCCTATTCGCTGTTAAATAATTTCTACTAGATAGTTGTTTAATGTCACCTAATGCGCCAATAGAAACATAGCAACGTCTGCCAGCTTTTTGTGTAGGATCGTACGCAGTTACGTCAATTTCGGACACATCATTAATTATTGTAGTTAGGCGTTTAGTCCTATACTTGTCTCTAATCTCTTTCATTTCCTCTATTATGACTTTGTCTTGTTCTCTAACAGAAGATATTATTTTTGAAAGGCGTGCTATTAGTTTTTGTAACTCAGCTAATTCTTCCATAAATTTCCCAACATCTAACTTGTTAATACTTCCTAAAGGTATAGCCAGTACTGCATCTGCTTGAGCTGAAGAAAGTTCATACTTCTCTCTCAAGCCCCTTTTAGCTTCCGCTCTTGAATCAGATGCCCTTACAATCCTAATAACTTCATCTATGTCTGGAAATACTATTTTATATCCTTCTAAAATATGTTCTCTTGTCTTAGCTACTCCAATATCATGTTGGCTACGCCTTAAGATGACTTTTCTTTGGAATTCAAGATAATACTTTAGCATTTGGACTATACCCATTTGTTTGGGTTTACCACTTGCTATTGCCACCATATTCGCGTGGAAATAACACTCCATAGTAGTGTTTTTGTATATTGCATTTAGTATCTTAATAGCATCGGCACCTTTTTTAAGACGCACTACTATTCTCATACCTTTTCTATCAGATTCATCATCAACATCCACAACATCATCAAAACCGTGTTTCTTTTGACCTTTCAGTTGATATATTCTATCTACTATCGCAGCTTTAGTGGTAGGATATGGGATTTCAGAAATTATTATATTTTGTCTTCCTCCGTCTGCATTTTCAATCTCCATTTTCCCTCTAAGTAAAATCCTGCCCTTTCCTGTTTCATACGCACTAACCATTTCTTCATTAGAAACTAAAAATCCACCTGTTGGAAAATCAGGTCCCTTTATTATTTCCATAAGTTCTTCTAACTTGATGTTAGGCCTTTCAATCATAGCGATACAGCCGTCAAGCACCTCTGTTAGATTATGTGAAGGAATATTAGTTGCCAGTCCAATTGCAATACCAGTAGAGCCATTGACTAAAATATTAGGAAATCTTCCAGGAAGAACGTCTGGCTCTTGTAAAGTATCGTCAAAGTTTCTTTTCCAATCTATAATGCTTTTTTTGTCAATATCCCTTAATAATTCCATACTTAACGGCGCAAGCCTTGCTTCCGTATATCGCATAGCTGCTGCAGAATCACCGTCAATGGACCCAAAGTTCCCTTGCCCATCTACAAGCACATTACGCATATTAAAATCTTGACCCAGTCTTACCATCGCATCATACACGGACTGGTCACCATGAGGATGATATTTACCTAAGCAGTCACCAACGATTCTCGCCGATTTTTTATAGTCGGTATCAGGTTTAATACCTAAATCATACATAGTGTATAGTATTCTACGTTGAACGGGCTTTAGACCATCTTCAACTCTAGGTAATGCTCTTTCTAATATTACGTGCTCCGAATAAAGCATCATAGATCTTGGTATAGCTTCGTCTATCGGAACATCTATAATATTATGAGGTTCTAAATCAAATGAAAGTTGATCTTTGTCTCTTTTTAATCTTGCCATTATCTGTTACCCTCCAAGCCTTTCTGCGAAAGTATCTACTCTATTAAAGTTTGCATTCTCACTGATATATTCCTTTCGGGGTCCTGTTTCTTTACCCATTAAGATTGAAATCATTCTATCCGCTTCCGCTGCATCTTCAATTGTCACTCTTTGTAGCGTTCTTGTTTTAGGATTTAATGTGGTTTCCCAAAGTTGAGCATATGACATTTCTCCTAATCCTTTATATCTTTGCAATTTAATTTTATCTCTTCCTTTATTTTCTTCAAGTATCCTATCTAGCTCTTCATCGTCATATGCATACTGAACATTACCTCTTCTTTCTACTCTGTACAAAGGAGGCATTCCGAGGTAAACATGTCCCTCGGTTATTAACTGTTTCATATAACGATAGAAAAATGTCAATAATAAACTTCTTATATGCTCCCCGTCAAAATCAGCATCAGCTAAAATAATAATTTTGTGATATTTTAAGTTATCAATGTTAAAATTGGTATCAAAGTCTGTGCCCAAAGCATAAATTAAAGTTTTAAACTCTTCATTTGCTAAAACTTGATGTTTTTTCGCAGTTTCAGTATTTAACGGTTTCCCTCTTAACGGAAGGACTGCTTGAAAGTTTCTATCCCTCCCTTGTTTTGCAGAGCCACCTGCGCTATCCCCTTCAACAATAAATAACTCATTTATTTCTGGATTTTTACTAGAACAAGCACTAAACTTGCCTGCTAAAGCCTGTCCACTCATTGCGTTTTTAGCACGCATGGCATCTTTGGTCTTTTTTTCAGCATCTCTAACTTTGCTAGCATTTATACCCACTTTAGCAATTAGTGCTGGGATATCTTTGAATTTTGGATTTTCAAAAACCTCAGGAAGCTTTTCATTTAAAATACTTTCCACAAGTCCTTTGATTTCAGGATTCCCTAGCTTTGCCTTCGTTTGGCCTTCAAACTGCACATTTTGCATTTTTAAGCTCAAAACTGCAGTTAATCCCTCTCTATAATCTTCACCAATTAACTGTGGATCTCTAGCCTTTAGTAAATTAGTTTTTTTAACATAATCATTCATACATTTTGTGAATGCTTGTTTAAAGCCAGTTTCATGGGTGCCACCTTCTGTAGTTGGAATATTATTAACATATGAAATAATATTTTCTACAGGAGAGTCATTGTATTGAAAAGCTAGCTCAAGCTCAAACCTATCTGCTTCTCCTTTTATGTAAACGACTTTGTCAGAAAGTCTTGTTTTTGCTTCGTTTAGGCTGTTTACAAAATCGGCTATTCCTCCCTTGAAATAGTATTCAACTCGCTTAACTTGGCCGTCCTCATCTATTTCCCTTCTATCTTCAAATATCATTTTTACGCCTCTATTTAAAAAGGCTAATTCTTTAAGACGTCTTCTTATGGTAGTGCCGTCGAGTTTTGCACTCCCGAAAATATCTGAATCTGGTAAAAAAGTAACTTTTGTCCCACGTTTTTTAGTTTTGCCTATCTCTTTAATCGGGCCTTTACTAACACCGCTATGATAAACATCTTTTTCTTTATATGTATAAAACTCTTGAAAATATTCTTTTTTATCTCTATAAACTTCAACTTTACACCATTTTGATAGTGCGTTAGTTACTGCAGCGCCAACACCGTGTAAGCCACCAGAAAACACGTAGTCTTTATTGACAAATTTACCACCTGCATGAAGTTTTGTATATACCAGCTCTACCCCGCTAATTTTATATTTTGGATGAATGTCCGTAGGTATTCCTCGTCCGTTATCTTCAACAGAAACTGATTCGTCTTCGTATATAGTCACTGCTACTGTGTCTGCATAACCATTTGCTGCTTCATCCATAGCGTTGTCAACTATTTCCCAAAGAATATGGTGTAAGCCTTTTGAACCTGTTGTACCTATATACATACCTGGTCTCAACCTAACAGCTTCTAAGCCCTCTAGCATGACTAAATCATCTATTCCGTATTCCGTTTTACTGCTTCTTTTGTCTGCCATGTTGCCTCCTAAAATTATGATTAGTTAAAAACTTCCAAACAAGTTTATCAAAATGCTAGATTTTGTGTCAACTTAGCATTTTTTAACGTAAAAAAAGGTTCGCGAGAAGCGAGCCTTTATCTAGTGTCCATAAATATTAAAGTTCAGTCCCAGTTTTCAAATCAAAACTAAACTTTTTCTGTTCTCCATCTTGCAAATACTTAATTGTATAACATTTATCTTCATCGCAAGTAACAGAAATAATCATAGCATTTGATTTCGCAAATGCTTTTTTGGCTAAAGCTAATGCATCGTCGCCATAATCAGCTACGTTTTCGCTTACAAATAAAACACTACCAAATAAGTTATTTACTTTAGCTAATATCTTTTTCTGCTCTAGTGTGAATTTTAAATTAGTGTCTCTGAAGAAGAACACATCTGGGTCGTTTAAGAAGACTCTACCGTTTAAATGTCTTCTCGAAATCGTGTTTGTCATTGAATTTTGTACGCTTGGAATTTCATTATTGACGTGAAGTTTGTTATAGAACCTAGGCTTGTATTGCAAATCCATGTCGCAACCTATTCTACAAGCATCTACGAGACCAAATGCTGGACCTAGGGGTACTCCACAACCTAATATAAGTTTTTCTCCCGCACATTCTCTTAAAAACTCCATAGCTTCGCACATTATTTGCCCACGGCTTTTTCCGTTTCTTGGCAACATACATTGGCTATATAGAAAATCTAATTTGAACATATCAAAATTCCAATCGTTTGCAATCACATCAAAAAAGTTTTTAATGTATTCGCGAACAGCTTTAATTTCTATATCTAATACATATGCGCCACCCCATCCTACACATCCTATTATGGGTTTCCCTTTTTCATTTTTTATAAACCAATCAGGGTGCTCCTTTACTAGTTTCGATTTTCTTTGCACATTAAATGGAGCTAGCCAAATGCCTGCTAAATATCCCTTCTTATGTACTTTCTCTGCAATTTTTTTCATTCCGATTGGGAATTTTTCTTCATTTTTAGATGTCCATTCACCTATGAAAGGCTGGTAGCCATCATCTATTTGGAATATATTAACTACATCTTTAACCCTATCTAATCCATCTAAATCTCTTAAGATTATTTTTTCGTCGATGGTTCCAAAATAATTGTACCAACTTGTATAACCAGCCAAGTGGTCAATTTTACTCGGCTTTGATATATTTAATGCTGCAAAATACTTGTCAAACACACCGTCATATAACCCTTCTATTCTTATAATGTTAAGTAGTTCGTAAGGCTTAGATATAATGACACCTTCAACGTCTTTTACAACCTTTAATTTATTAGAATTCATATCAGCATGGAAAATAGTATAGCCTGTTTTTTCATTTAACGAACCGTAAAAGCAAAGTTCATCAGACGAGTCTTTAGTTATGTATGTATAAGTAAAGCTATGGAACATTCCAGCTTTGCTAGGATAATCCACAAAAGAATAATCCCCTGATGTGGCAGCTAATAATTTACCAAAAGGAATAGCTTTTAATATGGGAGTAATTCCCCTCTGTCTATCATCGCTTCTTGCCTCATAACTTGTGGTCCAGGACTGATATCCGTTTATGTAAAAGCGGCTTTCCGGGTCATATTCATAATTATATGATAGTTCCAGTGCAACAAGCTCTATTTCGGCTTTCGGAATAATATCAAGTTTAACCATATTATCAGAAAAACTTTTTTCAATAACATAGTGTTGATTTTGGTAATTATCATCACTAAATAATTTTCCATCTACTTTATATTTTATAAATAATTTACATTCTTTCATTTTTAATCTCCCCTAAATATATTTTTAACTAGCGAATTACCTCTTTAAGAGATCTTTCTAGCTTTGCCATTTTTTCTCTATTTGCTATAAGTTTTTCTTTTTCAGCTTCTACTAAGTGAGCTGGTGCTTTGGCTAAAAAACCTTGATTGTTTAGCATAGATTCATTTCGTTTAATCTCTTTTTCTAACTGCTCTATTTCTTTTTTTAATCTTGCCGCTTCTTTTTCAAAATCAACCATTTCACCGAGCGGTATTAAAACTTCTATATCCTGAATTACCATACTCACAACTTTTTCATTTATATCTTCTTTATTGGCTATAAATGAAACACCTGTAACCCCTGCTAGACGCTTTATGTACTCCTGGTTATTAACTATGTTGGCGATATTTTTATCACTGGTTGACTTTAATACAAATACAGATAATTTTTTACCTGGGTCTACATTCATTTCTGCTCGTATATTACGAATATTACGCACAATCTCTTTTACAGTTTCAAAATCTAAGTAACTATCTTTATAAACAAGCTTTTTGTCATGCGTTGGATATTCGGCTACCATAATTGTGTTCTTCTCATCGGTAGCTGACCATATTCTTTCGGTCACAAATGGAATAAATGGGTGAAGTAGTTTTAGTATATTTTTAAGCATAAATAATAGGACACCTTGAGTTGCTTCTTTAGCCTCTTTGTCTTCACCATATAACGCACTTTTAGAAGCTTCTATATACCAATCGCAAAAATCCGACCATACAAAATCATATAGTTTACTCGCTACAAGACCTAAATCATAGCTTTTGAAATTCCTATTAACTTCCTTTGTTAGTATATTAAACTTATGTACTATCCACTTATCTGCAGAACTCTTTGGTTTAAATGCTGGATTTGTACAATCAGCAGTATTTAATAATACAAATTTCGCTGCGTTCCATAATTTGTTAATAAAGTTTCGCGAAGGCTCTATCTTTTCTTCATTAAAACGCACATCTGCTCCTGGCGAAACGCCAATACACAAACTAAGTCTAAGAGCATCTGCGCCATATTTATCTATCATCTCTATTGGGTCAACACCATTACCTAGAGACTTACTCATTTTACGACCTAGACCATCCCTAACTATCCCATGTATCAAAACTTCAGAAAAAGGCGTTTTCCCCATATGTTCAATACCACTAAAAATCATTCTGGCTACCCAAAAGAAAATAATATCATAACCAGTTACTAATAGGTTAGTTGGATAAAAACATTTTAAATCTTCAGTATCATCAGGAAAACCTAGTGTAGAAAAAGGCCATAATGCACTACTAAACCAAGTATCTAAAACATCCTCATCTTGCTTTAAGTTAGTAGATCCACATTTATTACATTTTGTAGGGTCTGTTTTAGATACAATAATTTCACCACAATCTTGACAATACCACGCAGGAATCCTATGCCCCCACCAAAGTTGTCTGGAAATACACCAATCTTTTATGTTTTCCATCCAATTAAAGTATGTTTTACTAAACCTATCAGGAATAAACTTCGTTTTATTTTTCTTCACCACATCAATTGCTGGCTTTGCAAGTGGCTCCATCTTCACAAACCATTGTTTACTTACTAATGGTTCTATTACAGTTCCACACCTATAACATACTCCAACATTGTGCGTATATTTTTCTATTTTTTCGATAAGACCTTGAGACTCTAAATCCTCAACCATTTTTTTACGAGCTGTAAACCTATCTAATCCAACGTATTTATACCCGTTTTTATTTATAAATCCCTTGTCATCAATTACAACGATTGTTTCAAGATTGTGTCTAGCCCCAACCTCAAAGTCGTTAGGATCATGTGCAGGCGTGATTTTAACAGCGCCAGTTCCAAACTCAACTTCTACATAATCGTCAGCAATAATGGGTATTTTCCTATCTGTTAACGGTAAGTTTACATATTTACCGATCTTATCTTTATATCTTTTATCTTTTGGATTTACTGCGACAGCGGTATCTCCTAGCATGGTTTCTGGTCTTGTAGTAGCAACAATCATATATCCCGAACCATCGGCATAAGGATATCTAATATGCCATAAATGACTATTTTGCTCCTCATATTCCACTTCCGCATCCGATAACGCAGTTAAACAGCTCGGGCACCAATTAATTGGTCTTAGCCCTCTGTATATTAATTTCTTTTCATATAAATTAACAAAAACTTCCCTTACAGCTTTAGAACATTTTTCATCCATTGTGAAAGCTTCTCTCGACCAATCACAAGAACTACCTAACCTTCTAAGTTGTTTTGAAATTCTTCCACCGTAAGTTTCCTTCCACTGATAAGCTCTTTGTAAAAACTCTTCCCTACCTAATTCTTCTTTACTTGTCCCTTCGGATTTTAATAAATCAACAATTTTAACTTCTGTAGCTATGCTGGCATGGTCAGTTCCAGGTAACCAGAGTGCAGAAAATCCTTGCATGCGTTTATGCCTAATAACTATATCTTGTAAAGTATTATCTAACGCATGTCCCATATGTAACTGCCCCGTTATATTTGGTGGTGGCATCATTATGGTAAATGGAGTTTTATTCTTATCAATAACTGGTTTAAAGTATCCCTTTGACTCCCAGTTCTCATATATTTTTTGTTCGAATTCTTTTGGCTCTAGCTTATCTAGTCGCATGTATATTTACTCCTCGTGTTTTTTTAAGTTAAAAGTTCTTATTGCGTAGAGACATTATCGTCATTACTTAACTTCTTTTCTTCTTTAAGACTAGCGATAACTTCTTTATAATTTACATCCTCCATGCCCTCTGTTTCGCGAATGGTTTTCATTTTACCAAACACATCGTTTGGGTCAAGCTTGTTTTTTAAAGATGCTATCATTACCTTGAAGTGTGGTATAGCTTGATGCAAATATCCAAAAAATGCAACATATGTTATAATCACAGCCACTCCAATAACTATCCAATCTAGATAAAAAACCTTAGCTCTAAATAGCGGATGGAAAAATGACATACAAACGCCTATTGATAAAACAACACTTGCTATTTTACCAGTCATATTTGCCTTTATAGGTGTACTATATTTAAGCAAAAACAACCCGCCTAATATCATTAATGCTTCCTTTAGCAATATTGCAACCAAAAAAGCCCAGTGAACAAACCCTAAAATAACCAAAGATAGTAAAGTTGTCACATGCATAAGCTTATCCGCAATCGGGTCTAAAGCCGCTCCAAGATCGGATGTTTGATTGAACTTTCTAGCAATCCAGCCATCAAATAGATCTGATGTTGCTGCAACAAGCAAAATAATTAACCCAATAAGAGGAATTCCTACTTCTCCTAAATCCAATATGTTAAATGTTATGTACGTATTTTTATCTAAAGTACACCACATAATAAACGGTATACACAAAATCCTAAAAAAAGTTATTATATTAGGAATTGTCCATATTTGCGATTTAATTTCTTCGTTTTTCATAATTTTTACTCCCCACCTAGTGTAATAATATTCATACACCACCTAAAACAGTTTACACCTTTTTAATAAATGAATAAAACATTTTTTGTATATACTCTGGTTTGCATTTTTTAATATATTGCTTTTTATGCAATTTTTGACCAGAATAATTTTATCTCTTATTCCCTAATATCGCCTCGTACTTATTTGTAGTTTCATTAACAATCAAACTCATACCGTTAACTGTAGCTATTGTCGGACGAGGTGCAACTTTTACTGGCAAATATAGATACCTTGCTAGAAAGTCAGTCAACCCTCTCATTTCTGCTCCCCCACCAGCTATTAAGACTCCATTTTCTGATATCTCAGCAAGTGTTGTGGCTGGGATAGTTGTTAGTAAGCTCTCTAACACCTCGACAAGTTTTTTATACATAGCAGTAATGCTTGGCCTGATGTGTTCAGCCTTAATCTCTATTTTCCGCATTTTCTGATCTATTATATCCTGCCCGATTACATCCATTGTGGATGTGTCATTTTCATACAGGGTGCCAATACCCATTTTAAGTTTTTCTGCAGTAGCACTACTGATTTTTAAATTATATTTTTCAAGTGCCATTGTTTTTATATCATCGTTAATAGTATTACCAGCTAAGTTTACAGTTAGTCCTGTCACTATTCCTGTTTCATCAATAACTCCCAGTTCAGTTACTCCTGCACCAAAAAGCGCCACAAGAGTGCTTCCTTTTGTGTAAGGAAGTAAACCTAGCATGCTTTCTATTATTGTCACATCATTTCTACCTGCCTTGACTACTGCACTCTCCATCAGTTCTCTTTCAGCTATTGACAGTCCGCAAGGGATTAGTACATATACTCTTGCGCTATCTGCAAATCGTTTAGGCAAATACTTACTCAAAATATCTTTAATTATCAAGCTCATCGCATCGACATTGGTTACAACACCCTCTTCAACTGGATGGGTTATGTAACTATGATTTGGAATTTTACCTATCATTTTTATAGCGTTGTGTCCGTATGCAAGTAGTTCTAATGTATGGCTTCTTGTCACTATGGCAATACTAGGCTCTCTCACTATACCTGCGTCGGTAAGTACCGTTATATTTGCAGAACCCATTTCGATAATGACTGTATTGCCTCTTCTACGTTTATTTCTCATCTACAATCCCGAACCTAACTAAAATGTCTTTTAATTCATCTTTAGGCATTCCCATTATATTGTAAAAACCCTCTTCCGAATAACCTGAAACAAGCATATTATCCTGTATCCCATAAGATCCTGCTTTATCCATATATTCGTAATTATCCAAGTAATACTCGATATCGCTATCCTTTAAATTTTTGAAAACCACATCGGAGCACACTGCTTCTTGAATAATTTTATTCCCCTTCTTTACTACTAATCCAGAATAAACTTGATGATTTTTATTGGCTAATTCTCTCAACATATTAGCAGCATCTTCACGAGAGGTTGGTTTTCCATAATAGTTACCGTCTCTATATACTAAAGTGTCGCAAGATATTATCACATCATATTTTTCTGGGTTTTGTACACCAGTTAGCTTTCTATATGCAATTTCTAGTACAGTATCTTCTGGAGTTTTTCCAACAAAAGACTCCTCGCATTCGCTCCCCTTCGAAACGAACTTATCTCCTATAAGCTGGGAGAGTATCTCTATTCGGCGAGGGGATTTTGAAGCGAGTAGTATTTTCATTTACAGTATCTCTAGTGTTTTCTTGAAAGCGCGTTTAAATTCTGGATATGCATACATTGCATTCTTGATTTCAAGTGTGATATCACCAGTAGATTTTGTCTTCATAATTACACTATCACCTAAAACATCACAAACTATTTCGGTAATCAAGCCACCCTTTCCTCTTTCAAAGCATTCGGCGATTCTGACTATCACGCCTAGTTTTTTGACAGCTTCTACTTCATCTTCATTAAGCATAGCGATGTATTTCTCCATGCCTAAATCCTCTAAACTTTCTTTTTCATGGCACCCTGCTACTAAACTAGCCATTACTAAATCTTTTTGTGGAATGCCATAAAGGTTGCTATTCATAATAAGGTACATAGAATGCTTATGATGGTCATAAAACTTAAATTTTGTACCTAAATCATGTAGCATACTGGCCACTCGTAATATTTTAACGTATGGACGAGGGAGTTTATGAAGCACTCTCAATTGCTTAAATAATTGCATAGACAAATCGTAGACATGCTCACAATGTTTAATGTTTAAGTCGAACTTGTTAAGAAGAGTATATATCCCATGTCCAGTTATATCACTAATAGGTTTTTCTACAACGGACGGTACTGCATATCTAAACATAGCTCCTTCTCTTAAACCTGCACCTCCGATAGTTATCTCTTCAAAATTTGTAATTTTCTTTATCGCTTCAATAATTGAAAGTGCTGCTGGGAATATATCTGCTCTTGCACTTGATAACCCCTTTATCCTTGCCATCAATTCAAGCGTTAACGGCTTTATTGTGTCATAGATAGTATCAAACTCAGCAAATGAAACCGTATAATTATGCGCCATGTTTAAGGGATAGTTTTTCAATTTACGACTAATTCTTCCTAAGTTTCTTATAGACCCGCCTACTCCAACTAACTTTGTTTCTGGGTCGATATCTTTTACCCAAGCAACATTTTCGTCTAAATACTTGCCTACATACTCTTCAATTGCATGCGCTCTAGCTTCAGCATTTTCTATTTCAGCAAACTTTTCTGTAATAGTTACAGCGCCAAAAGGTAGTGTATCTTGAGATATGAGTGTCCTTCTGTTATAGTAAATCATTTTGGTACTACCACCACCTATATCGATAATGAGTCCTTTGGGAATTTCCATTGAATTTATTACGCCTGTATACACTAATGCAGCCTCTTCTTCTTGCGAAAGGACTTGTAGTTTAATTCCACAAGCCGACTCAACCTCTTCAACAAATGCATTTCGATTGTTTGCCATTCTAACTGCAGCAGTTCCATATGCAAATACCTTGTCAACATTATGGCTTTCATATAGGGTTTTAAACGTTTTTAACGTTCTAAGAGTTTGAGCTATTCTCAAAGGTTTCAAAAAGCCGTCAATCTCCATACCTTTAGCCAATCTAACTGGCTCTTTTAATTCATCAATAACGGAGAAATATCCCCCTTCACTAACCTCAGCAATAACTATTCTTGCTGAATTTGAACCTAAATCAATAATTGCTATTCTTTCCATTTTTTTCCTTTTCCATTCTTTATATATTTTATTTTGTAAATTTTGCTTTAAACATTCACTACATTAACAGGACTACCTTTCAAAAAGGAAGCCAAGTTATCAACTGCTATATCCATGAGCCTACTTCTTGCTTCAAACGTAGCCCAAGAAATATGTGGAGTAATGGCTACATTCTTAGCTTTAAAAATTGGACTATCTGATTGGGGTGGCTCTTTCTCCAAAACATCTAGTCCCGCACCAGCGATTATCCCTTTATTTAACGCTTCTGCTAATGCTTCCTCATCAACTAACGGACCTCTTGCTGTGTTTATCAATACCGCACTACTTTTCATCATAGCAAGTGTATCTCTATTGATCATCTTTCTGTTTTCACTCGTTAGAGGACAATTTAAAGATACAACGTCTGAGCTTTTTAACAATTCTTCTAAAGAGTCTACATACCTAAATGTGCTTGTTTCTTTATGGGATTTAACCTTATCAAGAGCAATAACTTTCATGCCGAAGGCTTGAGCGACCCTACCAACACCAGCACCAATATTGCCATATCCGACAATTCCCATTATTTTTCCAGATAGTTCCTTTAGGCCACCATCTTTATAGTAACAATAGTCAGGACACCTAGACCATTCCCCTTGTTTGACTGTTTTTAAGTGATAACTAAGTGAAGCGTATAGCTCGAGTAACAAAGCAAACACCATTTGTACCACACTATCAGTACCATATGTTGGGATATTTGTCACTACAATATTTTTCTTTTTCGCATACTCAATATCAATAACATCGAAACCTGTTGCCAAAACACCTATATATCTCAATTTTGGTAGTCTATCTATTATCTCTTTGGTTATTCTGCACTTGTTGGTAATTATTATGTCAGCATCAATGGAGCGTTGAACAATATCTTCTTGCGCAGTACGATCATAATACTGCACAGAACCTAACTCAAAAAAACCATCCCAAGATAGATCTCCGTGATTCAAACAATAGCCATCTAAAATTACGATTCTCAAAATGCCTCCTATTATCCTTGTTTATTTTAAACTATATACTTCAAATAGTCAATAACGCGCGAGCGCGCAATTTACAAAGGACTTTTTATAGTTTAAAACAAATCTGACACCTTCTATTCTCTTTTCCTTCGCCTCTAGCACCAAAAAGATTAAACAACTTAAATATTAGCGTTGTCCTACAAGGGACTTTGTAGCACAGGCTACATAATAATTGATATATTCTTCATCCTATACCTTTATTACTCAAAAAATATAAAAAACTAAAACCTTAATTATGTTGAGATTTCCGGATAATTAACACCTTTTTGAGAATAGATTCAGATGTTTTAGGGCTATAAAAACCAATTATTTTCACTTAGGTGATTTTGCGTACAAGGAAACTATTAGCATTTTTCCTTTGAATTCTCGGCAACTCCCACTTTTTTGAGAATAAATTCAGATGTTTTAGAGCTATAAAAAACCAAGCTATTTATGCTTGGTGGTTTTACTACATTACACTTTTATATAAACAATGTTACATTTTTTCTTCTATTGGCTCCTCAACCTGTTTTTCATCAACTTGTTTTAAACTATCTAAATAAGCTTGAAACTCGTCTGTTCCAACATACTCTATTTTTCGTGTTTGTTCACTAAATTCGTGTAAATCAAGTACATCCTTGAGAGCTTGGATAGCGTTAATACAATTCCATTTATTTATAAATCCCTGACTAGCCAGTAATACTATTCCGTTCGATGAAACCAACTTATATCTGTACCTAAAGTCGCTGTCTAAAAATACTTCATATGTGGGCAGTCCAACCACTGGGACATAATCAAATTTTGTTGCATCTGTATAATTTGCCCTTCTTCCTATATCTATTATATTAGCTGCAGAAGTGTTCGCATCTAACTTCTTATCAAATGGTTGAGAATGTGCTAAAGTCCTTCCATTGCTAGCTCTAAACCTAAGTCTATACTTGTTCTTAAAGTCTTTGTATAAAATAATTTCCCCTGGGGAGCTTGCCAAATTAATGTCATAAATAAAATCATCATCAAATGAACTTTTGACTCTTTCTGGGACCGGCTTTTCTTTAGTTGGCCTTGGTTTTTTAGGCTTGGCTAGTATTGGTGTCATAATTATAGATGTTATATTCTCATCTTCAGTTGTCGTTTCCTTTTTAGTCATTCTATTTTGAGCCAAAGCTTCTTCTGCTTCGTAATATTCTAACTGATTAACCCTTTCGTAGCGGTCGTTGTAATAACTAGCATCAACGGGAGTAATTCTACTTTTTTCATTCGGCTCATTTGGAAACACAAACATAGCTTGATCTTCAACCCAAGTCAGTTCGCTCCCAGCTTCCTTTGTCAAAATATCATCTTCAAAATCATACTCGTCATAGTTTAATGGTTCTGATTTTGTTGCAAGTAGGCTTCGTATTTCAGCTTCGTTTTCCCGACCTTCTGCCTTCTTTTTCTTCATTTTCTTTCTAGACATAACAATGCTCACAATAGCTACCACAACTAAAATCACTACAAGTGCAACCGCTATAGCTACTAGCACACCACTTATTGAATCTAAATATTCAAGGAATTTCTCCATGCTCACCCTCCAAGGTGCCATTAATTTCATCTACTTTCTAAATTATACATAATCGCATATGCTTTTTCAATAAATGTAAACTTAATAACAATACTAAAACATGTGCTACTCATACATTTTATTGTAATTAATTTATTCAAAGTCCAGCAGTATAAGTACGTTCAAGCAAATGTTTTTGACCGCCAAGTAACCGCATCACTGTAGAAAGTTAAACATAAGCAATTCAAGCTAATTAATCAAAATTGCTTTTCGCAAACAGTTTAATCGGGGTTAATAAACTTAGCAGTTACATATGTTGTAGAATTTTCATACAATTCTTTTAACTCTATGCGATCCTCGATCTCAATGATTGTTCCCCCAAATTCGCCATAAGTTACGGGCCTAAATTTTACCAGCGTCTCTCCTTCTGGGAAATTGAACACGAAATCAATTAGCTCTCCATAACTTAAAATCTCTACATCGTCTGGGTTATGATTATCTACAAACTCATAAAACTCTACTGTTCTTTCCTCGCCTTTGTAGACGTATTTTACTGGCTGAAAGTAATCATCAACCATTCCTCTTCCACCTGATAACTCTTTAAATCCAAAACCACTTAACGAGGGTAATTTTAAACTTTCGACATTGTAGGTAGACTCTTTTGAGAACTTACTTGTTTGTATATCTCTAGTATTTAGCGCCTGCACACTAAAATCAAGATTTCCCTTCACTCTTTTAATTACAATAAAATTATCATCAGTTGTTTCATAACGATATTTTTCACCGTAAACATCTCTGTATCTATACTTTATAATGTATTGTTTTGCACCTATGACTTTTTCCCAACCGATTTTGATTGTGTAATCTGGCTCACCTGTTACCTCTATAACTTCTGGTTTTGGAATGGCTAGCTTTAAAGTTAGTCCAAGGCCTAGTCCTAAACTAACTGCAACTACCACTGTTATAAACACTACCAAAACTATTATTTTTGTCTTTTTAGCCATAAGTTTATTTTGTTAAAAGGGGAGTATTTTATCACCCCCCTCATTATCATTTATATAAATTGTTATTACTTCTTCAGCCCTGCTTGAACCTTTTTTAATCTTGCAAACCTAGGCAGTCCATCTTCGAGTGGAGCCTTACAATCACCTTGTATCAAAGGAAGTGCATAATCTATAAAATCTTGAGATAATGCAGTCCCATCATTAATAATCCACTCTAGTGGTACTTTCTGTTCAGTATTTGCAACCTTCTCCAAAGGCAGTAGGTAATATTTGCACTTATATGAGCCAGAACTCATATCTCTTTCGAATGCAACCATCATGTCTGAATTACCATTAACTGCAGCTTTAACAGCTTCAACACCCGCATTAAATGCTTCTTCCACATCAACAGCTGAAGCTAAATGTGCAGCACATCTTTGCATTAAATTAAACTCAATGCCACGGACTTTAACACCAAATTCTTCGTTTATTAAACCAGCTAAATGAATCGCAAGCCCACCTAATTGAGTGTGCCCAAAATGATCTTTGGATTTTTCATCTGAAAATTCTTCAACTATTAATTTGCCATCCTTATTCCTTACGCCTTCAGAAACACATGCAATACATTTGCCATTATTAGCATCCATCACCCTCTTAACATCTTTTTTAAACTTGTCTAAACAAAAAGGAACTTCTGGTAAATATATGAGATCTGCGCCTAGTCCTTTATATCCTGCTAAACTTGCAGCAGCAGTGAGCCAGCCTGCATTTCTGCCCATTATTTCAATAACTGCAACTTGTCCTTTATCATAGACTTTTGCATCTAAGTTAAGCTCCATAAGTGTTGTTGCAATGTATTTTGCAGCAGAACCAAATCCTGGGCAATGATCGGTACCATACAAATCATTATCTATTGTTTTTGGAACACCAATAATATTACAATCGTAACCCACACTTAATAAATACTTGGAAATCTTATTGCAGGTATCCATGCTGTCATTTCCACCATTATAGAAGAAATAACGGACATTATACTTTTTAAAAACTTCTAATATTCTCTTGTAATCCGTATCATCTTTTTCAACGTTTGCAAGCTTATATCTAACTGAACCCAAACTCGATGATGGGGTATTTTTCATTAGTAAAAGTTCTTTTTCATCCTCTTTGTTCATGTCATAAAAATCTTCTTCTAACAAACCTTTTATCCCGTGAGCTAATCCATATACTGCAGTTATATTGGGGTGTTTACGTGCTTCCAAAAACACACCAGCTGCACTTGCATTTATTACAGATGTAGGTCCGCCCGACTGTCCAAACATTAATGCACCTTTTAAATTTTTCATGTGTTATCCTCCTTGATTAAAATGATAATTTATTTGCTATTCTATATAACTCTTCGTCAAAAACATTTACCATATCCAGCGCCTCATTAATTTCCATGTCAATCATCTGCGCATTGTGTATACCAACAACTCTACAATCTTTGTAATTTGAATTCAAAAGATTAATAGCTCTGTCTGCACATCTTGCTGCAAAAACCCTGTCTCTCATTGATGGAGAGCCACCTCTTTGCACATAGCCTAATTTAACAGTTCTGATTACTACGCTGTTGTTGCCCATTTTTTCTAAAATTTGGCTCTTTAATTCTTCACAAGAACAAACTCCTTCTGCTAAAACAATAATGTCCGACACCTTGCCTTTTATAGCATTTTTCTTCATTTTATTGGTTATATCTTCTACAAGATGTTTGTGCTCAGGAACAACAATACTTTCTGCTCCTCCTGCAACACCAGCATATAATGCTATATCACCACATTTTCTTCCCATAACTTCAATTATGCATGCCCTATCGTGTGAAGTCATTGTATCTCTTAACTTATTTATTGCTTCCACAACAGTGTTAACTGCAGTATCAAACCCTAATGTAAAATCAGTATATGCTAAATCGTTATCAATTGTTGCGGGTATGCCTACACATGGTATTCCACAAATGTTATATAAGTCCCGCATCCCTTTGAAAGATCCGTCCCCACCTAATACTACTAGCGCTTCTACACCATATGCCCGTAGCACTTCACCAGCTAATTTTACACCTGCTTCTTCTGCAAACTCACTACTTCTAGCTGTCTTTAGTATGGTTCCACCTTTTTGAATAATATCTGATACCGAACGGCTATCCATTCTTCTCAGAGTCCCTCTTAACAAGCCTTCATATCCTCTTTCTATGCCATATACTTCTATATTAGCAGCATTACCACATCTTACCACACCTCTAATTGCTGCATTCATTCCCGGGGCATCTCCGCCACTCGTTAGTATTGCTATTTTTCTCATTTACGCCCTTACGCTCCTTTTTCAAATGTATTACATTTCAGGAATAATAATCTTTAAGATTTTACGCCTTACATTATTTTCTTACTTGTCCATCTCCGTACACACAGTACTTTACTGAAGTTAGTTCTTTTAGCCCGATTGGACCTCTAACGTGTAACTTTTGTGTACTTATACCCATTTCAGCACCTAAGCCCAGTTCAAATCCATCTGTAAACCTTGTGGATGCATTAGCATATAACGCACAGCTGTCTACTTCTTTCATGAACTTTTCAATTTCTTTTTCATCAGCAGATATAATAGCTTCACTATGATGTGTTCCATATTCGTTTATATGTGCTATTGCTTCTACGACACCTTGCACAACATGAATTTTTACAATCAAGTCATCATACTCTATGTGCATTTCTTCCATATCTACTATCTTGTCGCCTTGGTAATATTTACTAGCCTCTTTAGTTAATCTTATCTCTACACCCTTTTTTGCTAAATTATCACAAAGTAATGGAAGTGCTTTCTCTGCAATTTTCGCATCTATTAACAAAGTTTCCAATGCATTACATACAGCAGGTCTATTAGTCTTTGCATTTAAAATTATTTCATTTGCCATGTCAATATCTGCACTGTTTGCAACATATATGTGACAGTTTCCACCTGAAGAAGCGATGACAGGCATTTTAGCATTTTCTAACACAACCTTTTTTAATGACTCCCCTCCCCTTGGTATCACAACATCAATATATTTTTCTTGTTTTAACATCTCAACTGATGTAGATCTATCTTTAGGTTCTATATTCCCTACAAGATCAGGAGACAACCCATGTTTCGAGAGTCCTTCTTTTATGTATCCTACTAGTGCATTAACGCTTTCCGAACTATCACTACTACCTCTTAAAACAACTCCATTACCACTTTTTATGCAAAGTGCGGCAGCATCCACTGCGACGTTAGGTCTTGCTTCAAATATTATGCCTACAACTCCTAACGGTGCCCTTACTTTATATACTTTTAGTCCGTTTGGTAAAACATATTCTTCAGTAATCTCGCCAACGGGATCGCCAAGTGCTACAATTGCATCTAATCCATCGGCTATAAGTTTAATTCTGTCAGGTGTGAGCGTTAGCCTATCTATGAAAGCTTGGTTTCGACCTTGCTTTAAAGCCATTTCAATGTCAGATTTATTAGCAGTAATTATCTTATCAACATTTGCAAGTAGTAGCTCTTTAATAGTTAATAACACTGCATTTTTGGTTTGTGCATTTACTCCAGCAAAATTATTCGCGGCTTCTTTAACTTTTTTACAAATATTTTTAACTTCGGTTTCCATACTTAACTAATAAACTCCAATATTATGATATTACAGTAGTGTAAAACACCTTACGCACTAATCTTCTTCTGGCTCTTCAGTTAGAATAGCATTATGATATACATTTTGCACGTCATCATTTTCATCAAGAGCATCTAACATTTTCTTAACAGTCTCTTCATGCTCGCCAGGCGAAACCTCCATGTCTGGAAGCATGTCTACATCTTGAGAAAGTATCACTGCACCACTATTTGTTAACATATCAGCAACTTCGCTCAACTTCGATGGATCACAATGTATTTCAAAATTATCATCATAAGTCTGCATGTCATCAGCGCCAGCTTCTAGAGCGAGTAGTAGCATCTCGTCTTCACCAATTGTTTTATCGCATATAATGACACCTACTCTTTTGAACATGTAACTAACACAACCAGTAGACCCTAGGGAACCACCATACTTATCAAAACAGTGTCTTATGTCGCCTGCAGTTCTATTTCTATTATCTGTTAGCGTGTTTACTATAACAGCCACTCCACCCAAACCATAACCTTCATAAGTAACTTCTTCAAACTCATCAGGAGTGCCAAGTTCACCGCTGGCTTTTTTAATAGATCTAGTTATGTTATCGTTTGGCATATTGTTCTGCCTTGCTTTAGTAATAACATCTCTTAACCTGGGATTTGAATCTGGGTCGGGTCCACCATGCCTAACAGCAACCGAAATCTCTCTACCTATTTTTGTGAAGATGCGCCCTCTTGCAGCATCCGTTTTGCCTTTCTTCTGCTTGATATTAGACCATTTACTATGTCCAGCCATTTCAAACCTCCACCAAATTCTAATATTTTAAAACTGTAAAATAATATATCTCAACTTATTTAATATACCATAAATCCTTGTATATTATCTACTTCTTTATATTTAGTAAGTAGTATATAATGCAAAATTACTACATAATATTAACCCCTCATCTTAAACTACAATTTAAACATCACTGCTTGTAGCCCACATTATGCATTACAAAGCTTATTCTAATGTATAACAACTACTTAACGATCTTAAAAAACCCTCATCTCAAAACTACCGCTTAGCCGTCCGCTGTTTGTAGCTTCAGCTATACGTCACAAGAGCTCGTTTATATAATATAGTTTGCTACGTACAATACACGAAAGTACTCTCATACATATAATGGTTTTAACTAGCGATAATCCTTCGGTTATGTGTCATAAAAAATTCTTTTGTGTTATTTAGCAGACACAATATATGAAAGTGCTATAGAAAAACTAATAGCAGCATTTAAACTCTCCATCTCGCAGCCCGGCATAGGAATAGATAAAACATATGCTGCACTATCTAATATCTTTTTAGATACTCCTGAAGCTTCATTTCCAACCACCAATACTAAAGGCGATTTTTCGTGAAACTCATAAATATTTTTACCAAACATATCTAAAGCTACAATTTTTTTATCTAAAATTTCTTCATTAATTTCTGACAAATCATTTATTTGGATAATATTAACTCGTAAAACTGCCCCTAATGAAGATCTAATTACTTTAGCATTAAATGGATCAACACAATCAATTAAAACTGCATCATTCACGCCCATAGCCAGCGTTGTCCTGAGTAAAGTTCCCAAGTTTCCAGGGTCTCTAATTCTATCAAATACAACGACATGTCCTTCGCCTATCGGCTTTCTTGAGGGATTCTTGCATATCGCAACCAACCCTGCAGAAGTAACTGTTTCAGATAGTTTTGTGAAAACATTATCCGCTACATAATGCAGTCTTATTTGCTCATTTTCTTTAGTTTTTAGACTAATAATTTCTAAATTTTTAGAGGCTAAACTCTCTTGTATAAAAAGCTCTTTTATGTGTTGTCCTGACATGTCTTTTATTAGATTGTTTCCCTCAACTAAAAAAGCTCCTTCTTTTTGTCGATTCTTTTTCTCTTTTAGAGATGATGCATATTTTATTGTTTCATTGTTTAATGATTTAATAACTTCCATTTTAAACCTATGTTGATAATAAATTACTACCTCTGCTTTATATGGTGTAATAAAAAAGGCTTCCCGCTAGAGAAGCCTTTATTCTCAATGTATTTATTTAATTGCTGCTTTGGCTTTCTCACAGAGCCCTGTAAAGGCTTCCGCATCATTGACTGCCATATCTGCTAGTACTTTACGATTTAATGTTATTCCCGCTAATTTTAAACCATACATAAACTTACTATATGAAAGATCATTTAATCTCGCAGCCGCATTTATACGGGTAATCCACAAACTACGAAAATCTCTCTTTCTTAGTCTTCTGCCGACATATGCATATTGCATAGACTTCATAACTGCTTGATTGGCTACTCTATATAACTTGCTCTTGCTTCCAAAATATCCTTTAGCTCTCTTTAAAACCTTTTTGCGATTTTTCGCTGAATTTACAGATCTTTTAATTCTCATTTTGCTTGCCTCCTACTACTTTTGTCCACCAATCATCTTTGCAATTGTTGCTTCTTGAGTAATATCTACATATCTAGTTCCACGAAGCTGTCTTTTTCTCTTGCTCGCTTTTTTGGTTAAAATATGTCTTCTGTTTTGTGCCGAATGCTTTAATTTACCACTAGATGTGAATCTAAATCTTTTTTTCGCTCCGGTATGTGATTTCATCTTTGGCATGTCTAGTTCCTCCTTGTTGTTATTTCTTCTTTATTGGCGCAATTGTCATTGCTATTGTTCTACCCTCTCGGTTAGGCTCTTTCTCTATTTGAGCTACATCTTGCACTAGTTCAAAGAAATTCTCCATAACTTCTACACTCCGTTCGGGATGAGCTAACTGTCTTCCTCTCATTCGAATACTCAGTCTGACCTTATTTCCATCTTCTATAAATTCACGAGCCTTTCTTGCCTTAGTTTTTAAATCACCTACATCGATAACTGCAGATAACCATAATTCCTTAAGCTCAACCGTTGCTTGTTTCTTGCGCTCTTCTCGCTCTTGCTTTTTCTTTTCATAGCGATACTTCGCATAATCCATTATCTTACAAACAGGTGGATTTGCTGTTGGTGCAATCAACACTAAATCTAAATGCTTTTCATACGCTATCTTTTGTGCTTCATTCACTGATAAAATGCCTATCATGGTTCCATCTGTGTCAATGAGCCTTACTTCTTTTGCGCGTATATTTTCATTAATTGATAACTCTTTGAACGTACTGTCCTCCTTACGTTTTTTAATAAAAAAAGGTGTTTTTGTAAAACACCTCTCAAATACTTAATTAAAATGAACCAAAATCACTTTAGCCTATATTTTTAATTGTATTAACCATACTGCCTAGTTGCATCTGGTGAGAAAATGTTCTACTTTGCTTTTTGATATTATCATTACTTGAATATGCTGTCAAGTAAATTTTTTTAATCCATGTTTTTACGATTACTACTAAAGTTGTGTTTACTATATACCACCTAAGGCTCATTTACCACCCAACTTACTATTACTGCTAACATTCTTACGAGCACTACTGGAGTTGCGCTTAACCTCAGTAACTTTCGAGGGTCTATTTACCGTTGCACTTACCACGACAACTAACACCCTACTCCTAACTTCTCTAGATGCGTCAACAAAAACCAACTTTCAGAGGTCGTATAACAATTAAGCTTCCTTTATCCTAATGACCATCTATTAAATGGTTGCTTCGAAAGATTGGGTAATAAGCTGTTTGCCGTTTTAAGATTTTATCTTTTAGATGTCAACTAACCGATTACGAAATCTTTAATTTCTTTTTTGATTTTTGTTAAAAATTCATCGTAAGTCATGTTGCCTAGTTCACCTTCTCTTCTAGAGCGCACGCTTATCAACCCGCTTTCCTTTTCCTTATCTCCAATGATTATCATATACGGGATTCTATCTAACTGTGCTTGGCGAATCTTGTATCCTATCTTTTCACTTGCAATATCTTGCTCTGCTCTAATTCCATCTTCTCTTAGTTTCTGACAGACTTTAACCACTTCATCTTCAGTCCTTTCCGTTAAGTTTAACACTCTAACTTGTTCTGGTGCCATCCAGACTGGCAATGCAGCATTATATTTTTCTATTAGAAGAGCCATTGTTCTTTCATAACATCCTAGTGACGTTCTATGAATTATATATGGGCGTTGTTTATTACCATTTTCGTCAACATATGACATATCAAAATTTTCAGCTAAAAACATATCAACTTGTATGGTAATCATCGTATCTTCTTTGCCAAAAACATTCTTGATTTGTATATCTAATTTAGGGCCATAAAAAGCAGCTTCGTCTGTGGCAGTTGTGTAGTTTAGTTCTAGATTATCTAATATGCCTTTCATGGTAGATTCAGCTTGTTCCCACTTTTCTGGATCATCTATATATTTTTCTTTATTATTCGGATCCCATCTTGAAAAACGGTAGCTAACATCTTCATCTAATCCTAAAACTTTCAACATAAATCTCGCCAAATCAAGGCAACCTTTGAATTCCTCCTCGAGCTGGGAGGGAGTACAAATTAAATGACCCTCCGAAATGGTAAATTGTCTTACCCTTATGAGACCATGCATTTCGCCACTACTTTCATTTCTAAATAAAGTTGATGTTTCTGCATATCTTTTAGGTAAATCCTTGTATGATTTTAGTCCATTATTGTAGATGACATATTGGAAAGGACAAGTCATTGGTCTTAACGCAAAAACCTCATTTTCTTCCTTGCCTGGTATGACAAACATACCGTCTCGGTAATGATCCCAATGCCCAGATATTTTATACAAATTACTTTTTGCCATATAAGGTGTTTTTGTAAGTAAATAACCTCTTTTAGCCTCTTCGTCTTCTACAAACCGAGAAAGTATTTGAAATAACTTTGCTCCTTTAGGCATTAGTAGTGGAAGTCCTTGACCAATGTTTTCGTCAGTCATGAAAAAACCTAACTCTCTACCAATCTTGTTGTGATCTCTAGCCCTAGCCTCTTTTTGTGCTTCTAGATATGCTATAAGATTTTCTTTATTGTCAAAAGATGTACCATATATTCTAGTTAACATCTTGTTTTTTTCGTTACCACGCCAGTATGCACCTGTAACTGATGTCAGTTGATATGCCTTTACATAACCGGTGTTTGGAAGATGTGGACCAGCGCAAAGATCGGTAAACTCACCTTGACTATATATACTAATGATTGCGTCGCTTGGTAATTCTCTAATTAACTCTACTTTATATATTTCTCCTTGAGACTCAAACATTTTAATAGCTTCTTCACGGCTTATTTCTTTACGAACTATAGGAAGTCTTTCTTTTATGATTTTTTTCATCTCCGCCTCAATTTCAGCTAAATTGTCTACCTTTATTGGAGTTTGAAAATCAAAGTCATAATAAAATCCATCTTGTATAGCGGGACCAATAGCAACCTTAACGTCGGGATATAGTCTCTTGACAGCTTGAGCCATTATGTGCGCAGAGCTATGTCTATATGCCTTTTTACCTTCTTCGCTATCCCACCCAAAAAACCTGATGGTTGCATCGCTTGTAATTGGAGAAAATAGATCTAACATTTTATCATTTAGGCTAGCAATATAAACCTCCCTAAAATTATTAGGGATTAGTTCTTTTGCTATGTCAAAAGCTGTAATACCGCTTTCAAAACTATACTCTTTATCATTAAACACTATTTTCATATTTTTTTCCTTACCCTTTAACTATATTTGTTTACGCAATTTCATTTTTTGATTTGCTCACCAGTTACTTCATGGTATACGTAGTAATACTATTTAATACATTATCAATCTTTTGGTTTTTTTATGTCAATTCAATTGGATTGTTTTATAGCAAAATCAATAACTATTAACATTTTTAATGCCTTCTGTTTTTATTTAATTCCAAAAAGCCATAGACAATCAGGAATCTGAAGTTCTATGACTCTCTGGGTGCGTTATTTGATGATTTGAAAAGCCCGCGTCAACAAAATAGGGTTGTTGAGCTTATACATTTTGTACACATAAAAATCCTTAAGTGGGTTTTAAACTTTGCAATCACCACGAAAATTAATAATCAGTAACTACCCGTTTATTCTTCCTATTATTTCAGCCTTCACTCCTTCAAATACTGTTGTATCAGGAAGAACGGTAACGCATTCAGCATGTTTTGGATTGTCAGTAAATCAGTAACTATCCGTTTATTCTTCCTATTATTTCAGCTTTCACTCCTTCAAATACTGTTGTATCGGGAGCCACTGTAACGCATTCTAAATATTTTCCTTCATTGCATAGGTTTACACATACATCGATTACAAAATCCTGATTTTGCGCCTCCCACTTAGCTTGATCAATTATAACCTTAGCATTATCATTACGATACGTTATATCTGCATCATCTACTATGAATGGGAAATGATTGATTGTATATTGCTGCTCGTCTTCTTTAGCGTCTGGAGAGTCGGTAAGTTCTATTATCATTAAGTCTCTATTATACTTAGATTCTTTTATCCAAGAATCCAACGCTTCTTCACCTTTTTTGAGAATCTTTATTTCCAATCTTTTCACTGCGCTTGAAGCTACTGGATAATATGCTTTAAATTCACTTGCAACTTTTCCGCTTATGACACTCTGCCCTGAAATTTCACCTGCAATACCACCACTTTTAGTGTTTTTTGCAACTTGTGTTTTTTCAGCTTCATCAGATTTACTATACCCAATGACTTTATCTACAATGGAAGTTTTTTTGCCATAAATATCAGTAAAAATCAATCCGCCTTCTGTTGCTACGTTAGAAATTTTCGAATCCATACATAATCCCGCTATACCCCCACCATAAAAGTATGTAGCATCACCTATGTATAATTCCGACTTAGCATAAACAGTATCAATTTCCGAATTCTTTGTTTTTCCAACAACCCCACCTAGTTCAAAAGCTACATTATCACCTGCTGAAATCTCTAGTACATCAACAGCTCCTGTTATTACTTTAGAAGAAGTCAATTTCGAATTTTCCAAAAGCCCAGAAACTCCTCCAAAACTCATCCTCTTAAATGCTTCAACGTTAAAATTATTTTCAAGTTCAACGTCAACTTGAGATATGTTCGTGTAGTGAACAGAACCAAAGATGCCACCAGATAGGACCTTAGAGCCAACAGCTTTGATTTCTCCATTAAATTTCATTTTGTTAGCAGTATTTACCACTGTGTTAAGATTAGAAACATCCTCCGTTCTTGAAATCCCAAAAACACCACCAACCATTAAGTTACTTAATATGAAATCCTTTTTGCCTCCCCCAGCTTGCATATTGATTTGAATATTAGCGCTAGAAATTACATTATCTGCAACATAATGACCTTTGATATAGCCAATTGCGCCACCGACTATCAGGTTATTGCGTTCGGTATTATACACTTCTTCGTGTCCCACTCCTTTCTCATAACTTGGCATCTGTGACGCGATGTTACCCGTTACATTAACATTAGATATTTTTGCTCCGTTATTTATCACAGCACAAAGAGCACCAATTGTGGTGTTTTCTGCATCAGTGGGTACATTTATTGTTGTGACAAGATTTAAATCTTTAAACTCCGCATTGTATGCGTAACCAAATAACCCATATACTTTATCTGGAACAGGCTCATCTGAAAGGTTATAATCTTCGACAGGAATATCAATTTTATATGTTATAGTTTTTCCTTTCCCATCTACAATCCCCATAAAAGATTCTGCTGGAGTAGCCCCACGACCAATAGGTACTAACCAATTTTGTGACGATAAATCTATATCTGTTGTTAACTCGAATGTGGTTTTTGAATACTTGTATCCAATCATATCCCTCATTCTATTAAAATCTTCAGCACTATTAATCTTGATAGTAGCTTCTTGTGGCTCATCTTCAACAGGCGGAGTGCAAGCATACAATATAAGAACTATTGCGCTAATGAGTAGCGCAAGTATCAAAACTTTTATTACATTTTTCATAATTATCTATTTCTTTTAAGCAAATTGTGCGTTAATAAACGCCAACATGTCTTTATAAACCTCATCATTATTTATCTCATTTAGTATTTCGTGACGCGCATCTTCATAAACTTTAATTTCCACTTTTGTTAATTCTTTGGACATGTAAAAATCATAAAGCTGATGTGCTAACACTGCATTGTTTGACACGGGATCTTTACTACCAACAGCAATCAGAATTGGTATGTCTTTACGAATGCCGTCTGAGTCTGGACCATACATTGAATGTAACCCATTGAAGAAAGAGGAGTAAAAGCCTAAAGATAAAACATAGCCACAGTATTCATCATTTTCGTATTTTTCTACTTGAGCTTTATCTCTCGACAACCATGCAAATTTTTGTTTTTGCTCTTTGAATGGTTTATTGTATGCTCCGAAACTTAGTGTGTTAATCAACTTACCTTTCTTATCGGGGCCAAGAATGCTTCTTTGGAAGTTAGCAATAGCTCTTCCCATGCTTATTAATGCACTCTTCATGTATGCCGTTCCTGACAAAATACAAGCCTTAACATCTTCGCTATATAATTCGATATATCTTTGTGCTAAAAAGCTACCATAGCTATGCCCAAAAAGCACTACTTCTTTGCCATATTTTTCTTTGGCATACGTTACAAGTGTATGTATATCTTCTACGGATTGAGCGTAGCTATCACCTTTAACCATGCCTTTTTCTCCAGCATTATTGTATTTATGTCCACGATGGTTGAGTGCTAGTACGTAAAAGTTATTTTCATTTAAAAAACTTGCAAAATCGTCATATCGACCCGCATGTTCAGCCATACCATGGCTGATAACTACCGTCCCTACAGCTTTTTCGACATTATCCCACACATTGACAATAATAATCTTGCCATCAAATGCATCTAATTGTATTAATTCCATTTTTCTCCTCCTTGCTTAACTTCATCAAGAGTTTATTTTATACATCAACTACAAAATTAATTATATATGCTTATAATAACACACCGACCGCCCTATTTCAACACACGCGCGCATAATATTATGTAAATTTGGTACCCAAC
Organism: Clostridia bacterium; assembly: GCA_035409945.1. GTDB lineage: Bacteria > Bacillota > Clostridia > Christensenellales > DTU072 > MWEH01. Next base: position 328,246 of record DAONQC010000001.1, read on the forward strand.
TAACAGGTTTTACTACCCTCCAGCTATTACCGTATCTTTAGCTACGACATCTAAAAACATTGTATATTTAGTTTAGCGAAATGCGATTCAAACCATTATCTATTGCGTAATTAAACAAAAGATCATAGTTTTTATTTAAATCCACACTTTGAGCAAGATCATTACATAACTTCAGTGTTTCAAGGCTGATGTTATCCATCATTCTCTACTATTTCTTTCACTGGCTATTTAGTTTAAAGAAATGCGATTCAAACCATTATCTATTGCGTAATTAAACAAAAGGTCATAGTTTTTATTCAAATCCACACTTTGAGCAAGATCATTACATAACTTCAGTGTTTCAAGGCTGATGTTATCCATCATTCTCCCACTCTGCCTTTCACCTAGCCACTCACCAGGACCCCTTAATTCATAATCCATCTCAGCGATTTTTATGCCATCTGTTTCCTTTTCTAAAAATGTAAGTCTAGAACTATCATCGTGCTCTGTCACTAAGTAGCAATTTGCTTCTTGACCTGCACGTCCTACCCTACCTCTTAATTGATGAAGCGCAGACAGCCCAAATCTTTCCGCATCCATAATTATCATTTGCGTAGCGTTAGCAACATCAACGCCTACTTCAATGAGGCTAGTGGAAATCAACATAGCAATTTTATTTGTCCTAAAATCTTCCATTATTTTATTTTTTTCATCGTTTTTCATGTTGCCATGAATGTAGCCCACATTAATCTCTTTTGAATACTTTCGTTTTAATTGCACATATAACTTTTCCACTGAGTTTGTTTCAACACCCTCAACATCAAAAATTCTAGGTGCAACAATATATGCTTGTTCACCTTGAATACATTTTTTTGCAACTGCATTAAAAACGTCATTCTTATACTTTTCAGAAACTACTTGTGTTTTAATATTACTAGCATCACTTCGCCTTTCAATATTTAAAACTTCGACATTGCCAAAAAGGGTCATTCTTAATGAACGAGGTATGGGAGTAGCTGACAAACTAATCAGATCACAAGCTATTCCTTTTGATAATAAAGAAGTTCTTTGCGCCACTCCAAATCTATGTTGCTCATCTAATACAACTAAAGCAAGATACTTAAACTCCACCGATTCTGAAAGTAGCGCGTGAGTGCCAATAACTATATTTACCCTACCTTCTTTTATGTCTTTATGTACCAATTGCTTTTCTTTTGGGCTCATAGAACCAGTTAAAAGGGCAATTTTTACACCTTTTGCCGATATATAATCATTGAATGTTTTGTAGTGTTGTTTTGCTAAAATTTCAGTTGGTGCCATTACTGCTACTTGACACGAAGAGTATAGCGCAAATAGTGAAGCTAATGTGGCAACTACAGTTTTCCCACTGGATACATCACCTATTAGCATAGCATTTAATGGCTTATCTGAATTTACTAAACTTTCCTTAATTTTTTCAATAGCCTCTGATTGACTTTTAGTTAATTTAAATGGGAGTAACTTTTCTGCTCTTGACACAAAATTAGGGACATCTTTGTATCTATATGCCCTTTTAATGCAATTATTAATCAAGCGAAATGCAGCCATTTCTTTGACAATATTTTCAATATCAATCCTATTTTGCGCCATCTCAACTTCATTTATTGAGGAGGGGAAATGGATTTGATTATATGCTGTATTCAAATCGACTAGATTATATCGCCGTAAACACTCTTGACTAATAACACTATCATAATTTTCTATTTTAAAAAGTTCTTGCACTAAGTTGGACATCACCCCATGTGATAAAATACCCTTGGTGCGATATTGGGTTTTTATTCCCTTTAATTTCCTTTCCTTTCCCTCTTTAATTATTTCAAATGTAGGATGGGGAAATTTTAATATTTTTCCTAATTGAACCTTGCCAAAACAAATTAAACGGGTTCCAATTACTAATTCGCGAATTAAATGAGGAAGATTATACCAGGTTATCTCTATACGATTATTATCGTCATCGATACCTCTTACTTTTAAAATATTGCGGTTACCAAATTTAATAGGTTTTGCAATGTCAGTTATTGTAACTTCCGCTCTCGCAAAATCCCCGTTTGAAACACCATATAAAGGAGTCGCTTTATCTAAATCTAAATATCCTGATGGGAAAAAATTGGCAAGATCGGAAGGCTTAAATATGCGCAACTGATTTAGCTTTTCTTCCGTTTTAGGTCCAACACCCTTTATATCCCTTAAACTAATTCCCATCTTATAAATATTCCTAATTGCAAGTCTTTATAAATAATTTAATATGGTTAGATTGCTGACTCTTGCTGATAGAATTAAAAATTTGTTCTTTGCTGACAAATGATTGCCTTTGAACTATTACTGGTTTTCTACTTCTAACTTAAAAGACCATATGAATTAATTTGCGAGTATAATTAATAAAAAACTGATTGCTTATAAAGCTAGATTATAACTAAAGTTCAACAATTTTTCCAGGACACAAACTATTCGACAGCGACATAGTAATAATAATGGTGTTGACCACCGTTATATAAAATGACATCCATAAATGGATACTGTTCTTGCAGTTCATCTCTCAGTAATTCAGCATCCTCATCTTTGGTATTTGCTCCATAATAAAGTGTTATGGAGTAGCTACTCTCGCCCACTAATTTGGCAACTAGCTCTTTTGTAACAGTGGCTACATTTTTACCCTTTGCAACTATATTCCCATATATTCCGATAATATCCCCGTCATGTAAGTTATAGCCATCCATCTCAGTATCCCTGACCGCATGAGTAACTTGCCCACTGCGTATAACTGAAATCGCTTGATTCATAGCTTCTTCGTTTTCTTCAATGGAATTTTCCGGATTAAAGTTCATTGCTGCCACTACGCCTCTTGCAACATCTTTGGTCGGAATTACAACAACTTCGCAATTTTCTACTAAACCTTTCGCTTGTTCAGCCGCCATTATTATGTTTTTATTGTTTGGAAGTATATAAACAACTTCAGCGTTAACTGTCTCAATCTCTTCAACAATATCTTCCACACTCGGATTCATTGTCTGTCCACCCTCAATGACAACATCCACATTTAATTCTTTAAAAATAGCTTTTAAACCTTCTCCATTACATATCGCAACCATACCGACTGGCTTTACTATTTTAGATGCTTCCTTATTTTGAAGCATCTCTCTAAATTGTTCGGGCATATTATCAATTTTAACATTATGTATCTCTCCAATCTTTAACGCTAGTGAGAGAACTTTATCAGGATTGTTTGTATGCACATGGACTTTTACCATGTCTAAACCGCCAATTACCAACACGCAATCTCCGAGTTCCATTAATGTATCTCTATATTTATCTATATCAGATAATGTCGTCTTTGGAGGTGTATTGACTATAAAAAATTCGGTACAGTATGCAAATTTGATGTTTTCAAAGTCATGAATATCATCTGGCGTATCTTCTTCTAAATTAAGTTGTACTGGGGGCGTTTCAATTTCTTTCATTTCAATGCCAGCTAAAACATTGTACATGCCCTCAAAAATAACTAATAAACCAGCACCACCAGCATCTACTACTCCAGCTTTTTTTAGTACTGGTAGCATATTAGGAGTATCATCCAATACTTTCTGCCCTTGCTTTAATATCGACTTAAAAAATGTAATAAAGTCTTTATTTCTGATAGAAAGACGCATAGCGTAGTCAGCAACCATTCTAATTACTGTGAGAATCGTTCCTTCTTTTGGAATTTGAACTCCTGCATACGCAACTTCAGCACCTTTTTTAAGTGCTCTTGCAAACGTTTTGGTATTGATTACATCTATTTCAGATAAAACTAAGGCCATCCCTTTAAATATCTGGGATAAAATAACGCCACTATTACCACGTGCACCTTTTAGTGCACCTACTGACAATCCATTACACAAACTAACGATATTACTAGAATCGCTAGCTTCCATTTGTTTCAGGGTGGTGTTTAAAGTTAACATCATGTTAGTTCCAGTATCCCCATCAGGTACTGGAAATACATTTAAACTATCAACATATTCCCTATTTAATTGAAGGTTTTTAGCCCCACCCTTGAACATTTCAAGGATTTTTTTTGAATCTATACTAACAATCATTTTATTCGTAGTACTTAAGTACTCTATACAGTTCCTACAACATGAATCTTTACATCTTTAACTCTCATGCCTGTCAAATTAGAAACGTTGTACAATAATATGGAACGTAAACTATCAACTACTGCGTCTTTATTGATACCCTTGCTTATAACTATGTAAAGATTTATAAATACTCTATTGTCCATTGTCGTGATTTTTATACCACGATTTAATTTTTTTCTCTTTTTACCAATTCCTAGAATACGGTATGCAAACATGCTAGGAGAAATAGCCACAACTCCATAACAATCTAAGGCTAGTCGACCCACAATTTTAGATACAGCCTGATCACTAATGGTTATACTACCGTATACATTATTCGTTTTTAGTGGCATAACATACCTCGCAAGTACATAAATATTATTATAAAAATATTATTAGCGCAAGTGAATTACAAAAGAGCACAAAAAGTCTTGCCAAACAATTGTCATAATTGTATAATACAAAAGCGATTTAAGTATCCGGAGGTAAAAAAATGTCAAGAGTTTGTAATATTTGTTCAAAAGGCTCAATGAGCGGTAATAATGTGAGCCACAGCAATATAAAAACCAGAAGAACATGGAGAGCCAATGTTCAAAAGGTTGATTATGTAGATGAAACAGGGAAAACAAGAAATGGTTATGTCTGCACTCGTTGCATCCGTAACATGAGAAAAGGCAACTAATATTTAGCATATAAAACAACTAGAAGAGAACCCAAACAAGGGTTCTCTTTTTTATGCTCAAACAATTTCTATACATAAATTGTTTTGTATCTATAGCTACCAAGTTTTTAGATTATCTATTATTTCCCTCTAAGTCTCTCTATGTTTGAGAGTGTGCTTATAGATTTACAAATTGATTAACTGATGACAGCAACAGTTACCTTGCATCATCTGCTAACTTATCACTTCCCCCTCAGCTTTTCAATGGTCGCAGGAGGATTTAAAGATTTATAAACCGAGCTACCTGCAACAATAACGGTTACACCTGCGTCTATTACTGATTGCACATTATCTTCATTAATCCCACCATCTATTTCTATTTCCACATCTAAATCATTAGCTTTTATAAATTCATTAACCACTTTTATTTTTTCTAGTGTCCCCGGTATAAATGATTGCCCGCCATATCCTGCCTGTACGCTCATTAGCATAATAAAGTCACAATATTTAAGTAAATTTAAGTAGGGCTCGCACGGCACATCTGCATTAATGGCGATACCAGCTTTAACACCTAAAGCCGAAATGTTTTTTAACTCGGCAACTGGATCATCACATGTTTCGGGATGGAAACAAATCCTATCTGCCCCTGCTTCTATAAATTCTTTAATATACTTTTCCGGCTTAACTATCATAAGATGCACATCAAGAGGAAGGGTTGTATGCTTTCTAATAGCTTTTATCATAGGCATGCCAAATGTAATATTGGGAACATAAACACCGTCCATAACATCGCAGTGCACCAAGTCCGCTCCCCATATCGAAAGTGCGCTAACACTTTTTCCCATAGCGGCAAAATCACCTGATAAAATAGATGGTGCTATCAAAATATTTTTTTTCATTTTATTTCCTCCAAACTAATATTTTTCTCTTAATGCCTTTATCTCTTCGTAAAATCTTAGATATCTTTCATAACGATCCTTTAAAGCCACATTATTTTTCGCCTCATTGAAAACAGCACAATTTGGTTCTCTTGTGTGCGTGCAGTTTGTAAACGCACATTTTCTCGCAAGCTCCAGAAAATCGGGGTAATAAAGAGCCAGTTCTGTCTCTATTATATCAGTATATTCCAAAACACTAAACCCACAAGTATCTATAATTTCTGCATTATGAATTTCATATATCTCGAGATGCCTAGTCGTATGCTTACCTCTAGAGATTTTTTTGCTAAGCCCTGCAGTTTCTAGTTCTAAATCGAGAATTGCATTTATAATACTCGTTTTGCCAACCGCGCTTTGTCCAGCAAGGCAAGATGTCTTACCTTCTAAGTACTTTTCTAGCTCATCAAAGCCTTCTTTAGTTTCTGAAGATACCCTGAATGTTTTAATGAAAGTGTCATATTGGCTTAAAACGCTTACTATTTCATCTTCTGAAGCTAAATCTATTTTGTTGTAACAAAGAATAGGTTCTATCCTTTGTGCATATGCATTTACAATGATTTTATCTACTAATAAAAGATCAGGTTTAGGTTCATTTGCAACTGTGATTATTACTATATCTACATTAGCTATTGGCGGTCTTATCAAGGAATTTTTTCTTTCTACCACCTTTTCTATGCTCATGGCTTTTTGACCAATATTGCATATAACATAGTCCCCAACATATATGCCTTCCGCTCTTCTTAACCTACCACGAGCAGAACATACGTATACTTCTGAGTCACTTTTGACCCAGTACCTTCCTGACACAATTTTAATAACTTTACCTTTTATCTTGTTTTTTTCCATGTTTCACACACAAATATTTTCTTACAATATTATATCACATCATTTTTTTGCTAACCGAACTCAACTAATTACAAACCTTTAATCTTTACACACTTGCACAATGCATTAATGCATTAATTTCATTAACCTATTCAGAGTCATATTTGCTGTTACAAAATGATTTTTAAGTTGACCACAGGCACCTTCAATGTCTGAACCCAAACTTCGTCTTAATGTCGCTTGGATTTTAGAGCTTGTTAACTTTTCTAATATCTCTAAAGATCTTTTTTCTGAAATTCCCATAACTTCCTGTCCATCAATTTCATTTAGCCTTATTAAATTAACGTGTACGTTTTTATCTTTTAGTAAGTCTATAAGTTTTGCAATAGAGGTATTATCAGAATTATCCTTTGTTAATGCATATTCGTACGACACTCGCCTGTTTGTAGCTTTATAATAATTATCTGCAGCATTAATTATATCCGCTATTTTATTACTCTTGGCTACAGGCATAATCTTTTGTCTTTTTTCGTCGTCTGTAGCATGTAATGATATTGTTAGGGTCACATTCAGACCTTCCTTAGCAAGCCTATTAATTTGCTTTACAAGTCCACAAGTTGACACAGTCACATTTCTTAAACTTATACCTAGGCCTCTTTTCGATGAGATGTTTTTTAAAAAACTAATGACATTATCATAGTTATCTAAAGGCTCGCCACTACCCATTAAAACAATATTTGAAATAGCTCTTTGTTTCGCAGTTCCTCCCATTTTTTTATTAACTGCTAACACCTGAGACAAAATCTCCCCAGAAGTCAAATCTCTTAAAAACCCATCTTTCCCACTAGCACAAAAACTACAATGCATTTTGCAGCCAACTTGTGTAGATACACATATAGTATTACCATAGTTGTTAGGCAAATATACCCCTTCAATCATGTTTCCATCAACTAGTTTGTACAAAAATTTAATAGTACCATCCTCTCCTTCAACCTCTTTAATAATTGTTAAAGGTAATGTGCAATACTCTTTAAATGAATCTGAAATGTTTTTTGGTAGATTTGAGGCCTCATCCCAATCTTTATAACTTAAAAGCATATCCGTAATTTGGTCAGCCCTGTAGACAGGCAAACCCTTTTTAACAACCAACTCTTTCAATTGTTCATAATTTAAATCTAGTAAGTTCATATTTTTAATCATTACACCTGTGCCACATTTAAAACACATACTACGTTGCTTTTGCCTTGGATATATAAATCGCCTTCTCCCTAGTTAATTAGCAGTATTTACACCTAACTCTTCTAGATTCCATTTTGCGCACAACAAATGTGTATCTATGCTACTTTTCTCAATCTAGCGATATAATAGCCTTCTTCCCCTTCATTAATTGGTAACATCTGCACTTCGCCATCTTTAGGCTCTAGGTTTGGATTTTTATCCAATACAAAATTAGGATTTTCTTTTAAAAATGCACTAATAATCTTTTCATTTTCTGCTTTTAGAATAGTACAAGTCGAGTAAAGTAGTATACCACCAACCTTTACATAGTTTTTGGATGTATCTAGTATTTTTCTTTGTAATTTATTTAAACTTGAAATGTCAGATTCTTTTTTAGTAAACACTATATCCTGCCTTCTATTTATTACCCCAAGCCCCGAACAAGGCACATCTAATAAAACTACATCAAATTTATTAATAAACTCAGGATTTAATATAGTACCGTCGTTTTCAAGTATGTTTATATTAGCACCTACCCTGTAAGCATAACCGTTAATTAAATTTACCCTGTGCGCATGAACATCACAAGCAGTTACAATAGCGCCTTTTTCGGCTAAATATACCGACTTGCCACCAGGGGCTGCGCACACGTCTAAAACTAACTTATGAGATACATCACCTATTGCATCAACAACAGCAATTGAACCTTTAGATTGAATTGTTAACCACCCTTTCCTGAATAAATCTTGAAGCTGATTCGACATATTAACAAAATAACCAACATCTGTTTTTTTGTAAAAATTATACTTCGACTCAAACTCATATTCACTAATCTTGTTTTTGTTAATTCTTATATGTTCGTATCCAAAAGGTGCAGGTTTGAGTATCTTTTCATACTCATCTTTATAATCTGCTTTTACTTGTCTTATAATCCAAAACGGTAAGTTATAGTATACCTCTTCGTATACGGGACTACTCTTTTCAGGGTAAACAAGGTCTTTAGTTGCAATGATTCTAAGTATTTTATTAACAAAACCCTTAGCTTCATTTTTTCCAATTTTAGTAATTAAGTCTACACTGGCATTGACAACTGCATGCTCTGGAATTGATAAAAATTTAAGACAATAAGATGATATTAAAAGTAAAATTAAAACAGCATTTTGAGGAGCTTTTTTATAGTAAAGTGAAAGATTATATTTTAGTAACAACCAATTTTCTAAAGTACCATATACAATTTTCGTTACAAGAGGTGTAACTCTTTTCCCTGCTTGACCTAGAGCTACGTGCACATATGCACCCTTACTGTATACGTCTTTAATTATATTGTAACTTATTCTTAAATAATCCATTATTTATTTATGATTTCACCTTTTTCAAACGGTTTGCCTAGTAAAAAATCAGTAGCTTTCATAGATTTCGCACCTTCTCCCTGCATAAACAGCACTTCAATAGCTCCAGTTGCACAAGCAATTATAAGCCCCTTTTTGCTAGCTTCTAGCACCTCGCCACATTCACTTTTAGTATCTTCAATATCCGCTACCTTTGCCTTTAAGAGTTTAATTTTCCCGTATTTTGAATCAAAATATACTGACGGCCAAGGCGTATAAGCCCTTACTTTATTAATGATTCTTTGAGCGGATTCGTTAAAATCGATAAATCCATCTTCCTTTTCTATTTTTTTACAAAACGTTGCTTTACTTGCATCTTGTTTAACAGGTTTTGTTTCGCCTTTCTCTATTTCGTTCAAAACTGTTATTAAAACTTTTGCTCCTAATATAGATAATTCATCCAAGCATTCTACAGCATTATTAAGTGGATTAGGCGTGTACTTTTCAATAGCCCAAACATCGCCAGCATCAACTTCTTTAACTGTTTGCATTATTGACACACCAAGCTCATCATCTCCATTTAAAAGAGCACATTGAACAGGCGATGCCCCTCTATATCTCGGCAGTATAGAAGCATGTACATTTATGATGCCTTTTTCAAACGAATTAATTAAATCGGTAGAGAGAATTTGTCCATAAGCTGCAGTAACTGCAATATTAGCTTTTAAAGCCTTTATTGTGTCTAGCTCGGTATTAATTTTTTCAAATTGAAATAGTGGTAAATTGTTTTCTAGAGCAAATACTTTTACTGGTGAACTTATAATTTTTTTCCCTCTCGCACCTAGTCTATCAGGCTGTGTTATTACACCTACTATCTCATGACTAGATGACAATATAGCCTCTAGCGAAGGTATAGCAAATTCAGGTGTGCCCATAAATAATATTTTCATTTTAACTCGTATAACAATGTTGTTAAATTTAACCAGTAATGGTTAGCAACATTATTTTATATATTTCATTTTATGTTTAACTTCTACATAGATAGTGCCTATAAAATTAGTTTTTTATCGGTTCCTATTCTTCATCTATAATGTCCTCGTTTTTAGCTGCACGTTTAGGTGGATCTACCTTTTTGTCATAAAACAAAATCCCATTTAAATGATCTATCTCATGGCTAAAAGCTCTAGCAGCCAACCCTTTTGCAACAGCTGTGATAGGCTGACCATTCCTATCAAAGCCTTTTACCTTAACTGTCATAGGTCTTTGTACATAACAATTTTCCGACTTATCAACGGAGAGACAACCTTCTGGCAGGACTTGTTTCCCTTTCGACTCGACTATTTCAGGATTTATAAACTCAAAAAAGCCTTCATCTGGAGTATCAACGATTATAACTCTTTTAGATATTCCTACTTGTGGAGCAGCAAGTCCTACGCCATCAGCTAAGTCTAGTGTCTCTTTCATATCATCAAGCAGTTCTGCAAGCCTTTCATCAAAATCCTTAACCTCCCTAGCTTTGCGTCTTAAGACAGGTTCTCCATCTTTAAAAATATTCCTTATTGCCATTATTATTCCTTCCTTTTTTTGTTTACTTTAATTTGCAACTACTTTAAATCGCACGTATTTCTCTAAGGTGTCAATTCCCAATTAGGACATTTGCAACGGATTGATTTCAGTAAATACCGTTACTTTTTTTGCATTAAAATTATTTACTACTCCGTAAATCTTTTCTACTGCCTGTTCAGTTGCAAGTCTATCTATCCAAACAACCACTTGAAATCTATACATATCTGCACGTTTTTTCATTTGCGCGCGCATTTCTTGTATTCTTATGATACCAATTTGATTTTCCAGCGATTTTTTTATCTGACTTGCTAGTTTTTTATTAGCTAAATCCGCTAATTTTTCATCACCCGATTGCACCAACAATCTTACAATTGTAGAAAAGGGAGGAAATTTAGCACCTTCTCTTCTTTTAATTTCATTATCATAAAACGAATTGTAATCATAATTTCTGATAAATCTATATACTGGATAGTTTGGAACATATGTTTGCAACAAAACTCTTCCTGGCTTGACATCACGACCAGCACGACCCGCAACTTGAGTAATAAGTTGATAAGTTCGTTCATTAGCCCTAAAGTCTTGTGCATAAATAGAAATGTCCGCGTCTAGTATACCTACCAACGTAACATTTTTAAAATCATGACCTTTTGCAATCATTTGCGTGCCAACTAGAATGTCAGCTTCTCCATTGTTAAAAGTATTTAAGATATTAACATAACTATCCTTTGTGCTAGTACTGTCTAAATCCATGCGGATAATTTTTTTGTCTGGGAATATCCTTGTTAATTCAGTGACAACTTTTTGAGTTCCTATTCTTCCTTCTTTCAAATGTTTATTTCCACAAATAGGACATACATCTATACTTTTATATTTATTCCCACAATAGTGACATCTCAAAGAATTATCATCTGTGTGATGATATAGGGCAACGTCACAGCTTGGACACTTAGGTGTAAAACCGCATTCTGAACATCTAATAAAAGAAGAATAGCCCCTGCGATTTAAAAATATCATTGCTTGTTCACCGTCTTTGAGAGCTTCCTCTAATGCAGTAAGTAATTTTGCACTAAAAAAGCTAGTATTACCTGCCTTCATTTCTCGTTTCATATCAATCATTTCTATTTCAGGTAAACTCTTTTGATTAATTCTTTTATCTAAAGTTATTATTTCATACTCTCCTTGTAAAGCATTATAATATGTTTCTACAGAAGGCGTGGCACTACCAAGTATTAGTTTGGCATTGTTATAACTAGCCCTAAATCTAGCTATATCAATCGTTTGATATCTAGGGTTACTTTCTGAAACGTAACTACCATCATGCTCTTCATCAATGATGATAGCTCCCACATTTTCAAGTGGTGCGAAAATTGCACTTCTTGGTCCTAGTGCGATTTTTGAATAACCCGACCTTAATTTATGCCATTCATCATATCTTTCTCCAGCAGTCAGTCCGCTATGTTGAAGACTCACTAAGTCTCCAAAACGCGCTCTAAAAACGCCTAACATTTGTGGTGTGAGAGATATTTCAGGCACGAGCATAATCGCACTTTGCCCTTTTTCCAGCACCTCTTCAATAACTCTCATATAAATTTCTGTTTTTCCACTACCAGTTACGCCGTGTACTAAAAATGCATTTTTAGGACCCATAATACAATTTATAGCATCGATTTGATCTTGTGTTAATTTAATATTTTTATCTTCAATGTCAAAACTTTTAGGGGTTCTATATTCCTGTTCCTCCACTCTAATTAAAATGTTTTTTTCAATTAAAGCTTTTATTGTGGAACTTGCAAACATCCTGTTTAAATCACTTTCTTGCTCAATCTCGGTATGAAATAACCTTTCAATTATCTTTTGCTGGCTTGTTGCATTTTTGGAAATATTCAAAAGAGCTTTCTCAAGATCAAAATCTTCAAAATTAAATTTAATGTATTTTCTTTTAAATAATTTGACCTTTCCCTTTCTTAAGGAGGAAGGCATAAACAACCTAAGGCAATCAACATACCTAAGGTTCATAGTTTTCATATATTTGGCAAGGCTTAGCATTTCTTGAGTTACTGCAGTAAAATCATCTAGCTTCTCTATAACGTTTTTAATTTTAAATGGACCAGATGGCTTATCAGCAGTATCTATCACGTAACCTTCTATTTTTCTACTTCCAAATGGCACTAAAACTCGGTCGCCAGGTGTCAGTGGAAATAGCGACCGATAGTCAAAAACCCTATCTACTTCAGAATTACTTATGTCTACAATAACTTTATAAATCATTTAAGCTCTAAAATGTTATCTAAAATTACATCTGCTAACTCTCGCTTAGGCATTTTTTCAAGAGGCTTTGTAACCCCATCTTTCCTAATAATAGTCACGATGTTAGTATCAGACCCAAACCCAGCGCCTTCTTTTGTAACATCGTTTGCTATAACAATGTCACCACCTTTACTCATCAATTTAGCACTAGCGTTTTCAATTAAATCATTAGTTTCTGCTGCAAAAATAACCAGTTTTTTATCTCCTTTAATAGCACCTATTGTTTTAGCTATGTCCGGATTTTTTACAAGTTCGAGATTCAGTATTTCTGATTTAATTTTTTGTTTTGAGACCTCTTTAGGTCTGTAATCAGCGGGAGCTGCACACTTAATGATAATATCTGCGTCTTCTAATCTTGAGGTCACCGCTTCTAACATGTCACGAGTTGTTTTAACCCTAATAATTTCAGCGTTTGATGGTAATGGAACGCTTACATTACCAGCGACTAGTATAACCTGTCCACCTCTATCCAAAACTGCTTCTGCTAATGCAACGCCCATTTTGCCTGAGGAATGATTGGTTATATATCTTACAGCATCAATAGGCTCTATGGTAGCTCCAGCAGTTACCAACACCGTTTTTCCCCTAAAATCAGGATTTGGGGTAAGCGATTTGTCTACTGCTTTAACAATATCAACAGGCTCTGCCATTTTGCCCTTGCCGATATCTCCACAGGCTAGCCTACCTTCCACAGAATCAATAATTATATAGCCTTTTTCTTTCAGAATTTCTATATTTTTAGTAACGGTAGGATTTTGATACATATTGGTATTCATTGCAGGGCAAATAAAAACGGGAGCAGTTGTTGCCATAATTGTTGTAGTCAACATATCGTCTGCAATTCCGTTTGCTATCTTTCCAATCACATTTGCAGTCGCTGGAGCAACAACAAAGGCTGAGGCTAGTTTTGCATAGCTAATATGCTCAGTTTCAAACTCTCTGTTTGGGTCAAAAGTCTCTACCACCACCCTATTATTTGATAGGGTTTCAAATGATAATTTACTCACAAATTCAGTAGCATTAACTGTCATTATAACTCGAACATCGTAGCCAAGTTTTATAAATCTTGAGACAATCTCACAAGACTTATATGCAGCTATACACCCAGTCACGCCTAAAATAACTGTTTTTTTCATGGTGAAAATTCCTCTTACATATTCAGATACTTAGTGACCTAAAAGCACTAAATACTTACTTTTTTGCATTGCAAAATAACTTGCTAGCAAATTGAACTAGTCTGTAATAATAATTACATCACCTTCATACACTTCTTTTGCAGCATATGAAACAGCTTTTAAGTTAGAATTCTCGAGCAGTTTATTTTCTTTTTCATCCTGCAAAAGATCTCTTGTTCTTTTTGCCAAACCAACTACCAATGCATATCTGCAAGGTGCTTTTTTTATAAGTTTATCAATTGGTGGGTCTATCATAAATATATGTCCTCCTATTTAAATTATTCTTCGTTTTTGTATGTTTTATAAAGATTTACAAACTTTTCTACTATATCTTCATGGTTTACTTTTTTAGCTCTTTCCGCCTTAATTATGGCAGTAACTGTATCTACGCATGAGTCTAAATCATCATTTATTGCTATATAGTCATATTGCCTTATGCTCCTATATTCCGTGCGAGCTATTCTAAGGCGCATATTAACCATTTCTTCTTCCTCTGTTCCCCTGTTTCTCAGTCTCCTAGCAAGCTCATCGTAGGAAGATGGGGTTATAAACACAAAAATTGCTTCTGGGAACTCTTCCCTAATTTTAGTAGCTCCTTTCGTTTCGATTTCTAAAATTACATCTATACCTTTTGCTAACTGCTCCTTAACCTTACTCTTGGGAGTTCCATACTTATGCTTAAATTTACTAACACTTTCTAAAAACTCTCCTCTTTGTTCCATCTCTTCAAATTCTTTCTCTGTTTTGAAGTAATAATGGATTCCATCAAGTTCGCCAGTACGAGGCTTTCTAGTTGTAACAGAAACTGAATAGGCAAGACCTGGTATCGTCCTAATGACTTTATCAAGCACTGTTCCTTTACCTGCTCCCGATGGTCCTGTTAAAACAAATAACATTCCTTTTCTCATAGATCAATATACTCCTATACTTTCTATAGTTTTACCTACTCTATATTTTGTACTTGTTCCCTTATCATTTCTATTATTGTTTTCATTTTTAACACATGTTTTATAGCTATCGAATCATTAATTTTACTACCAATCGTATTAGTTTCTCTCAATAATTCCTGTGTTAAAAAATCAAGACTTTTACCGATATTCCCACCAGTAGACAATAATTCGTCATAGTGTTTTATATGGCTACGTAGTCTAGTAATTTCTTCATCAATATTGATTTTATCGATAAAAAAGACAATCTCTTGTGCTATCCTTGTATCGTCTACTTCTACACCTTCTAACAACTCTTTTACTCTCGTTTGTAGTTTTTCACGATACTCTTCAATAATTTGCGGACTTCTTTTAGCTATAGCATTTATATGAACTTCCAAGCTTTCTATTTTATCCGTTATATCTGCAACGAGTATAGCCCCTTCTGTTTTTCTCATAAGTAATAATTCATCAATAGCCTTATCACAAGCCTCTTTAACAAGATCTTTTAAAATATTTTCATCATCTTCTATAGGCTCAACTTTTACAAGGTCACGGTTTTCAAGTATTTCTGCATTTCCAAAATTATCTATACATCCCTTCCATTTTAGCTCTCTTGCTTTTTCAAGATAGCTTTCTAAAAGACCTGTATCTAGAACTAATTCGCTTCTTTTTTCCCTGTAGTCCTCATATTGTAAAAAAATATCAATATGTCCTCTGTTAATTTTTTCGCCGATTTGCTTTCTAACTTGGTCTTCTGCAAAATTGAATTGTCTACTAAACCTCATAAATAAGTCTAAAAACCGGTGATTGACAGACTTAAGTTCAATAGTTAGTTTTCTACCATCCATTTCTGCAGTACCTTTTCCATAACCTGTCATACTACATATGTTTTTTTGGGACATTTTTATTTCTCCATTTTCTTAATTTATTACTTTTTGATTTAAGCTAGTGTTAATATTTATTTTTTTGAAAACAACTGATCTGGCTTTGTTTTAATGGGTGCAACTTTCCCATCCGGATATATTGCTTCAGGTTTTCCTTCTACAATTTCCCCAACCACTTTGCTATCTACATTCAATTCCTTCAGCTTTGATTGTACAAGGTTTGGTTGTTTTGTAGTAATCAAAAGACTTCCACTTGAAATAAGACCGTAAGGATTTATATCTAGTTCATCACATATTTTTTTCGTTAACTTGGTCACGGGTATTAAATCTATATAGATTTTCGCTCCGAGATGTGCTCCCTCACAAACCTCTGCAACAGCTCCAAGTACCCCACCTTCTGTTATGTCATGCATTGAGGATACAGGAAGAGTTGAAAGTAACTTAGCCTCTTTTGCAATACTAATATTATCCGAGTATGAGGATAATTCTGCTTTTTCTGCTGGCGATAGATGTAGTTTATTATAGTGCTCTTCAGCAAGTATTACCGATCCTTCCAGCCCTATACTCTTTGTAACTAATATCTTATCTCCTATTTCTGGAGCAGTAGCTTTGATATGATTATTTGTTAAACCAACTACCGTAACACTAACTACAATCCTGTTCACAGCATCGCTAAACTCTGTATGTCCGCCAACTATTTCTAGATTGTGTTTAGCTGCCTCTTTTTCAGCTTCTATCATAATTTGCTTAATTGACTCTACGCTTTCAAAAGGCGGTGCGATGATAGTCACTGTAGCAAGCAATGGTTCTCCACCTGCAGCATATATGTCGTTACTAGCAACCTTAATTGACAAACTTCCTATATCTACTGTTGTCCCAGTAATTGGATCGGTAGATATCAAAAGTAATTTATCAGATTTGAATGAGGCACAATCCTCACCTAAAGCAGCTGAACATACAACTTCTTTACGTCTGCGTTTAACCACATCTAAAACACTATACTTTAATTCATCGCTGGTTAATTTACCGTACCTCATACCCTTATACTAACATTTAAAATAAATGTGTAAAGGATTTAAGGGTCATAAGTTAAAAGTTATCCACATTAAATTGTTTTATTCAAATTTCAAATCGAATGCTCCCATCAGGCATCGCAATCGTTTTTAAGAATGTTGATTTTATTATCAATATCATTTGCAGTTTCGATAGTCTTTTCCGAAGCGTTTGGTTAAATTTTATTTAAATCTCAAATCGAATACTCCCATCAGGCATTTCAACCGTCTTTGGGGAAAACTTGCTCTTTTTAACATCGCCACCATTTTGGGTTTCAGCAACCATTCCAAACTGCTGGATGCAATTATATCTAGATCTCAAATCGAATGCTCCCATCAGGCATTTCAATCGTCTTTGGGGATGGCTTGCTTTTTTTGCCATCGTTATCATTTTCATCTTCTAAAACATTCCCAGAATTTCCGTCAATGTCATCACTCGTATTTTTAATCTTATCAATATTCTCTAGCGGATTAATTTCGGTGCTTGTGGCGTTTTGTTCTGATTTTGTAACATTATCAACCTGCTTATCATTTGTGGTATCAATATTATTGTTAGCATCTTCAACCATGTCTAGAAACTCTTGTTCGGAAATAACTTTAATTCCTAATGCTACTGCCTTATCAAATTTACTACCCGCAGACTCACCGGCTATAACTAGATTAACTTTCTTGCTTACTGTATCTGAAGTAGTTCCACCCATTGAAGTAATTAATGCCTGAGCTTCACTTCTCGTATACTTTTCTAGCGATCCCGTAATGACAACAACTTTTCCTGTGAAAGCACCTTCTACAATCTCTTCACTAGCAAATTTAATACCTAAATTAAGTAGATTATCAATAATTTCATTATTTGTTTCATCGGCAAAATAGTCAATAATATAGGTAGCCATAATATCGCCAAATTCCTCAATATCCACTATCTCTTCTTTAGTTGCACTTCTAATTTTGTCAAGAGTTATAAATCTATCAGCCAGCTGTTTAGCGGCCTTTTTACCAATGGTTGGTATCCCTAACGCATATAAAAACCTTGATAGAGTAGTGTTCTTGGACTTCTCAATTGCTTCTATTAAGTTACTTGCTTTTCTTTCTTTAAATCCTTCTAACTCTAGTAAATCTTCATACTTAATTGTATATATTTTATCTAGTCTATCAACTTGCAGATATGTAAAAAGTTGTTCTAATGTCTTTTCAGATAGTCCATCAATATTCATAGCCCCTTTTTCGGCGAAATGATCTAACGTAGCAATAATTTTAGGAGCACAACCTTCTTTATTATTACAGTAATAAAAGGCTCCTTCTTTCCTTACACTAGACCCACACTCCGGACACTCAGTTGGTGGTAAAATGTCTTTACTATCCTCATAGTGCTCATACACACCAACTATTTCTGGAATGACGTCATTACTTCTCCTTAAAAGCACTCTACTGCCAATCTTAACGCCTTTACGAAGTATATCGTCGTAGTTATTCAAAGTAGCTCTACTAATAGTCACGCCCGCCAAATCAACTGGTTCTAAAATAGCTAGAGGATTTAATTTAGCTGTTCTTGACACCTGCCAAATTACGTCTTTTAGTATTGTAGTTGTTTCGAGGGGTTTAAATTTATATGCCAGCGCCCATCTTGGAAACTTTTCTGTATAACCTAGTTCTTGCCTTAAGGCTAAATTGTTAACTTTTAAAACAGCTCCATCAATTAAAAAATCTAGATTATCTCTATTAGCTTCTATTTTGTTTAGAATTTTTTCAGTATCTGCTATGTTATCTATTATATGAAATTCGGTATCAACTAAAAATCCTTGTTCAATTAAAAACTCCCGTATTTTTTCTTGGCTTTCAAATTCTATTCCTTCAAAATACCCCACATTATATGCCATAAAATCTAATTTTCTTTTAGCTGTTTCTTTAGGATCTAAGTTGCGAATAGCTCCAGCAGTGGCGTTTCTGGCATTTTTCATAACAACATCTGCAGTTTTATTATATTCTTCAAATAATGAAAGCTTCCAAATACCTTCACCCTGTATTTCGATAATGCCCTTAAATGGGATACGATGAGGAATACTTCTTATGGTTTTAGCTTGAGCAGTTACATCTTCTCCTTTTTCGCCATCTCCTCTTGTTGCGGCAGTTTTAAGGATACCGTTTTCATATGTTAGTGAAAGAGTAATTCCATCGAACTTATGTTCTATTGTTAATGAGGGAAACTCACCTAAATTTTTTATTAGCCTATCAAAAAACGCTTCAACTTCTTCAATATTTTTTGCTTTATCTAGGGAATATAACCGATGTGCATGAATATGTTCTGCAAAACTTTCTAAAGGTTTTCCACCTACTCTTAATGTTGGAGAATCCTCAAGTACTACACCCGTATCACGCTCTAACTTTAATAGTTCATCATATAGAACATCATATTCTGCATCAGAAACAGTTGGCGCATCTAGTACATAATACTCATATCCGTATTTATTTAAAATGTTTACAAGTTCTTGCATTCTATCCATTTTGACACCAGTCCCAATCAATTTAAATTAGCATATTCTGCTATTATAATTTTAACATATTAACACTGCTTATATAAACTTTTAAAGAAGCATTTCAGACAGTAAACATATTCAACCCTTGTAGTTCCATATCCGAGCCCGAAACAAACTTTAACACCGTTTTTTCAAACTTATAAAAACCTGTTAAAACCTATAAAAATCTATAAATGTT
>DAONQC010000002.1:0-322068 GCA_035409945.1 Clostridia bacterium
AATTTATAGATTTTTATAGATTTTTATAGATTTTAACTAACTGTAACTAACCCTTCTTCTATCCTAGCTGAGTTTTAAAAGTGCGTTTCTAACGGTAATTACCTTATACTCAGCAAATCAATAGTTGTTATAGCTCTATACCCGAAACAGAAACGACATAGTCGAAATTCACTTGCCTTATATAAGTTTTAGAGGTGCGTTTCTAACAGTAAATACCTTCTGTCCAAAGTTTGGGAAATTAATAGTTGCTTGTAGCTCTATACCCGAGCCAGAAACAAACAGTATTACTCCTTCACCATATCTTCTATGTGAAACTTTTGCGCCTTTTACAAAACCTGCAGTGTTTTCGTTAAAAACCGCTGCTGTTGTAGCACGTATAGCTTTTTTTATTTCATTCACTGCTTTTATCTGCTTTTCACTGGCCTCATTCATTTGACTAACTGTTATATCAACATAATCTGGTGTGTAATAATTGTTCGCCTTCTCCAGTATTGCCTCCCTACCACTACTGCCAAAACTCTGGAAAGATTCTTGTTTTGCTCCCACTCCGGACTCTATTATAAACCTTGAAATAGGATTATATTGAACGGTACCATATCTAAACCTGCCTCGAACAGATGAAAGGTAAAGTCGCTCTTTAGCCCTTGTAACTGCTACATACATCACCCTTCTTTCCTCTTCCATACCCTCCATATCTTGAACTTGTGCAGAAGGGAATATATTTTCTTCACACCCTATTACAAATACATTTTTAAACTCTAAACCCTTTACAGCATGAATTGTCGCAAGCGTAACTTTTCCACTATCGTCTTGCTCAACTGTTTGATCGGTAGCAAGAACCGTACTATGAAGCCAATCTATTAATGTTAATTTTTTATCCTTATATTCCGCTTGTATCGCCATGCGTTTATAATGATTTATGTTATCTAACCGTTCTCTACAACCGGCAGGTCCATCTTTTTTCTCATACTCATCAGCTAAAGGGACTATTTCCATAATAGTTGTAATTAAATCGCTTACTTTACCATCTTTTAGCGCCACAAGGTTTTGCATAATGTCTGCAAATTCTCTTATGCCTGTAGCCTTGCCAAAATCCCCAGTTCTACCTAATGATATATCTTCAACAGCTTTTAAAAGAGATATTCCCCTAGCTTTTGCATAGTCTACAATCTTTTCCTGTGTTTTGTTGCCAATACCTCTAGCTGGAAAATTAATAACCCTTAAAAAAGCTTCACTGTCATATTCATTTGCTACTATTCTTAAAAATGCTGATAAATCTTTAATCTCTTTTGTTTCAAAAAGTTTCATGCCACCTAAGACAACATAATCTAGGCTTGCATCATTTATTTCCATTTCCACTGTTTTTATGAGCCCTGATTCGCGTGTCAAAATAGCAAAATCGGAGTTTTGATAACCAAATCTTCTCTTTAATGCCAAAATAGTAGAGACAATCGTCCCAGCTTCGCGCCTATCGTCTGGCGAAATGATATGCTCTACCTTTACACCAGCACCTTTTACAGGGATAAGTACTTTATCGTGTCTAAACGTATTATTTTGAATAATATTATTGGCAACAGTTAAAACCTGCGGAGTAGATCGGTAGTTTTTCTCTAACTTGATAACAGTAGCATCTTCATATTTACTGTCAAACTCCAAGATGTTTTTTATATCAGCTCCTCTAAACGCATAAATACTCTGATCGTCATCACCTACTACAAAAATATTTCTCCATTTAGCTGCTAGTATATCTACTATTTTATTTTGTATTACATTTGTATCTTGATACTCGTCTACGTGTATATATTGAAAACGTTCTTGATAATATGCGGCTACATTTGGGAATGAATCAAGTACAATATATGCGTACACCAAAAGATCATCAAAATCTAAAGCATTACTTTCTTTCATTCGTTTTTCGTATCTTAAAAAAACTTCTGCTATTATATCATCCCTAAATGGCTGTACTGTTGCAGCATATGTTTCTGCAGTATATCCGAGTTGCTTATTATAACTGATTGTTTCTTTGCATTCGCTCTCAGATAATATAGCTTTTCCTTCCTCTTCCATTTCTTTTAATACTTTTTTTATGACCTTTTTAGAATCAGTATCATCGTATATAGAAAAATTTAGTTCATAATCATCAAGCTTAGATATATGGCTTCGTAAAACCCAAACACAAAAGGAATGAATAGTAGAAATCCAGGCTAAATGTCCATCTCCCAGCAATACATTTAATCTTTCGCGCATTTCATTAGTTGCTTTGTTGGTAAATGTAATCGCTAAAATCCTAGCAGATGATACCCCTTTATTTAAAACCAAGTGCGCTACCCTATGGGTTAACACCCTGGTTTTTCCAGACCCCGCACCGGCTAAAACCAAAACAGGACCTTCTGTACATTCAACAGCTTTTATCTGCTCGTCATTTAATCCTTCAAAAATCTCTCTATTTTTATAACTATCTTCCATTGATTTCCTTTTATAATCCACCTTTTGTTTGATTATTTTCTAAGATTATATGCGTTATTATCTACTTTTCATTTAAGCCTCAAAATCATCTCTATTTCTAAATCTTATGTTTATTTCCCTTTATAATGCATCATTTCTTTGAGATCATATACGTTCTTATCTACCTTTCATTTAGGCCTCAAAAACATCTTTATTCTACAACTTTTCTTTTTAATATCTACTCAATAATTTTTATGTTGACTTCAAGTTAATAAAGGTCTTTATTTCTAGGAATAAAGTAGTGCTCAAACAATGCTATAGCATAAGTATCTGACATGCTAGCTATATAGTCTGTTATTTGTGTATTTAAGTCCTCTGAAAAAGTTGCGTATATACTAGGTATTTCGCTTTGATTGTTTTTAAAATAGTCAAATAACGAGTTGAGTAAACCTTCCGCTCTTTTTTCTTCTCTTTTAGCTTTAGGTGAACAATATACCTCTTCAAACATAAATTTTCTTAGTTCTTTTACTGCAGCATTCATTTCTGTAGAAAAAGCCACTAAATTTTTTCCATATGAATTATTAATGATATCGTTAACTAACCTATTAATTTTATTACCTTTTCCCTTGCCGATAATATCTTCTAATATACTAGGTAACTTATTTTCATCTAAAACACCAGCTCTAATAGCATCTTCAATATCGTGCGTTAAATAGGCAATTTTATCAGAGATGTTAACCACCATTCCTTCAAGAGTACTGGGTGTTAAACTAGACCTATGGTTTAATATTCCATTTTTAACTTCGTGAGTTAAATTAAGGTTTTCTAAAACCTCAACTACTCTTAAACTTTGTTCATTGTGTTCAAAGTGACCTACTTTTTTTTGCAGCACTCTTTCTCCAGCATGACCAAAAGGAGTATGACCTAAATCATGTCCTAGAGCAATTGCTTCTGTTAAATCTTCATTTAACATAAGAGCCCTGCTAATAGTTCTAGCTATCTGAGTTACTTCCAATGTATGTGTTAGGCGAGTTCGGTAATGATCACCACTAGGCGTAATAAAAACTTGTGTTTTATGTTTTAAACGTCTAAATGCCTTACTATGAATTATTCTATCTCTATCCCTTTGAAACTCTGTTCTCAGTGGACAAGGCTCTTGCTTTTCAGCCCTTCCTTGAGTATTGACACTTTGCATGGCATATGGTGATAAAAATTCACGCTCAAACCTTAAATAATCTTCCTTCATAACTGTCCTTAATTAAATACTTTTTTATTTCTGTACCTATACATAATACCACATTGGTTTAATAGTTTTAACTATTAATTTCCACTTTTTAAATAACTGTCCCATAATAGTCTCATGGCGATTGAAATCTTCAAATAATTCCATATTGTGCAACAAATAGAGAGATAAAATAAAAATAGCGCCTGATTTTTCAAGCGCCATTTCTAATTATTAATTAAAGCTACTATTATTTAGACTCAATAACTGCTTGTGCAGCTGCTAAAATTGCGATTGGAACTCTATATGGTGAACAAGATACATAATCTAGTCCAACTTTATTACAAAATGCTACTGTTGTTGGATCTCCACCATGCTCACCACAGATACCCAGTTTAAGTGCTGGTTTTGTGGATCTTCCTCTTTCTGTTGCAATTCTAACCAATTCGCCTACGCCTTCTAAATCTATTGTTGCAAATGGATCTGCATCAAACACGCCATTGTTATAATAGCATGGTAAGAATTTAGCGGCATCGTCTCTACTAAAACCAAATGTCATTTGTGTTAAATCGTTTGTACCAAATGAGAAGAAATCAGCTTCTTTTGCAATCTTATCAGCAGTAATTGCTGCTCTTGGGATTTCAATCATTGTGCCTACTGTATAGTCTACCTTGACACCAGCAGCTTTCATAACTTTTTCAGCAGTATTTACAACAACCTTCTTAACAAAAGCTAATTCTTTTACTTCGCCTACTAGTGGAATCATGATCTCAGGTTTTACATTGCCACCTTTCTTATTCACTGCGATTGCAGCTTCGATAACAGCGGTTGTTTGCATTTCTGCAATTTCTGGATATGTAATTGCTAAACGACATCCACGATGACCTAGCATTGGGTTAACTTCTTGTAATGAAGCAACTTTTTCTTTAACTGCAGCTACGGTAATTCCCATTTCTTTTGCCACTGCTTTCATATCTTCTTCCTTATGAGGTAAGAACTCGTGTAGAGGTGGATCTAAGAATCTGATGGTTACTGGTAAGTCTTTCATTACTTCGTAAATAGCTTTGAAGTCATCTCTTTGCATTGGTAGAATCTTTGCAAGTGCTTTCTTTCTGTCTTCTTTGTTGTCAGCTAAAATCATTTCTCTCATAGGTTGAATTCTGCCTTCTTCAAAGAACATATGCTCTGTTCTACATAGTCCAATTCCTTCAGCACCAAAATCAATAGCAGTTTTAGCTTCTGCAGGAGTATCGGCGTTAGTACGTACTTTTAACTTACGAACTTCGTTTGCCCAATCCATTATAGTTTTGAAATATCCGCTAACTTCTGGCTCAACTGTAGGTATCGCTCCTGCATAAATGTAGCCGGTGCTACCATTTAGAGACAACACATCGTTTGGACCATATGTAACGCCCTTTATTGTGACTGTTTTAGCTTCTTCGTTTATAACTAAATCTCCACAACCTGCAACACAGCATCTTCCCATTCCACGAGCAACAACTGCAGCGTGTGAGGTCATACCACCTCTAGCAGTTAAAATACCTTCTGCACTATTCATACCTTCTATGTCTTCAGGTGATGTTTCTAGACGAACAAGTAGCACCTTTTCACCTGCCATAGCTCTCTTTTTAGCCTCTTCTGCGGTAAATGCAATTTTACCAACAGCTGCTCCAGGAGATGCAGCAAGTCCTGATGCAATTGGAGTTCTCTTTTTAAGGTCTGCAAGTGCAAATGTAGGATGTAGTAAATCATCTAATTGTTTAGGATCTATTTTCATCAAAGCTTCTTCTTTTGTGCATAGTCCTTCTTCAACTAATTCTACCGCAATCCTTACAGCTGCTTGGGCAGTACGTTTGCCGTTTCTTGTTTGTAGAATATATAACTTACCTCTTTCAATTGTGAACTCAAGGTCTTGCATATCCTTGAAGTATTTTTCTAGGTTTGTGGAAATTTCTACAAATTGATTGTATACTTGGAGATTTGTTGCTTCTAATTTAGCTATGGGGTTAGGAGTACGAATTCCTGCAACAACGTCTTCACCTTGTGCATTCATTAAGTATTCGCCATAGAGTACATTTTCGCCTGTAGATGGGTCACGAGTAAATGCAACGCCAGTTCCAGAGGTCTCGCCCATGTTTCCGAAAACCATTGCCTGTACATTAACTGCAGTACCCCAACTGCTTGGGATGTTATGCATTCTGCGATATACTATT
Organism: Clostridia bacterium; assembly: GCA_035409945.1. Lineage (GTDB taxonomy): Bacteria > Bacillota > Clostridia > Christensenellales > DTU072 > MWEH01. Next base: position 5,881 of record DAONQC010000002.1, read on the forward strand.
GCTCTTTCGTTTTCCCAGCTTTTAAATACCGCTTCAATAGCACCAATTAATTGTACTTTTGGATCTTGTGGGAAGTCTTCGCCTTGGCTTTCTTTGTAATAAGCCTTAAACTTTTCAGCTAATTCTTTTAAGTCTTCTGTTGTTAAATCGCTATCAGCTTTTACGCCTCTTGCCATTTTTAACTCATCAATGATGGTTTCAAAATGCTTTTTACCAATTCCCGTAACAACATCTGAATACATTTGGATGAATCTACGATAGCAGTCATATGCAAATCTAGGATTTTCAGTTAACCTTGCAAGCCCTTCAACAGCTACATCATTTAGTCCTAAGTTTAAAATTGTATCCATCATTCCTGGCATAGATGCTCTAGCTCCACTTCTTACTGAAACTAAGAAGGGATTATCGATGGAACCAAACTTTTTGTCAGCTTGTTTCTCTAAAACAGCGAGCTGGTCAAAAATCTCTTTGACTATGGAGTCCTTAATCTTTCTTCCACTCTCATAATAACTGGTACAAGCTTCAGTCGTTACAATGAATCCTGGAGGTACTGGTAACCCCATTTGAGTCATCTGAGAAAGGTTTGCACCCTTGCCACCAAACTTGGCTTTGTCTGTTCCGTTTGCTTCATTGAATAAATAAACAAATTTAGTCATATTTTTCTCCTCTAAAAATTTTATTTTTTATTATTACTTAATAATTATTACGTATTTACTTTAAACCGCTTGTATTATAATATTTTAGCACTTGTTCTGGCAAATGATTTACTCCGTTATCTAATTAACACAATAAAATGCTTTTTTAATTTATTTATTTATTTATTTACGTACATTTTTTACTAACATGTTAAACCTGGAGTAAATCATTAGAAGTTCTCGTCGGTTTTATTTCAATCCACCCGTTATATTCAAGTATGCGCTAGTATATTATTTTATTTTAGCGATAGTTTTAATCGCCTCATCTATTGAATTAATATGAACTGACACTTCTGATTTAAGCACAAGTGATATACAAGATAAAAGATTTGCTATAGTTGGCAACGCTATTTCCAAACTGCCTAAATCATCAGGTTCGGCTTTACTTATGGCAAACAATAAATCTTTTGTATCTGTAGTTATGTCATAATAATCTGTTAAATCCACTCCTAAAATTACAAGCAATTTAGATAAAAACCAAAGAGAATACACATATGGTACTATGTCTTCGTTGTTTATATACGAAAGAGTGATTAAGGCAATGTATAACTCCTTATCAACTTCCATCTCTTCTTTAGAAGTCTTATCTAGTGCCTCTAGGACTATTTGAGAGGAAGCGTATTTATCTAAATCGCGCCAGCAATTCATAAAATTATCTATAAGAGAAAACCCAATTAATGTCTTTCTTTGTTTTCGTTCAACATAGGCGTATTCGCCATAACTTAGAGGAGTTGCGGCAAGCTTAAGCTTAGACTTCATTTCTCTTACGCCTTTAGCTCTTACAGTTATTAGTCCTTTATTCAAAGCTATTAGAGTTAATATCTTGTCATTTTCACCATAATCGACAGTTCTAACACATAATGCTTTTACTGAATCATTCATAACATACCTGCTATTAATAAATAAAAAGCAAGGGATTATAACCTTGCTTGCTACTCTAATTTCTATAATCCTCTTTATTATAACCTAATCTTTCTAGTATTCTTCCGTCATCTCTCCAGTCTTTTTCTACCCGCACCCAAAGAGTTAAAAACACCTTCGTCCCAGTTATTTTTTCAAGCTCAATTCTAGCTTCTGTTCCGATTTTTTTGATCATCTCTCCGTTTTTACCAAGCACAATGCCTTTGTGGCTTGCTTTTTGAACAACTATTTCTGCATCTATCTCTATTAGTTCATCGGTTACGTCATATTTGTTAACTTTGACTGCTATCCCATATGGAATTTCTTCGTCTAAATTTTTAAGTGCTTTTTCCCTTATAGTTTCACTAGTTATAAAATTCATTCCTCTGTCCGTGTAAATATCGTCTGGGAATATTGCTTCACCTGTAGGCAGCAATTTTTTAACTTCTAGCATTACTGCATCTAAATTTTTCCCTCTTAATGCTGATATTGGCACCACAGCCGAAACCTCTTTTATTTTTGATATTTCCTGTAAAATAGACCCTACCTTAGCAGGCGTTACTCTATCAATTTTATTAACTATCACTATAACAGCTTTACCTGCGTCGATATACCTTTCCACATTTTCTTTATCATGATGGTTGAATTCTTTTTCCGCATTTGTAAGGTACAAAATGGCATCCACTTCATTCAGCGCAGCAGTCACAGAACGCATCATAAATCTACCTAACTCATTTTTAGGTGCATGAAGACCCGGTGTGTCTACGAATATAATTTGCGAATCCTCGTCGTTTCTAATACCTAATATTTTATTTCTAGTTGTTTGGGGTTTCCAACTTGTAATTGATACTTTTTGTCCTACAAGTTTATTAATTAATGTAGATTTACCTGCATTGGGTCGTCCAAGCACTGCAATAAACCCACTTTTAAACTTAGATTCATTGATTGAATTTAATATGTCTAAATTAGCTTTATCTCTAGTAATTCCTAGTTCATTTAAGATCTGGTTTTGCTTATCTTCCATTTTTTCTCTGTCCTCATCTGAGATATGATCATAACCAAGTATATGCAACAATCCATGCATTACTAAAAATGCTAACTCTCTGGATAGAGAATGCCCATTCTCCTCAGCCTGTCTAATTGCCTGTGCTTCAGAAATGTATATTGAACCTAGAATAACTCCTCCTGTTTCGGGATTAACATCAAGTTTGTAATCTGACCTATTAAACGGAAGGGTTATATCTATAGAAGGAAATGATAATACATCAGTTACAGCATCTATATTTCTATTGTCTCTATTTAGATCTCTAATTTCTTCGTCACTAACTAAACCTACTTCTAAGTCCACATCATTAAAGTTGATTTTAAAATGTGAAAACACGCCCAAGATGACGTGTCTTGCTAGTTTTTCATATTCATTAAAATTGTATATATCTAACATTACTTTTTCTTTCTCGTATCATTATCGTATTTTATTCTTGCGTGGTACATAGACGGAACTGCCTCAACCAAAACATCTTCTATCTTTTTCAAGTCCTCAAATGTAATGGGACAATCGGAGAACTGATCGGCGTCTGCTTTAGACTTGATTAGTTTTCTTACAAACTTACGGAATTCATCTATGTCATCAAAATTCCCTCTTGCTCTACTAGCAGCTTCTACAGTATCTGCAATCATAATGATAGCAGCTATTTTACTCTTTGGCTTAGGGCCAGGATAGCTATATTCTATCTTGTCTAATTCATCTTCAGTATAACTTTGAGCTTTGTATAGAAAGTAATTAACAGGTGTGGTGCCGTGGTGTTCTACTGCGATGTCAGCAATAATATCTGGCACTCTCGCCTTTTTAAGTATTTCACGTCCAGCAGTTACATGGTTAACTATCATGTAAACACTAACTTCAGGGATAATATCGTCGTGTGGATTTACGCCTTTTTGGTTTTCTACAAAATATTCTGGATTTTCAATCTTACCTATGTCGTGGTAATATGCGGCAGCTTTTGCTAGCTGAGTATCTTCATCTATCGCATCTGCACATAGTTCTGCAAGATTTCCTACAACAAGACTATGATTAAATGTTCCTGGAGCTTCTTGTACTAATCTCTTTAAGAGTGGAGTTTCTAATGAGCATAACTCGGACAGTATAAAAACTGTGTTTACTCTAAAAGCATACTCCATTATTGGTAATATTAAAGTATAGATAGACACCGATAACACAATCGAGATTATGGACCAAACGCCGCTCACAAGTATTGTATATGCATCTCTTATTCCTGCAGCTAAATGTACAAGCATAGGAATAAACGCCGATCCTAATGCTACTACTATGCCTACTATTGTGAATTTTAGGCGAGTAGCTGACTTACTAAGCAAGAGCACTATAATAATTGAAGATACTAAAGAAGTTATAATTGCTCCGACGTTTTCACTGACTATTACAATATCCCTATCCCATAAAATGGATATCAAAAAGAACATATTTGACACAAAAAACTGTGTTAATATGCCTAACCTTTTATCAACCAGTGTTGCTATTAATAATGACCCTAAAAGCAGAGGAGCTATGTATACATTGATTAGTTCAGCAAATCCCCAAGAAGCAAAAAATGTTAACACTAACGAAGTACACACTATTGCAAACATTTTATCTCTAGACATTGCATCGTGTTTTACATATTTTGTAGCAAATAAAATAATTGCGAGTAGCACCACATTTACTATGAAAATTAAAGCTATCTCCATTAAACTTTTAGGCGAAACAACTTCATTAATTTTGTCCACTCCAAGCCCTGTCAGTTTAATGAAAAATGCTAGTAAAAACGAAGATATTAAAAGTAGTGTAATTCTTACCCACATTTGCTTAGGGGTTATCTTTTCTTTTGGTTTTTTATAAACAAATTCTGCTTTCATCTCTTCTCTTTCTACATTAATTTTTTAATTATTCTTAGTTTGTGACGACACAGTCACAAACACTTGCATTTTAAAAAAGTATATAATAAAAGCGTAATAAAGTCTAGTTATATGGTGTTAGCGCACCTGCATCTTCGATAAATTTATCTATTTTTCCACTGCTTAGCATCTAATAATGCATTAACTATCTTCTTTCACTAAGCCAAGCTCAGTAAATCTTAGGCTTTCTCCTTTGAAGGGATATAAGACACACCTTAATCGACCATTACGGTTTTTTCTAAGCTAGAACACTTGGTTGCTTTGTCTAATCTAATTAATACATTAACTATCTTCTCGTAAACCAATCTCAGTAAATCGAACGTTTTCTCCTTTGAAGTGATATAAGATACGTTTTAGTGCACCGTTACGATTCTTTTCTATAGCTAGAATGATATTTCCTTCACTTTTGTCTTCTGCCTCTTCGTCTTCACGAGCTAAAAACATGACAACGTCAGCATCTTGTTCTATAGAGCCTGACTGTCTTAAGTCTGAAAGTTTAGGTATTATAGCCTTACCTTTGTCCCCTTTTCTACCGTCTAATCTTCTAAGCTGTGAAAGGGCAATTACTGGACATTTTAAATCCATAGCCATCATTTTTAACTGACGACTTATTTTAGTAATTTCCGCAGTCTCGTTTATTAAAACACTGGAACTTTGGGTTGGATCTATGATGCTTAGAAGTTGTAAATAGTCGATTACAATTAAGTCCAAACGTTTCTTTTCTAATTTTAATCTTCTGCACTTCGACCAAATATTACTTGGAGTTTGAGCTGAGGTATCATCTAAGTAAAGACTGGATCTCGTAAGCTTATTATGAACAGAAATAATATCTTCAAAATCTGATTGCTGAAAATCAGCTCTAAAAGCTTGGTTCATTGTTATATTCGTGGTTATAGACAAAATTCTTTTAATAATTTCTTCCTTGCCCATTTCCAGTGAGAAAAATGCTATTACTTTATCACTTTCTTGATTATTTTCAAAGTCTCCTTCGATTATTTTCGTAACAATATTTGTGACAAATGCAGATTTACCAACCGATGGTCTTGCTGCAAGAATAATAAGGTTGCTTTCTCTAAGACCACCCGTATGATGATCCAGTAATTTATAATTAGTTGAAAGACCCTTAAAAGCGTCTCTGTTACCTGCTAATTTATCTAATTTAGCAATATATCTAGTAGATGCATCTCCTGCCTTTTCAAGCGATTGCAAACTCCCTACACCATCAGACAGCTCAAACACCTTTTTCTGAACATCATCTAAACATGTATTATAATCCGCTGTTGTCCCTGCTGCATTAGTTATCTCTTTCCCTGTTGAGAGTATGCGCCTTAAAATCATGTCGTTATGAAGAGCTTTATAATATTCGTTTCCGTTATATCTATAAACGAGTTCGTTTACTATCTCGAGCATATATTCCAACAGACCTGCTTCCCCTAGTCCATTGTTAGTTAGATAACTATCAACTACAATCGGATCAACAGTTGAGGTTAGAGCTAGTGCTTTAATTGCATTAAATATCTTTTTATTACGAGGGTTATTGAAATACTCATCTGTCATCTTCGTTGCAAAATCAGGAGCTTCGTCGGGATTGCTTAATAAAACTCCCAGCATACTTCTTTCTGCTGCTATATTCGCTGGAAATCTAAAAGGTTTTCCATCCTTTTTATTCTCTTCTATTTTTTCGTTTACATTAAACTCTTCTGCCATTTAAGCCTCCATACTTACTCTAACAATTTATTCATTCACAGTCTCATTATAAACTTTAGTGGTATGCATTACACAGCTAGATACCTATTATAAGTACTATTTTTCTATATCCTCTTTTCTTTAGTCCGTTACTTTTTGAGCTACCTAGTTAGCACTTAAGACAACCAAAAGATTTTCTAAATTTCTTAGCTTTTGCGCCCTTAGGCGATACACACTTAGATAACCATCGACTTTTCTATATCTTCTTCTTTTAGTCCAACATTTTTCAAACCACCAGGCCAGCACTTAAGATAACTAAAAGATTTTCTAAATTTCTACAGTTTTTGCACATCTTCGATGCGGATATCACCCAAACCATCTTTCTTAGTATTGTTTTTTGCTTGCCAATATCTTATAAATATTGTTACTGCTAAAGCCACTGAGATAATGGCTAGTAAGGTGATATTAAAGCCTGTTGAATTATATGTCCTTTGTGTAAGAACAATCTTTTTATTGTTTACCTCATTTTTTGACATGATAAATTCATGGATATATAACTTTTCACCCTTATCATAATGTATCCTATCAGCATTAGTTGAAAGCGTCTTTTGCGACATATATGTACCATATACATACACATAACGGAAATTATCGTTAGTAACGCCATATCCCTGCATTTCATTAATTGCTTCGTCAGCTAGTGATAGATATTGATTTTTTGCAATATTTTTAAAAACCGTATCCGTAGAAAACTCGTATATATTTCTATAAAAGCCCCAGGTTTTTAAGCCGCTCTTTGGATCATAAACTTCATATCCGTCTCTTTCGGGGTCCAAAACAGCTCTATTATGGGCACTAGAGTATGTCACTATGTCAATAGATAATGAAAAGCCATCCTCACTAGCAGTGACGGTAAGCCCCTTTTCTTCAAACTTAGCCTTCAGTGTTGTCAGCTTTAAGGCAAGAGCGTTTTTATTCGCTTCTTTGTCTGTAGGTGTCATATCTTTTGTCAACTCATCTATGTTTAGATTGACTTGCATATAATACTTAATTTTCCCAAGGGAGTAGTTTTTTACTCCATAAACAATCTCCGCAGCGTGTGGTGAAGTGGTAGATGCTTCAGCTTTTAAAGGCTGGAATGCACAAAGTATAACAAATGCTATCAACACTACAAGTATTGAAATGGCGGTCATACTAACTATTTTTTTTAAGTCTATTTCTATTTTCTTCATTATTTCTCTATTGTTTTACTATCTTATTTGGTGGCATAACACCGTTTTTAATCTATTTTTATTACCTCAAGCTCTTTATGTCCAACTTACAACTATTACTTGTGAGTTGGATTTATATTTTCAATTTCAAACATTATCTCAAGCTTACATCCTTAATGTACTATCGCCAGTTGTCAGCCAAGTTGTATTTATGATGCCTCGATTTTAAAGCAGTGGTTATTACTTTTTTTGTAACTTTTTTAGTTCATTAACAGCATTTGCAAACTCATTCATGGCAACCTCAAAAGGTTTTTCACTCATAAGATCAACATCAGCAAGTTTTAGTATTTCCACTGGTGGTAACGAACATCCTGCGGATAGCATTTTGAAATATTTAGGGACATAATCTTCGCCTTGTTCTAGTACTTTATTTGCAATGTTAATAGCAGCAGTAATTCCCGTAGCATATTTATACACATAAAATGCTCTATAAAAATGAGGTATTCTCATCCATTCGTATGCTATTTCCTTATCGTGCTCAACACCTGGTCCATAATATGCCTTATTTAGTCTCAAATACTCCTCACTTAGAAGCTCTGGAGTTAGAGGTTTAAACTGTTCATAAGTCTCGTGAGCAAATTTTTCAAACTCCGCAAACATCGTTTGCCTAAATAATGTAGTACGAACCATAGAAATGAAATAATTTAGTAAAAACTCTCTCATTTTTGCATCTGCAGACTTAAGTAGATACTTAAGCATCAACACTTCATTAACAGTACTTGCAACTTCTGCTACAAAGATTGTGTAATCTGCTTTTGAGAAAGGTTGTGCCGAATTGGACATGTATGAATGTATCGCATGCCCCATTTCATGTGCAATCGTGAATATGTCTGAAGTGGTTTTTGTATAGTTAAGGAGCACAAATGGCGTGTGGTCATATATGCCGACAGAATAAGCCCCGCTTCTTTTGTTTTCTGTTTCGTATACATCTATCCACCTTGTTTCATAAGCCTTTCTTAAGATTTTATTATATTCCTTACCAAGAGGAGCTAAGGCTTTACAAACAAGCTCATATGCATCTTCATATTCTAACTCCATTGTCACATCTTTACTTAATGGCATATACATATCATACATATGCATCTTATCTAATCCTAAAATTTCCTTTCTTAGCTTTATATACTCATGCATTTTAGGAGTGTTTTTCATAACGGAATTAACTAAATTGTTATAAACTTCTACGGGCACATCCTCGTTATATAAAGCTCCTGCTAAAGCACTATCATATTTCCTTATTTTTGCAAAAGCACTATCTTTTTTTACAGATGATATATATGTCATTCCCACTGTATTTATGAAGTCTATGTACCGCTTATAATATTCTTTAAAAGCATTTTCTCTAAGCACTGCATCTTTGCTTTCTAAATAAACAGCATAGGTTCCGTGTGATAAAGGATGAGCATTCCCATCTTTATCAAGCACATCGCTAAACTTTAAATCCGCATTATCAAACATAGTGAAAACTTCTTGATACCCTGAGGAAAAAGCTGATACTTCAGCTAAAACCTTTTCTTCTTTTTCGCTTAATATATGTTTTTTCTGTCTTATAATGTCATAGAGTACAACACTAAAATCTGCATACTTAGGGCTGTTTTTCATTTCCTCTAGCACACTATCGTCAAATGCTGACAATTCAGGGTTAATAAATGACAGTTTGGAACTAAATGTTGTAAGTAACATTTGTACTTTACCTATACGCGATTGATTTTCTGGTAAAGCGGTATTTTCGTCCCTCTTCATCATGGCGTAAACATATAATCTACTTCCCAAACGTTCAGCTTCCACCGTTAAGTTCAAGCAATCAATAGCGTTATCTTTGTTTAGTTTCCCTTGATACGCCTCAAATTTATTTATCATTTCATTTGCAAGAGCTAAACCTTTTTCAAATTCTTCCTCATTTGCAAACAACCCTGTTGTGTCCCATGTGCGATTTTCTGGCACGTCTTTTCTTAACATCCTACACCTCTTCTAATAATTTTTTCGAACCTACTAGCCCAAAATGGTTAGCAATACTCTTATGCTCTAGGCCATATAACTAGACCGTTAAGTATTTAATTTGTATGTTTTTTAAGTATAACACATTAGAGTGTTATTGGGTATAAAACTATTGTTTCTTATTTTTGTAAATCATACAATTTATCTAACTGATCTACTTTGCATGTCTAATGCTTATCATCTTTATTTAGCTATACCACTACTGTTTCTTGCTTGCGTAATCGTACATTTCATCTGCGTGGTCTACTTTGTATATTTAAGCAACATACCTATTGGATTTACATAAATCATATAATTTTCTGACAATCTACTTTTTATATCTAAAGCTTATCCATCATTATTATAGGTATGCAGCTATTGTTTCTTACTCGCATAAAGTAGCTTCTTGCGTAAATCATACAACTTGTCTGAATGGTCTACCTTGTATATATGAGGATTATGCATCCTTAGATATTCCTCCCAGAATTCATCAATCCCTTTCTGGGCATATTTTACTGTTTTTGCAAGAGGTGGAACTTTATACACCTGCTTACCTTTTATAAATATTGGCACAGGCAACTCCCTCATTTCATAACTAGTAAATGTCTTTTGCTTCCATGTTTCGACAGGATGGAATATTGTTAATGGCTTAGTTGTATCAAACTCTTCATCCCTAAGTGAGATTAAATCTGCAGCTGCTTTTCCTTCAGAGTAGATTCTATATACTGTTTTAAAACCCGGTAGAGTCATCTTCTCTAATGTATCAGATATTTTCATTTTTGGTTCGAGTTCCCCATTTTCTTCGATTGCTACAAGTTTATATACCCCACCAAGAGCAGCTACTGGATGCCCTGTTATTAATTTAGTTCCAATACCCCAACTATCTATTTTTGCCTGCTGACTCTTTAAAGACATTATAATCTCTTCATCTATGTCACCAGATGCGCATATCTTTACATTTTTAAAACCAGCGTCATCTAATTGTTTTCTCGCAGCTTTTGTTAGATATGCTAGATCTCCACTGTCTATCCTTATCCCTATAGGTTCATATCCCTTTTCTCTTAATTCTTTAAAGACAGTTATAGCATTAGGAACCCCACTCCCTAAAGTGTCATAAGTGTCGACAAGTAATATACAAGCATTTGGATAAGTATTTGCATATGCTCTAAAAGCATCAATTTCAGTAGGGAAACTCATTACCCAGCTATGCGCATGAGTGCCACTTACAGGCACATCAAACATTTGACCCGCTAAAACATTGGATGTAGATTTGCATCCACCTATAATGCTACCTCTACTTCCATATATGCCAGCATCAGGTCCTTGAGCCCTGCGCAAGCCAAATTCTGCAACAGCACCTTTCGTCTCTTGCGTTATCTTCATAGTTTTTGTAGCAATTAGCGTTTGATGATTAATAATATTTAAAAGTGCAGATTCTATTAACTGCGCCTCAAAAAGAGTAGCTTTTACAGTTAAAATAGGCTCGCCTGGGAAGGCTATTTCCCCTTCACGCATGGCATAAATATCGCCAGTAAACTTAAAATCTTTAATTTTCTCAAAAAACTTCGGCCCGAATAAGTTTAATGATTTTAAGTAGTTTATGTCATCTTCTGTGAATCTTAAATTATTGATATAGTCAATAGCCTGTTCGAGTCCTGCAACTAAAGCAAAGTCAATGTACTCAGTTTTTCTAAAAAACAAATCAAAAACTGCTTCTCTATCAGCCATGCCACTTTCAAGATAGCCATTCATCATCGTTAGTTCGTACAAGTCTGTTAATAACGTTAAATTTCTCATGTTATCCCTCCACAAAAAAATCTATTCGATTAGATTTGAGTTCTCCTGTGTTTTACTACAATAATGGATTCAAGTATTATTGTGTTTTCCAAATATATACCGCTAGGTTAGACTTTCGTTTCTTGTCTATACTGAAGAAACTATATGGCTAATCTAAAGCTATATATCTAATTTGGTTACGCCGGAGTTTCTAATCTTAAGATCATAAATGTTCTCACTGCCAAAAAACTTCGACATTGTATCGATAAAGCCAGCCATTTTATCTGACTTTACAAACACAAGTATTGTTCCAGCAAAGCCACCACCGTGCACTCTAGATGCAACTACTCCATCAATTTTTTCCGCAATTGCTAAAGCTAGTGGAATGGTTTGAGCATGGTCATGCTCTGGATAACAATTTTGTAGTTTAGTATATGAACTTCTGCCTGATTCATTAATCCCGCTGAAGACAACATCTTTATTTTTTTCTTTTAGCGCTTGGTACACCCTTCTCACTCTTTTATTTTCATCAAAAAAGTGAATACTCCGTAAGATAGCTCTACCTGATACTTTATCCTTGATAAAAGAAAGTTTATCATAGAACTCTTGTTCGCTTACATCGCCTAGTGTAGGTACTCCATACATTTTAGCAACTTCTTCCATTTCTGAGCGTATCGCTGCATATTCAGGCGTTAAGTTAGCGTGATCGCCTCCACAGTTTACAACTGCAACTGAGATATCATCAAAAGGCCATTCTACTTTTTCAGCAAGAGGATTTTTAGGGTCTTTAAAATCTATATGACTAATTCCTCCAAAAGATATAGCTGATTGGTCCATAAGTCCAGAAGGTTTACCAAAATACACATTTTCGGCATATTGAGATACTATGGCTTTGGTAATTGGGTCTACGATTCCATCGTTATAATATGCATTAAAAATCTCCGACACTAAAAGTTCAAAAGCAGCTGAGCTACTCATTCCTGCACCTTTAAACACATCTGAAGTGGTGGTAGCATAAAAACCACCTATTTTATATCCTCTGTCTATAAAACCTTTCGCCACTCCTCTTACAAGTGCGGCAGAATCGCCAAACTCAAGTTTATTTACTTTTAAGTCATTTAAATCAACGGTGACAATCGGATATCCCACACTATTAATAGTTACTATATTATCGCTAGTTTTTGTAACAGCGGCTAGCAAGTCGACTGAAACGGCAGCGGCTAAAACTTCTCCGTGGTTATGATCGGTGTGATTCCCTATCATTTCTATTCTGCCGGGAGAGCTGAATATATCTACTTGTCCTTCAATGTTTTCGACATGCTTAGATACAATATACGCCACTCTTTCTGCTGCTAAATTTATGTCAGTATTATATATTTCACTACTAATCTTTTGGAATTTTGGATTATTTAAAAGAGATTTTTTCTCGTATCGAATTGCCATTTCCCCTCCGCATATGTATAATAATTATGTGAGGCAAATTATACCATAAATATGCTTGCTTTTGCAAACTTGTATATGGGCTATTTCATTGTGTTTTTGAGGGATAACATCTAACATTTTCCAAAATGATAATTCGATAAAAGTCTAACTTTTGTAAGATGACTATAATATCCGCCAAAATACATGTATATATTGTGATAATATGCTTAACTTTAGTAAATTTGATTTTTTAGTAAAAATGGCAAAAATTAACTTCAAAATATTCTAACACACTATAGGTACTATTTTTGCTAGAAATTGAATTGTTACTTAATGCCTTTATACTTGCAAAGCATGCCTTATGATATGTTGCATATCTCTAGAAAAATAGCAGGAGACATGCCTTACTCAATAACCGCATAGTATGTTACTAGGTGCAACGTCTACTAAAGAGGATACAAAGCAATAACCCAACTGCTTACAAAAACAGTAGGAGAATGCCTTGCTCAATAAACGCATAACATGTTACAAGATGTAACTCCTACTTAAGAGAACGTTAAAGCAATAACTAACCGCTTACAGACACTGCAGGAAACATATTTGTAAATTAATTTAGTGAACTGATTGTTTACTCAAATACATATAAATTCATTACATTTTAAGAGGTACAACTTATGAAAAAATCTACTCCATCGATTGGCGTAAGCATAGCAAATTTAGTAGAGTATGCAAAGAATACTCTAGGTTTAGATAAATATGATGCTGTTTATGCGCATAATGCACTACTTTCGCTTTTTTCACAACAAAAGCCTGAAGCTCCATCTAGTCCAGTTCCAACACTTCAAACTGGTATTTTAGAGCCTATCATACACTATGCAATAGATAATAAACTAACTACCGAAGAAGATAGTCTTGCCTTTGAAACTAAAGTAATGGGACTTGTTACCCCTAGCCCCAGTAATGTCATATCTAGTTTTGATTCCATTGCTGCAACCGAAGGAACTAAAGCAGCTTGCAAATATTTAAATGATTTAGGTTGGAACTCAAACTATTTACGCCACGTGGATATTCGCAAAAATCTAGTCTGGAAAGTAGATTTACCAGATGGAGATATGATCATTTCAGTTAACCTAGCAAAACCTGAAAAGGATAATAAACAAGTAGCAGCTCAAAGGGTAGCGCCTCAAAACAAATATCCTAAATGCCCTATTTGTCTAGAAAATTTAGGGCTTTCTGGAAAAAGAGATACGTTACGGCTTATCCCATTTTTCTTAAACGATGAATCCTGGTTTTTACAGTTTTCACCATATGTATATTTTGATAATCACTGCATAGCTGTAGCTGACGATCATAGACCTATGAAAGTAGATAAAAATACCTTTATACGACTTTTAGATTTTGTGGAAATGTTCCCACACTACTTTATGGGAAGCAACTCTGATTTACCAATTGTGGGAGGATCAATTTTATCTCATGAGCACTACCAAGGTGGTTCAAAAGTACTTCCTATGTTTGATAGGAAAAATAAAACATATTACTACTCACAAAACCACCCTGCTGTTGGTATATCGATATTAGATTGGTATAACTCAGTTATAAAACTAACCTCGTTAAATAGAGGTGAGTTAGAAAAACAAGCTGAAGAAATTCTAAATGCTTGGAGAGAATATTCAGATAAAAGCGTCAATGTCTTAGCGAAAACTACTGAACAGCATAATACCATTACTGTTATTGCAACATATGATAAAACTAACGGTTATTCGTTATATCTCATACTCCGTAATAATAGAACTGACAAAGACCATCCCTATGGTATTTTCCATCCTACAGAAGATATGCACAATATTAAAAAGGAAGGAATTGGTCTAATTGAAGCTATGGGACTGTTTATTCTCCCTGGTCGTTTGGATAGAGAGTGTAAGTTAATGGCTGAAATTTTAACTGGCAAAACCCCTCTCAGCCTACATGACCTTGCAAAAGAAGATCATCCATTATTTAAACATCTTGGAATGGTTATGCAACTTTCAAATGATAATGGACTAGAGCTAACTGAAGACGAAGCAAATCTAGCAATTAAGGAATATATTAATCATAAATGCGTGGAAATATTAAGATGCACTGCTGTTTTCAAAAATGACGAACAAGGTGTACAAGCATTTGATAAATTTATGCAAAGCTTGAACTTAAAACAACAATAACAGTTTTGCAAATCACTTAAAAATCTGCATCAACGCTAAAATATACATCAATACATACTAAACAAAGCCTCTAATACAAGCTTAAAATGAAAATAATACGCATTAACCTTGATTTGAGCGCCTATCGCCTGTTAGGCAAATCAACACAAGTCCTAGATTAATTCATGTTAATTACGAGCTTAAAATGACAATAATAATTAGCTTACATATGTCAAATATGGCACCAAATGCATCAACACAGTTCGCTATGGGATATAAATAGCCCATATATAAAAATATAATTAAAAAACACCATTATTTATGGTATAATCTTGTTTATGGCAGAATTTGTTTCATTATATAGAAAATATCGTCCAGATACTTGGGACAAAGTTATTGGACAAAATCACATTGTAACAACCCTGATTAATCAAATTAAGTCAGGAGCGATAAGTCACGCTTACCTTTTCACTGGCACTAGAGGAACAGGAAAAACCAGTTCGGCTAAAATTTTTGCTAAAGCACTAAATTGTTTACATCCTGTTAATGGCTCACCTTGTAACAAATGTGAAGTTTGTTTAGCTCTATCAAATGAAAGCAACCTTGATGTTGTGGAAATGGATGCAGCTAGTAATAATGGCGTAGACAGTATTAGAGACCTTCGCGAAAAGGTTCAATTCCCTCCTACAGTTGCAAAGTATAAAGTATACATCATCGATGAAGTACATATGTTAACACAAGCAGCTTTTAACGCCCTTCTTAAAACTTTAGAAGAGCCACCTGCGCATATTGTATTTATTCTTGCCACCACTGAAGCAAACAAAATTCCTCAAACAATACTTTCAAGATGTATGCGATTTGATTTTAGGCTTGTTTCAAAGGAAGAATTACAAAACCATTTAGCCAAAATATTTGATCTTGAAAAGTATAAATATGAAATGGCGGCAGTTGAGAAGATAGCGATACATGGAGCAGGTAGTGTTAGAGACATGTTATCCATTGCCGATAGCTGCATGTCTTATGCCCCTAAAAAGCTAACATTTGAAGATGTACTAGAGGTGCTGGGTTCTTTACAAACAACCACCCTTTTTGAACTTGCTGAAGCTATTATAGATTCCAATATAGGTAGGATACTTGAGATAAGCAATGAGGTTTATGAAAAAGGAAAAGGTGTTGAAATTTTAAATAGAGAACTTTCGGAATATTTTAGAAACATAATGAGTGTAAAAAACATACCCGGGTTTACCTCTACTTTCTCAAATGATGAATTAGCGAAACTATCCGATCTTGCAAGTAAATGTGATAATTATAAGCTATCTAGAATTTTAGAGATTTTAGCCCTTAGTGAAGGCTCTTTAAGATATAGCTCTCAACAAAATATAATTTTTGATGCAAACTTAGTAAAAGCTGCGACAATATACACTGAACCAAGTATAGATAGTGTAATATCTCGTGTCTCTAGTGTGGAAAAAGTTATTCAACATGGTGCTTTTCCCAAGCCACAAACTAATAGCTATAATGTAGCTAGTGCTACACAAAAACCTTCGATTGCTAAATCGGCACCGAAAGAAAATGTAGCTGCCCCTAATGTGGTAAATAAAAACACTTTCAACAAACAGGATAGTACCCCAGTTACTCCTCAAGAACCTGCTAAGCCAAGCTTCAGTAGTAAATTGCAGGCTATAATTGATTCAGGAGCAACTGAACACGGTCCAGTCTTTGAAGAAAAAAACCGTTCTCCCGAAGCAGATAAGGTTTTTACCCAGTTTATTGATTTAGTGAAAGTTACTTTCCCAACGCAACGGTTTTTACAAAGTGCCATGAATAGAGTATCTGATTACAACCTAGATTCTGATAATGTCCTAAACATAATATTCAAAGAAGAATCTTCGTTTAATCTAATAAACACATATACCAAAGACTTGCAAAATGTAATGAAAAACATAGATGGCGGAAAATACAGGCTAAATCTTTCTTGCACACAACCAAGAGATAATACAAATAACCTCACTAAGCAAGATAAAGAATACCTTGAGGACATGTTTGGAAATAAATTAACCTACGAAAAACCTAATAAGAAAAAATAATCAAGGCTAAATCGTATCTAACTTATGCACAACAAGTGAAATAATATATAACTAACACAACTAAATAAAACAACCCACAGATAGATAAAACATAAAATAACATTATTATAAGGAGTTTATTATGGCAAAATATGGTGGTGGCGGAGCGCCCAATATGCAACAACTTATGAAGCAGGCACAAAAAATGCAAGCAGATTTACTAAAGGCACAAGAAGAACTTGCAAATACCGAAGTGGTAGCAACATCAGGTGGCGGTATGGTGGAAATCGTTATGACTTGTGATAGAAAACTTTCTAGCATAACAATCAAACCAGAAGCAGTAGATCCAGACGACGTGGAGATGTTAGAAGACTTAATTATTGCAGCTTACAACGAAGCAAGCGCTCTTGTTGAAGAAGAACATGAAAAAATTATGGGACCATTTACTGGTGGCATGGGAGGGCTCTTTTAATGGACCAACTAAATGCACTAAATCGTTTGATTGCTGCCTTTAGAACCCTACCCTCTGTCGGCACAAAAACAGCTACTGCTTATGCGTATGCAATTATTAACATGAAAGATAGTGCTGTTGATGATTTAGTTGACGCAATTAAAAACGCAAAAGAGAAAGTTAAATTCTGCTCTGCTTGTGGTAACTATTCAGAAGATGAAATCTGTGAGAGATGCAGGACAGCCGATAAGTCAGTAATATGTGTTGTAAAAGATCCACAGGGAATTATAGCATTTGAAAAAACAGGTGCTTATGATGGGCTATATCATGTTTTGCATGGCACTCTTGATTTTGTTAAAGGTATTGGCGAAGAAGACATTAGAATTAAAGAACTCCTTTCAAGACTTAATGGAGTAAAAGAAGTTATTATCGCAACAAATTCAGATGTAAGTGGAGAGCAAACTGCAGCTTATTTAGCCAAACTAATCAAACCTTTTAATATCAAAGTAACTAGACTTGCCTTCGGCTTACCAATAGGTAGTGAAGTAGCGTCTGCAGACGAAATCACCCTATCACAAGCACTTTCAAACAGACAAGAAATGTAAAATTATTAACTTTATACCTAGAATACAAAACCGGTTTCAACACCGGTTTTTTGTTAGCTCCTAAACTTTTCAAAGGGTAGTAGCCGTGAGTCTATAAAACCCAAACTATTCATTTTGCACATTATGTTCACTTCGTATAAAAAAGAGGCCTATTTTGCGGATAGACCTCTTTATATATGTGGTTTTTCACTTGAATTGATGTTTCAACTTGTAGCTATTTCATTTATTGCTCATTTTCACCATCCAAGTAAATGATTAAAATATCACCTTGATGCAAAAGGCAACAATAAACTACACTTTAGAACTTTACACACCGTTTTTAATTATCTAAAAGCTATTGTTGGTCTTACTCCACAGTACGCATCAACTTCCTTAGCTACAAAATCAAAGTAATTTTTGCCTTTATAGAGATACACAGTAGCTCCTAGGTCTCCTTCTATATCTTTTGGGCAGATATACTTCATATCAACATAATTACTTCTTGAAGCCCAATACGAAGACTCCAACTCCAAGCCACGTGCGTATGCAAAATTGGTTGCCATTATTGGTAAACTCCAGTATCCTACCTCGTATCCTCCTCTATAGTTATAAGAATTGCTCGCATTTGGTGCAATACTTGCATAGTCCATAGCGACACGCGTATCCTCTCTAACCTTTTCATAATTAATATAGCTCGAGCCCGGGCTGCTAGGTCCTTTATTCAAGTAGTAATATGAATGAACTAAGCCTAGTTTATTCTTTTCTTCTGTGTTAAAGGAAATTTTTACAAATTTGTTATTCAAAAACTTACGAAGTGTTGAATTTTCCCAAGACTCTTTTTCTCTTTTTGTTTTGTCACGACCGTAAAATAAATCATTATAATAATTCTCTAAATTGGTGTCGATGCGTGGGTCATGATGTTCTATATACTGAAAGAAATTACTGCAACCTTCTGGATCGTCATAATAGGCATATTTCAAGGCATTAAACGTATATCTATCGGCATAGCGTTCATACAACTCAATTTTTTTATCTATTGATAAACTATCATAAGGTGGAAATTCAATTTCCTGACTGTTATACCATTGACTACAATCTATAATTGACTCTGTGGTATAAAGTTTCTGACCATTTGAATCCGTATCAGAATAAACCCACCTAATAGGTTCAAATTTGAAATAGTATGTTTTGTTTTTTTCATAAGAATTCACCGTTCTAGTAGGAATATATTTCAAATATCTCGCGCCCTCATATAATAAAACATCATTTTCTGCAAGAAAACTCCCAACGGCCATACCACTGCCATTATTCAGCTCATTTGTAACAGCAAGAGAGGCTACACTCTGTGGATATTCGCCAAACTCAATTGCAGTGGAGGCGGTAGTGGTTTTGCTATATTTTTTTATAAGATCATTGTATGACCTACTTGCGGTCGTTGCAAAATAGGTAATGAATTCATTTTTTCTCGCCCCATCGGGTAAGAAACTCCAAATTTCTAAAAGTGAATTTGAATTCACAAGCCCAATCATTGAATAATTAGTTACATTTTCCAGGCTTTTAAGCCACGCCGAATAATTTGTCCGCATAGCTTCTATTGAGGACATATCAACCAACCCTCCTCCAGTTGTATTAGATTTCGCATATATAGTAACATTTTTAGACTCGGCTGTACTTTTGGCATCACTACTATATTTTCCATTAACATCTGCTGAAAACTTAAAAATTGATGTTGATAAAGCCGCAGTAACATCTGCCATATCTTGTTTAGTGGTTGAAGTACTGGTACTTGAAAGGAAGTATGTGAAATCCATCCTGCCACCGTACATAGCACTTAAAATCAAATGCGAACCATATTTTTCTATTACTTCAGCTGGTTTCAGCACCTTAGTTCCCGTGCCAAATAAATCTTCCTTGAATTCGTCGTCCAACATCAAATTTATGTCCTTCATATTGGAAGACAAGGCTAATCTCATCTTTGAGACTGTACTGAAAAATCTCAAATAGCTTGTTTGCGTCGCACCTTTCATTGAGGCTGAACTTGAAAAATCAGTATCAATCGATGCACTAAACATCTTTCCGTACTTTGCCGTTCCACCAATCTTAATTTGTGAGGAATAATTATCGGTAAACGATTCCATAGAATCACCTTGAATCATCAATGTATTTATCTCGTTTTCTCCGCTAGATGATTCCAATCGGCCGAATTGAGCAATCTTGCTTTCATCCAAAATTCGATATTCTAAAATACAATCAAAACTGCTTGGATTCCCACTGGTCAGCAAATTAATGCCTGCACCAATATATGCTGTTGAACTATCAATATCAGCAAAGTTACCAAAGCGTTTATCCTCATCATCTCTTGTATCTTCAACAATCACCTTGTATTTTTCAGAGGAATCTTTTCCATTGACAGTTATAATCGTTTCTCCTACATTAAGCGCTGAAACAAAACCTTCTTCTGACACCATAACAATTGAATCATCTTCTATTTCATATGTCGTATATGCATCGTAAGGCAAATTGACACTATCGCCAAGCATATAGACAGTTAGTGTGTTTTTTACGTCATCAGCATCATTATGTTTCTTTGAGCAAGCTACTAAAAAAGAAAGAAGAACACTAAAGCAAAGAACTACACAAATAGTTTTCCATAATCTTGATTTCATTTTTATTCCCCCAGTTGATTTATCAAATTCATTTACCGAATGTTTTTGACCATCTTGCGTTATAGTCAACATTTATATTTTAAAACTTTTTAATATTATACTACTTACTTCTTTTTAGGGTCAATGCTATTTTATTAAAGCCACCTGACACCTCTTTTGGCCCTTGCGTTCATTCAAATGTTAATTGCAAACCTTTGATCAACGCTCTCATTCTAGTTAATTGATTTTTGCATATTAGAGAAGAGGTCTGTTTGTAGCCTGCTCTCTTACTTAAGCACATGCGGGTTTTCAAGTGTAGATTATGTACTCGCTTGGACTTATATTCTAACCTGCAGCTATACGATTTATCACACATCTTTCACCATCAAAATGAACGATTGCAGTATTAGCGTAATAAATGTCTCCATAAATATCGATTACATATGGGACATACTGATAATATCCTTCTTCCAATTTTTTGATGGAAAGTTCAACATTTTCTCCCCAAGTAACTGTTCCTTCTTCGTAATAAATTATGTCGCCCCCAGGGATAGTGTCTTCATACAGAATAGTAACATCCATGCCTTCTTCTAAGTTATGAATACGCGAAGTAAGATCGCTTGAATTTGCATATCCTTCTATCGTAATAGTTTGTGTAGGCTTAAAATATGTAAACAAGATAAGACAAATCTCGCCGTTAATTTTAACCGTTGATGAAAAAATCGTATGTGTTTCCCTGACGTCATACACATCAGTATGGAGAATTATATCGTTTATAAATACCCAATTACCTTGAAAATCGACTGTATAAATACCGTTTTCAAACAATATATCATCATCAGTCCCAACGCAATACAGTTTACCTGTTTCCTCACTGCCGACAAAACTGTGAAGTTCATAACCTATCGATTGAACATAATTTTGTGAGTCTTCAGATAAAACAAATGACATTCTTCCATTGTTATCATATCCACTATTTTCAAAGGTTATCGGCATTGCTGGTCGAACATCAAAATAATGATTTAAAGCATCAACATATTTTTGATTAGGACAAACGTTAGAAAATTTTGTAAACTCTTGAACAGCATCACCACTAGGGAAATAAAAACTTAAACCACTCGCATCTTTATGAACCATCCCATTTGTTGTGCTAATGAAAGACGAGAAATCACACTCAACGCCCAAAGCTTGTGCAAACAAACCAATATCATAAAGTCCGGTGCCTATTTCCGAAAAATCTTTTACACCAAACTCCTTAACATTTGAAAGAGCGTTTTGGATAGGCAAAACATCAAGACTTATTATGTCTGCCATGGAATTAACGACCTCACGAACTTTTGATATTTCAGAAAGTTTAACTACAGAAAGTGTATAAGTATTCTTTTTGCTATGTTTAGTTGCATAACTACTTAATAATTTATCATAAAAAGATTCTGTTCCGATATTTTCGAGTAGTGTTTTATAGTCCCAACCTGTTCCGGATATAAGTTCCTCTGAGGCAATATAATAGTTTGCATAATTTGAAAAAAGCTCCGCGAAAGAATAGGTTGCCATCAAGCAAGCATCCATTCCTATAAATTCAAAACGCTCCACCTTCGCCTCTTTGAATGCCCGTGCTAATTCACTATATGTAAGCGCATCATAGCTATAATTGCTGTCTGCGCACACACCATCTACAGTTCCGCCACCATGATCCCAAAAAATCAATGATATTTTATCGTAAGGGGCATATGTTGCACCAAAGTCGATAAACGACTTAAGCGTTTCATAGCTACCCATATTGGCTTGTTCCAAGCGTTCAAGCAAAACTAATTGATTATTTTTTATGGTATATCGTTCAATGTGCTCGGCGGATATGTTTTTATTCAGCCAGCTCTTGCTACCCCCCACTTCTATTATTACTGTTGTGTTGGGATTAATTTTTGCATTCAACATTTCCTCGATATTACGCGAGGCATAGCCATTATAGTGTTCAAGAGTAGATCCACATATATATACCAATACAGTATTGGACGATGTGTCTTTTTTCGAACAGGCCGCAATGCCAAAGGCAACAATTAGTAAACTAAAAAGTAACAAACTACGCTTTAAGAATTTACACAATTTACACATTCTTTCTAACTATCTTTTTTAAATGCTATTGTTGGTTTAATTCCACAGTACTCATTAGCATCCATGTTCACAAAATCCCAATTGTCTTCATATTCTTCTTCTCCTCTGCCATCATATGAATATGCCGTGACCCCTGTGCTTGCATTTCCACCTACTACACAGATAAAATCTTTATTAATAAAATTACTTCCTGAAGCCCAATATGGCGCTCCCGCTTTTAAGCCTCGAGCATATGCAAAATCGGTTACCCTAATTGGTGAGGCGAAGAATATTCCCCCATGTTGAGGGGCCTCATTCGGTGCTATACTTACATAATCCATTGACATACTTTTTGATCCGTTCTTCAAGTAGTATGTATGAACTAAACCTAGTTTTTCCTGTTCAGCACGAGTAAAGGAATAACTTACAAATTTATCATTTAGAAAATGACGAAGAGCGGAAGCCTCCCAAGCACTTGGTGCACCTTCCTCGGGTATTAAATCATTATAATATTCCTCTAAATAGGTTTCCACTCCGGAATATTCAGTACCTTTTATAAACTCAAGGAAGTTAGGATAACCTCTCCGATCCCAATAGTATGAATATTGCCAATGAGGAAAATCATACTTAAAATCACTGTGTTCTAGCAACTCCAACTTATCATTTATTGACAAACTCTCATAGGGCGGGAATAGAGCAACTTGATTGTTCCATTGACGACAATCTATAATCGCCTCCGTAGTATAAAGTTTCTGACGATCGGAATCTGTGTCAAAATACTTCCATTTAATAGGTTCAAATTTGAAATAATATGTTTTGCCTGCTTTATAAGAATTCGCATCTTTGGTAGAAATATATTTCAAATATCTCGCACCCTCATATAATAAAACATCATTTTCTGCAAAAAAGCTTCCGTTAACTTCACCATTACCACCATTAAGTGCGTCTGTAACGGGTTCTGAGGCTTGACTTTGAGGGTATTCGCCAAATTCAAGCGTAGTGGTTGATGTAGAAGTTTTACTATATTTGCTTATGAGGTTATTGTATGACTTACTTGCTTCCGTTGCAAAATAGGTAATGAATTCATTTTTTCTCACTCCATCGGGTAAGAAACTCCAAATTTCTACAAGCGAATTTGCGTTAACAAGACCAATCATTGCGTAATTATTTATATTGTTTAAGCTATTGAGCCAAGCTGGATAATTTTTTCGCATAGAATCAATAGAGGACATATCAACTAACCCTCCTCCAATTGTATGAGATTTTGCATGTATAGAAACATTTTTAGCATCAGCTGTGCTTTTGACAGCACTGCTATATTTTCCATTTATATCTGTCGAAAAATTCCAGACTGACGCTGATACAGCTGCGGACACATCCGCCATATCTTGTTTACTGGTTGAGGTTTCTGTGCTTGAAAGGAAATATGTAAAATCCATTCGTCCACCGTAAACAGCGCTTAAAATCAAATGTGAACCATATTTTTCTATTACGTCCTTTGGTTCCAACACCTCGGTTCCAGTACCAAATAAATCTTCCTTAAATTCGTCGGTTAACATCGTATCTAGTTTTTTCTTACTAGTAGACAGTGTTAATCTCAGCTTTGAAACAGTACTAAAAAATCTTAAATAGCTTGTTTGCGTCGCGCCTTTCATTGAGGCTGTACTTGAAAAATCAGTATCAATCGATGCACTAAACATTTTTCCGTACTTTGCCGTTCCTCCAATCTTAATTTGCGTAGAATAATCCTCAGCAAATGATTCCATGGAATCGCCTTTAATTATCATTGTATTCGCCTTGTTTTCGTAGGCAACTTTTAATTGTTTTGCATCAACGACCTTTTTTGTATCCAAAATTCGATATTCTATAATACAATCACGACTGCTTGGATTCCCACTAGTCAGCAAATTAATGCCTGCACCAACATATCCTGTTGAATCATCAGTATTAGCAAATTGACCGAAGCGTTTATCCTCTTCTATTGTATCTTCAACAATTACCTTGTATTTTTCAGAGGAATCTTTTCCATTAACAGTTATAATTGTTTCTCCTTCGTTAAGCGCCGAAACAAAACCTTCTTCTGACACCATAACAATTGAATCATCATCTATTTCATATGTCGTATATGCATCATAAGGCAAATTTGCACCATCACCAAGTACATAGACAGTTAGTGTGTCTTTTACATCACTGTCGACATCATTATTTTTTTCCTTTGAGCAAGCTACTAAAAAAGAAAGAAGAACGCTAAAACAAAGAACTATACAAATAGTTTTCCATAATCTTGATTTCATTTTTATTCCCCCAGTTGATTTATCAAATTCGTTTACCGATATTTTTTGACCATCTTGCGTTATAGTCAACATTTACATTTTAAAACTTTTTAATATTATACAACTTACTTCTTTTTAGGGTCAATGCTATTTTACTAAAGCATCCTCTTACGGAACTTACATTAGCTTTAGTGTTAATTGCAAAACGTTGAACTAAATTTGCATTTAAATAATCCTATATGTTAAATTGCAAAACTTTCCCAGATTTGCATTTTAGTTAATTAACCTAAAATCCACAGTAAATATACAAAATAATCAAATCGATATCTAATTAGAAAAATAACTTAAAGAACTCATTTGGGTCTCTTAACTTAGACCTTTCGCCTTCCTTTCTTATCGCTTCATATTCTTCGCGAGGATATTTATCTAGAAAATATATTAGTCTATTTTCGTTTTCACAATGAGCCACTTTATCCTTTAAGTAGTGAAAAACTTTTTCTTCTAAAGTTGTTTGAGGTGTAGAAAGTCCTACTAAAATTCCCTTTCTAAATGCTGGTTCTAGAACTGCAGAAAATGGACAAGCTATCACAATATCAGATGCTGAATAAAGCTTATTGACTTCATCTAAATCGGTATATACTTTGAGATTATAACTGTTAGCAACACTTACTGCGTCGGGGTTATCATAGACAAAAATTAAAATATTATACTGGTCTTTATATCTATCTAACACTCTTATTTGGTTTTTATATGCCTCGTTATCATTGGGTGCTACTACTAATAAAAGTGTGGGAATGCGTGTATCTAAATTCAGCTTATTACTTGCGATGTTTTTGTCTATATTTTCTTTAAGAGTACTCATTATCGGGACATCGCCGATATAAATTTTTTCTTCTGGTACATAATTATTCACCATCTCGGTTTTTACAGCCATGCTTGGAACCAAGTAAGCATCCACAAAGTCATAAATAACATTTTTATTTAATGCATATTCGTCTACAACTGTTAAAACCTTAAATGTACTTCCTAGCTTATTCCGAACTGCGCAAACTTCTTGCGTAGCGCCTATCCCTACTGTTATTACAAGTGCTGGGTTATACCTAAGCAAAATATTTTCCATATTTCTATATGCAGATGTGTTTTTAACTACTAGACTGCTTTTAGGAATACTATTGATGTTTTTATAATTAACCCTTTGCTTTACCTTTGTGGCGATTTTAGAAGGATTTAGATTGATATTAGTAATAGTTGAAATAAAATCTGCAATTACTCTAGTTCGTATTTCCATCATTCCAATGATAATTACAATTGCTGTGGGATCTATCTCTAGAAGTTTTTCTTTGATTGCTGAAGCAGTTATAGCTCTTTCTTCTTCTGTAAAAATAATAGCCGTTTTTCTTTCTTTCATATCTTATGCCTCTTACACAATAATCCTTACATTAATTACACCTAAAACTATGTCCACTCTATTATATCAAAAAACAACTCTCAATTTAAATATACATATTCCCAAAACTTAGTCGAAGTAAAATAAATAAACCTTTGCATGAATCTTATAGCATTTTTCATTATTCTACCATAACTATAGGAATAACCATTGGACTTCTTTTGTTTGTTGCGTAGAATAGTTTTGATACTCTACTCCTTACTACTTTAGATATTTCTGAAGGGACCATATCTTTATACCCTGTATTTCCAAAGTGGGTATGTAGCGTAGCATATATTTCAGACTCAAGCTTTTCAGATATAGTTACTCCTTTGCTAGTTAAATCTATTTCCATACTTGGTTTACCAGAACCAGATATTGTTATAGCAACAACAACTATACCTTCTTCTGCCATTTTCTTACGCTCTATAATCTCTTCAGTTTCACTTTCTCTATCACCAATCAACATTACACCTTTTGCGTTAATCGAAGGTAATTTTTTGATCCCCGCCCTGTTTATGCTTAGGACATCGCCTAGCTCAGGAATATAGATATTTGCCTTTGGCATTCCCATTTGTACAGCTAGTTGCGCATGTGCTTTCATATGTCTAAATTCTCCATGGACAGGTATAAAATATCGTGGCTTTGTCAACGCAAACATAAGCTTTAACTCTTCTGTATATGCGTGACCAGATGCATGTACTTCTCTTAATGATTCATATATGACATTAGCCCCTCTTTTTGAGAGATTGTTTATTACTCTTAAGATAGATTTCTCGTTACCAGGGATAGAGCTAGCTGAAATAATAATAGTATCATTTTCACCAATTCTGATTCCTTTGTAAGTATCCGATGACATTCTAGAGAGTGCACTCATTTCCTCACCTTGCGTGCCAGTTACTATAAGGCAGATTCTATCATCTGGAATTTTTGCGGTAGGTTCAACTACCATCTCATCATCAAATTTAATTTCCCCTAATTTTCTTGCTATTTCCATAGTGTTTTGCAAACTTCTACCACCAAAAGCAATTTTTCTATAATATTTACCAGCACATTCAATAATTTGTCTAATCCTATGTATGTTAGATGCAAATGTCGCTACAATAATTCTTTGCTTTCTGTTTGCATTAAAAATCTCACTTAAGCTCTCTCCGACTTTACTTTCACTCATGCTGTAACCTGGTTTAGTGGCGTTAGTACTGTCAGACATCAAAAGCAAAACTCCTTTTTCGCCAATAGCAGCTATTTTTGATAAATCTGCTCTTTCTCCATCAACTGGTGTGTGATCTATCTTAAAATCTCCAGTCATAAATACTATTCCAACAGGCGTCGTTATTGAAAATGCATATGCTCCTGCAATAGAGTGAGTAACTCTAATAAATTCTACTGCGAAAGGACCTGCTTTAATAACATCTCCATTTTCTACAGTTATAAACTTTCTTTTAATTTTCTTTTTTGTCCTTCTTTCTAATTTATTTTCTGCAAATGCAACAGAAATTGCAGAGCCATATACAGGAACATTCATCTCTTGTAATACAAATGGTAAAGACCCTATATGGTCTTCATGCCCATGTGTAATAAAAATGCCTTTAATTTTGTCCTTTATGGAAATTAAATAATCTAAATCTGGGATTATAAAATCCACTCCCGGCATAGTCTCACTATCCGGAAAACCCAGTCCTGCATCAACGAGTATTGCAGTATCTCCATATTCTAGCAAAGTCATATTTTTGCCAACTTCTTCTACTCCACCTAAAAACGCAATTTGTAATCTTTTAGCCACTTTATCTCCTATAACTTCTGAATCTTCATTTAAATTCTATCTAAAAACTCTTCCCTTAAGTCAACAGTTTTTTAAAACTTTTTGTGATTTATATGCTTTGATTATACAACTTGAGCACATGTTTTGACAAACCGTATATGTCTATGGTTTTTTCTTTTGCCGAAAGTCAATTGTCATAGTAAGTGGAGTGGTAAATAGATTCTCAAGCGCTTTTATATAAGTGTAACTTTCGATAGAGCCCGCAAGAAACTGAAGATTGTTTCTAGGCAAAAGGCTTATTTGATTTTTCAATCAACTATATATCAATTTTCTGCATCTTAAAAAACCTAACAATAATATATGTTTGTTAATTCTCATGTTAATTGCAAAGCTTGAACCCTTCCTAGATTTTTGAGATTAAATGCAAATAGAATGCAGAAAAAGAGATAATATATGTTTAGCCCTTAACCACTTCTATAAAATAGACAAAAAATACTACTGATAGTATAATTATTACATCAATTTTTTGGAGGATACTATGACTATTTATAATTTCTCAGCTGGACCAAGTGTTTTGCCAGACGAAGTAAAAAAGCAAGCACAACAAGATTTTTTAGACTATAACGGCAGTGGCATTTCCGTAACTGAAATGAGTCATCGTTCAAAAGTATATGATGACCTACATAACGAAGCAATATCTTTACTTAGAGAGCTTATGAACATAGGAGATGATTATGAAGTTATGTTTATACAAGGTGGAGCTAGCCAACAGTTTGCAATGGTGCCCCTAAATTTTTCCGAAAAGAAAAGAGCAGACTATGTTTTAACTGGAAACTGGTCTAACAAAGCATTTGAGGAAGCTTCACGCTACATTGATGCTGTAGCCGCAGCCAGTAGTAAAGATGCTAAATATACATATATACCAGATGTAGATACACTTAGTTTTAGAGATAACTTAGACTATGTACACATTACTCAAAACAACACCATTTTTGGGACAAGATATACAAAATTACCAAAAGCCGACTGCCCTATTATTTCAGATGCCTCTTCTAATATTTTAAGTGAGGTTATTGATGTTAATAAGTATGGAGCGATATATGCTGGAGCACAAAAAAACATAGGTCCTGCAGGTCTTACAATTGCTATAGTAAGAAAGGATTTATTAGCAAGAACTCCTTTAGAGTTTTGTCCTACAATGTTAAAATACTCCACCTTTGCAAACAACAATAGTTTGTATAACACTCCTCCTTGTTTTGCTATATATATGGCAATGCTCACATTCAGATGGCTTAAAAAACTTGGTGGCGTATCTGAAATGCAAAAAATTAATGAGTATAAAGCTGGACTGCTATATGACTATCTAGATAGTAGCGATATGTTTAAAAACCCAGTAAATAAAAAAGATCGTTCTTTGATGAATGTCCCTTTCATTACAAGTAGCGAAGAATTAAATAAAAAGTTCTTAGATCAAGCAACTGCAAATGGTTTCATATCCCTAAAGGGTCATAAAATTTTAGGTGGCATGAGAGCTAGCATATATAATGCAATGCCTGTTGAAGGAGTTAAAGCACTTATTGAATTTATGAAGAAGTTTGAGATGGAGAATAAATAACATGTACAATATTAGAACTTTAAACCCTATAAGCGACAAAATTTATGATGTTCTTGGCGATCAATATAGTGTATCAAGCGAAGACAACTCCCCTGATGCAATTTTAGTAAGGTCCTTTAAGATGCACACTTACCCTATCAATGAAAACCTTCTTGCTGTTGCAAGAGCAGGAGCTGGTGTAAATAATATTCCTATCCCTGAATTAACAGATAAAGGAATTGTTGTTTTTAATACACCGGGCGCTAATGCTAACGGTGTTAAAGAGCTTGTTATATGTGGCATGCTCATGGCAGTAAGAAACTTAAAAGAAGCTACGGAGTGGGCAGACTCATTAGACGGAAAAGAAGATGTTGCAGCACTTGTTGAAAAAGGAAAAAGTGCATTTGTAGGTAGTGAATTAAATGGAAAGACTCTAGGCGTCATAGGCCTTGGTGCGATTGGAGCAAAAGTTGCAAATAGTGCAGCAGCTCTCGGTATGAACATAATGGGATATGACCCATATTTATCAAGTGATAATAAATGCCTTTTAACTTGTGAAGTTAATTTCGTAAATGATGTAAATACAATATATAGAAATGCAGACATCATTACAATACATGTACCCCTACTTGATTCTACAAAAGATATGATTAACAAATTATCTCTTTCTTTTATGAAAAAGGGAGTGGTTATTGTTAATATGTCAAGAGCTGAACTTGTTAATAACGCTGACATGCTACTCGCATTAGAAGAAGGTCGTGTTCATAAATATGTTGTAGATTTTCCCACTTGTGAAACCGTAAATAAAAAAGGCGTGATAGCCATTCCACATTTAGGTGCATCCACCGAAGAATCAGAAGACAACTGTGCAATTATGGCTGCTTCTCAAATTAAAGATTACTTAGAAAACGGTATAATTGTAAATAGTGTTAACTTCCCTAAAATGACAACTAAACGGGTAACTAGTGTAAGGATTGCAGTAACATACAACACCGGAACTAAAGCACTAGACACAATTAAAAAAATTGCAACAAATGCTATGTTTAGTTATGCAGAAAGAGGATCTATTGGGTATGCCCTAATCGATGTCGAAAACTGTGACGATGTTGACATTGAAACCTTGAGTGAAACCGATGATATTTTAATGATAAGGATTATGTAATTTATACAAACTTTAACTAAAACCAAGCCGTCAGATTTTTAGCGTGACCCCATAATGTTGGACTTATTACCAGTAATGACTATGTGTTGTTGCTGGTATTTTTGTTGGTATTAATACTCCCTTAGGGAATTCTTAGTTTCCCTGCTTTCAAGTTTCTATATTCTGCTGGGCTTAGATATCCCAGCCTTGCCTTTATTCTACCTTCGTGTAAGTCTTCTAGAAAGTCTTTTTGGTCTTCCTCTTTTCGATACAAGTGAATATGTAATAAAGAAAACAACAACTGATAAAGCTACTCCACCTGCTATGACACCCCAAAATAAGCCATACGAGTAAAACTTCCCGTTAATGACATAGCCATTCTTAAACATTGAATCTTGTGAGGTTTCTTCATCTAATACAACAAAAAATATGCCGTCCGAATTAACTTTTGCGTTTATATTCCCTTTTCTTTCATTAGTTAGGATTTCTCTAAAAGTACCTTGCTCATTAAAATAGAAAAGTTTTACATTTTCATATCTTTTTGGCTTAACGAATTCGATATTCATCTCCCCTGTAATATTTATATATTCACCATCTCTTTCTTTTAATTCTAGCTTTATTGGAATTGTCTTGACGGATGAATAACCTGAAAGCGTAGTTAGTAATAAATCATATTCACTTTTTTTATCCTCTGTAAATGTCGCATTAGAAATACTTAAAATTATATCACTACCTTTTTTAGCATCGAGCGCATATTCGGATATCCCATACCTAATAATACTATCCATCCCAATTAAAATTTCTTTAATTTCTGTACTAAACTTGAGCTGCCCTTCAAGTTGCCTCATTAACCTATCTTCTAAACTCGTGACTTCCGAACTGTCTATATATGGTACCGTAAATGCCATTTCTAATTGAGAAAAGGTATCCTCAATTTCTCCCCACAACTTGGTGGTATACTGTGAACCATTATCAAGCGACTCATATAACGTAGCTAAATATCTTATTTCTGTTATATAGTCAAATACCGAATAAGTAAAGCTTAGGGTGTTTTGATTCCCTGCGTTATCTTCAGCAACGATTGTAAAGGATTTTCCTACTGCTTTATTTGTTAAATCAACTACATACTCCCCATTTATATTTTCAAGAACATGTTCTAAACCATATAGCCAAACTTTCTTTATACCGCTATGCAAATCGCTTGTATTTACTTTTAATAAAATTTTCTCTTGGTCTCTTAGGTTTACTTGTAGACTGGCTCTTAAATCTGTTGGTTTTGTCTTATCTATATTCGTAATCGACTGTGCTATGTATTGACCGGCTTCATAATATGCCCTAATCTCTGTTTCGCCCTCGTCATCTATAACGAAAGGCCCCTCATAATCTTTAATAGAATATGGTGGTATTTGTTTCCAAACAGTTTGATATTTTCTATATGTTACTGATTCAGGATAATTGATTGTAACCGTAACTGCTTGCGTCCAATCAGCCGTACTTAAAACAATTTCTGGAAATTCTGTAGCCTCGGCTTTAACCTCTTCCCCATTACTAAATGCCAGCGCACATAAAATTATAAGGCACAATAAACCCACACCTACAAGTAAACATATATTTTGTGTTTTACTAGACCCTATTTTTTTCATATCTTAACTAAAATCTTTTTACTAACCCTGTACTAACTAATATGGCTATCATTAGACTTAACTTTTCATAACTATTATTAAACCTGTCTTTTCAAAATTATCAGTATTGCCTTTCACAGTCGGGATGTTTTCGCACCGTTTTATTTAATGTAATTATAACACATATAATGATACGAATAACTATTTCGTAAAAGCATTTCTTTTCCTGTTCACAAATCCGTGAAACGTTTATCTTTAAACCGACCTGACTTACATCTTCCTACAATCCACTAGGTATCTAAGGTCTTAGTA
This sequence comes from Clostridia bacterium, assembly GCA_035409945.1. Classification (GTDB taxonomy): domain Bacteria; phylum Bacillota; class Clostridia; order Christensenellales; family DTU072; genus MWEH01. Next base: position 38,698 of record DAONQC010000002.1, read on the forward strand.
AAAAATCAACATAATATATATTTAGCAACTGCACATTACCACCGTTCAATTTCAGCTAGTTTGTTGTACCTAAACTGTTCATGTGTGCAAGATGCGTATACCAGTTTATCTTCTTGATATAAAGCTAAATCTTCAAATGGGATATCCATTGAAAAATCATCTTTAAACTTTAAAAGAAACTGTCTTGTTTCCTCATTTAACTTAAAATAATATATTATTGCAAGTGGACCTTCGGTTGCGTATGTTTTATAGGTTATTTGGTAATCTAAAAAATTATTCTTTAACTCTGGATACCTATCTAATTGCTCCATAATCTTATTGTTTTTTTTGACTAGCATTAATTTATCAAGCTCTTCTTTTACATCAAGATGATAACCATAGCTAAAATAAAATTCCCAAAACAAATCATGTGGTTCGCTATACATTGTGTCATCACCTACATGGTCTGCAATAAAGCAATTTGAAAAGCCCATACGTTTATATTTTTTAAAATATTTTGATTTAAATGCCTTACATTCATTTGTTATATTAGCTTTTATTGTTTCAAAGCTATCAAGATTATATTCTTCCTTAACTTTTTCATACACCTTTTTTAATCTAGCAGTATCGCTTTCGACTAATTCACTATAAACAGTAGAAGCTTGAGTAGGTGACATATAAAAATCAGGTTTAAAGCCTATGACAAGTGAAAATTTATTACATTCTCCAAAACTTTTTAGTATAAATTCCATTGTAGCTGTTTCTAGCTCCTTATGAAACAAATAATCTTCAAGTTTAGTGAAGCCATTGATTGAAGAAACAGTGAACTCAGTCGGATTACCTAAGAAGGCAAATAGCGATTCGATATTCTCAAATAATTGTTCTCCATCGACCATATATCCAACAAAATATGCAGTTGGTGGGTAGTCATCAAAGCTATAATCAAATGCAGATTCAATACATATTTTGGTATCTTTATGAACCATCTTAAGACCTGCAGTTTGTATATATTTTTTAAAATCATCTCTTGTCAAATTAAACATTTTATTCTCCATTTCGGTAATAGTCTTGAATATATAACCTACTCCCTTCTTTTTAAACTTGCCTGCCTATTGGTGTTTATGCGTAAACATATAAGCACATCAAAACTGTCTAGATTTATGTAGTGCCGAAAACCATTCAATGGTTCTATCTGGTTTATCGATCGGAATGCAAGCAGGCTGACAGCAGTGCCTATTCTTTATAGAGTTTAGCTAAGCCACCTTCACTGGTTTCTCTATAAATTTTATTTAAATCTCTACCTGTTTCATACATTGTTTGAATTATTGTATCTAAAGATATTTTTCTAGTGTGGGTTAAAAAATTAGCTAGGTTGAGGCAGTTAATAGACCTCATCGCAGCAACTGCGTTTCTCTCAATGCAAGGAATTTGGACCAACCCCTTAACCGGATCACAAGTTAAACCTAGATGGTGTTCTATGGCAATTTCTGCAGCGTATTCTATTTGATCAATATCCATCTCAAATAATTCAGCAAGTGCTGCAGCACCCATCGAACATGCACTGCCTATTTCCGCTTGACAGCCACATTCAGCTCCGCTTATTGAAGCGTTAGACTTAATCAAGTTACCAATCAATCCTGCTGTTGCAAGTGCTTTAATTATACGCTCGTCTTTAAAACCATGTTTTTGTTGCATATAGTAAAGCACCGCTGGTAGCACTCCGCAAGCACCACACGTAGGTGCAGTTACAATAACTCCTCCTGCAGCATTCTGTTCCGCAATTGCAAACGCATACGAACAAACCATTCTGCTTTCTCTTGTTTCTGGAGCTTCATCAATATGCCTTTGATTAAAAAGCACCTTGGCTTTACGCTGTACTCCAAGTCCTCCTGGAAGAATTCCAGTAGATTTTAACCCTACTTTTAGACTAGTCTTCATATGCTCCCAAACTTCCTCTAGATATTCCCATATATCTGGCTCGGTCTGAAACACATAATCACATAATCTAATCTCTTTTTCGTCGCAGTAGTCTTTTATTTCTTCAAAGGTTTTTAGAGAGTATACCGTGACGGGTGCAATATATTCTTCATTTTCAAACTTAATTTCACCGCCACCGATACTATATACTCGCTCCACAATATTTACATCTTCTTTAGTTTGAATTATAAAATCTAAAGTGTTTGGGTGTTTTATATCACTAGTTATAATATCAAATGTTATATCAGTATTCTCACCTAAAACCTGTTTAAGAGCCCTATCTGTTCCATGTCCTTTGCCTGTTAACGCTAACGAACCATATAAAATTACATCAATTTTCTTGGCGTCTTCATACCTATCAGATATTATCTTCGCTGCCTTTTCCGGTCCCATTGTATGTGAGCTTGATGGCCCAATTCCTATCCTATATAACTCCCTTAACGATTGCATAAAAACCTCTCCAAAAGCTTAATATTTCTATCCTAATGTATTCTATCACTAAGGGGAAAATAAGTCATACAAATATCGACATAAAGGTACACACTTAGCGTTTTTACAAGCTAAATAAAAATAATAACTCTAATTTTACAAACTATTTGATTTTTTATACTTTCTTCACTATTTTTTTAAACCCAGCACCTTTAATGCGAGAAGCATAATCTAAAGGAGAGCCTAGAAATTGAGATAATAATCCACTAGGAATTTGTTAGTATTTACGGTTTTTATGCCACCTATCCTGCCTTTCTAAACCCAGCATTTTGAACATAAACAGCATACGCTAAACGGAATGGGTAAGTGGAATGTTGAACATATTTATGCCATCTTCCCTACTTTTTTCCAAATTGCTTCGGCTTTTTGAACCCAAGCATCATAGCCAGAGGGAGAATCTGGGAAATTGAGATATAGTTTTTTAAGTTTACCACCTAGAGATAAGCCTTCTTTTAATTTCTTTAAAGTTGCAAAGCTTATGTTCCCAGTCAGGAGTCCGCCTAATATACCAAATAATATATGTAAAATATCCTTTAGTGACATTTTTATATCAGGACTCTCTGCAAGACTATTTAAAAGTTTTTCCGAGAAAATAATATCCTTTTTGAAAAAGTACTCAAACTCATCTTTAGTTGCACGAACTGCTTTGGTTAAGATAGCTCGTGTCGATGCAAAATCTGCGCCCTGCTTTTGGTTATACTCTTTATTAATAACCCAAAGAGCCTCTTTACTCGTATCGTTATTTGCTAAGGCTTTACCAAGAACTCTTGTAGCAATCACCATTTGAACCATACTGCTAGTTACTCCTTCTCCATTATTAGGTTTCGTAAGGCAAGCAGCATCGCCACTGACTATAAAATTGTCTGCAACAAAAGAGTATGGTGGACGAGTATATGGAGTAGTGCCTCTTTCATAATGCGTAATCTGATGTTCGGGAAGTTTGACCGTTTGCTCAAACTCTTTATATATACCTTCTGCATACTCATAACTGTGACAAGCACCTATGCCTATGATAGCGCCCTCCGGGTCCATCTGCGGTGCAATCCAAGTTTTGTAATATGGATAGCCAGTGTTTCCAATTAAGTAATCCTTTTCATTTAATAATTTTACATACCTTAAGATAACATAAAACTTATCTTCATCAGAGATATCGAAGGTTTCAACACCGTAGTCTTTTGGTAATTTCTTTCTTGCTGCAGATGTTACCCCTGAACAGTCAACGACCACTCTGCCTAAAACGTTTTTTTCTTGCCCTTCAGTACTATATTTAATTCCAGATATCTTGCCGCCTTCATAAATAAAATCTTCAAAACTTGCAGCGTACTCAAATTCCGCGCCCTTTTCTTCAGCCCAACGGTTCATAAGCGCAATATACTCAGGCATATGCATGCCCACAACTTTGTCTTTTGTGAGTTTAGGGAAATTATCATAGGGAGATTTTGTGTAGCCATTTTCGTACTCGAAGGCGTATATTGGATTTCCCTCTTCGACAACGGGAAGTCCAAAAGTTGCAAAATCTTTTTTACACACATGAAAAATATCCAACCTTCTTCCTAATTTATCTTGAGACAATCTCTCAATGACCTTTACTGTAAACCCTTGTTCAGCCATTTTACGTGCAAAAAACGAGCCAGAGGTCGCAGCTCCTATAATTATTACATCGTATTTTTTCATATTAATATCCTCCAATTAAATAAATCTCAAATCTGCTATGACATAGTGACCTAGATATATTCAACAAAATTGCAGAATTCTAATTATATTTTAGCACATTTTTAAAAACATAAAACATACACATTGGTTTATACAAAACAAATACTTTTAATTAGTCGCCATAGCAGGAAGAATGGAAAGTCACCAGGCACGAAAATTTATCAAACAAGCGTAATGTCCAGACCAAAGCAAATACTTACATATCACGACCAAACAACTTCAAAAGAAAAGACAGATAACGCTACAAACTTTTTTTCCATCAACCAAACCTAAGATTGTAATTTTTTAAAAATATGATTTTTTCTATTTTGACCTACCTTCCACTAGTTTCCGTAGATTTATAGCTTGTTATAACTGGTTTGGGTGCCTATTGTGAAGTAACAATAATTTATGCATAAAAATAGTGTTTTTAACTACTCAAAATTTGCAAATTTGCTTTATTAAAATCCCCGATTCTCCATTGACTTATATGATTTTTGGTGTATACAATATATAGACAACAAGTATTTTCATCGGTTGTTTATGCTTTTTAATTTTGTTAAAGTAAATGTACTATTAGTTCTAAACTTTAGATGCTTAAAAACCTTGAAACTATTTTTTCACTTGAGCAAAAATAATATGAACATTACTACATTGGAGGAGTTTAATTGTCGATAATATCATCAGCACGAAAAGAAATATTAGCATCGCTAAATACAGATAAAACTGATAAATGTGCTTTTTTACACGGTGCCTTTAGAGGTCTTGGTTATTTTTCATTATCCTCTACTGGCATTACTATGGTTATGGAAACTAGTGATTTAGAGCTAATACAAAAATGTGCTGACATAGTTAATGACTTAACGAGCGAGTATCCACAAATTATCAAAAAAACAACCTCTGCTAAAGCAAAAATACCTACTTATGGTCTTAAAATAAGCAAAGAGAAAACATCAAAACTACTTGTTGACTTAGGGTTTGGTCAAGATGAAATACCATCATTATCCAATAGAATAGATTTTTCTTTTTTCGGTAACGAGATAAAAATGAAATCGCTTCTAAAAGGATTGTTTTTAGCTACGGGGACATTATCTGCTCCAGCTAACGCTAGAAATGCAAAAAGTTCGGGCTATCATTTAGAAATGAGAATATGCTCCGAAACATTAGCACTTGACTTAATTACCCTACTTTCAAAATTTAATATCATTGCCAAAACTAGAGCGAGGAATAATTTCTATACGATATACATAAAAGATGCTGAAATTATTTCTGACTTTTTAGCTGCTACAGATGCCTTTCAAACCCTATTTAAGTTACAAGACTTAATAATGGTAAGATCTGTTAGCAATGATAGCAACAGAGGTACAAATTGTAATGTTGCAAATATTAATAAAGCTATTGATGCTTCTGCAAAACAAACTCATGCCATTAAAGTGTTACAAAAACACAAAAAGTTTAATGACTTAGAGCCCAATTTAAGACTCACAGCCACATTACGACTTGAACACCCCGAACTTACTTTGATGGAACTTGCTAATATGATAGGTGTTTCTAAAAGCTGTATCAATCATAGAATGAGAAAAATACTTTCTTTAGCTGACGAGTTAGAGACAAAATAGTCTCATCATAAGTGGTATAATTGATTTGCACCCTATTTTACATCACTGAAACTGCGAAACAACAAAAAAATAACGGTATGATAATTAAGTGCAAAACAAAATATACATAAAATATTACTTACTAACCATATGGTAACCCAAGCATAAAATAATGTTGATAACCGCATAATAAGTTACGCATAGAAGAAATTGTAATAGTATTGTTAAACACATAATAGTTAAGTATTAAATAATATCGCTAACTGCATAATAATTAAGGTGTACGATATATAAAAATACTACTAAATATAGTCCAACATAAAAAATATTGTTGCTAACCATTATCGGTTAAATTCTAACAACATTATTACGAGGAAAACACATGAACAAGGCTAATTTTATTCACTTACACGTGCATACCGAATACAGTATTCTTGATGGTGCTGCCCCAATATCAAGGCTAGTGGAAACTGCTGCAAAAATGGGGATGGAAGCAATTGCAATGACCGATCATGGTGGAATGTATGGTGCTATAAAATTTTATGAAAAATGTAAGGAAAAAAATATTAACCCAATAATCGGATGTGAGGTATATATTACTGAAAACCGGTTTAGTAGAGAAATTGAATCAAGATGGGATAAATCGCCCTCCCACCTTGTACTTTTAGCCAAAAATAATATTGGATATAAAAATCTATCGCATCTAAGTTCACTAGGCTTCACCGAGGGATTTTTTTACAAACCACGTATTGATCTAGAAATACTTAGAAAATATTCCGAAGGTTTAATCTGTTTATCCGCTTGTATTTCGGGGACTATTCCAAGGTTACTGCTTTCTGGAGATTATAAAGGGGCAAAGGAACATGCTAAAGAACTAAAAGATATTTTTGGGGATGATTTTTATATCGAACTACAAGACCACGGTCTTTTAGATGAAAAACAAGCAAACAAACTACTTTATCAACTAGCTCAAGAATTAAACATTAAGTGCGTAGCTACAAACGATATGCACTACATCAATAAAGATGATGCGGATATGCATGATGTGCTTTTATGTATTCAAACGGGAACAACTATAGATGACCCCGATCGTATGCGTTTCCCTAATAGTGAGTTTTACATGAAAACTCCGGAAGAGATGCAAAAACTTTTTAGCTGGTGTCCTGAAGCTATCACTAATACTTTAGAAATTGCAAGGAAATGTAATGTTACATTCGCATTCAGAGAATATCAGATACCTGACTATATATGCCCTGACGGACTCTCATCTGCGGACTATCTAACTAAATTAACAATGGATGGATTAAAACGGCGTTATGGTAAAAACATTACTGAAGAACATTATGAAAGAGCAAACACTGAATTATCTACAATAATATCTCTAGGATTTGCTGACTATTATTTAATCGTATGGGATTTCATTTTTTGGGCTAGACAACATGACATACCCGTTGGACCTGGTCGAGGCAGCGGTGTAGGAAGTATTGTAGCTTACGCTATTGGTATAACTAATGTCGATCCCATTAAATATAACTTACTATTTGAAAGATTTTTAAATAAAGATCGTGTATCAATGCCAGACTTTGACATAGATTTTTGTTTCGATAGAAGGGATGAAGTTGTTGAATACACAAAACAAAAATACGGAGAAGATCATATAAGTCAAATAATTACATTTGGTACCATGCAGAAAAAAGCGGCAATTTTAGATGTAGGTAGAGTTTATAATGTACCATATGACGAACGAGCCAAAATAACAAAAGAAATACCATTTTTTGGGGCAAATGATAAAAAAGTTAAAATTAATGACCTGTTAAATCCTGCGTCTGAATATGCACAACATGCTTTAATTGAGCAGTATAAAAGTAACGAAACTTATAAAAAGATACTAGATATTGCCATAAAAATTGAAGGTATGCCTAGAAACACCTCCGTCCACCCTGCTGGCGTTGTCATATATAAATACCCTGCCCTTGATACTATACCTCTCGCCATAAGTAAAGATAAAAATGTTACAACACAATTTGAAATGGGAGAGGTCGAGCGACTGGGACTACTGAAGATGGACTTTTTAGCTTTGATGACATTAACAGACATCAAACGTGCACACGATTTAGTATTACAACGTACTGGTAACGATATTAATTTTGATGAATTAGGATATGATGATCCAAATGTTTACGAGATGATCGGCAGAGGAGATACTGATGCAGTATTCCAACTTGAAGGTGGAGGCATGAAGAGTTTTATGTCCGACTTCAAACCTAAAAATCTGGAAGATATTATAGCTGGAATTTCTATTTATAGACCAGGGCCTATGGACAATAAAGATGTCTTTTTGAAAAATAGAGCTAATCCTGAAAACATACAATATAAACACCCTGCGCTCGCTTCAATATTAGATGTCACAAGTGGAATAATGATTTACCAAGAACAAGCTATGATGGTAGCAAGAAAACTTGCTGGATACACCATGACGCAAGCAGATAATTTAAGAGCAATTTTCAGCAAGAAAAAAGTAGATAAATTACCTGCTGAAAAAGAAAAGTTTATATATGGGCTACGTGATAAAAACGGGAATTATATCTTAGATGCGGAAGGAAATCCTGTTGTGAAGGGATGTATCGCAAATGGAATTAGCGAAAAAACTGCTGAAGAAATTTTTGACGACATGAAGAGCTTTGCACACTATGCATTTAATAAATCTCACGCAGCTGCATACGCTGTTCTTAGTTATATAACAGCTTACTATAAGTACTACTATCCAGTAGAATTTATGGCAGCAGTTGTCAATGATCGTATGGACAAACCTGATGATATTAAAAAGTATATGGCAGTCCTAAAGAACATGCAAATTAAGGTACTTCCACCTGACATAAATAAATCAAGCACTAATTTTACTACTGAAGGAGCAAATATTCGATATGGTCTTGGATGTATTAAAAATATCGGAAAAGTCGCCGTCGAGGATTATGTAATATCCGAAAGAAATAAAAACGGTCCCTTCACTTCTTTTTACGATTTTGTTTCAAGAGTAGACTCAAGGTTTTTAAATAAAAAGTTTTTAGAAAGTCTTATTTTCGCTGGTGCTTTTGATTGTTTTGAACAAAACAGAGCTACACTTATGTCAAACTATAAATTACTACTTGATAGAATTATCGAAGACAAAAAAGCACATGAAAGCGGACAAGTTAGTATGTTCTCCATACTCGGCTTAAATACAGAGAAGTCTTTTGAATACCTTGACCAAAAAGAATATAATACAAAATACAAGCTTACAAAAGAAAAAGAAATGCTTAAAATGTATCTTACTGGTCACCCTCTTGCTGAATTAGAAGATAGGTTTATGACATATACGTTTAACACATCTATGGTTCCAAAGCCTACAGAAGGCGGGGAAAGTGAAGATAATGTCTCAGCGGATGATAATGACGATGAATTCTCAACAGAGAGCAACGCTTCTCAAGCACCCGCAGAAAATGTACTCGTTACTTTTGGCGGTATAGTAACATCGGTAAATAGGCGTCAAACTAAAACAAAACAAAACATGGCTGTAGTTGTAATTGAAGACTACTATGACCAAATTGAGGTATTGTTTTTCAATCGCACGTATGAAAAAGCCAAGGAACTACTAGTAGAAGACAACATCATTGAAATTACTGGAAGGTTTTCTATGAAGGAAGGTAACCCTATAATATATGCACAATCAGCAAGCCCTATTATATATGAATCTAAATCTGAGAGCACGCTCCCGACAAAAAAAATTGCCGATCAAGCACTATGCTTTTTACTTACACAAGAAACGCAAGAAAAATACGATCAGATTGAAAAGATGCTTTCAAGAATTTCAGGCCCCTATCCAGTTTATATTCAATTTGACTCACTAATGTATAATACTGGCATAAAAGTAAATGATTTAGACGAAGCAAGAATTATGATAGGTAACGTTTTGGGTCCCCATAATGTTATTCTTGGTAACTTCAACAAGTAAAACAAGGAACATTCTGGTTAATTGCCACATAAAAAAGCAAGTTCAAAAACACCTGAACTTGCTTTTAATTTTACCCGCCCATATTGCCCTTGGGATTTTCATCAGCTGCTTAGGCCGTACTTGTTTATTATGAATGCAAGTCCGTTTTCATCACAAGGCGGTGCAATGACTTTAGCAGATTGTTTAGCTAATGCATCTCCGTTTTCCATAGCGACACCAAGCCCAGCGTACTCTATCATAGGAATGTCGCTTAGTCCATCACCAATACAAATAATTTCTTCTTTTTTAAACCCATGTCTATTAGCATAACTAGCTACGGCTTTCCCTTTATCTATATCATTTGCAACAATTTCAACAAGCGTAGGTTTAGATCTGTTTATCGTTAACATATCACCAAATTTATTTCTTACCTCATTTAGTACTATTGGGCTTTGACTCATTTCAAGTATTACCATAATTTTTAGTGGGCTAATGCTATTTTCTCTTACAAATGAAGATAGTTTTATCCCTGCTTCTTTCATCGTTACACCTGAAAATATTTCATAATGTCTAGAATACTCGTTAGCTTTTTCCACCCAAAAATACCCACCATTATAGAGTTGATAATACCATCCGTTTTTTTCTAAAAATAAGCATACCTTTTCAGCAATATTTTGATTAATTGTGTTAGTAAACAATACTTTACCACTTTCAATATCTGCTACTTCTGCTCCTTGGTATCCCATTATTTCGCCTTTTAATCCTAACTTTCTAGCATAAGGTAAAATACTTTCAGTCATTCTTCCCGTACAAAATATAAATGCACCTCCTGCTTGTATGTAACTAAGGATAGCCTTTTTATTATCATCGCTTATAACCAAGTCTTTACCAACGGTCGTATCATCAAAATCTGCCACTATTAATTTGTATTTCATAAATCCAACTCCTTATAATTATCAACACGTTTTTCTACATCAACTGTAACTAAATCTTTACTAACGGATGTATATTATCAAAACCTGCAACCTATCAACTCAACTCCTTATAATCAGCAATTCGTTTTTTCTATATCAGTTGTAACTAAATCTTTACTGACTGCTGTATCATCAGAATCTGCCACTATCAATTTGTATTTTGTAAATTTAACTCCTTATTATTACCAACACTAAATGTTTTCGCCTTCAAAAAATTTTAATATACTTTCGGCATTTTCTTTAGTTATCAGTGGAACTTCCATTAACTCATCAACACTTGCTGTTTTAATTGCATCCATTGTTTTAAAATGTTCAAGTAAAGCTATAGCTTTTTTATCGCCTATCCCTTTTATTTCTCTAAGAGAGGATTTAAACATACTATCTTCCCTCAACACCCTATGATAGTTTATGGCAAACCTATGTGCTTCATCTCTAATCCTTTGGCATAACTTTAACGCAGGATTATCACGGTTTAGTATTATGGGAGTTTTTTCTAATGGCACAAAAATGTGCTCTTCTTTTTCGGCAAGCGATATTACATCTAGTCCTTCTTCTTGTAACAAGTCATAAACTGCCCCTAGTTGCCCTTTGCCACCATCTATTATAACTAAGTCAGGTCTGGAACTGAAACTCACATCATCGCTGCTTAAAGCGGCTATACGGCGAGATATAACTTCTCTAAGAGAACTATAATCATCGCTTTTTAGTACCGTCTTAACTTTAAACATCCTATAATGTTTTTTAAAGGGTTCGCCGTTAATAAATACAGACATGCTTGCTACTTGATTTGTCCCACTAATGTTTGAAATATCAAAACACTCTATGCGCTGTAAATTCTTCTTTAAACTTAAAATATCTGCAAGTAATAACACTGCTCCCTTTGTCATCTCATCTTTGTTTTTAATTTGAGCTATACTTTTTTGCAAATATTCCTTTGCATTATTTAATGAAATATCAACAAGTTTTTTGTTATTACCTATTTTAGGTATTGATATTGAAACCTTAGAGCCTTTCTTCTCACTTAAAAAACTTTCTAATTCTACAGAAAAATCAAATTCTTTAGACAAAAGTATTTTTTCTGCTATTATCGGATTGATGTCATAGTACTGCATTATATAACTACTAAGCACATCGCTTTCCTCACCAGCTTCAAGTACTGGCTTGTTATATGAACCTATGACATTCCCCGAACGAACCAGTAGTATGTTGATACAGCCATATGTTTCATCTTTAACATATGTAAATACATCCGCATTTAACACGTTGGGTAAGTTTATATATTGTTTTCTAGTTAAATTGTCTAAAAGTTGTAAATAGTCCCTATATGTGATAGCTAGTTCAAACTCTTCTTTCTCTACTGCACTTTGCATCTTTTCAGTTAAAATGTTTTTTGCATTGGACACATCGCCTGAAAGAAGCTGTATAACATCTTTTATGTGCTTTTGATACCCTTGTTTTGTAACATTATTAACGCAAGGACCTAAGCACCTATTTAAATGGTACTCTAAACAAACTTTTTTACCCCTTGGGTTCTTTCCACGACAACTTCTAATTGGGAAAAGATTATGTATTAAATCTAAAAGCTTTTGCGAAGACACACCAAGCAAATATGGTCCAAAATACTTACCACCCTTTTTAACCTTTCGCACTATCTCAATTGTTGGATATGTTTCTTCTATATTAATTTTTATGTATGGATAGGTCTTATCATCTTTTAATAATATGTTATAGTATGGCTTATGTAACTTAATTAGATTGTTTTCTAATACTAGTGCCTCTAACTCAGTTGGCGTTATTATATACTCAAAATCGCGTATTTGGGACACTAAAGATGCAGTTTTCGCATTTTTATCGCTATTATTAAAATATTGTTTTACTCTGTTTTTTAGGTTTTTTGCTTTGCCGATATATATAATCTTTTTGTTTTCATCAAGCATTAAGTATACCCCACTAGATGTAGGGAGTAACTTTAACTTATTTTCAATTAGATTATTATTTTGTTCCATACTCATATTAAACTTAAACAATCTTATTATTACATATATCTAACTATAATTTTACCATACGTTTTTAAGACAAACTTTTAGTTTTAAAAATGTTTAGTAGTAACAATCCATAGTAAGACCAGTGTAACTTTTAGTTTCAACATTAACTCTAGCAATAGATAATATTACTAACTAAAGGCAGTTTCAAATTTATAGACTGCCAGAAGCACTTTAGGTTTGGTTAGCTCTTGGCAGTATAGTATTTAAATGACTATTTTTATCTAAACACTTGCCAGTATATTCTCATCGTGATATACTTATTTCGCTTATTTGCCCTCATAGTCTAATGGTTAGGACGCTGGCCTCTCACGCCGGTAATAGGGGTTCGAATCCCCTTGGGGGTACCACCCAAGATATTATAGTTTTTTTATAAAACTTATGCCATTTTTTTTAAATGGCATTTTTTATTTTATGGCTTATTAAACCCTTAATCACTACCGATAATATACTTACTATACGGCAGGATCTTGAGTATCTACCAAACTAGCTGTTTCAAAAGAATTTGGCCCTATATAACTTGAATAGTCATTTAATTTAATCTTTGCATTTGTTATCTTAATTTGGCTGGAGTTATATGTATTTAAAAATTGAGGGTAATGACCAAATGCATTTTCATCATTATCAACTGGAGATGAGGTTGGTTGGGTAATTACGCCTTGATATTTTGTGCCTGTGGTAACCCCACCGGTTCTATACCAACCTATACCAGAATTATAATATGGGAAGTACACAGTTTGGCCTTCTAAATTATCTATATACACTGTTGCTTTACCGTAATGTATCATAAGCTTATTAAACTCATCTGCTTGTTTAGTTAGCGTGAGACCTCCTGATACGACATTAAAGCCCGTTTCGGCAGTAGTAGAATGCCTTACCCTATCAAATACGAATCTTATCTTATGGTTCGCATTTACATTTAATAGTCCTCCAGCAGGTATCGCTAGTGGTTGTGCTAAATAGTCAATTTCATCAATGTAGAACATAAAGTTTAGATTGGTTCCATCATACACTAACTTCATACCCTTATTAAAATCTCCATATATGCCTTCGCCTTGTCCGACTACGTGCCATTCCCAAGCACCACTTGATGCTGATATAGTTTCATAATCTAGATATGCGTTCTCATACTTAGATAATATTGGTGTGCCTATACCATTAGATTGCTTAATGGTTTTTTCTGTTAATGTTGCATCTACCTCTACTCCAGAGGAATTTCTCATGACAAAAGTGTCGTTTACTAAGTAGTCACTATTATAATTATTATTTTTATTTATGTTAGCATTATATAAATTAACCTTAAATGTTTTGTCTGCACTAATACTTATGCCATTATCAGTTTCAGCAACGGGCATTAACCAAATAGGACTTAATATATCTTGCTCTTTCGAAGGATTTTGATAAGTTACTGCTGGGGTCGCATGTTCTGCAACAAATGCGTTATTTATATACTGGTCTAAAATTGATACACCATCTCTTAATACTCTAACTGTCAATCCATCACTACCCTTTCTTAAATTCAAGTTAGTATTACCGCCATACTGTTTAATATCATCTCTATCTAGATAGATTCCAAATGTATAAAGCGCACCATCATTAAAGTCAACGTCGGTTAGATCGGGTAGTGAGATTGCAAATTGCTGACGATTTATAATACCAGTAGTTATCCTATTTGCAAACACTAATCTACCTGTAAATTTATGCGAGTACACTCCAGCTGATTCTGTAGTCTCTTTATCTAAAATCAATGATATTCCTCTATAAGTTGCTTGGCTATCATCTACAAAATATGTAGCTCCTTGCATAAACATATTAATAGCAAATTTGCTTGTTCCTTGTATCGGCGTGTATGTATCTGCAGTTGTTTCATAAAATACTTCTTCGAAACTCATTGTAAATTCCATACTTCTTACAAGAGGTGCATGCCTTAATCCCGGCTCTGCAGTTCCATACTGAGTTAATGTATATTTGGTTCGTTCTGCCGAATCGGAAGTGCCTACAGGGTTGGTAACAGGAGGAGTGCCTTCAAACTCTCTCTCAGTATAGAACATCATAGCCCCGCCATTTGCGGCTATTTCATCAGTAGTATTTTCTTTTATTAGTGTAAACTCATAAGGCTCAAAATCAACAAGTACGGGAATTTTTTCGCTACAAATGAGTGTAGTTGTATTATCATACGCATAGACTTCAAGCTGGCTAGCTCCTACTCCAAATGTAAGAGTTGCAAGCTCATCTGTGATTTCATCATCAAAGCCAATTTCTTTTGCAAGTACACCATTTATGTAATACTTAAACACTTGGCTAATTGCATTAGGTTTATATGGCGAAAACACCTTTCTTATATCTATTGTGGCACTAGTCTTTTTATTATCTCTTAGCACAAAATGGAAACCGCTATCACCTTTCCCATATCCACCATCTAAATCAACATTTATTCTCTTAATTACGGTTGCGAAGTTATCATAATAGCCTTGCTCGACGTAGGTGTAATATCTCAAATATGCGTTTGTATTTGCTAGTACAAATCCTACATCAGACTGTTCGGCAATTGGATTTGTAGAACCACTTAATAACCCAACTCCTAAATCTTGTACATTAATAATCGCGCTGGTTTTATAGTCATATGTCAAACTAAGCGTCCCTAGTCTCTTATCAAATGACACCATTATATCGTGTGTAAAGCCATCGAAAATATTTAAGCCGTTAATATTTAGTACTGCTTCACCAATAGGTGCGTTTTCTTTATACACCACTACTTTAGCAGAACCATAACCACCCTTTTCAAATACTAAACTGATATAGTTGCCAGATATTATTGTTCCGTTTATAACAAACTTAACCGAGTAATCTTGCGCCCAGTTAACTGGTACTACTCTTATAGATGTTTCGAATCTATCGTACCGAGCAACTCCAGAAGTACTTAAATGCGTCCCTGGTGTGAATATCCCTGTATGGAAAGCGGGAACAAAAACTGCGTCAAGTCTATCAGTTGTCTCGTCATAAACTCTTATCGGAATGTCCGTAATAAGTTCTTTATTTGCAACTTCTATAACACCTGCACTTGCAGTACCCCTACTTTCTGTAAGTGTGTGGGTCGTATTATCTTCTAGTGTTACGGTTAGTGATGCGGCGGCTAATTCTTTGAATAAAGCGTATTTATCACTATATTTAAGCTTTAAATAGTAGTTTTGATTGGTATTGTTAGAACCGCTTTCATTAAATGTTCCCGATTCTTTTGTAATTTTACTACAACTGCCATATGTTAGTATTTCTTTAGTCTTATCTGAAATATGACCTAAAAATGTATCTACTTTTTTAGCTTCTACCTTTATTAATCCATCCATGTTTGGTTGATTGGAATTTAAGATTACATTGTTTGTAGATGGAGTCATACGTACAACTTGGGTTATAACTTCAAATTCCATCGGTAAATATTGAATGTTATAGTTTGGAGAAGATAACCTAAATGATAAATCCTTGACTTTATATGTTCCTATATCATTTGTCAGATTAGATAAAGTAATGCCATGTAACGGTAAAAGCCTACGATTTACCTGTTCATAAATTGTAGAACCCACATCCTCTACATTATGTTCAAACAATACTCCATTTGTCATTTCTTTAAAGACCGAAATAAATGTATCTTCATACACAAACCCACGCTCCCTATTTGCATAGGGGATTGTCAATTTGTTAGGAATATCTTCTATGTTAACCGCATAAAAATCGTCATAGCCATATTGCCCATACACAAGTTTGCCTGTTTGATATTCCCCGCCTGTATTTCTCGTAATACGTGCTATATATGGTCCAATATTGTATCCCCTAACTGGGATTCCAGGGGCTATAGTTCCTAGCGCATCATCAACCGAGAAAGTAACATCTGTTGGGAAGTCCATTCGACTAGAAAAATAAGTGTAATCGTATTCCATAGTGCCTGTGTTAAATTCTCTTTCATAAAAGACTGGCATACGGTTATTGGTGTTTAAAAGCGGACTCTTTATATACACATATATCGTCTTACGACTTACCATAAGTCTTGTTTCAACCAATGTAAATGTGTAGTTGGCTAACTCATTGTTCAGGACCTCTGTTGGGAAGTAAACTTGTGTAGCGTTTAATATTGTTTCGCCTGCATTTTGCCTAAAGTTTATATTTGGCTCAAGATCTTCACCCTTTGCAATCTTAAGGCTTGAAGGTGTATCATGACTTGCTAAATTTGTATATGTAATTCTATACGGAATATCTGCTTTATTTTCAGCAGAACCATAAACTGTATTTATAATGTTTTGCCCTGTATTAGACTCCACTTTAAATGTAACACTTCTCTTTTCTATTCTTAAATCATACGATGGTTCAAAAGAAAATCTATAGTTAGCTAACACATATGTAGCCCCTTCTAGGTTATGTACATTATCTGATAAGATTATGCTTAAATCAGCCGTGTCAACAGGCAATGTGGGAGTTAAAGCATAGTTATTATCAAGGAAATCAGGATTGTCTTTCTGTAGTAACCTAGATGTAAAAGTAGCGCTACTTACGTTAAATCCAGTGGCTACCAGTGACCCATCTGGGTTTAAGATTGAAACACTAAAATTATTAAAGCCTTCAACGTCTTTATCTAAAATTCCATTAAATGCTAAATCAACATAATCATTTCCATATATACGAGTAAGAACGTTATCTATTGGGGATAACCGAGGTGTCAATGCCTTTCTAGATATTTTAACTTTGGAATTTATAACTCTAATTTCATAGTTGCCACTTGCAGAAGAAAAACCATGAGCTGACAAAATATATTCACCAACATTGACTATTCGTCCAAATATCTGACCTTCTGATATGACATCAGGGTTAATATAACAACTGTATTGAGGCAGAGACACATCCTCAATCTCTGTGCCGAAATTATGCCCTGGGACTAAACCACCATATGTATTACGTAATTTTTCTTTTTTTACATCATTAGAATCACTTTCAACAATACCAGCTTCTTCCCATAAGAAGGAATATTGATCACTTTCATAAAACGATGATGAATCAGGATCGACATAGTCATATCCTTCTACATTATACGTGTATAGTTCGGTTCCATACTCGATGATATCGTAACTTGCATAACCATGGTTTTTTAGAAGCATTGTAATCATTGCTTTATCTATATAAAAGTACTTTGCCGCAGAATCAAGAAGTAACCTGTAATTACCACTTTCTTCGCTTATGAACGGGTGGTCTGGGTCAGATGGGTCTTTAAGTACAATCTGATATCTCCCTACCTCAGCAGTTATTAGTAACTCTTCTATAGGTTTTGGGAATCCGTTAAGCGAAAGTGTTTCGATATCAATAAGTTGCCCAGTTCTACTATCTCTTAACGAATATCCTCTATTCTCTGGATTATTTATATAGTATGCTAAATCTATTTTATTTGGATAATTTTGATCTTGTTTCCCATTACCGTAACGAATAGTTATGTTTTTAGGAATTACTATGATGTCTCTTTGAGTTATCCGTGCAATCCTATCAGCTTCTTGATGTGTTAAAGCGAATTCTATATTTGTATCACTACTAGTAAAAATAAACTTATATGTTCCAACATTTACTGAAGATGTAGTGCCAGATTCTCCAAACTCGAATGCTAGATATGTATTTTCTGTTTTGATTCTACGATGTATATCTAAAACATTATTTTTAGCGTATTCAACTTGGGCGCTAGCAGCACTAATATTTCCTGCATTTAGCCCAGTAACAGCTGAATTCAACGCCTGTTCGATAACTGCGTAAGCATTCATCGTGAAGCTGGTATTTTCCGCAGAGAGTATTGTTAAATTGCTATTTAATTTGTTTTTCGCACTGGATAAGCTCGATAGCGCAGTAGATAACATCGTCTGTGCAAAAGGAATATTATCTGCGGTAATCACTATTTGAGTAATGTCCAGCCTTAGTTTATTAACTGTATCAGTTATATCTTTCAAGCCTAACTTAAAGCTATCAAAACTTCCATTATTTAAAAAGTTCCTTATTTGTGGAAGATTGATTGCATCGCCTGTTGTCGATGCTATTTGAGACTTACTAAATGCCATCGGCGTTCCATCATATACTCTTTCCATCCCAGATATTCTAAGAGTAATAGCCTTCTTTTGGATGGTATAGAAATATATTTCACTAAGTCTTACGGTATAGTTTTTATTGTATGTTGACACACTAATACTATATTCGCCTGCGTCAGAATTACTGCCACCATCGTTTGCTATAACGCGATTAAATGTAAACAACACTTGTTGTTTTTCTAACGATATGCTGCCACCAGCATCAACAAAACTAAACATGCCAGATGTGAATGTTGGAGGATTTTGGTCGTAAGACTTCGATAGGAAGTTTTCAGCTATTTCAATTACAACTTCCTTTGGAATAATTCTATACTTGTATCCTTTTGCTAAAACATAATTAAAGTTGTCATCAACGGAATTTTCTAAAATTACAACAGGATGACTTATTATCTCGCCTTGTGCATTGTACGCAACATCTGCAGCTCCTATCCCAATCGGCGGATTAGTCCCAATTGTTACGCGAGGATAATTCTCGTCTGGGAAGGATGGTATCTTGTTTTCTATCTCGTATTCAGATTTTGCAAAAATCGCATCGTAACCGTTATATTCCCTTTGGAATGTCAAACCATCTTCTAAAAGTTTAGTTGGGTCAATCTTGATTACCAATGTTCTAGGAATAATTGTGAAAGTCTTAGTTGGGTTATTTTCTTCTGGCAGTTTATAATTAATAGAATCGGAAATGCTTTCCACTTTTGTAGTATATGTCCCTTTTTGAAGCGCTACTTCAGTAGTCAAATACACTTGCACATTATCATATAGATACTCATTATTTTCGTCAGTTTTAATAGTTCCATCATCATTGTATTGATAGCGAAGATCATCTGGATGTATCCTTGCAGTGATAACATATTCGCTACCTTTATATTCCCAGTTATCCGGTAGATTTAAATATACGACACGAGCCATAACTTGCGTAATTTCATAACTATATTGACTGCCACCTTTAAAGGTTATGTTATAACTGGCACTTTCGTATTCTATTGATAGCGGATATATTCCCACGTTTTTTGAAGCTTGTGGAGCGTTAATACTGATAATGTCCAGTATTTGAGAGCGACGGTTAGATTCGCCACTATCAATTATTTCTTGATATTCACCTTGATAGCTTTCAAAAATAGTTATAGCATCGTCTACTACAGCAGGTTTTTTACCATCATATATTTTTGATAGGTAAGCAGAATTTAATGTTACATAAATATCTTTTTTAGAGATGGTAAAATAGTTTGCAGTATAACTAATTGCATAGTTTGGATTACGTGCATCTTCACCTACACCTACATTTAGATTGTTAATCCTTATTAAATATTCACCAACACTTTCGCCAATATCACGCGTTAAGTTGCCTGTTAAAACCTCGGTTATCACATTGCCCTGTATGTCTACTTGTGGGTTACCATTACTGTCTAGTAAAACTACTAGTCCAGATGCAGGATTTCCTTCCACTCCACTAACCGTATATGTAAAGCTAGGAGGATCTTGATCACCGAACACTTTTGTACATGTGTTAGCTGCTACCACTACTGGTCTTTTTACGACATGAATACTACCAGCTGAAATATAGAGTTCGTAGTTTTTATTACTATCTGCTTGTACTGTTATGTTTGGTGTTATCTGGTATGTGCCGATAGAACTTAAATAGTTAAAGTTTTCACTAAATGTAAATGTTAAAACTCCTAATTCTTCGGGCGTGTCTCCAGAAGCAAATACATTTTCTTGATTGGTATGAGAAACATCGCTATAGTACTTAACAACTGGTTCTAAAACAGCTTCGCCATACACCTTCGTTGTGCTTTCTGCTCTTATGTATACATCCCGTTTTAAAATGGTGACAATTTTAGTTGCATCCTCGCACTTACCATCTACACCAAAACCTTCTATTTCATAGTTAGTGTTATTTCTACCTAAATCACCTTTGGTAATCCTATATCCTACTATCTCTCCATTTTCACCAAATTTTACATTGTGGTTGTCTGGGTCTTCTTTATTTAGTGCTCCGCTTAGTCTGTCGTCTCCATAAAGGCCTGTTGACGGTATTATGTTTCCATTTTCATCCTTGAGCTGTTCTGCAGTATATTCAATTGTTGGACTTGCAAATCCGTACACATAACTCAGACTAACAGGAACAATTTTGACCTTTCTTCGAGTTACTTTAAACACTGCATTTTCAAATATGACGTCGTAATTAGAACCTTGATTGTCTTGAGTAGCATTTATAAACGACATAGTATATTCATCACAAGGTGAAGATTCGTTTAGCGTATTTACTCCTTTTACTATTTCAAAATTAAACATATCAAGCGTTATAGGGTCGCCTGAATCTGGATCCAAAAACTTTTGTCCACTTGCATTACTTAGATACGCAATGCTTGTATAATGTTTATTACTAATTGCACTAAATCTGTCCCCGTGTTTGAATAACGAGAGCGGATTATCTAATATTCCAGCTTCTCTACTTTCTTTTAAAACCATCAATATTTCAGGGTTTGCTGTACCGTAAATTTTCTTTTGCCCGGGATAAAATGATATGTATAATTTCTTTCTTTTGATGACCAAACGCTTTTGTGAATCTTGAAATACATTATGAATCGCATCGCCTTCAAAGCTATTCTCCTCTCCACCATTATACGTAACAAGTATTACATACTCACCAGCATCTTTAGGCACTTCCTCGTAATCACCTTCCGGATTCATGGCACTCGCCAGCCAAGTATTTATTTCTATATACTGTACTGTATAATCTTCTGGATTAATTTTTCTTGTTCTTGTTGTTTCATCAAACTGATTGTATCCCCAAAGTTCAACTTGAACCGATATGTTTTCGTCTCCATATGTATGCTCGTAAGTTTCGCTAGGATTAGCGTAACGCACCTCTAAATTCTTTCTATTTCTTATAACTACATTGTAACTTGTAGATAAAGTATCGCTTAAAAGTTCGTTTGTGGAATAATTAATTATTATTTCTTGAACCTTATCATAGCCTTCAAATTCAGAACTATCAAAATTAACAGTAGAAATATTAAACGGAGTTTGGGTATTATTTAGCGTAGCTTCAGACAACAACTTTGTCACTGCATCTCCGTTATCATAATAAGCAGTTATTGACCCGCTTGACACATCGAAAAGCTCTCTTTCAATATAATAACGTTTCGGTATTTCATTAATTTCTACTTTTACTAAAGCTCTTTCCACAACTTGAATAGTCGTTTCAATAGATAACGTAACGTCATTAAAGGTGTAAACAATGGTAACATCTCTATCGCCAATAGTTCTATTAGCTTTATTATAACCATTTACATTTTTAGTCGAGTCATATGCTATGTGTACTTGTTCTAATGGTACATATTTAGGTTCATCTGTTTGCCCCGATGTAACAAATTCAAGTTTTAACTTAATTCCAGCTATTTCAGCATCTGCACCCTGTATAGCTCTTAATGCTGGGCTGCCAGGAGCTATGGAAATGCTATTCAATGTGCTCTGTAATTTATTGACATATACTGGTAAATACACATTTTGTAAACTCGTATTTTGATATACCAGCCTTACGTTTTGAGCGACTATCGCATCCTTTTCATAATCTTCCACAACTAAATCGTTGTAAAGAGAATCAAATCTTACATCATCACTAGTGCCATCAGTATACCTTATCACTACAAACAAATTGCTAAACTGCGTGGCATAATAGTCTACCATGTTGATATCGGTGTAATCGGATGTATATAACTCTTCAATAACCAATTTTTCGCCTACACGCAGTGCAGCATATGGTCTCTTCCTTTCACCTACCGTTTCCCAATATACATTGGTCTCATTAGCTTGCCAGTCTATGGATGATACTTCAGGACCTAGTACTCTTACGTTAAACGATGTTTCCCAGGTAACCCCATTATTATCTACATAAGTAGCTCTTACTACCTTAACACCCGGAATAATAGCGTCAAACCCTGCAAATCCGAGTGTGTGAGAACTTATTGCACTAGCAACATCTATATTTGTAGAAGTCCCGTTATCATAATTTAAATGAATTACTATGCCTGTCGGATCTAAAACAACACTACTATCGCCTTTGTTATATTCTGTCTTATTCGGAAGCCTTACCACTGCTATCCCAGTAGCTGATTTATTAACCACAGAAACCGTGATGTTTCTTTGAGGAGCTGTTGATTGTGCTTCTGGCGTGTCAGGCACCCTGTCATGAAATACGATAATTTGTCTTTCTGGGAATGTGGTATTATTAATATCTCGATCGAGTACCATTTCTGGAGTTATTTCTTTATACACTGTGCCCGCTTCAAATTCTAACTCAACATAATATCTACCATACTCAATGGGTTGTCCTGGCAAAACCTCACCCAAAGTATATACTTGATACTTTACATCGCCACTTCCTTCTCTCACTTCGTAGAAGGGGTTTTGTGTAAATCTTACAAAATTATTAGTTACCGTTACATCAATTTCAATGTATTCCCTTTGATATTCTACAACAACCCTACCGTCATCGCTCTCTACTAATCCGTTATTACACAGATAAACTTTAACGTCGATAATGTTATTATCTTCATCTAACTCTCCATCTGTTTTAATAAAATTCCCTGCTTGATCTAGATATTCACACCTAAAAATCCAACCGCCTTGCATAAAAGCACTTCCAGTATCATCGCTGTACTCAAAGGTTTCAGTTTCTGGTATGTTTTCATAATTAACAGTAAACTTAAGACCAGTTGGATCAAATTTCTGATTTAAGATATATTGCATGCTTGCAGGTTCAGATGTGATGGTTACATTTGCAATTTTTTTAATTACGTAAACTCCAATGCTGGCATTATATTCGCTAATATAGTTATCGCTATATACAACCGTTGCCTGTTTAATCCCTGATGTATTGTTATCAAACTGGACATTTTCCGCTAGTAACGGTATTCCTACCAAACCTTCTTCAGGCTCGCGGATGGTCCCATTTGTATAAGTTACCTTCATAAATACACCACTTGTATCAAGCTGACCCCCTAAATACACTCCTAAATTATCTATGGGGTTATTATTTGCATCAACAAATTCTATAGAATCTTCACCTAGTGCAAGTGGAAGTATTTGTATTTCATAATCAACTTCTAAAGTTTCAGTAGCTCTTATGGTCCAAGTAACATCGCCTGCATTCTCATATTTTGTTATTTCTTCTCCATCAGCCCAATTTACCATATTCAAAGAAAAAGGTCTTGACTCCGAATACTCACCATTGGAATACACTATTTGATATGTCCAAGCAGAAACATCAATATTTGTTCCTTGATAAATTGGAGTTTCATTATCGTATATCACAATTCCTTCCGCAACTCTTGGTTTAATATCGAGGGTGATTGTTTTTTTAGAATTTAACAAAACCAAGCCATTTTCTGATGGATACCAAAATGCAACTTCAAATGTTTTCTCCCCAGCTACGGTGTTATTGTAATTTAAAACCTGCACCTTATCATTAGGTAACGCAACAGTTTCTACAGTGTTATTGTTATACTCAATGCTAACTACGCATCCGTTTAAATCTAAATCAAGATTCTGCTGTTGGCTTGGAGGAGATACTAATATTTCAAAACGTTTGACATCCCTTTCAGTTACTTTTACCGTAAATTTGGATGTTACTCTGCTGTATGTAAACTTAACTTCACTATTTGCCGTTTGTATTGAATTGTTCCAAGATATGATTTCCAAACCAGGTAAAATATTACCCTCTGCATCTATCATATCCATTTCTTCAGAATATCCATTACTGTAGATGACATGTAATTTTCCACCAGCTAGATTTAAGTCTTCACCGATATAATAGATTTCTTTACTGGGATTGGTTATGACTTCAACAGCAACTACAGTTTTTTCAGCAACTTGTACGTTAAACTCTCCATGTACTAATTTATCTCCATAGAGATATTCTACTGTAATTATTTGAGATTCTGTCTTTGTAGGGTCAAAACCGCTACACATATCTTCAGTTATGGGAATAGTGACAAAACTACCGTCTTCTAGTTCGAGGTACAAAAAGGCATTTTGTAAATTGAGATTTTGTCCTTCTACCAAATTTGAATTTATTTCCGGCAGGTTAACACGACTTGTTTCAACATCTCTAGCGACAACATTAACTCTGATAGAGGCTGTCCTATCGTTATATGACACAACTAAAAACTGTTCACCCCACTTACTATTATCAAAACTAGACACCATGTCGGGAGTAATATCAAGAAGCTTCTCGGTGTTATCTTCATAAATGATTCTAAGTTGTGCACCAGTTAAATCTAATTCTTCACCTTCTTTATATGTAGTTTTGTTGGGAGCATTATATATTTCGATAGTGTCTATGTTGACTTGTTTAGAACATGAAACTAGTATACTCACTGAAACCAATGCAAGTATAACTACTAAAAGCAAAACCAAAAAAATCTTTTTCTTCATAACCTGATACACTATCTCTGTAATGAACATATTTTGATGCGCAGTTCTGTATGTGTGCGCGCGACGCAATTTTTCTACCCCCATCGGGTCTTCGTATGTGCGTAACGCTTTGTTTTTCTACCTTTTCAAGCACAGCCCTTTTAAATCTCTTGTGCGTACGCATGGCGCGCTGACGATAGAATTAGTATACACATGCGCATAATTATATATATTATATACGAACGCGCGTGTAGAGTAAATCATTAAATCTTGTTAGTTTAGTGAATTTACTTGATTTTTAAGTGCAATTATTCGATTTCCATATTCACAAATATATATTTTCAAACTAAAAGATATTTAAATCCTTGAATCGCACAGTCTCTATTCCTTCTATTATTCTAAAACTACACTTAGATTTCTTAACAAAAGAGCACTGACTTTCATCAGTGCCCCAGTCAACTTTTGATATTCAAACTCTTATATGCACCTAACTTTTTGATGTGAGTCACCAGCTTTTATCCTCTGCGTTCATCAAAGTTTCAATATCGTCTTTCTATCCTAAAGTCTCTACCAGTTCTATTAGCCTAAAACCACCCCTGAATCCATGAAACCAAAAGAGCACTGACTTTTATCAGTGCCCTAGTTAACTAAAAGATGTTTAAATTCTTATCCGAGTGTTTCCACTCCTTCTACTAGCCTTAAAACATACTCGGGTTCGTGATAGATGCCTAGCTTTTTAATGCAAGTTACAAAGCTAATCCCTTTCATATCGCTCATATATCTTATCAAATCAATTAAAAATCCATAGTTAGGATATGCAAGCCCTAATACATTCATTATATAGTCATAGGAGTATCCAGTACGATTTGACATCACAACTACTACGTCAATTAGCGTAGAACGAGCTTTACTGTTACTAGCAAATTCTATTCCTAAGTTGCTTATTGATTCATCATAGGTTTGGTCAAATGTCAGTGCTAAATCCACTATGACTTTTATTAGCATTTCATACTTGTTTTCTTCATTTAAATCTAACCTCTTTGCTATATAATCGAAAGTATATCCCCCTCTTTCGTTTAGCTCAGTTATAGCTCTATGCATAACGTCATTTGGGACTCTATCCCTGTCGTAATAACCATAATCAACCATTATGTTATCCATTATGACATCAAACTTATCTAATTCCGGAAGGTTGACAAAATCTGCTGGTAAAAATCTAGGACCTTTAGCATGCGCTGCTCCTAAAATAGCATCCCCTTCATCCATGTCTCCTACCATATAGTAAAATGAGTTTAAGTTAGAAATTCCCGTACCTGGTTTTTCGCTATACGAACTGAAATCATAACTATACGAAGACGATAGTCTAGTGGCATAAGGTTGGGAATGAACAATCATGATACTATCGGCCACATCTAAAAGATCTCTCACTCTCTTACTTCTAACTGTTGTTTTAAAAACATAGCCTGCACCCTTGAAATACTTGTTATAGTATTGGGAATACGCGGCGTTTACAGCTTGTATCATACGGGTGTGAGAGACTACCTGTTGGTCAAATGTTGCTATTACAAAATATGCTCTATTTGTAACCAACGAATATGCCAAAATCTCTACAGGAAATGCTGGTAGAATTGTTCTTATACAGTTAAGATAGTACGCTTTCGATTCAGGCGTAGGAAATGCAATACTTCCTCTTTTACCGTCAACAACTAATCTGTAGAAAAACGGTTTTGCACTATTTCTAGCACCCACTCTTAAATTTGGATTTTCCGGTCTTATTTTAAACATTTTTTTAGCCATTTTATAGCCCCCTCATTATCTCCTTTTTTATTTTCTTATAGCATTATTCTCATCAATATGAGAACCTATTTATATTACTTATGTTACCTAAACTTGTATTTTATTTCTTTGTTTTTTCCTTGAAAGCTTTTTCAAAAGATTCAATCGTTACCTCTTTATCACCAGTTATCTCCATTACTTTTGAGGTGATAAAATCCTTTGCAGCTTTTTCAACTATTCTACAAACTTCTAAAGCCTCTTCTATGCTCTTACCACAGGCTACTACACCATGCCCTGCCATTAGACAGGCCTGTCTATCCATTAAAGCCTCAAGGGTATTTTTCGTCAAACCTCCTGTGCTTGGAAGTCCATATTTAGCAACTCTAACATCACCACCGACTATATTCTTAATATCGTCATTTATAGCTGGGATCCCTATTCTTGCAGCTGCTAAAGAAGAACACCACATAGAATGAGTGTGTATAACGGCTTTAATTTCAGGACGCGTTGCATATATTGAAGAGTGTATCTTTTTTTCTGTTGTAGGCTTATTTTTCCCTTCATATTCTAATGTATTTACATTAACCACAACTAAATCTTCAGGAGTCAATAATTCATACGCAAGCCCTTTAGGTGTTACAATCATATGCTCTTCATCTATTCTTACAGAGATATTGCCCCAAGTGCCCTGCACTAAATTTTCTTTCACTAAAGTGAGACCAGTTTCTATAGCAGTTTTTCTAATATCTTCGTTCATCATACTGTCTACTCCTTTACATCTTCCATTAATGCCGCTTGCGTCTGAACGCTATACTTTTTCTTGTATATAAAGTTCATAATTACTGCATCCAATAAACCTATTTTTTTGGGGTTTCCAAGTATACTAGCTTCAACAAACGCCTTAGCGCCCTTTTCTAAAACTAAGGACCCAGTGAATGCTTCTTCTATAGTTCTTCCTAGTGCCAGTGACTTACCAGATTTGATTATACAAGCATTTCTACTTCCTTGAACACATGCTAATACATCCATAACTCCAGAGGTCTTTGCTACCTTTGCAGATAGGCCAACTATTTGAGCAAAGTCATCAAGTAATGCTGGTAGTTTTTTAGCGTTCCTTGCAACTATACCACAATATGGTGCACTATTTAAAATAATAGCATTTCTATCTACTTTATATCCGTATATTGCCATGTGAAGTGCTTCATCAGCATCCAGCTCATCTCCTCTTTGTTTGATAATGAAATCACTGTCGGTCAATTTACTTAAGTCTAAGTTAGGCTTATTGATTATAAAGCCATCTCTATATCTTTGGCTAATTCTATCACCTTCGCAAGATATATTCTCTCTTGCTAGTTTCTTAGCTGTTTCTATCATTTTTTCAATCAGCTTGTTTTTGTTCATCTAGTCTCCTTATTTAGCAGTTAAATTATTTACTGTTCTATTCCGTTTTATATGTATTTGCTTTTTTGTATGTTCCTTTCAAATCATAGTAAATACTTTTGTATGTTTTGAACATCCTATCATATATTTCTGCATTAGCAGGGTTAGGAGTATACACTTTGGCTACTTTTGCAAACTTGTATGAATCTTCAAAACTTTTCAGTTCACCTAGCCCTATCATTGCTATAATTGCAGCACCTAATGCACCTGCATTTCTTGGATTTGCAATTACACTAAATTCGGTTTTAGTAATGTCTGCAATCATTTGCATCCACACCTTATTTAGAGCACCGCCACCAATGATTCTAAATGTCTGACAGGAGAATTTATAATCTTTGGCAAAGTTTTCTAAAATCCAACGTAAATTAAACCCAATTCCTTCATACACAGCGCGCATAAGATGCTCACGAGTATGGAAAATGCTTATATTAAATAGTGTTGCTCTAGTTGTAGTTGTACTAACTGGGCATCTTTCACCAAGTAACCAAGGAGTACAAATTAGTCCATCACATCCTGGAGGAATCTTTATGATGTTTTCATTCATTTTATCGTAAATTGCATCACCGTATTTTTCTTTTTCCTCTCTGAAAAACTCATCCATAATCCAGTTAATATTAGCACCTGCAGATTCGGTAATTCCAGTGATTAAATTCATCTCAGGATCTGCACTCTTTATAGCTGCGGCCCCATGACTAAATTTAGTTTTATCCTTACTAGAGGCACAAACCCATGCGGAGGTGCCTAAATAGATGTGGATATCTCCGTCTCTAGTCATTCCACTACCAATGCAAGCACTCTGCACGTCATCGCACCCGCCAAAAACAGGCGTACCTGGCTCTAACCCTAGCTCTTCTGCTGCAACTTCCGTTAACGGACCTACATTGTCAGTAGACTTTACAAGCGGTGGCAGTTTCTTCATATCCAATCCAGTTAATCCAAGTACAGACAACCATTGGTTTTTCTTAAGATCTAAACCATATGCAGATCCACCTGATAATTCTGCTACCATATTACCAGTGCATTTCATTTTTAAATACCCATTGACATCTAAAAAGTATTTCGTTCTTTTGTAAATATCGGGTCTTTCTTCTTTAATCCATATCAGCTTTGCGATAACATCCTTCCCCATTATTGGAGTTCCTGAAAATATGGAAAATATCTTAGGACCGCCAAGCTTTTTCATAATAGAATCAGCTTGCTTTTGCGCCCTGCCATCCACCCAGGAAATATTGGGGTGTAAAACAACACCATCTTTATCTACAGGAATAATTCCCATAGATTGTGTGGCAAAAATAATCCCTTTGACATCTTTTTTGTCGATGCCAGCTTTTATGATTAATTCCTTAGAACTCGTACATACCCCCGTCCAATAATCTTCTGGATTTTGTTCTGCCCAACCTGGATAAGGATAATGGATATCATAATCAGCTCTAGTTTGCGCTATTATTTGTCCTGAAAAATCTACTAGTACTGCTTTGTTCGAACTTGTCCCCATGTCGAATGCAATTACGTACATACTAACCTCCACCAATATGTTTAATATTTTCTTTGGCTACGGTAGCCTCTATATGTAAGAGACTACCGATTTAAGCCTATTATTTACACTTTTTGTTTTTGATATCTCACTAGGTCTTTTTTATTTAATCCTCTATCAGTTTCAACAACTGTTGAGAATACCTTATCAAACCTAGATAATGCATCGTCAATCACTTCATCAGTATCTGCAAGTGAAGTATATAGTCTAGAGCCAGCTAAAGTTACTATCCCATTTGCCATATATGCAGCACCCATAACTTCCATAGAAACCTTTCTTTCTACCATTATGTTTTTGTTTTTGAGCAGATTGAGTGCTGAACGCAAGAAACTCATAGATGATGCGTCAAAGCTCATAGCTCCCGTACACTCTAAGTGCACAATACTTCCTTGGCTGTATGCAACAAATGGTATCTTGTATTTAGCTATCAGTTTACGCAGTCCTTCAGTCAATCTTTCTCCAGCTTGTCCAGCTTTAACACATGCATTTGTTCTCTCTATCTCTTTTATTGTTAGGTATCCAGCATACGAAGATAGTGGGTTTGCGGCCAATGTACCACCTACATATGCACGATGTTTACCTGTTGCAACCCCTGCTGCCATAAGTCCTGCATATTCTTTCTTTCCACCTACCCCACCGGCTGCGGGATAGCCACCTGCAATGACTTTACCAAATATGGTAAGATCGGGCTCTATTCCAAAATATCCTTGAGCTCCACCTAGACCTACTCTAAATCCAGTAACAACTTCGTCAAAGATGAATAATGCGCCATACTTATGGGCTAACTTCATCGCCTCTTTATTGTAATCAAAGGAAATTGGTCTAGTTCCACTTTCTGGACCTACTGGCTCAACAATAACTGCTGCTGTCCCACCTCTAAATTTATTTTTAAACAGCATTCTCTCTAGCATATCCAAATCATTTGGTCTAACTTCGTCTGTTAATGATAACACTCTTGCGGGAATTCCATGACTTTCAAGTAGATTTCTACTTCCAGGAATCTTAAGACCATAAACCATTTGGTCTGACCAACCATGATACGCTCCACCTACTTTAATTACTCTCTTATGTTTAGTTTCAATCCTTGCAATTCTAAGCGATGCCATTACACTTTCAGTTCCAGAGCCTAGCATCCTAAACATTTCAACTGCAGGCATATGTTTATTAATTTCTTTTGCAAGCAAATATTCTGCTTCATGGAGTAGCCCCGTTACTGGACCACAAGTATCTATGAGTTTTTTAACTTCTTCTCTAACTGGAGCATAATTGGAACCAAGTATTGTTGGTCCTCCAGCTTGCAAAAAGTCAATATATTTATTCCCATCTATGTCGTATAAATAAGCACCTTCCGCACGCTCAATAGCTAATGGAAAGGGATAATTGAATGCTAAATTATGTTGCACTCCACCGGGGATAAACTTCTTCGCTTCCACTGATAGCGCTTTTGACTTTACACATTTTGTGTCAAAATACTCTTTTACCTTCTCATGTTCTTCTGCGGAAATTTCAAATATAGGTACCTTTCTTAAATTCTCAAGTTCCTGATTTATTTTTGCTGGGTCTTCCCATCTACTAATACTATAAAGTTGTTCTGCCATTTTTCCCTCCTTGCAAATTCTTTATATTTTTTATTTGTATTTATTTTTTTAGCGTAATGCTATGCTAGATTATTAACTTTATGATTTAAATTCCCCTTAAATCGCTACTTAACCATAGGTTTTTTTAGAGATTACATCTACGCTTTCAACATAATACTATGCTTGCACTATGCTAGCTTATTCATATTTTATGATTTAGATTTCTCTCCAAGCGACTACCTAACCGTATGTTTTTTATTAGAGATTACATCTACGCTTTCAGCATAATACTATGCTTGCACTATGCTAGCTTATTTATACTTTATGATTTAGAATTCCCTCCAATCACTACCCTAATCATTATATCTTATTTTAAGCTTATTCAACAAATAAGCAGGTTTTTAACTTTAGCTTATATTTACAACATTATAGTAAATTTGTACCCATCCGTAGGCTGATCGGCAACATTATAATTTCTTCCTATCAAGAAGTAATAGTTGCCTGGTTGAACTGGTCTCGTCCCATCCACATGGTCAGGATCGTCATGATATGTTAAGTTGCCCGTTCCATCGTCTACGTAGAAAATAAGGTCAGATTCCTTTATCCTATACTGAATATTATTCAGCGAATATGTAACTTCATTACTCAAAGTACTATTTGGTTCCAAGTAATTAATTGCAACACCAGTAGGTATGACTTTAGGAGTTATTTGGAATTCAAGGGTATCATTCACTATTTGATATCTATCAGCTTCGGCTACAGGCTGACTTGGATCTATCTCAATGTATATTCTGTAACCCACTATGTTACCGCCCATATCAAACCTTACCTCTTCACCTTGCTCTCTAGTAACTTTTAGATATATTCTATCAGCACCTTCGAGTTCTGAAGCTTCTCCTAAATTCCAAGAAAATGTTGGGTCTGGAGAACCATACTCTTTTCTCTCCACCGAACTCTTTACGTTGATGACTTTTTTATTTATTTGCAATTTATCCGTCAACACAAGTTCGCTATTAACAAAATACTCGTTTTCAAATACTATTATCTTTATCTCATATTCCCCAGGAAGAACTGGTGGAACGTCGGTCCAATTGCCTTGTACTTTGTACTGTAGTTGGAAATCAGGAGCAGTAAAACTAGTTACCGTATGCGTAATCTGTACATTTACTGGTGAGGTCGTTCCATATCTTTGGGTTCTATTACTTACTGTATAGCTATTTCCCCCTCCACCTAACTGAACTTTTTTATATGTTCTAACCGTCATTTGCGTTTCTTTGTCGGCAAATCCAAGTTTTACTACCTGCGTCGCATATAGACTACCCTCAACCACCTTGCCCGTGTCATAAGTAGGTGGCTTTAGATACATTTCAGACATGGAAATAATCGCATATGTATTATCTTGTACATATATATCGGGTGAACTCGCTGAATTAGTGTATGTTAGTTTAGCAATTCCATCCCCTAACTTAAGCGACTGACCAACTGCATAATTGGTTATACTTGGAAGTTTATACACTTCAACAGAACTTAGGGTTCTGTTAGCTATATAAATATTTAAATCAGCGACTTTACCACCATACTGTATTTTAACCGTTCTGAATCTAACTAAATTATTTGCGCCATCATATTCGTGATAATTTTTATCATATGAAGATTTTAAAATGTGGTAAGGTTGTACATCCACCTCATAATAATCGCCAAATTCAGCATACTTAACTTTTAATTTTAAGTTTCCAGTAGCGACAGCAGGTAGACCCTCCGAATCTTCATATTCTACATAGTACCTAGTGTTGATATCTTCTTTATACCCTACTATCCAAACCTGTTGTCCATTGACTGTATGCATACCCATTTGATTATGGTCAATTGTTATGTCATAGATGCTAGCTTCTGAACTTAAAACTTCAATTTTATAACTAAATGACAAATCAAAACCATCAAAATGCCTAGTTACTGTTACAGTCTGTTTGCCTGGTTGACTTAAGTCGTATCCACTAAAAGACCATTCGGGACCGGGATTAATACTAATTTTATCCTCTTTCGTCTTTCCATCATCAAACACATATTCAACTATCATCTCGGGATTAAATGAGTCAGCTGTTGGACTATTTGGGTCTACATAGTTGTACACATATTGAGAGGCGCTACTTAACCGAACAGATGCAACAAGGTTTCTTGTTAAAATTATCTCAACTGTTGCTGTACAGCCTTTGTATCTAACTACAACATTTTGTTTTCCTGGGAAATACTCATCATACTTAAACAAGTTTTCTTCTTTATTGAATGCTATACTATACACCACACTTTCTGCACTATTAACGTGATCTCTATGCCTTGCCGTCATTGTTAGGTCTTCAAATGGAATATCATTAAAGTCTGCATACTCATTATTTACAAACCCACTGACTTCTAGTTCATATACTTCAGTTTCTTCTACAAATATGTTGCTCTTAGCAACTTTTCCTCCATATGAAACGACTAATTTATATGTGCCTACCTCTTCAAACGAATTAACAGCTTCTCCAAATGAGTTTTCGTATGTTACATATTCTTCAGGAATAGGAGATATAGAGACACTAACCCCTCTTCTTCGTTGAACTAACATAGTGGATCCCTCGAGGGAAGGAGTATCTGCACCTACCCCAGTATAATTTCTAGTTGGTGGTACAACGGTAAGCCCTACTACATCATTAGGAACAACCTTTACTCTAAATCCAGCTTCAACATCTTGATATTTAAAATTGATGTTTTGATAACCTTGTTCATCTGTATTATTCAAACTGATACTCAATGTGCTACCATCATTTGATAACATGTTGTTTGTCAATCTCTTCCATTTGAAAGGATCGTCATAGTCTTCCCCATCAACTTCATGCGTACCGTTGTTGTATAAAATATTATATCTTAAATGGTCGGTGGTAATTTCCTCTCCATCGATGTAATCTCTTGCTAGTTTGTTATTTAGGTCCACTAACTTTAACTCAAATGGTTTTTTAGGTAT
Organism: Clostridia bacterium; assembly: GCA_035409945.1. Lineage (GTDB taxonomy): Bacteria > Bacillota > Clostridia > Christensenellales > DTU072 > MWEH01. The sequence goes on from DAONQC010000002.1 coordinate 73,271, forward strand.
AACATATATTGGTAGTTCAACCATCTTGTCTGCATGATTTTCGTATTTTATATATATTCTGTGAGCACCAACGGTCGAGTATCGTTGATTATGCGGAATAGCATCCGACCTTGCATCGTTCAAATATCTATATACTTCTGGAACTTCCATACTAACGGTTTTTGAATATCCGTCATCATACTCAACTAGAAGCTTTCCTTTTGCCCAATTAATTCTATCCCCTTCTACAATTCTAGTAACCGGAGAGTTGTATAATTCACCATTAAAAGTAAAACCAACCGTGTCGGGTTGCTCTATCATAGAAACTTTACTAACTTTCGGGGATGTTACATTCACAGACAGTTCGGTAGGAAGTGTTTTATATCCAGCATAGGCAACTTTTACAGGGCAGCCATATGCTTCCCTCGAAAAGTCATAAAAATATTCTATTTTATCTTCTGGTATGGTTGATACATTTACCACAGCGTCAGTGTCATTATCGTATTTTAGATATAATGCAAGACCAGTTGGATCGAAATCCTCACCCACAAAATACTGTTGTTTAATCCTTTTTTTAGAAGCTGCATCAATTTTGACACCTATTACACTTTTAGGTAAAACTTCGATTTCTAATGGTTTTATGTGCCCAGAGTACATAACATTTATGGTATACGTGCCAGGAGCAAGAGAGTGGGAATATCCCGTAAACATATTTTTTTCAATGGTTTTTTCTGTTACCGTTATCCCACTTTCGTAATCTACCTTTAGCTCGATTTTGCCCTTTAAGTCTAAGTCAGTTCCCTGCACCACTGTGATCCTTCCAACAAGTTTTTTAATAGTGACTTCCTGTATCTTACTTTCTTTCACAGTGATATTAAAACTACAAGTAACACCAGCATATGAAACTGTTACCGTCTGCACGCCAGCTTTGTTTTTGTTAAAACCAGATATTTCAACTTCATCAACAGAAATTGGTTTGGTTTTTCCAGCCCTAGTTCTAACAAATAATGAAATATCCTCATGAGATATATCCTGCCCAATGTATACGGACTCTACATCTACACTATTAACATAAATTTTTTCGACTGGGTCAATTGGCTGATTGTTGGAGCACGCAGCTAAAAAGAGGAGAGGAATTACTAAAAGTAAAACCAAAATGAAACTTTTCCTTACTGCGTTCATCTATACTTACTCCTACATTTTGAAACGCGCGCGGATATGCGCGTTATTTTTATATACACACTAATTATACACGCTATGTCACATTTAAATCAACACACATTACTTGAATATTTTATAAATATAGCGAAAATTTAAAGGTTTTAAAGTGAAAACTTAGAAAACATAAATAAAAATGTAGTATTTGAAAACCATATATCGTTACTCAATGTATATTTTTAGCCCGCAGTTACCTATCTACCATTCGAAAATAAACCTCAATTCAAAACTGTGGCAACTCGTCCTGCACTTTAATTTTACAGTACTATTTGCAAAACACTCATCTCTTACTACTTTGATTGTTCTCAACCCCTAGCTTCCAACACAAATCCATTCCACGACTTTGTAAAACACTCATTTCTTACTACCCTGCGCTTTAATCTTACAGTACTAAATGAGACCAAATCGCATTGCTTTTATCACCACTTAACTACTAGTTAGGGATACATAACAATGATAAATAGACTGCTTAACTCTGGCATGTTTATTATTTATTACAAAAAAAATATGACTACGCTAAATTACATATAAGTTAATTTCGTGCTACTTTATATTCGCTAGATGAGCTGATGTTTTAATCCACTTCAACCACAATAAAAACATTACTTTTTTGTCATAACTACTTAAGCACTTGCCTCGTGGGACAAGGAGTTAATCAGCTGTTGCTATAAGAAATACTATATTTTTATCACAACTACTTAAGTACTTGGTTAATGAGACAAGGAGTTAATCAGCTGTAGCTATGTAAATCGGATATTAATTTTGTATTTTTTCTCTAAGCTCTAAGGCAAGAAGCGGTTGATTTGTAGTGATATTTTTCACTCCATATTCTAACAATCTTCTAAGAGTATTTTCATCATCTACGGTATAGACAGATAGATTAATCCCTAGTGCGTTTGCTTTCTCTAAGAATGCATCAGTCGCTATAATCTTAGAGATATTGAGCCCTTTAATCTCACCGTGTCCTAACCCATCGAGATAAGTTTTTATCTTTTCTAGAGAAAAAACACTTGGTATTCCACAAGTCGGAGAGTAGAAAATACTGTTACAAAAAACCGGTATCCCCTTTAATAAGGACAAATGTTTCGATGTTACAGCACCGGTTAAATACACATTATTTTCGGCATTACAAGAGCGTATAACCTCACAAGTACGTTTTACTCCACTACGTAATTTTATGTCACAATTTAGTATAAAATTATGCTCTTTGCAATAATCTAATACCGAACTAAAAGCTATCCGTTTGGACTTTAATAAAGGCACAAAGGTGTGTCCTAGATAAGGTGTGTTTCCTAGCAGGCGAATATCTACTTCAATTCCTTCGGTACTTACCGTTTTCATCCTTTCAAAAAACTTACTACTATTTCTACCAGTATTCAAAGCACCCGTATGGGCTGTAATCATTGTTTTATATGCCATGATGTTTCCCTCCATCACATATCATATAGCTTCTATGTGTTTTCTATTTGCGTTTTGATTCGTTAATAAGTCTGTTATTATTTATAAATGCCTCGCCCCATCGAATATCATATAGCTTGTTATTGTTCTTAAGTTAGCAGGCAGTGTTTCCTACTTGTGTTTTAAGTCGTTAATAAGCCTGTTATTATTTATAGAAACTCGCCCAATCACATATCATATGACTCATTATTGTTTTTAAATTAATCGATAGCATTTTCTACTTTTGGGTGATGCACTTAACAGGCTATAGTCCGTATTTACTGTTACTTATATTTGTCGCTTGTCTCACCAGTTTTCCAAGCTCGAAAGATTGCTACTCGTCATTTATCCTAAAGCAAATTATTAACGCACAAAAAACGGTGTTGCAAATAATACCTTAGCCTTTTCGCCATTTATTTCACCAAATATCTCTACCTTTAAAAAACCAGGTTTTAGTGTAAGTATTTTGGCAAAACCTCCATAACTAACCTTTGTTTCCGTCCTTTCGTCTATCGCAGTTCCTGATAAAACTATGTTATCAACACTCACATTTTCGGGCGCAAATGGTGCTAGTTCTTGTTGTAGCCTACAAATAATCGTGTAAGTGCCAGCAGTTACTTCCTCCCCTACTTCAGCGACTTTACCAAAACTATCTTTTAATTGAATATTTGCCCTAACGCCTATTGAAATATATGTTCTTCTTTCTTTAATGGCGTTTAAAACCTCTTCCGAATTTAGAGTTTTAAGACCGATATATGTAGCTGCAACCAATTGATCTTTATTGCGAGGACCGTGCCAATCCCTACCATACATTACAGCCATTTTACAGCCTTCTTCACATAGTTTGTCATATCTTTCTTCTGCATTTTTATTAATTTTACTAGTATGGGGATTGAACCCTGACCAAACTTCAAAACCGTCGAAAACGTCATAATCTTCAATTAAAAAATCGTCAAAGCAGCCCGAACAAAATGGCGAGCCCGGACGACACGGATGAGCAAGCACTGCTACATCTCCACTTTCCTGTACCCTCCTAATCTCCGACACAACAGTATTTGGGTTTATTTTACGATAATCAGAACTACTCTTTCCTCCAAGTATAGTGATATGCCCATGAAATGTAGTCCACTCTAAACCCTTCAAAAATACTAGATTCAATTTTTCACTAACAAGCTTTGCTTCGTCCTGACCAGTTGTTGCATTATGATCGGTTAAACAAAATCCAAAAAGTCCTTCTTGCTTAACACTTTCAGCTAGTGTGGAAGGCAAAAATGAGCCATCGCTATGTCTAGTATGTGTATGCATTTCGAAGGGATAAAACTCCATTTGACTCTCCTTAAAACTATCCGTTATATGGCTATAAATCTATGTAATTATACTGATTTGTTTTCCTTAGCTATGCTTTTATATTGCACCAATATACTTTATTTTTGCATCTATGGGATAACCTCCATTTGATTCTCATTACAATTATCCGTCAAGCATAGCTACATTATCTGTTATGTGTGATTATTTGGGGCTTGGGTTATACTAGCACTCTAGTTAATCTTTTACCTCAACTATGATTTCAAATTCCACTGTATCTGTTACAACACAATGCGTGCTAACTGCTACAATGTATTCTCCCTTCGAAACTTTTTGATTATTAAATCCATACGAAGAGTTATTCTCATTTACCACATAACTTATATCATTTTTTTGATTGTGAGCATTGCCAATATGTCCCAAAGGGCCATCTAATGACACTGTTAAAAGATTGCCTATTGGTAGCTTTTTTTCAGCATCTTCTCTAGACAAATAAACTCCTGCTCTTTTAAATTCAGCACAAAGTAAATTTATAGAATTCTCTTTATTTTCATAATATTTGGGAAAGTACTTGAATTTGATAATAAGTTCAGAACTGTCTTGTTCTAAAGTAAATGGAAAATAAAAATGTTTTTTATCATCATCGCGAGTAAGTTGCTTTCTTACTTTGAAAACTTCCGTTTCTTTAATCATATAATTTAAAACCTAGTTAAGTTAACTTTTACTTTTCTTCACACGCTTTCTTCTTCTGTATTGCATTGCCCTATTGAATTCAAAATGCGCATCTCTTTTAGTAAATTTAAGTGGGCTAAACAACTTTTTAAAACAGTTTGAATGAACCATATGCATAGGACAATAAATCTTGCCCATCTTATCAAGCGTGGGTAAAAATTTATCAAGCCTTTTTAAAAACTCATTATAATCTTTTTGGTTTTCTGGAGTCCAAGCTACTTCAGCAAGTGCTTCTAGTCTAGGATACATCTGAAAATCAAGTCTTAATTGTGTAGGAATCCATTCCGTCCAAACAGCTCCTTCTACACCAAGTATAGTATGTTTGTTTTTAGACATGCCGTATTTTTCAGGGGTAAAATTGTATGTATCATTAAGCGGTATCTGTGCATATGGCATATCAAAATAAAATGCTTGATGTTTACTTATAATTACATTTCCACCACTAGCCATCCATTCTATAACTCTATTATCAGGTTGATGTGTCCAGTACTGTGGAATTATACTCCTTTCAAGATTTTTACCCTTTAGTATTTCATTCCAACCAACAAGTCTTTTGCCTTTCCGTTGTAGATACACGGCTATTTTATTATTCATATATGCTTGAAGATCTTCTTCATCAGATAAATTTTGCTCCGCTATTACTTTTTGGCAGGCAGGACACTTTTTCCACTCTTCCTTTGGTGCTTCGTCTCCACCTATATGAAAATATGGTGCAGGAAATAACCTGGATACTTCATCTATAACATCGTAAATAAATTGAAATGTTGTATCTTTCCCAGCACAAGCAATAATATTGTATTCACCCGGGTTGTTGCCTTTATGCCCCACGAAAGGCTCTATTTCCTTGTTGAAACACCCTAGTTCAGGATAAGCTGCTATTGCTGCTGCAAAATGAGCTGGCACATCAATTTCAGGAACAATCATTATGTTTAACCGAGCTGCATATGCTACTATTTCCTTTATCTCTTCTTGGGTATAAAATCCGTCATAGGGTACCCATTCTATATTGTTCTGGCCCCAAGCCTTCCATTGTGTGCCTTTCCTAACCGAACCCACACTAGTAAGGCGAGGGTATTTTTTTATCTCGATGCGCCATCCTGTATTATCTGTTAAATGCCAATGAAATACATTTAATTTATGGAAAGCCATCATGTCTAGAAGAGACTTAACTGCTTCTGGTCCAAAGAAATGTCTGCTCTCATCAAGCATAAGTCCCCGCCATTCATATTTGGGATAATCCTCAATATATACCGCATGTATAGATAGCGATTCGGGCTCATCAATTAAATCTGCAAGTGCTAGCTGTCTTAAACTTTGTATAGCATAAAGCGCGCCTGCTTTTGTGGAAGCATATACATAAATTTTTTCAGTAGTACAATCAATTATATACCCTTCTCTAGGTTGCTTTTTATCTACTATAAAACTAATGTCTGCAGTTTCACTACTTAAAATTACCTTTAATCTATATCCACAAACGGCTTCAACTGTGTCTACAAATCTATCACGTGCAAAGGCTAATGAATCCTCGGCATAGATAGTTGTATTATTGTCTATTACAAAATCCCCATATCTTTCTTCGCTTTTTGCAGGCTTTGGAATTATATTAATCATTTTCTCTCGTATAATAATGTTGTTTGAATTTAACCCAAGTAAATGGTTAGCAACTTTATTTTATATATTTTATGCTTGGCTATTATACAGTTAGCTCCTCATCTTTAAGTGTTTATCTAGCTCTAAACAACACTCCCACTTAGTTATTGTTATAAAGCTTTTGTATGTTATTTATCAGATCTTTTACTCATTTTTACATATTTATGCATATCTGAAACAGCGTCATATGCAGGTCTAATTATCTTGCCCATATTGGAAATTTCTTCTATTCTATGAGCACTCCAGCCAGGGATTCTTGCTATTGCAAATATTGGAGTATATAACTCAATCGGGATATTTAACATTTTGTAAATAAAGCCGGAATAAAAGTCCACATTTGCGCATACCCCTTTATAAATCTTTCGTTTTTCGGGAATTACCTGTAAAGAAATCTCTTCAACCTTTTTATACAGTTCATATTCTTCCTCTAGTCCCTTCTCTTCAGCTAATTGTTTTGCAAAACTCTTAAGTATTCTAGCTCTTGGGTCGCTTTTAGTGTAAATAGCGTGCCCCATGCCATATATCAACCCAGTCTTGTCATATGCCTTTTTATCTAGTATCTTAACTAGGTAATCTCTTAAATCTGCATCTTTTTTGATATTTGAATTTTCTTTTATAGCATTCATCATTTCTACTACTTTGACATTAGCGCCCCCATGTCTTGGCCCTTTTAACGAGCCTAAAGAAGCAGCAATTGCAGAATAAGTATCCGTCCCTGTACTAGACACAACATGTGTTGTGAATGTGCTGTTGTTTCCACCACCATGCTCGGCATGTAAAACCAAACACAAATCTAGTATTTTTGCCTCAAGTGGGGTATATTTTGAATCTTTTCTTAATAAATGCAATATGTTTTCAGCTGTAGATAACTCAGGCTTCGGTTGATGAATTACAAGCGTTCCATCATCGTAATAATGCTTATATACTTGATATCCATACACTGATAGAAGTGGAAATCTAGAAACTAATTTTAGTAACTGTTTCAACACATTTTCTATTGATAAACCATCAGGATTATCATCATATGCATAAAGAGTTAAAACACTTCTTTGAAGCACATTCATCATGTCGACTGACGGTCTTTTCATTATTACATCTCTTACAAAGCTAAGAGGTAAACTCCTATAACTACCAAGTAAGGTACAAAAATCATTTAATTCCTGCTTGGTTGGTAGTTTTCCAAACATTAGAAGATAACTTATCTCTTCAAAACCAAACCTTCCCTCAGACACAAAACCTTTAACTAAAGAATCTATTAAATATCCCCTATAATATAATTCACCATCAATAGGTATGGTCTGCCCATTGATTTCTTTTTTTGCAAATATTGTAGAAATGTTTGTAAGTCCTACTACGACACCCTTTCCATCGAGATCTCTTAACCCTCTTTTTGTGTCATGCACTTCATATAGACTTGGATCAATAAGAGAATTCTTATACGCTGTCATAGCCAGCGATTTTATCCTTGACTTTAACTCTGTTTCTGTAAATATACCTGATGTATTATTGCTCATTTTCCCTCCATTTTGTACTTTTTGCTTATGTCAATAACCATTAGTTTTGTCTAAACTTTATAATCCGTTTGGCATTTTTCTTCTTAACAATTGCACTGATTATAACTGCAATTATTACGATTCCTGCCACACCGCCTACTGCGATTGGAATATAACGTTTAAAATCTATTGGTTGAGCAACTTGTTTTAAAAATACAATACTCTCTATATTTTCAACATCAAAAACAACTGTGTTATCTTCTGAAACTTCTGGACTATTAAGTACAGCTATATCCCCCGAGTAAGATACGCTTACTATAGTGTAGTTTTTAAATTCTGCAAGCTGTTCTTCTGTTAACGTTATTGTTATACTTGTCGCACCTGAGTCAGCTATAACATTGCCAGTCTTTTCATCGACAAATTTTAATACATACATACTAGCAATTGCGGTAGATGAAATTTCTTCAGTCTTTTTCTTAGCTGCCTCTACCTTCCCTGCAATTTTCTTGTAGTCTAAACCAGATTCAACTAATTTGGATTGACTGACGACATTATCCTTAAATACTCCTTGTATAGATATATCCCCCTCTTCTTTAGGAGGTATTTCTGTCCTTAGAACTGTTACATTAAAAGGCTCGTACTCGATATTATAGTTTGTTGCACTAGCATGACTTGCGACAACGCCTTCTTGTAACCCCACAACTTGTGGATATTCTATTATTGGTAGAGTAGATAATACACTTTCATCTTCGCCTGAAATAAAGCCTTCATATATGAAGTTATAATTTATTTCTTCTCCTAAAGCTACCTCTGCGTCAGGATGACTGATTGTTAGCGTTTTAGGGGTAATTCTAATATTAATTGTTTTTATACCAATTAAAGTATAGTTACCTTGATTAATTGTTACAGTTGCGGTATATACACCAACATCTTTAACATCTCCACTATACACTATAACCTCATTTAAATCGTCATTTCCACGCACTCCATCAAATGTACAACGAATACCACCCTTATGCGATGAGCCGTTGTATTCATATGTTGTTTCACCTGTAAAAGTTACTGTCACTTCAAGCTTTATGGGAAGTACATTAATCGTGAAATATGAACGTTTGTAATTCCTATTGTGTGGTCTAAATAAAACTTCGCAAGGCACGCTAGTAACCTCTGCAAAATTAGGCTTAAAATCAGGATTCCGCCACTCATATGTACCTGCTATATCTGCCGTTTCCCAACTGCTGGTTTCAGCATTTATAACTTTCCCCTTTGCAGTTGCAAGCACTTCTGGCTTTACCTCACTCTTTGTAGCACCATATAGTGCATTATGCAATGAGTTTCCATAAGAAACATATACCTTAACAAAATTACTAAAGGTTGGTGTAGATGGATGAATTGTAAGGACGCTAGGCACAAATTGTACATTAGATTCATAATTGTTTGAATTATGCTTAAAGCGAGTGTTTTCACTCGGGTTTACAAAATATGCATACGTTCTATATGGAGTAGCGTCTCCTGATCTATATGCATCCTCACCTGTTGCTCTTTCAATAACCCCACTAAGTCCAATTGAAATTATAGTATCGCTAGCTGCAAGTCCTTCCACTGTAAAGGTAGGAGTGGGATCTGTACTGCCATACTCTTTAGACATCGGGTCACACTTAACTACTAATTTAGCCTTTATGATTTGATACGTTGCAGATGTAAAGGCAATGTCATAGTTTGGGTTTTTGGTTTTAATGTTTCCAACAGTTACAGCATACGAACCAACATTATTGCCAGGCTTTCTTGAAAGCGTACCAGCAAGCAAAATATCATCAAGCTCAACATTATTGTTTGAATAGACTGTATACTCAAGTGGAGCGCTAGTACCATATGTAACGGTTACATTACTAGCTTTCACTTTTATCTTTTTTTGTTTTACAGTGAACGTAGCCACAGTAGTATCATAATCAAACTCGTAGCCGTATGAAATAGAATTTGCAGTTTCTTCCTCTATTTTGATGTTATATACACCTGCATCATATATATTTGAACTTGAATAGTAGGCGAATAAACCATCATTTGTTTCAATCAGCACTTTAGGAGGATAAGCAAAACCATTGGGAGTTTCTATTGCGCCATTATCAAAACTAAACTGCATTTCAGCGCCTAAACCATATTCACTTTCAAACGACTTTAACCCAAGTGAAATTGTAACTTTATTTATGGTAAGAGCAAAAGGAACTGACTCGGCAGCATTGTAATTGTCGCTTTCTGCTTTTGTAGCAACTATATACACCTTACCAGCTTTTACTGTTGTTACCCCGCCGTTTGCACCTATTTGAATTTCTCCAGTGTTTTCATATAGGGGGTTATCTGTAACTACCTGATAGGAAACTGTCCCGCTTCCACTTCCGCCAGCTGTTTGCAAAGTATAAGGCGCACCAAAATTTAAATCAACTTGAGATGTTATAGAAATGGTTTCTTGAGGAGCTTTTAATATTTTAAATTCACATAAAGGATTTCTAAGATAATATATTTTTGTAGTGTCTGCTGAAAGTCCATAATTATCTCCTTCAATTATTTTAACAGCATATTCACCAGCCAAAGAAGGAGCATTTGTCATTAATTTATATAAATTTTCCCCAATTGTTAAATTAGCCTCAGCTAAATTCTCGGTTTTTTCGTAATAATCAAAACTTAAATTAACTATATTTCCATTCAAGTTTCTAAATGTTGCTTTGTAATCCATTTCTCTAAAAGGGCTGTACACAAGTGTTCCCGAAGCACCACCATAATCGCCTTCACTAAACCCAACATATGAAACAGTACTAGCTTTTGGTTTTATTTTATATGTCAAAAATCCTTGATTGCCAACAGGGTCATCATCTTTTGGGTTTTCTATTTTTAAGTACAAATTAAAGAAGTTACTATCCGATGGGTCCCTAAACGTGGCTGTTAATTCATAATCGCCTATATCACTTACTCCTGCTGGAGAAAAAGTAAAAATTGGTGGATTTTTAGGTAGCTTTTCTTGTAATTCTTCTGGGATATTATTTCCAGCCCAATAATTATGTGCTACTATCGATGGATTCTTGGAATCATATTCTTTTTGTAAATACTCTCTTTGTATGACAACACTAACTGCCCTTTTATTTATTTTTCCAAAAGGTCCAGACTTTTCTCCAGGCAATTCGTAGTTTATAGCTGAAAGTCCCCTCATACTAAATCGAACCGTGACTTGCACTGGATTTGGACTCACATCGGCCGAAGAATAATAAATTTCAGCAGATATGTGAAGCTTTGCTTCATTATCTGTATCGCTTTCCACTATACCTATAACTTTACTTTGGTCAACTACTGTACTTTGATAGATGGGTTGGCCACTTTCGTTTGTTCCACCTAAGCCATCATACTCTTTTTCAGTTGTAACTACACTATGGTCTTCTTCAGTAAAGTTAATAGTTAGTAATTTTTTTGTAATTATATACTCTTTTAGCAACTTGCCTCTAGTTATACCATCTTTAGCATAAACGATAGAAAGCCTACCATCATTTGTGGCATTAATTGGCCTAGTACCATGGTTATCTAATGCGAAGGTAAATCCAGCAGGACCTCCACCTGTTAAATCTCTATCTGGGACTAGAGTGTATATTTCAGTTCCAGTATATTCTTTCGGACTATCAAAAGCTCCGCCTGTAATGCTAATATCCCCAGTAATCACTTTGACCGTTTTTAGTGCTGCAGACATTCGCACCTTAACTTTTAACTCACTACTATGACTGAAATAACTGTATTCATGGAAAACCGTAATTAAGTTGGAACTAGAATCGTAAAACTCAATATCATCTATATATTTCCCATTAGACGAAGGTGTACCAAGCTTAATTGTAATCTCAAATGTTTGTGCCGACCAATATTTTTTGTCTAGCGTGGGGAATGCTGTATATGTAAGATCGGTTATTGGTGTACCCGCTTTGTTTTCAACTGTTATCTCTACTGTTTTCACAAATCTGCCGTAAAACCTGAGATTTCTTTGCGTAGTTTCTTTGTCGGGTCTAAATATATGGCTCTCTGACGGGGATAACTTTTCTTCTGTATCTTTTCTAAACTCTCCGGACCAACCGGAATTTGCGTTTAATGTAAAAGTAATTTGCCCTGTATTATCAATTGAACTTACAATGCTACCAAATTCGGGATTAATAGTTACAATGTTCCCATATTCATCCGTACCACTAATGCTATTAGACCTTGAGGGATTGTTAACATACCAAACGTTAGTAAATGTTGAAATATGAGATTGATATCCAAGCACTCCTTTATGCTTAGGGGCAAGGGATAAAGGAACGTTTTCAAATGATACATCCGATAGTATATTAGTGTAATTGCCGCCTTCAGCTTGGCCTATGATACCGCCACCCTTTTCTGTCGACGCAAAAACCTTTGCTCTACTGTGAATATTTGAAATGGTAGCACCAGCGGAAAAACCAACTAAACTGCCAACAGCACTTTTCCCTACAAATGAGCAACTTTCGTCAATTATTACATTTTTAACAACCGAACTGCTTGTAAGTAGTCCAAATAAACCAATTTTATTTTGTTCGGCATATTCTGACCCTTCAAGATTAAAGTTTTTGATCTTTTTTAAATTACCGTCATATGTACCAGCAAAGGGATAGTATTTGCCATCGCCGTTACCTACTATCGTCAATTCTTCTATGGTGCTAAAATCGATATCTTTTGTTTGTTTGAAAAATTTTCCCAAATATGATTCGGGAGAAACGTTTCTAGTAACGCTCTTTGCCAAGTTATCAAAATGTGTGGCATTTTCAATTAAAAACGGATTTTCTTCACTACCCCAAAGTCCATAATTTAAAGGATCGTACCCATAGTTTCTAATTGCCACACTGTGTTTAAATTTAACATTAGACTCGTGGTCCGATGTGTTGGGTACGAGTTTTTGCACAACTGGTGCATAGTATGCGGAGTAATCTGTTGTAGCATATTTCCTTAAAAAGCTACTCGCATGTGCCGAGCCAAACATCTCATTTATTGATTTTGTAGCAAGCTCTTGACTTGTGAGTCCAGCATATTTATGTGTTATTAAATCATCTGTTACTGCTTCTTGGTCCATAGAACTAGAACCAAATCCTATTGCATTCATATTTGGATTGTTAACTGAACGGTTAAAATACACAAAAGAAGGAGTGGTTGAAATATCATCAGGTCTAGCTATTCTCCCACCTAAAACCCCTCCAATATTACCGCTATAAACACCTCCACCCGACCAATATGCTGCACTAATAACTGATAAAGAATAACTGGCAAAAATTTGACATTCATTACGCCCTACAAGGCCACCTACAAAAGTGCCAGAGGCTATAACCTGCCCGGAACTATATGAATATCTAACAATTGCACTATCTAGATATATAGAACCATTTAAACCTACGAGCCCACCTACATTGGATATTCCTTTAACCGTTCCATTAAAGAAACAATGTGTTATTAGCCCTCTATTTATTCCAACAAGGCCTCCTACGTTCGAATATAGGCTGTTATCTCCAACGTTTGCATTTAATAATCCTACACCTTCAATTTTTGAAGAACTAGCAGTTTGACCAAATAGACCTCCTTTTGGTGAATTAAGATTGGATATTATGTGGTAATTATTTTCACTTGTTCCACCCAAGAAAACACCGCCAAAAGGCTTTGCCTCCGTTCCAATGGGCTCAAACGTATCAACTCCTGACATATCAATGTCTTGTGTCAAAAGGAAATATACATTATCAGTAGGCAGTTCATCTGCATTAACATTTTTGACAACTTTCAATAAATCTGCTGTAGTTGCAATCTGATATGGGTTTGTTTTAGTTCCTGCTCCAGATAGCTCAAAAGAAGCTTCGGCTTTAACGCTATATTCCCTCTTAAATGTTGAAAAGCCAAAAAAGATAAAAACACTAAGCATAGCTATTAGCACTAAGCTAACTACTACTTTCAATGCGCCGATATATATTGATTTGTGTGAGTTTGTATATACTTTCATAATTTATATTTTAAATCTTTAAATCTTGCACTGCATACAGTTTCGATTCTACATTTTGACTTCTATCATTTTAACACATACGCGCGCGCTTAACAATATTATTAATTAAAAAGGCGCTCACGCGCGCCTTAAAAATAAAAAAATTCATAAATTAGACACTAAATCAACAGCTACAAAGCAGCAAATCAACTCATTATCCGTCTTTTAAGTACCAAACCTATCGGACTTTAAGATCCCTTTTTAGTATTTGCTCGCTCTAACAATCTATATCCATTGAGAAGCAAATACCACCTAGTCTTCCAATCCCCATACACTAAGAGTCAGCCTTTTAACTTTATAGACAATCTGCTAATATATGTTCAATCTAAACTTCTGCGTCTCGTATAAAGAACTTATTGTCTTATCTTCTAATCACAAACAAGCAGTAAACTATTTGACTTTACGACCTCGCTTCTTAGTGCAAGTCCAGTACAAACTCTATCGCCTGTGGAGAACTCATTACTGTTTACCACTAATCATGTTTCCACATTCGTTTCTGTGAGAAAGTATTAAACTTCTGCGTCTCGTATAAAGAACTTATGGCTTATTTTCTTAACCTTTACGCCTTTTCCTTTCTCTTTTATTAGGAAAATCAAGCCTGAATTTGCTTTTAATGTCTTGGGTTTACCTATCTTTATACGTTTTGCTTTCTGTTCGCCAAAGATACTGGGTGAATGTACTCTTTTACCAACGGAAGTATATCCTAGTTTTGTCTCAATTCCCATATCAAAACGTTCCTTTTTCGATGAGAAATTATACATTATCACCAGCATATCTTCCCCATTTTTATAGCAGGAACAAAGCACATTACTATTGTCTGTTACAAATGGGTTTTGATCGTCCCAGTAACCATAAAACTCAGCCTTTCCGATTTCAAACTCATCCAAAATTTTATATACTTTGCTAAGTCCGAAACTAATGTCTTGAGTTAGTCCGTATTTAGGAAGCATTGCATATAGCAAGCACTTAATGATAGATGCATTTTCTGGACCCGCCACAGCTATTCCATATGGAATTCCAGAAACTTCAATTAAAAGCTCTTTAGGATCAGTTACTGCTTTATCAAAACTTCCATCCAACCATACCTTATCCATAAATGGAAGTACATCGGTATAATAATTTAACGAGTTAGCAAATCCACATTTATCATTGAACTGATCGGAAATCTGCATTTCAATAATGCCTGGTATTCCTCTAATTTGCCCCATTATTTTCTTTATACGCTCCATAGTTTCCCTTCCCACGGTAGCGTCTCGCATAGTGATTGCATCAATATCAGCATTCTTAATGAAATAGTTAATGCCTTCTACATAATAGTTATCCATACGAGACGATGGAGTACAAATAACGGTCTGGTCACTTTGCCCTTTTCTCTTTCCTGCATTGTATCTGACAACCTTGTCAACAATTACGTCGTCCCCAATATCTTTTACTCTGTTTGCATGAGTTTCATCCTTGACTTTAGATCTAAGTAGCAGTTCATCACCAAGCGCTTTATATGCATATATTTCACGGTTTTGAGTACTTATCTCTCTTAAGTTATATGACAAACTTAAACCAAGACCTTTATCGTGTAACTTCCTAGATAATGTGGCGATAGCTTTAACATATGGGAACGGATAATTCAAATATGGGTTAGCTTCTCCACCATAAGTAATGTTGAGGTAAGTAAGACCGTCTTTATTAGCCCTTTCAATCATTTTGTCATAGGTTGTTTCTGTCTGGTCTCTGCCAATGCGTAGTGAAAGCGACTTCTTTAGATTAATGGGTTTAAATGGCATTAAGTGAATTGAGAATTTAAGCTCATAACTATCACCTACTGGTAAAATTACCCTACCAGTATTTGCCCTAAGCACTGCACCTTGTTCGGTTTTTAGTATTTCTAAACTCCCCCTCCCATCATTATACCAAGTATCTGGCAGTTCGGATGGGAATTTATCAAAATACCCTACGACGGTTTTGGACTGGTTTGTTCCTATAAACTGCACCCTTGCCGAGGCATTAACTTTTCCAATAAAAACCTCATTTTGATTCTTCTTTTCATCCCACTTAAACTTCTTACTTTTAGTAATTTCTCTAGCGCGTCCACCCAATCCTACAATGAATTCAGGGTTATCATAAAACAAATCAAGAGATATGTTTTGGGTAACAAAATCATCAAGTGCAGTTACCTTTATAGTATAATCCATTGCACCTTCGTAGAAAACATCTGCACTAACTTCGACTTTTAAACTGGGGTTTCTGCCCTCTGTAGTAAGTAAAGCAGTGTTACCTTTTCCTAGCAATTTAAACCTACTATATACCAGGCGAGCACCATCAATATTTAGCGCCATTGGTTGATAAAATAGCTTGCTTTGCACTTCTTTTTGTAAGCCTATAGATTTGCTAAAATATGACTCAACATTATCTATTAATCCATCCCTTCCAAAATTAACAGTCTTACCTACGAAATCTATAGATTTTTCAGATATTTCTAATGCTGCTAAATCTTCAGTAATTCTAATGTTTTTCGCAAGTGTAGAGTTTAGCCACTTTAATCTAGCAAGAGAAGTTTTGCTATGAACACCATCATCAAATATTAAATCATCATTTAGCGTGAAAGTAAGCTGAATATATTCTTTACCTATTTTTATCGTTACTTTATGCTCTCCAATTTCTGATCTTGAAAAATCACAGCCAATAAATATTGGTTGTAAAACCCCTTCTACTAGAGGTATAGTTCTAGTAAACTTTTCGCCTAAATTACTTACACCTTCTGTGTTAAAGCATGTTATCATCCCTTTTACAGAGGTAGTTTTACTAACTAATGGACCTGGTACTATTTCTAACTTATCGGTGGTATAGTCCGGAAGAAGTAAAAGCTGAACTATATAATACTCGTGCCGTGAGCATTTAAAATAAAACCTCTTTTTATCTACCATCCCATTTAAAATAGACAAGTCGGTAAAATCTTCTATTACTGTCGATCTATCTAAAGCAAATATTTTCATCTTCTTTCTTTAACTACTTACTTGTAGTAATCCTCCGTTTTTTCAAACCTTGTATATTATAGTCAGTACCGAAACTAACTTGTTTTCTGTGTTTAAGCTTTTCTTTGTAATTTCTACTTACACAACCATCTTATATCCTAAGACTTAAGCTATATTCTATCATTACTAACATCAGAGTCCGTGACAAAACCGATTTGTTTTTTGTGTTTAAGCTTTTCTTTGTAATTTCTACTTACACAACCATCTCATATCTTAAGCTTTAATCTATATCTTATCATTTCTTACATTATAGTCAGTGCGAAACTAACTTGTTTTCTATATTTAATTACCAGTGTAATCTCTACTTACACAACCATCTCATATCTTAAGCTTCAATCTATATCCTATCATTTCTTACATTATAGTCAGTGCCGAAACTAACTTGTTTTCTATATTTAATTACCAGTGTAATCTCTACTTGCACAATCATCTTATAGCCTATCGTTACTAACATCAGTGAAAGGTATGATCTTAAATGACATTTGATAGGTTTTCCCCGTTGGCAATCTATATTCTGGAAGCGTAAGAGGACCACAGCTATTACTTCCAACGCCTAGCATAAATCCATCTATGGAAACATATTTATACCCAAAGTCTTTAATATCTTCGATATGTTTACATTTTTCAAGTTCATAATCAGGTATAGTCTTTATGCCAAAATTAAATGGAGCAGTATCTGCTAAAAACATTAGCCCTTCACCCTTTTGATTTTTCACTGTGGCGTATCTTACTTCAGTTCTATTTCCTGATTCTTGTGGCTTTATGTATGGCTCTAAAAATGTTTCAGCTTTTTTACCATATACGCCTAAAGTGACATGGTCTTTCATATCTGGATAACTTTCGTAAGGACCGTTACCATAATAAATTACATCATCAAACTCAGCATCCATTTCAATTATCTTACCAATTCTTGGAATTGTTTTTACAGGGGCTTTTAAAACTACAGTGTCTGTTGATACCTGGATGACACCACTGGGTTCAATTGTATATCTATCAGTTACTTTAAACCTTACTTTGTCTCGTGAATTTAATGTGTATGAACAGGTGACTATAACATTTCCATCAATATTATAATCTGAGGTAAAGATTACATTTTGTTTTGTTAGCTTATCATACCCAAGTTTACGCCACTTTTTTACAATATTTCTATCATTATCTATTGGTGCTCTATACACATTGTGATAAATCCTTCCTGTTCCATCACCGTCTTTCGCAGGTCGTTTAGCAAAAAGCTCTACTCCCTTTACCGTATACCCTATTATTGCACCGTACTCTTTATCGAACCTAACTTCGCCAGTTCCAAAATCTACAACAAATAAATTGTTTATGCTTTTAGTTGATAATGTTTTAACCGAAGCTTCTACGTTGAATGTTGTAAGATTTTTCCCAACAACCAATTCGTCTTTTCCTACTAAATGACTGCCATTAAAGTATTCAATAACAATGGTACAATCCCCTTCGTACGACTGATAATTGACATTATACTTACGTGTAACTCCTGGCTCTATATCCGAAGGCAATGTAAATTCATACGATTTTTCACCCTCTATTAAAACCATTCCCTTAATTTTTAAGTATGATGCATTTCTAAATGAATTTAAGTTCTTTACTGCTATAATCCCAGGTTCAACAATGCTGGCTTTTATAGGTTTATAAATGTTTTTCATCTGATATGCACCAGTGTGCGGTGTTCTATCGGGATAAAACAAACCATCAACGCAGAAGTTACCGTCGTGAGTATATTCCCCGTGGTCTCCACCGTAGGTATATGCATAAGGCTTGTCATCGTGAGCTATGGCATGGTCAACCATTTCCCATATACACCCACCAAGTAAAGTGTCGTACTTATAAATGATGTCCCAATACTCCTTCAAATTTCCAGGGCCTACTCCCATAGCATGGCAATATTCAACTAAAAAGAACGGCTTGTTCTTATATGTTTTATGTACGCAAACAGGCACTCGTTTACCCTGCCCAATCCTGTCCATGTGAGGTACATTAGTGTACATCGTGCTTCCAATGTCATATGCTCCCCTTCTTGGATCGACACAAGCTCTTTCATATAAAACTGGCAGGTTCGATAGCTGTTTTAACTTTTTATATGCATAATCTGGGCACTTTGTACCCCAGCTTTCATTCCCTAAAGACCAAATGATTACGCTAGGAGAATTTCTATCACGATAGTACATCCTTTCCACTCTCTCCCAATAGTGTTCTTTCCACTTCAAATTATTACCAGTGGACTTAGAATATGGAAGACCATGAGTTTCAATATCGGCTTCATCAATTATATATATCCCATAAAAATCAGCAAGCTCAATAAGTAGTGGATCGGGTGGATAATGAGAGGTTCTTATTGTATCTACATTGAAGTTTTTACAAATAATGATATCTTTTTCAATTTCTTCTGGCGTTAGATAATATCCAGTACGAGGATTAGTATCATGGTGATTTACTCCCCTTAATTTAATCTTTTTACCATTTAGATAGAATACTCTTCCCTCAATTTTAATGTTTTTAAAACCTACTTGTTTAATAATGCTTTCTACTATATCTTTCCCTTTATGTAGGTTTATAGTAAGCTCATAAAGTTCGGGCGTTTCTGCACTCCATTCTAAAACATCTAAGCCATCAAACATAACTTGAACTTCTTTAATTGCACCCATTTGTTTAGTAGCAATAATTTTACCTTTTTTGCGGAGGGTAACACTTATAATCATATCTTCCCCGCCAACAATTTCGGTGCTAATGATGGCATCATACTTTCCGTCTTCGTTTTTATGTGTGAAAAAATCTATATCGTAAATATATGAGGGTTCGTTGATAAATAAGCACACATCTCTAAAGATTCCATTGTGTCTAAACATATCTTGGTCTTCTAGATAGGAACCTGTGCACCACTTATATACAACCACTAAAATTTCATTTTCTCCTTGTACTACATACTTTGAAATATCAAATTCTGCAGTATTATGCGAGCCTTCACCGTAGCCAACATAGCGACCATTTATGTATAATTCAACACAACTCATAACTCCATAAAAGGATAAAATATATACCTTTTCAAGGTTATCGATATCTAGTGTTTTACGATATACACCTACGCTGTTATATTGTTTTTTTCCAACAACATAAGTGTCACCATTTATATCTTCACGATAAGTGCCTTCTACTGTTCCAGATGATACATGGGGGAGGTTAACTTTAAATGGATATTTAACATTGGTATAGAAGGGAGGCTCATATCCTGTTAACTGCCAAACTGAAGGCACATTAACTTTATCAAACTTAATGGTTTCTGTATCAAAGTTCCTTGGTAGCTCGTCGCATCTTGGAAAATATTTAAAATCCCATTCGCCGTTTAAACATTTAACTCTGTCACTGACGTATCTTTTGTTTAAAATAGTTGCTTTTCTTGCATCCGTTTCTTTAGAAAACGGAATAAAATATGCTCTAGGTTTAAGTCTATTATCACTAATTATCTTAAAATCCCTATAGTTATTTCTCCTTATATTGTATAACATGCTCCCCTCGTATAATAATGCTGTCTGAATTTAACTAAAAAGTTAACAACATTAATTACTTAAATTAAAATTTCTTGCCTGTATTTATATATATTAGCAAAAACGAGTATATTTTTTAACTAATTAACTAAAGTTTTCTAACTTCCCGTCCTCACTACCTGTTTTGCCACCTTTTCCCACACTATCTTAAATATTATCCAACGTTGATGCTAGGCTCTTGTTACATATCTCCTAGTGCTATAAATCCCTTATCGCATATTCTCTTGCTCCGGCATTCCCTATATTTTTCCGTCCGTATCAACTAACTCACTTACGCCTGCTTTCAGCTTACATATTCTCATGCTCTAGCATACATTTATTGTTATTCCATCTATATCTAGCGACTTATATTCGAGCTGTTGACTATATACAACTAGTGCCACTTGGTTATCTCTTTCCCGACGCATTCATTAACTCTAGCATTTCCTAAGTCTTCCATATGTATAACCAACTCACATGCGTCATGCTTTCAACTTACATGTTCTCCAGTTTCCTTTATTCTTCCGCAGCTGTATCAACCAATTTACATTTATATTATTGCTGCTGACTATGTAATCCTAAAGATTATCTTTAGTTTGACTTAGTTATTTCCTTTCCGACGTATTCTCCTACTGTAGCAGGGACAGTTTTGGCAGTGACCTCTGGCATAGATGTTTTAACAACATTTTCGTATGTAACATTTGAAAGTTCGCCAATTATTCCACCAGCAACTACTGTTCCAGACGTTATAACTATGAGTCTAGTATCAACTTTTAATGACCGTATTGACATGTCAAGCACTGTTGTATTTTTAGCTTCTCCAACGATACCTCCAACTTTCGCATTACAATAACCAGTTTTGACACTAAATTCACCTTTATATATCGCATTTCTAAGGCGATGGTTTTTAAGAAAGCCATATAAGCCACCAGCGTATATCATTATGCCATCACCACCACCATTAACTTCTACAACAATCTTACAATCGCTATATAACTTTTCGCCGAGATCCATAACATTTAAAAATTGCACATCGGAATATTGTTTAGTCAAAACGCCACCAATTCCACCAACATAAATACCATTAAGTTCCTCACCCTTTAGCACTCTAATCGCAATTGAGCCGAAGGAATAACCGTCTGCAACAGTACTCTCTATTAATTTTCCTGCAATACCACCTGCAAATACTTGTCCTACACTCTCTATATCAATATTTATGTTTGTTTGGCAGGACTTAATTTCTTCTATAAAAGCAGTCTCTCTAATTTTATCTTTTCCTTTCATTGAGCCCACTAGCCCACCAACCGATACACTTGCATGCCCGTTTTCATGTTTTACACTAAAACTGCCATTTACAACACACTTTTCAATGACTGTATATTCTGCGCTATCAGCAATACCGCCAATACTACTAGTTTCATTGCTTACAATATTACCTTTTAGTTCTAGTAGGGACAGTGAATAAACACTTGCATTTTTTAAGTTTTTAAATAAGCCTTTAGTTTCGCTAATGTCTAAATTTTTAATACAGTGATGATTGCCATAATATTTACCTGAAAAATTGACTACGTTGACTAATTTTCCATCAGCATCTAAGTCATCAACTTGTAGATATATATCTGAAGATCCTTCGGGAATTGCATTTAAATCGTCAATAGTTTTAATTAATTTAGCGCCACTTACAACTTTTACATTAACTTTAGCAAAAATAACTCCATCCTTTTTAAATGTAATAACGGCAGTACTGTTTTCTGTGGCTGCTGCTGGATCTACAATTTTAACCCTTAAATTTTCGTCAACTTTAAACCCACTGCTTACATTTATTTCAAATTCATCTAACGACAAATCAAGCATCCAACTACCATCTAAAAGTACGCCTTCGGTATCATTTGTATTCATGGCATACTGATAGTCTTTTGTAACCAAGTTAGTGTATTTCCCAGTATTATCGCGATTGTTTCTTGAATTTGCGTGTAAAACACCTAGAACAATGGCAGTAGTAATTAGCGCCACTGCCAAAACAATAGCTACAACGATTAGGGTGACTTTAACCCGTTTTTTACTTAAAAGACTTTTTCCTTTACCAGAGTTCGCGATTTGCCCTTGTTCACCTTCTGTTATATTTATAACATTATCCATAGATTGCTTTTTTTCAGTATTATCAACCGAGTCAACTTGCTTTTTACCAGAAGTTTTGACCAAACCTACCTTATCTCCAGTTCTCTTTACTACCTTTCCCTTATGTTTTTTCAAAGCTACTCCTACTCACCAATACCTCACCAATCCCCAACTACTCGTCGCACTTCTGTGCCTACATGCACGCTCGCAGACTTGTTGAGGACTTATCGCAACTACCACATATACCAAGTGCCTACACGCAAGCTCACAGATACGCACATGTTTAACACGCGCACATTATAATTTATTATATATTAATAATGGTTGGTTATCAATCTATAAGTATTTTTTAGCATAAAACCAGGCAAAATTCCATAATGGGTTCACGCTTTGCAATTAACATGAGAATTAACAAATCAGGCAAAATCTCCCGTAACACACGCGAAATTGAATCCCACCCACTTACTATGACGACTAACAAAAACTGTACAAAATTAATGAACCTTTAGCTTTACAGTCTAAACGCGTACTACCAAAATATTCGTTAAAGGTTTATGCTTTACCATCAGCTTAAGAATTAACAATCTAGACAAACCGTTTAAAGTACATAAAATAAGGTAACTACAAAATAATTAACTATTTGATTCCATCAATTTCTTTTACAGAACATTCAATACACAACCTTTATTTCCAATCAATTTAGTAGCCATAGCAACAAATATAATAAAGCGATTACAATTTCAACCATCTACAAAACAATATTACTCAATAAAAATAGAGCGATGTCTATTTTCACATCGCCCTATTTATAAACTAATTAAATTAAACGAAACAAGACATAGCGTTTATGGCAGCGGTGGAATATCTTCTGTTGGGAAAGCAACTCCACTAGTTTCAAACACTTCTATTTCATATGAAAATTCAACTACTCCTTCAGAATCAGTATTCGTATATTTTAGGCAACATTCAATGTCATTAACTTTAGCTACCCAATAATTAGCAGTAGTTTGAAAAGCATAGTTATAATACTCGTATTTAATACAATTATATGTCCCGCCAGGAATAGTAATATCTTCAGTACTGACATAATTGACATTAACTTTACTAATAGGTTCTACATCAGAGTAGTCTGTAAATATCTTCCTATATGAAGTTATCGATCTACCTTTACTAATTCCATTAAATAAATCTTCAGCAACAAGCCCAGTTTCGCCTCTTACCCATCTAGTTCCATCATTGGATATCAAATAATAATCCCAGCCATTTTCTGTGTACTTATAGTAACTGTCATTAAGCTTTTCCCAGTCACCATCTTTTTTCTTTTGCTTTTTTAAACTCAGGATATCGTTTCCCACTTTATATACGGTTTCCATCTCTTCAGTTCCACCTGAATCCTTCTCGTGATAGACTGTTTTTAAACTTGGACCAATACCGTTTATAATGTCGTCATACGTAAGTGTATCGACTTCTTCATCTTGTTGCCCACCAGTGCCGCCGTTATTGTCATTATTGTTATTGTCATTAGTATTGTTCTCATTAGAAGAATTATCGCCACCCCTATCCGTAACATTAGATACTTTATCACCACATCCGACTAAGGTTAATGCTAGGATACAAATAAGCATAGTAGCTAAAATTCCATAAATAATTTTTTCCTTCATAAATCCCTCCAAGTATATTAAAAATTTAGGCTATTTGGCCTCCTACACGCATATTATAGCGTGTTTACAAGTTCAAATAAATAGTTAATATTTCTTGTGGCTTTTTTATGATTATCTAATATTTATTTACTCTGCGTCATAAAAACAAAAAAGGTGCGAACCCTTGAACCTGAGCCGTACCCTTTCTTGATTTTAACCCTGTACTTTCTTGAGTGTGGCAAAACCACTAAATGAAGTCCATATTCTCCTCAAATTTCTACAATTTCAGCAAACCTTTACCGCAGTTTAGGTGTGAAACCGATTAATGTAAGATAGTTTTGTATTATCTAAATGCAACTATGACTTATAAGTCTACACTTCCAAGATTTCAAAACTTATCTTTGAGCCATTTACAGTAATTTTTACTTTTTTAATTATCTCTTCAAAATTGTAATTATCGTCAGTACCAGTTTTTGCCCCAGTCGTGTCCGTTATTGTCAAAGTATTGTCTAGAGCTGAAACTTCATAACCTTGCTTAGTATAAAAACTTTGCAACTCATTTAGGCTACTCGTAAATCCATATTCCTTATTTTCTTCTAAAACCGCCATGCCCAAGTCACTTACAATTGGTTCTTCTATCCAAAAAAATGGGACTATAATTCGGCGATTGTAAGTTTCGTCAACATGATTAGGAGATTCAATAGTGCAACTCATATTTGTAATTAAATAGTTGTACTGCCCTTCGTTACAAGTAGCTATTAAACAGTAGTTCTTTTTATCTAATGTTTTGATAACCAAATAATCTTTTGATGATTCTACGTCATATTTAGATGTGTCTTTAATCTCTTGAGCCATTTGCTCTATGGACTGTTTGCTGTGAAAATGTCTCAGGGGGTCAGGTGACACGGTTACTTTTGTAACCTTAATTGGTAAAACAAACTGCCCATCATTCCTAAAATAGTTTATTTTTATCGTTGAGCTCCTTCCAGAACCGTCACAAGCAATAACACAACTTGTTAATAAAATCACAGTGACACATATAAATAAAGTTCTAATAATCTTTTTCATAAAAACATCCTCCTATTTATAGATTGTATCATCTCTCATCTTGTTTATAAAGAGCTACACCACTAACAATTCAGAGCTTAAAATACACAGTTAAACGAACTGTTTAATAAAAAAGGTCTTGAAATCGTATCAAAACCTTAGTCATAACGGTATGTGGCGGAGAGAGTGGGATTCGAACCCACGGAGCTATCACTAACTCACACGATTTCGAGTCGTGCGCATTCAACCGGACTCTGCCATCTCTCCGTGTTTTCATTATACTACAATGTTTTTAGCTAATTGTAAAATAAAATCATTTAAACCAATAATAGCTCCTTCAATATATGCTAATACTAAAATATAGTCATATACATTCGGTCATTCTATGATGCCTAACATGGATAAAACCTTGCAGATATATATGCTATGACAACTAACTTTCTACTATGCTTAGTTGGCAATAACGCGCGAATAATTAACATTTAATTTTAGGTATGTTATAATTATTCAATATTAAGAAAAGAGGTTTATATGAGAAAAATAGTTGCAGTCGTAGGAAATTCACTTGCTAGCGAAGATTCAGTTAATTTCAAATTAGCTTTCGAGGTAGGAAAACTACTTATAGATAATGGTTATAGATTACAATGCGGTGGATTAAACGGTGTCATGCTTGCGGCTTGTAAAGGAGCACACGCATCTGAAAAGTATAGAGAGGGAGATGTAATAGGCATTTTACCCGGCTTTGATTCTACTGTACACAATCCATATGTTGATATACCTATTGCTACTGGTCTTGACCTATACAGAAATGTTATTGTTGCAAATGCTAATGCTGTAATTGCTGTTGGAGGTGGAAGTGGTACACTTTCAGAAATTGCCAATGCATGGGCTATGCACAAATTAATTGTAGGTCTTACGCCCTCTGAAGGCTGGGGATCTAAACTTGCAGGCGCACCACTTGATACTAGAAAACGATACAATGGAAACAACGACGGTGTTTCAGAAGATAAAATATATGCTGCCAATACACCTGAAGAAGCAATTAGTATAGTAAATGACAAAATAGACTACTACATAAAATCTTATTCCGGTATAACTCCACATAATTAATGCACTGTTTTTCAAACACGCTACTTTAGTACCTACTTGTTTTTTGTTTATATGTCAGCTCTCATAGTGCAACGGTAGACACCTCCTCGAACGTTACAGGGTAAGTGCAAGGAGTTTTGTTATAAACTGCTTTACACTTAAATGTTGAAGTTAACCTAATATTAATATATAATAATCTTACATTTGACTGATAGTTTTAGAGCATTGAGGAAAAAATGAGAAATTTAGATGAGCAAAAAAAAGTTGTTATACCCATCATATGGACCCTTGTTATGGCCGTAATTGCGGGTGCAATTTTTATAGTTTTTTACTTAAATTATTTCATCACTGACGCATATCTTTTTGGATATACCTCCTATGATTTTCACGAAGTTACTCGTACTTTCGAGTATGACGATATAGACGAAGGTGAATTTATGACTCACATCCCTGCTGGGAGTAAGATTATCGTTAAAAAATATGATGGAGAAAATGACCCATTACAAAAAAATGATGTGTTTGCTTATTATGTTACCGAAAACACAATTAATACCGTGATAACGCAAGTTTTCATTGATAAAGTTGTCGATGAAGAAACTGGCATTGCAACATATTACTCTCATAATGTAGATGATATGACAATTAATGAATACACCATTGAGTCTGGAAAACTACTAGGCAAATATGTTACATCTATTAAAACGCTCGGTACAATTACAAAATATCTCACCTCATCTCGCATAATTGCAGTTGCTTCATTTGCTGGTATTGCAATTTTACTTATAGGAATTCCCATCCTTATTGCCATATTAAGAGCAAGGCGCAACAAGTTAGGAAGTCCATTCCCAGAAGGTGTAAACATCACTAGGCTCTCTACCGAAAATTTATACATTTATGAAAGTATTGCAGCTTTTATTAGATCTGCTGGGATGCAACTTAAGCCCGGTTTTGATTGTGATCTCGCTTACATAGGGAGATATTTATTTGGTATTTTGCACTGTACAAATGGTCATATGTATTTTAACATTAACAAAAACTTTCAAAGATATGATAATCGTGTAGACCGTTCTGGATATATTTGTATCCCTCATGCAGCTAATTTGGAAGGAGCAAAAAAGCGCATCAATAGTATGTACCGCGCATATTTTATGGATATTGCAAATAATGAACGTGCTCATGCGGCGAAAGCGCGAGATAGAGCTAGAAGACGCGGATAACAAAACCAAAACTTTAAAAATCCACAAAAGGTCTCAAAATGCGAGACCTTTTTTCATAACTGCTAATAGCTCCAAGGTATAAAAATCTAAAAAAAATTAGTTACAACCTCTCTATAGTCTATTTAAAAACACAGGTAAAAACCTTTCTAATGAAAAATCAAAACCCTTCATACACTTATCCATAAAGTATCTAACCTCAGGAAGTTCGAGTCGGTGCATTTGTATTCTAGCCATGTTAGAACAGCCAACATTACTCCAGCTCATCTAATGAAAGTTCAAAACCTTTTATAAACTTATCCATAAAATATTTAACTTCAGGAAGCTCTATTTCATCAATTAAAGCTTTATTACTCTTCTTGGCTTTTGTGAATTCTTTATTCCCTGCCTTAAGCTCCTCTACGCATTTTACATATGCGGCGATTTTATCTGCTGCTTTTACAAGTTCAGCTTCATAAGAATTTTTATCTGCCGAAATTACTTCCTCAAAAGCACCTTTTAATTCATCTGGAAGCATTGAGATAATTTTATTATTTGCAACACTCTCTAAGCCTTTATATGCATCATTTAATTCTTTGTTGTAGTATTTAACTGGAGTTGGTAAATCGCCTGTAATAACTTCACTTACATCGTGAAAAATAGCGATGCTGACACACTTTCCCACGTCAGCACTACCATTAAAAATCTTATTATTAATTACAGCAAGCCCAAATGCTATTTGAGCTACTTGTTCGCTATGCTCCATAATGTTTTCAGGGATGATGGAATGCATTAAACTCCATCTTTGGATAAATTTCATACGACTGATATATGCATAGAAATTATAATTCATAGTTTACCCCATCTTCACAATAATTCTAAGTAGCGTATCCATTGCTGCGTCTGCAATATCTGCAGTTCTGTTTAAATGTCTATATACTTCTCTATATTTAAATATTTTCTTGTGGTCATCTTCTTCAAATAATTTAGCTAGTATCTTTGTTGACATATGACCCACTTTATTTTCTAGCGATTTAACATAAATCGCTTCATCTTGGCAGATAGATTTATGTCTTTCCATATGAGAAATTGCTAAAACCATATGTTCTGTCATATCTACAAGTGCACCTGTAAGTTCTATCATGTTTTCATCGGGAGTTAAATTAAACACCCGAATCTCATCAACAGATGTCTTGGCGTAGTCCAACACCTCATCTAACTCACTACTAAGTTTATAAAGGTCTTCTCTATCGATAGGAGTTATGAAAGTATTATCTAACTCATCGGTTAAAATCCTTCTAGCCATATCCCCTTCTTCTTCAATTAAAATGACTTTTTTCGCAAGCTCATCGTCGTGCGTAATGCAATACTCGTGCAATGTTTTCATTCCTTTAGACACAATTTCCGTTTGTGTTAATAACATATCATAAAAGCTATCTCTTTTTTTATTCCTGAATTTAAACATTTTTCTTATTCTCCTTTAAGTTAATACCTAAACTTAATATGAACTTAATTTGTATTTTCTTATAGTGGTATGCCAACGATAGTAGCCATAAGAGCATAAAATCCAGCACCAAATAATGCAGCTATTGGGAAAGTTAGTGCCCAACCAATAGCAACCTTTCTAGCTCTTGCCCATTTAACAGCGTTCATTCTGTCTGCTGTGCCTGCACCAATTATTGATGCAGTCATGGCCTGTCCAACCCCTAGTGCTATTCCTGCGGTATTACTAACGGTCGATACAAGACTCGCTGTCAACTGCGCTGTCACAGAGTGAATTGGTCCTACATTAAATAATTTTTTTCCTGTAGTCATAATGATTTTTGTACCACCAGTCAATATACCTATCATCATTGATACTGCAATAACTACAACTACCGTAGTCATTGTATTTCCACCCAAATTGATCGCCCCTATAGAAGATGCGAGAAGAACCACACCAAAGGTTTTTTGCCAGTTGTTTGATGCAAAAGATGCTGATAAAAAGATAAAGTTAATCCTTTGTACCCAGACTAGAATATTTCCAACGTGTCTATTCGGGGCTCTACTAGCAAGCTTTTTAATTATCTTCAGTAGTATAAATCCAATGACAAATGCAACAGCTGGCGCGATGAATACCATAGCAATTACATTTAGTAACACATACCCTTTCCAATTGACCGAGAAAAACCCCATGTTCACAATACCTGCACCGATAATACCACCGATTAAGGTATGAGTAATAGAGTTAGGTAATTTTGCAAAGTAAGATATAACCGCCCATAGCAGGGAGCCCATTAGACCTGAAAACAAAAATACAAACCCTTCTTTTTCGGTAGGTAAGGTACTTATAAATAATTGGGAACCTAGTTTATTTGCTACTTCAAGTCCCACACCACCTGAAGCAGTCAATATCGTAATCAAGGAGATAATAGGCACAATGAATTTAATAAGTGCAGTAATTAAAAGTGCAGTTCTAGGCTTAGTTGCTCTAGTTACAATCGTGGTTGAGATTGCTAGAGAACCATCGTTATAGCCCATATACATGCTGTATATGACTACAAAAAACATTATAAATATGCCATATTTACCCATCTTTAGCCCTTATTACTACAAAAACCTATGATCATTTTAGTGCTTTTTCTCGTTACACATTTAGGATCTCTCCCTTATCACTACGAGAAATTTATAATTTATGATTGCTGTTAGTATATCTCTGTGCATAAAGCACTTCTATATTCTCTTATTGCTACGAGAAATACGTGTTAGTTGGTTATTTATTTCTCTTAATACGCGCGCTTATTTAAATATATATAAATATCGTTTACTAATAATACTATAATAATGAGTTCAAGTCAATATGTAAAAAGGCAAAAAACTACTAAAAACAAGCGTTTTGCGCCCATATTTTGCAAGTTTGGTTTATGATTATATCTGTTTTATGCCTTTTTTTGTTATCTTGATTTTACTTTTTAGCTTAAGTATAATTTTAATATGAGTGATGAAGTTTACATTTTAAGCTCATTGGGAGGTATTTATATGAAAAAAAGAATATTTTTAACACTACTAGTTTGCATTCTTATCGGCTCTCTTATGCTCGCCCTAGTTGGCTGTAGTCGTTTGGGCGAAACGATAAATCAATTAGAAAATTCGGAAAACAGTAGTGATTCAGACACTAGTAACGATAATGACAATGACGGTGGTTCTAGCGAGCAAGAACCTGGTGAGGAAGAACACCCCATAATGTCTTTTGAAAATATTATTAATGGACTTTTAAGGGGAAATAATTTCAAAATAACGTATACCCACACCGACATATCTGAAGATATCACCGTATACAAGAACGGAAACAACTTCTTAACTGAACAATATGAAAGTGCATACGAAGGGAATTTATACTATTACTACAAGTATAACGCTGGAACTTGGGACAAATACTTCTTAGGACCTTTAGATGAAATTTGGGGCGACCCGAAAGCAACTGGGATCACAGCTTCTGAACTTTTAGAAAGCCCCGACCATCATACCTATCCGATAACACCACTTGACTATTTGTTCCACTTCAATTCAAAAGGAGCTGACAGTTATGGATATTATTACCATCGCGCAGAACTCAAAGGAACTGAATCTATAACCATTTCGGGAAAATCTTACACTTGCCAAAAATATGAATTCGCCACCGCTTATGAAACATTATATTTCTGGATTGCTGATATTAGTGGAATTAGATTTTGTTTAAAGTATACTCACAGCAATGCCTATAGCAATATAGAAGGTGAAGTAATAGTTTTTGAAACTACTGGCTATACCTTCCCTAGCAATCCGCACGAGAAAGGCTTGCCCTAAGTTGTATCACTACTTACTTACACATTCATAAAAATTGTTAAACCTATAATTTGGCATGATAAAAGGGGCTGTATTTAATTTGTACAGCCCCTTTTGTAAACTAACTATCTAGTTGCTAGACATTAACCACGACGCTCTCTATTCCTTTGAGCTATTATATATGCTCGCTCATAAGGGCTTAAGTTTGGATCGTTATATACATCCGAATCATCGTATTGTATTACCTTTGGCTGATAATCCTCAAACTCATCATATTCATCTTCCACACCTTCATCGTCAGCCTTGGTACTATTGATGTTAATTACGCCAATTGTTACACTTGTTGCAACAACCATAGCACCCCAAATTAATAGCCAAATTCTAGCTGGGAATATAGAAATGACTGCGAATAGTAGATGGTTGCTATTTAACCAAGCACTGTTTTTATATCCTAACATACCTCTTGAAGTATTGCTTGGACCTAAAACTAGCGCTGTGTTACTGGGCTCTACCTCGTCAACATGAATGGAGATGTATATAGGAGCACCAAGAACATTCTCATCTGCAACAATGTTTCTTAAAGTATTAATAATACTTGTTCCCGTGTCCCCCTTGATGATTCCTATAATAAAACTAGACAAACCAGTTCCTTCTAGTAATTCACCTATTTTGATTTCCATAGGATTGCCGTCCATATCTAGAACCGTCCAAGTTACACCACCTTCTGGGTCTTCTCTCTCCTCAAGATTATAATAAGGAGAATATCCATCTGGATCTTGCGTGATTATATTGCCATCTTCATCCTTTATTGTTACAGTGACTTCTTTAGGGATATAGTCATATTTTAACAGATATGGCAAATCTTTCTTAATGTCCCTTTCGTTAAACAATAAATGAATTAGTACTGGAATTGTCATTCTCTTACCGTCTGCAAGACCAATCCACGGTCCAGTTGCGGTATATGACGCATAACCGTTTTGGTCTATGTTTGTAAAGTTAGTGTGAATTAAGGTTTTAATGCGCTCGTTTTTATACCCTTCTTCTAAATAGGTTGATAAGCTTACATTTTTATCAAGGTTCCCATTATTGTAGTTTATGGTAATAAACTTATTAAGTAGTTCGGCATTTACTTTAGCTTGGTCTTCATAGTTTTCTCTAACATCATCAAATAATAGTGTCCCAGATGTTGCATCATCCAAAATCCCTGGTAGTAAAACATCTATAACAAACCATAATCCTGATGTGAAAATAAATGCCACAATTACTAAAGCTACTAGCCCTTTTTTGGCTACCTTCCTTGTCCCTGATTTTTTGTTTTTCACTTCGGTCACAATAAATGTAATTAGGTATGCTAAGAAAAATACTGCTGCAAGTATTAATCCTATAAAAACCCAAAATCCATAACTATTGCCTTCCTTAAATACCGTCAACGAAGAGATAACAGTAAGTGCAATCAATGCAGGAAAACCAATGACAAATAAAAATATTTTTAATACTGTTTTCATTTTATCTACCTCCTGCCTTTACTGTGAGTTTTTTGTACTTCTCATCAATGTATATAGTCATAGCATATGCGGCAAATATCATAAGAGTACAAAGTGCTGACCATTTAACTAGTCTTTCTCTTAGCGCAAATAATGGATAATATTTTTTGCTCATCTTTTCATTTGCCTCAAACCAATCCAACTGCTTAAGCGCGTCATGTCCGTTTGGTGCAGGTTTACCAGAAGAATCTAAAGTAATAAGCCCTACTTTAGGATCTTCCCCTTCATCAGCTACAAGAACAGCACCAACTTTTGCGCCATGTACTTTTGCATAGTAGTTTGCATATGCATATTCTCTCAAACCTTCGTCTTTTATGAAATAAAATACTGGATAAGTTGTTGGTGACTGATATGAACTGAAGCCTTCAAGAAGTCCAAATACGAAAGCCTCATCTATTGTGGTTTCTGTGCTATCTGGATCAACTAAGGTTCTTAAAGTCCCACCTAATCCCATACCGTTTACTAATGCAATCAAGTCTGCAAGTTTAAGATTTTCAGTGAGTAGTGATTCAATATCAATACCACCTAAACTAATACCAAAAGTTGAAAGTGTGGCTAGCAAGCCAGACACCGCTTCATTACCGCCAAGTTCTCTTCCAAGTACGCCCAAAACTGCATCTAACTTTGCGGGGGTTAAGTAATATCTTTTGGCAGTTCCTTCATCACCATACGCCAACTCATATTCATTAGGTGAAGAAATATATTTGAAGTTTGCCATTTCGAAATCAGATTCGGCGTCACCTCTTTTATATTTGCTCCAATCAGAGTTACCATCTGCTTCTAAATCAGCGATTGCTTTGCTCAATGCGTCATTGATTGTTGTTGGATCTGAATCTTCTTTATGAGCTTCATCATATGCGTATTTGTTTTCATAATAGTTTCTTATAACCTTTGTAGCCTGTTTAAAGCTGAAAACATAACCATCTGCATACATTCCATTTGGGCTATACCAAGCAGCATCTTCTTCATTATGCACTGTCTCAGACCCATCGGTATTTTTGCCGGAATAATTTTTGCCCTCAAACTTTTCTAGGTTATACAACTTAATAAAGTCTTCAACAGCACTACTTGCTTCTTCTGACTTATCTTTGTACTTTTGATTGGTAACCGTATAACTTCCAACATCGGTGTCGGTTTCCTCAATGTACTTCGTCCTTTCTTCCTCAAACTTGCCTTTTAACCAGAAGTCCATAGTCATAATTGGAGCTACAAATATTATTGCCGCTAGTAATGTTGCTACTGCTGCCCTAGTCCAGGCATTCCTCTTTACGATTAGCCTAAGTAGTAACTGGAAAATAATGAAAACTATCCATAATCCTAAGGCTAAATAAACACCCCAAACGCCCTCTCCTTTGTAGTAATTGAGTGTGCCAATCAATTGTGTTTGCCCAGTCCCAATCAAAGGATTGTCCATAAGGGGTTTTGAGGAAATTAAAACTAGGTGTACCATCAGTGGAAAACCAAGTGCGTAAAACAACACTTGAAAAACACGACCAACGGTTATGTTGCGTCTTATTTTACTCATATCCATCTCCTTCCCAAAAAATTTATCCTTACTTAAAAAATAAAGAATATTAATTATAATTATATTGTACGCGGTAATATAAGTCAATACGAAAAAATATTGACAACGGCATATTACTTCAGCATAATTTAATTGCAACCACCGTCACATCCCTTTAAAAACAATATGGTCACTATCAATGAGTGGCTAGATACAGTATAAATGCTACAATGTTAATAAAACATCGCTACGCTTAGTTTAAATGTAGCCCACTATCGCTCCTGTTAGAGAAATAATACAATTAATGAGAGGTCAATACAGCACAAACACTTCAAGTATTAACAAAAACATTGCTACGGTATAATTTAAACATAACTACTATCGCATCGCTTAAAGAACAATACGATTACTATAATATTTCAATGAGAGGTCAATACAAATGAATGTTACAATATTTAACGAATATCACGAAAAGCAACGGAAAGGTAAAGCTGCTAGGTTTTATCCAAACGGCATTCACATAGAATTGAAAAAATACCTAAATGTTGAAAGTAGCGACTTAAACATTACTACCATTACACAAGAAGACCCTGGCAATGGCTTTACAAAGGAACTACTAGACAACACAGATGTACTTGTATGGTGGTCAGATGTTTGGAATGAGCAAGTACTAAACGATGTTGTCACTAATGTTACTAAACGAGTTAAAGAAGGAATGGGACTTGTCGCACTCTATGGTGCAAATCAATCTAGAGTATTTAAAAGCCTATTAGGTACTACTTGTTTAAGCTCAAAAGATAATAAAAGCACCACAGTCAAACTAATTTCGCTAGACCCTAAACACCCTATCTGTAAAGATGTTAAATTCCCGGTAACATTTAGAGATGCAAATGTTTTAACTGAACCTTTTGATGTCCCTGCTCCAGAAACTGCACCCATTATATCCTGGTTTTCAACAGGCAATGTTTTACGCGCACTTATGACTTTCAAGGTAGGTAAAGGTAAGGTTGTATACTTTTATGGTGGATCAGACACTAGTGATTCTTACTTGAATGTTAATGTTAAAAAGCTAATTTCTAATTCAATTAAATATGTTGCACCAAAGGTTGAAACACCTGAAGATAGTGACCAAAATGCTAATGTTAAGGATGCTAAAAAAACTAAACGGTCTATATTTAAGAGAAAATAACTAGATGCTTTCATATCAAAAACTGACCACTTTTTGCGGTCAGTTAATTCGTATGGTTTTAAAATCCCTAATTATGTAAATATTTCTTCGCTAATCTATTTTGCAATCAGTTAGTTTGCGTGGTCTAATATGCTAACTAAAAGATTATTCATTACTTAATCAAATCTGGGAATGGATTTTCCAAAAACTTAATTGCTGTATTTAGATATTTACGTCCTCTCTTTTGGAACTTTTTATTTGCTGCACTACCTTTTTCATGCTTATGATCTGGTTCGGCTAGCATAACTAGACCAAGATAGAGCATCATTAAGTGAACCCTAATTTGAAAGGCATATGTGAATTCCAGTGATGGGTTAACACTTTTATATCCTCTAATAAAATAACGATTTTTCTGCACTGGTAAACAACCGTTTTGTGGAATAAAATCACCAGCTGGATCACCCCATATTGTTTTACTCCATCCACTGATACCTTGATAAAACGAACCATTCTTTTTGACAAACACTTTACCTTTTGTAAGAGAAAAATGTACTAGGCTACTTTCCACCTTAGTCAAGAAAGGTCTTGCCCTTTCAATGATGGCGTAAATTCTATCTATGTCTATTTTTGTATCATTTATAATTGCATCTGCAATGACATTATCCACAAGCGCTTTATATGCAACAGCCCAGTCATTTTCTAGCCCCATTGCCTCATATCCAAATCCCTGTCCCCTGATTTTATGGGCTTTAGCAAGATCTGCTCCTGCTTGGAATAAAGCAACGCCTCTATCGGCAAAACTTTTGAAAGTAGCAGATGGATAAGCAGTATCAAACGCAGATAGTATATAATGCGTCATCTTGCCATTTTCATCATTTCCTATATACACTATTTTAGGCACATTAACTTTAGCAGCTGCTAGTGTTTTGTATATGTCTATTTCAGAATTTCTCATCTTGAAACTATTTTCATTTTCAGGAGAAACTGCAGTATCGTTAGCGATTTTCATAAGGAAACTATTTTCTTTCGTTTTCACTAAAAAGGTTTGATAAAAGCCTTCCTGTCCTAAATCAGTAACAACCTCTGCATCACCTAGACCAGATTTGTTAAACAGTTCTCTTGCATGATATTTTGTTCCTTTACTTTGTTCCATATATCCTTCCCATTCAAAGCGTTTATATTATATTATTTTGTTCTGCATAAAACGTTCATACAGAATGTATGACCTATTCAATCCCATGCATAATATATATGTTTTTTATGTTTTTTGCAACTTTATCGCAATACAATAGCATTTCACACATTTTGTACATTACATCGCTTTTAGTCATCCATCTCGTTTAGTTAAAAACACCCTTTACCTAACTACCTTACTACCAGACTTTTAAACTATTACGCCTCAACTGGTAAAACTATTATTAATCTTCGTTAGGTTTCTCTTCCTCGTCTTTACTATCTTTAGACTTAAGTTTCAAGGCTAATTCTCTACGATAATTAACAAGATATGGATTTGATTTATCTAATCCAAATCTATCATCCAACATATATACAAATGATGTTAATTATCCTCATTAGGCTTCGCTTCCTCATCTTTACTATCTTTAGATTTAAGTTTCAAGGCTAATTCTCTACGATAGTTAACAAGGTATGGGATTTTCATAAACGCTAAAACACCAAGTATATAGACTGGGATGGAGATTGCTGGTTGAATAAGTTGCATAGGTAAGTTTGCTATACTCGCGGCCCATCCGTAATAAAATCCTTCGAATATGAAATATGATAATATCATTAAGATACTGCCTATTACTGGATATACAATCATCTCCCAAATTTTAACTTTTTCCCTTCTTAATGCAATTCTACAAAATACTGCAAGTAAAATTTTAGCTAGTGCAGTTATAGGCATGTATGGCACATATCCTGCTACTAAATCTGCGAGGCTAGCTCCAAGTGCTGCGCTCACTAAACAAAATGGCATAGGAAGAAAATAACAACCAAGCATTATAAAAATATCGCCAATATGAATATACCCTAGTACTAGAGGTATCTTTACATACGCCGTTGTTACAAGAATAAGTGCTGAAAATAAAGCTGTTATAGATATTCGTTTTATATTTGTTCTCATATAGCATAATGGTTACTTTTTCATAACCATTTCCCCCACTTTCATTCCAGAAGCAAATGCCCACATTAAGTTATATCCACCGCATTCACCATCTACATTCAATGCTTCACCTGTTGCATATAACCCATTATGGAGTTTACTTTCCAAAGTTTTTTCATCAAACTGTTTTTCAGAAAGTCCACCAGAAGCAATCTGCGCTAAATGAAAAGGACCAAGTTTAACATTTTTTATATTGTAATTTTTAATTTCTTTCGCAACATCGTCAATTCCTATATCTTTTAGATTACGAATGATATTTGCACATAATTCTTTGTGGAAGATACCGTTTAGACCAATTTCAAAAACTAATTTTTCTACTTGGTCTTTAGAATAATCTGGCATTAAATCTAATCTTACATCTACATTTTTAGGATTTGACAGCCTTGCTAATTTTACTGACAAATCAAATATGGCACTTCCAGATAGACCGTTATCTTTAAATAAAACTTCTCCAAGTTCGGAGCATACCTCCACTCCATCTACAATTAAATAAGCTCTCGCAACAATTCTAACTCCCCTCAGTCCTTTAAGATTTTTCCTATCGGATATAAAAGGAACTAATGCGGGTTTCATCTTAACCACATTATGCCCAAGCTTAGATAATAGTCTAGTACTATCTTTCCCAAAAGAAGCATTACTCCCAGTTGATAAAACTACTTTATCAAAAGTGTACTTATCATTTATTTTAAACCCTGGAGTTATACTAAATACTTCTTCGTGTATTACATTAATTTTCAAATCATCGATTGCTTTACGAAGGGCATTTTGTACAGTCGTTGCTTCTCCACTATATGGAAAAACTCTAGAGTCAACAACTTTAGTTAAAACTCCTAGACTAGCTAAAAAACTTCTTATCTCATCAATTCCAAATTCAGATAGGATATAACTACTAAAGTTATTGTTATATTTCCCTTCGGTGGTGTCAATATTTCCTAAATTACACTTTCCGTTTCCAGTAGCTAAAATTTTTCTACCAAGTCTTTCTTCTAACTCAAATAAAGTGACATCGGCACCGTTTTTTCTAGCAATAATGGCAGCTGTCATTCCAGACACCCCACCACCTACTATTCCAACTTTAGTTACTTTATTTATATCCATTTTCTCTTATATATAACCCATAAAAGCTTTCTCTTAGGTCATTACTATTTAAGCTCACCAACAATACTACTTAAAACTTCAGTACTACCTATTTTATGATTAACTTTTACTACTTAAAATTCCTAAGACTTTCTTTAATGCTACTGCTACAATCTATTTCCGTGCGGTTATGGACAGCTCTTATCTAGAAGTCGTAGCAACTATCATTGTTCGGGCATTATCTGTTTGTATAACGATTGCCAACTTATCTAGAAACCATTGCACATATCATTACTGATGCATTGACACTTAAATCTATTTACATGTGGTTATGCCAGCTCTTATTTAGAAGTCATGGCGTCTATCATTGGCAACACTTTACCACTTAAAAACCTAACCATAGCTCCACCTGCTGTGCATACATAATCAATGCTACCTATATCGATAAACTTACTAGCAGATGCAACAGTATCGCCACCACCAATAACAGTGTATCCTTTAGCTTCTGAAAATGCTTTCCATATTCCTCTAGTTCCATTAGCGCTTGCTTCCTTTTCATAAACGCCAGCTGGACCGTTAGAAAACACTGTACCTGCACGCATTATTTCATTTTTAAATATTTCTATTGTTTTACTTCCAATATCTGTTAGCATTACATCATCAGCTGGTAAATCGTTTACACTAACTTCTTTTCTTACTCCGTCCTTTTCAAACGCTAAATCTACTGGTAGTACAAATTGATC
Organism: Clostridia bacterium; assembly: GCA_035409945.1. Taxonomy (GTDB): domain Bacteria; phylum Bacillota; class Clostridia; order Christensenellales; family DTU072; genus MWEH01. The sequence goes on from DAONQC010000002.1 coordinate 112,811, forward strand.
TCCATAACTACTTAGTAATTTTTTAGCCTGTTCTACAAAGACTAGCAGGTCTTTTCCCTTTAACCAATCTACATACGTTTTGCCTAGCTCAATGCCCTTTGCAATTAACATTATTTGACCAGTTACACCACAAGCAAGGATTTTATCAGCTATGCCATTTTTAAGCACATTTTCCATCATGCCAAACGCATCGGATATTTTAGCACCTCCGAGCACAAACACAACTGGCTTCTTTGCACCTTTCATAATGTTAGACAGCGCTTCATACTCTTTGAAAAACAGTGGTCCTGCATATGATGGCATAATTTGTGGAAACGCCACTAAACTTGGAGCATTTCTATGTGCTGCAGAAAAAGATTCGTTTACATATATATCAAAAAGGCCCTTCAGTCTTCTTACTAAATACACTCCACCCATCTCATTTTTATGTAGTTTAACATCCTTTTCGAAGGTGGAAACTTCTTCAGTTAAATATCTTAAATTACCAAGCAGTATTGCCTCTCCTGGTTTTAGTGCTTTTATTTTTTCAATAGCTCTATCTCCACAGACATCGTCTATGTACTCTACTTTTGTACCAACTAATTTTGATAAAATGCTTGCATGTTCTTCTAAAGATATTAAATTTTGATAATCTAATGTATCTCCTTGATGGGCAATAATTCCTACGCTAGCACCACCATCAAGCAAGTATTTTAGTGTGGGAGCTACTGCTTCTAATCTGTTAGTGTTTGTTATTTTACCGTTTGCATCTATCGGGGAATTGATATCAGGTCTAAACAGCACCTTTTTTCCCGCAACATCTATATCTAAAATATTTTTTATCTGCATCTTTAACTCCACTTAAAAATTATATTATATCCTTAAACATCTAGCCGTTATCTATATTTTAATACCACAACAACCGATATTTACTGTTTTTTCAAGCCGTAAACAGCTGAGTGTTTAACATATCGTTCACAACAACTAGGTGTTTATATTGAACTGCTTGTATAATTTTTCTAATTTATATGCTATTTTTTCCAACTAGGCATATTTAAGTACTTGTTGGTTTTATCGGTAGCTTCTTTGGAGGTTTTTTCTGTTTGCATAACGGCTCTTATACCATCCATTGTTTCAGGAATAACAACAGCTTCTTGTGGAATATTTATAGCAAACATAATGCTATCGCCAGTTTCAACAATACTATCTTCCCAAATAGCTATTTCATACATGTCTCCTCTTGGATTGCCAAGATCTCTAGCATATCTAAACAGTGAGGCATTTCCTAAGAAGCCATCATCAATTTTAACAAGTCTAATTCTTGGATGTTTTGCAAATGCTTTTAAAGCTTGCTCTTTGGTAATTTTTTGCTTACCCGTTGCAACTACTGTAATAATGTGACCATGCGTTACTGGAGTATGAACTAGAATTCCAGTTGCTTCAATGTGAGGCATAATTGTCATTAAATCAACTGCTTGATGAGAAGGTGCTTTATCAATTTGGAGTGCATTAGTTAATCCCCTATGATAGTCACCAGGGTCTGCTACTCTTCTAATAATGGTAATTGCAACTCTATCAATTCCAAATTCTTTATCCAAGCAATCCACTGCTCTAATTAGTCCTGTAGTGTTACAACTTGTTAACTTTAGAAAATCTACACCAAGACCTTTTTCATAGTTGGCATAGCCATGGAAAAACACGTCAGCAACTTCATTTTTTTCTCCACCTTGGAATATGGCTTTCACGCCATACTTTTTATATATTTCTTTATTCTTTATCCCTACGCCACCAGGTGTTGAATCAAGAATGACATCACATTTTTTAACTAAATCTTCAAGTGATCCAGAAACTGGTATCCCTCTAGCTGCAAACTCATCTTTTTTGAAATCAGCAGCCAAATACAAGTCATATGGCATCCCTTTTTCAAACAATGCTTGAACTGCGAGTGTTGGAGCAACGTCTGCTACACCAACAAGTTCCATATCTTTTTGATGGGCAACACCATCTGCTAATCTCTGTCCAATTACACCATATCCTGCTACGCCTACTTTAATTTTATTCATATTAATCCCTCCTGATTTTATAATCATTTATTTTATTATTTATCTTGATATTTTTAATAACCACACATTCATCGTTTTTCTTTAAAAATATCGTGTACGTTTAATATTATATATTAAATACCCTTTAAATTACAATTCATTATACACCTAACTAACCTATATATGCTGTGCAAAAAACTACTAATCTACTACTCTATTTTTCGGCTCCCACCAAATCTACACAACCTCAGACGCTTATTAGTTCAAAGTAAACTAAAGCTACTAATCTATTGTCTCTATTTCTTTTGCCAAGCACTCCTTTGTCATCCTTTCAAACCGACACAACTTTAAGCGTATATATAGGATAAAAAGCCATCAGTTTATAACCTATACATCCTTAAACAAAAATACCAGCAACAACATTTTCGTTATCACTGGTATAAAAGTTAAGTTTTATGTTGTCAGACTCTCTAGCTTGATATCTGTCCTAACTATACCTTTGCCATCTTAACTTTGATGGTATGTCCTTGAACATCGAATTCTTTTTCAGCGTCAGGCTTATCAACTCTTTCAATAGATGTAGCTAAAATATCTAATGCAATCTTTTCTTTGTTTTCATTAATCGCGGCTAAAGCAAATTCACTATCTGTGGTTATTTCAGCAACTATTCTTTGTTCTACTAAAAAGTCAGAATCTTTTCTAAGGACCTGGATTTGTCTTATAAGCTCCCTTATTAATCCTTCTGCAAGAAGGGTTTCATCGATTGTAGTATCTAGTGCTAGTGTTAGACCATTATCAATTGAGACAATGAAGTTTGCTTTTGGTCTTTCATTTCTTTCAACTATTTCAGCATCTAAGTCTACAAAGTCACCAATACTAACTTTACCAGTTTTTGCCATCTTATCTAGAGCCTTGTACTCATCATTAGTCATATTGTCTACAATGCCCTTTAGTTTTTGAGCTTCACCTTTTAGTGTTCTTCCAGCTATTCTAAAGTTTACTGTATAGAAAACATCGTTGAATATTGAGCTATCATTTGTAAATACAATGTCTTTGATATTAAGTTCATCTTTAATAACTTGGCTAAGAGGTGCAATGGTTTTCTCTAGTTTGCTCTCACCTTCTGTATCCTTCAAAATATATAGCGTAGATAGAGGTTGTTTTACCTTAATTTGTGCTTCATTTCTCATTCTTTGACCTGTGGTTATTATGTCCCTACTTACTTTAGTTTCTTCAAATATACTCTCTTCAAAAGGTATATCCATAACCTCAGGATAATTTGTTAAATGTATTGATATTGGAGCATTTTTCTCAATTTCTCTTACAGTGTTTTGATAGATGTGTTCTGTAATGAAAGGAATAATTGGGGCCATTACTCCAAGGGTTGCTTTAATAGCTTTGTATAAGCAGGTGTATGCTATCATTTGGTCTTCTTTGTCTTCTGATTTCCAGAATCTCTTTCTGTTAATTCTTATATACCAATTACTGACTTCATCAACAAAAAATTCAAAATCTTTAACAACTGCTGCATGCTTATATGCTTCCATCGATTCTTTTGATGATTTTATAAAAGCGTTAACTCTTGCAAGTAGCCATTTATCACTATGGGTAAGCTTGGTATAATCTAGCTTAAAGTTCTCGATATCTGGGTTATCAATTGATGCATAGAGATTAAAGAATATGTATATATTCCAAAAGCTAATGATCTTTCTTCTAGACTCATCTGCTATTCCATATCCAAATCTTACATCCCCTGTATTTGGAACAGACATATATGTGTATCTAATTGAATCTGCGCCCATCTTTTCTGCAGCTTCATCAAATCTAATCATATATCCAGTTTTTGAAAACTTTTCCCCAGTTTCCTGAACGACTGAACCATGTGTAAACACTCTTTCATATGGTGCTTTACCAGTTATAGCAACACTCATAAATAACATGGAATAAAACCAAAGCCTGATTTGCTCATTCATTTCAAGCACTAGTTCTGATGGGAAGTTTTCACTAAAGTATTTTTTATCTTCAAAATATTTCTTGGTAGAAAATGGAGTAATACCAGCATCTAGCCAACAATCTCCTACATCCTTAACCCTTTCAACAAGTGCTCCGCATTTTTCACAGCGGATTTTAATCTTATCTATATATGGGCGATGGAGATGTGGTACGCCTTCTAACGAACCATGTTCGCTTCTTTCCTTTAATTCTTCTTTACTGCCTATGACATTAAGGTGACCACATTCACATGGATAAAATGGTAGAGGTAATCCATAGAATCTTTTTCTACTAATTGTCCAGTCACCCATATTGGTTAACCAGTCTAACATTCTCTTCCCACCACTTTCTGGGTCCCAAGTAACTGTCTTAATTGCTTCAATCATTAAAGGCCTTATCTTATCACTTGCTAGGTTCCATTCATCGACAAGCTTGAAGACAACTGGGGTTTTACATCTCCAGCAGTATGGATAACTGTGCTTATACATTTCTGTTTTGTATAACTTACATTCCCCATCTAGTCTATATACTACATCATCAACCAAGTCAGTAGTTTTCTTTCCTGTAAACTCGCCAAATCCTTTAACTATGACACCTTCATCGTTTATGGGACAGATACTTGGCAGACCATATTTTTTACCAAGTTCAAAGTCTTCTGCACCACACCCTGGAGCAATATGTACAACGCCAGTTCCTTCGGTTGCATCAACTTCGTCCCAAGCAACTATCTTATGCTCAAAACATTGACAATCAAAATCTTCAAAGCAAGTTTTATATGTTTTACCTATTAACTCTTCACCTTTAAATGGCTCAGATACACTTACAATATCACCCTTTAGTGCGCCAATTGCTTTTGCCCCAATGATTAAGGGTTTATCATCTGATTTAACAGTTACTTTTACATACTCAATTTCTGGATTGACTGCAAGTGCTACGTTACTAGTTAGCGTCCAAGGAGTAGTCGTCCATACCAAAATCTTTGCATCCATTTCCTCAATTGGAAGTTTTGCAAATATGGATAAGTGTTCTGTTTCTTTATATGAACCCGACATTTCATGCTCAGATAGACTTGTTCCACAACGAGGGCACCATGGTAGTGGTCTATAACTTTTAACTAGCCAGCCCTTTTCATTACAAATCTTTAGAAAATGCCATATTGAAGTTATATTTAAATCGCTATTTGTATAGTATGAATTATCCCAGTCCATCCATTGACCCAAGCGTTTACTTTGCTCGGTTATGATGGATGCATATTTTTGCACTCTCTCCATACAAGCTTCGGTAAACTTATCAATACCATAGCTATCTATTTCGCTTTTATCTTTAAGGCCTAGTTCTTTTTCTGTTTCAACTTCTACCCATAACCCTTGGGCATCAAAACCGTTTTGATATTGACAAGACTTTCCTAGCATAGCTTGGAATCTAATGTACATGTCTTTCAAGCTTCTTCCCCAAGCATGGTGAATACCCATTGGGTTATTAGCAGTAATTGGACCATCTAGGAATCTAAATCTTTTCCCGTTTTTGTTTTTTTCTACTAGTTTTTCAAAGCATTTTTCATCTTCCCAAAACTTTAAAATTTCTTTTTCTATCGCTACAAAATCTGCGTTAGGATTCTCCTTTTTCATTTTGCCTCCGGAAATATAAATATCTCAAATTACACGTGATTATACCACATATATATTATTTTTAACAAACAAATAATAGTACTACAAGAGTATATAGTACTACTGTTCAAGCTATATGTGAGCTTGTCACCTACCAATCAACTTAAAACACTTTCAAACTAACAAATGTCCTATCCACGTATTCAAACCATATCAAGCTACAAAATATGCTATTTTTAACCGTTATTGTTCCAAATTGATGAACTAGCCTTTATGGTACACTTTTATACATTCGCAACCTGTCAAGTTTGGAAATTACGCTCTACTTGTAACGGTCATTATGCTTTGCTATCAAACTGTCTTTTTCCTTCCCCATATGCGCATCACAACCCAGTTAATGATAATTAAAATACGCCCTACTTTTGGATGGCATCATTTACTGTGATTGCAGGCGTTTTTTCTCAACATATGTTCTTACTCATTCAAACCATATCGGGCTTACAAAATTTGTTTTCTTTTTTAAATGTAATTACACTTTGTGGGTAAATTGTCCTTTTTCTTCTCTATACACACATTCAAAACCTAGTTAGGACAAGTACAATACATCTACTTTTGAACATTATCATTTACTGTGTTTGCAGTCGTTTTTTCTTTTTATCTTCCATATATACACCTTTATGTGCTTTCCACACATTTTGAGCTGACAAAACCCAGGCTTTACTTCTAGCACATCTTATTCCTCTTACAATCTGATCAAACAACCTTTCATCTCTACTGTTATTCAAAGCATGGCAATAATTTGCGTATTTACTGTCAAAACTAACATTGACTAGTTGAGCGTTAGGTACATTTTCAAGCATTGCAGCCATTCTAATATTATTTGCTTCTTCGTAACTAAAACCAAAAACATAGTGAAGTAGATGCATGTAATCCTCAGTAAAAAAGCCAACCGTTGATGCATTCACCAGTTCATTAATGTTATGGCTAAATTTATATAGCCTCTCTAAGTTTGTTAAAATTCTAACACCTACGCCATTAACTGCGAGTATCTTATCTTCACCTAAAACGTTATCACGAGTTTTAATAACAAATACGTTATCTTTGTATAGCTCAAAAAGTTTTACCTTTAACTTTTCTAAAACATCATCTTGTAGGTAAAATCCAAAGATCGCATTGTCTTTTTTTCTTTTTTGAAAACCCCGTTCAAAAATGAGCCCGTGTTTTATGGGATTTAATGTAGGATCAAAATTAGTTATCCCAATGAGAAATGCGACAATACTACTACAGCCCATACCAACAAAATGTGGCCTATCATCAATTTCTCTTAAAATATCAGCAATGGATTTTACAACTAGAAACTCTAGTTCCATACCCATTTCCTTGATTTTTTCAAGTTCTTTATAAATTTCAGTGTAAATGTCTTCTGTTCCATGATTAAATTTATGAGCGTTCATGGTCGCGAGGTTTTCAAGATATGATAGTCTAGTTTCCTTATCCATCTCAAAAACATTTTGATTAAACTTGTTATCCAATTGTAGATGCCCTCCTAGTTGTATAGCACCATTATACAAAAAACGATGTCCTAACTAGCGGACATCGTTCAAGACTTTTACCATTTTTAATCAAAAACCAGTTTTTACATTATTATTTGTCTATAAAACTATACTACCTACTCACATTTAACCTCATAATAGTCAATAATTTCATACTTCCTAGAATCACGTTAAGTTGCAGGCGATTTAGCTTCTTCCCTGTGACACAACTAATCACATTTAATTCCGTATTTGTCTGCCATTGCTGCAATCTCATTTTTAATAGCCTCGCGTAAAGTTGCAGGTGATGTAACTTCCACTCTCGACCCGTACTGTAATGCCCAATATTTCATGGCCATTGGACTTACCATAAGCGATACTTCTACTTTATCATCAGGGAGTTCTTTTACATCTACACCAGTGCCAAACCATTCGCAAACATCATCAAATACTCCTACAGTACAAATAAACTCAACCCTTTCTGGTTTGTCAGCATACATATATGGTCTAGAGTTGGCAAGTTCTCCATAATCTATTCCGCCTTCATATCCTTTGACTGTATTTATTGGAGTCGATGGATCGTCTATAATTTGAACGTTTTTAATTTTATCCATGCGATAAAAAGTTATATCTTCCCACTTTTCATTTCTAGCCATTAAGAAATAATGTTGATTGTGTAATATCATTTGGTAAGGGCTAACTCTATGAGACTTAGTTTTATGCAGTTTTTTATCAACCCCATATTTATGATAATCAAAAGTAATCTGCTTGCCTTTTTCTATAGCTTCGCTCACAAAATCAATATTTAGAAAGAAGGATTGATTACTAGATCTTCTCCATTCTCCTACATGACAGATATGTTTAACACGAGATTTGAAATATTTACCACCTAACTTTACTAATTTATCAATTAGTTCTTTGGAGTGTGTTTTATTAATATGTGAACTACAAAGTACACTGTCTATGAGTAACCTTAACTCTGATTCTTCAAATAGTTTTTCTAAAAGATAATTGCCTTTGGGAGTTGATACAATCTCATATCCCATATCATTTAAATATTCTATATGTTTACCTATAGCTTTTCTTTCCACGGTTATTCCATACCTATTGTATAAAATGTCAATTATCTCTTTATGAGTCAATGGATGATCTACATCTGACTCATCATACAAGACTTCAAATATTCTCATCATTATTGTTCTTTGTGGCATATCTTACCTCCTATTGTTTTTCAGTTTTAATCATACTAATTTTCACTCTTTTTAGCCCATCTAACCTTGTACCTTATATGGTACATTTTTTATTAATGTTTGTCTATATCGAAATCCAAAATCATAGCCTTCAATTTACAAGCTATGATTTATCGTGCTATATTTCACTGTTATATATTCGTATTAATTTGATATAACGGGAACTAATAATCTATTATTTGGTATCCTTATCTTTCCACTATCCAAATAATATCATCCAATTGATTTTCTTTCCAGTTGCGAGCAATATCTCCCCCTTTTGACCTTGCACCTTAAAGCCCCACAACCGAGTATTTTTCAGTTCAGTTTCTAGGAACCTCCACCTTTTTCACCCCTGCGTTTGCCTGTAGGTCCCCTCCCAATTTCCATTACTACACAATACACTATTTAGTATCCCTCTTTTTATTCCGTATCTCAATCTCATCCAAGTACTTTTTAAGATTGGTCTTTAAAAGCATCATTTTGCTTCCCACGGGCTTTAAGAAGCTGAAGCCCAATTCCTATTCGCTACATAATCATTATTTAGCATCTTGCTTTTTGTTCCGAATCACAATCTCATCTGAGTAACTTTTTAAGATTAGTCTCTAAGAGTAGCCACTTTGCTTCCTACGGGTTTTAAAGAGTTACATCCCTGTTCCTATTCGCTACATAATCATCATTTAGCGTCCTTCTGTTTATGCGGTATCTTAATCTCATCTGAGTATTTTTGAAGATTGGTCTCTAGGAGTAGCCACTTTGCTTCATGGGGGTTTTGGCGGGTTTCATCCCAGTTCCTATTGACTATATATTGACCACTTTTGTTTTTATCAAAACATCTATATGAAACATATGAAGAGCCATCTTTTCTAAATTCAGTACCATCATCTTTAACAAAACAATAAATTAGATTATTCCCATTTCTATCTGTCTTTTTCCCGTTTTGTAAAAAAAACATTTTATCTTCTTTTCCTTTGAACTGGTCAAATATTTCATCGAGGCTATAAAGCCCGATAACTACCTCTTTAATCAACACAAGAGTTGGAGCTTTCTTTTTTTCACTGCCTTTCACTTCACTTTTTTTACGTGGTGTTTTAGGCTCACCACCTTCTTTCACTACCTTTTTTGCTTTTTTATTAACACTTTTTAAATGCTTATTAAAAAGCTCACTATTTACCCAGTCATACCTTAGCCAATGAACAAAAACATCTGCTGAATCAAATACTTGCTTGCACTCAAAATATCGTATAGTTGCCTCTAAAATACTATTAGATTCTACTCTTTTAAGGTTGTCTACATAATAAATTTTTCCAGTTTTATCTTGTATAAAAATAACATTGTCTTTGTAAAATCCCGGTTTAATATCTTCAATCCTAAAGAAATGATATAGATTATCCTCTCTAATCTTATATTTATCATCGTCTTTAAAAACAGCTAATGTTTGTAAGTAAAACAGCCATATTAAGCGGATGTTTTTTGCTTTATAAAAAGCTGATTTTTCCAAAGCATCATCAGCAAATGACTTTTGAAACTCAATTACTGTACTAGTATCTTTGTAATATGCATCAGCAATCTTATATCCACTTTCTTGCGGTACATCATTAGGATAAAAGCGTTTTTCAATTTCACAAAACGAACTAACTTTATTTTTCCATCCATCGTGCCAAGCAGAGTCCTTTTTATGCACAGTATGTTCTGCTCTTACCAGCGACACATTAATGGGATATAACTCATGATGGTCTTTTAAACTAAGTTTTCTCCTAAAATATGCATTGACATATACTCTTGGCTTATCCGCCCCCTTAGTCTCTTTATCCGTCCGCCCTTGCCTACTATATGGTGCAACAAATGTAAGTGACCAAGTATTTTCAGGATCTATAAACTCTTCATCTCCTAACCCCTGTTCAAACACCTCTTGTGCTGTGTATAAACTATAATCCTTTACCATCCTGGCTTTATAAATTTTCTCTTCCGCCAATTTCTTTTTACTCATCTTAACACTCCAAATCTTCGTATCATAAAAAAGAGCTACCTCTTCGTAGCTCCATTATACACAACACCCCGTCCCATCTTTGTCCCATAACCAAGCCTTTTCATATAAATCTTACCATCTTGACATCCTTATCCTCATTTTATATAATCTATTTGCTTTAGGCGGGAGCCAGCAACGGAGTCGATCGCGTTGACAGTGAAGAATGCTTAGAGCTGAAAGTTATATCTTTGAATATAACGGCATAGACTTCACAGATTAAATCATCTTCCTTCGAAGGTGATTTTTTCGTTTATACAACCACTATATATACATAACTACCCTTTATCAAATCTTGCCTTGCCAACTTAATAGACCTTGATATGACTATATCCCTTATCTTGTTTAATATAGCTCATAGTTTTATCACAACTGTAATCGTAAATATTGTCAAATGCATTTAAAACTAATAATGTGTTATTTTTACATCAGTTCTCTTCCTTGAAGCTTACTTGACCACTCACAAATAGCGGTAATAAAAAATCTCTTAAAGAAGCCAGTTCGTGATTTTCGATTATATTATTACAAACAATATCTTTCAAGTTTAAAACATTGAATTTTTTCACAATATCCGAATTGAATGCGATAGGGTAATCAAGTATTCTATCGCTACCAACAACAGGCATCTTTGTCCCTTTTGAATTATTTACTGCATAGTTAAACATGTTTTCACTACACAATGTCATTACTAAAAAATTATAATAGTCATTATTTATACATTTAAAATTATGTACAGTTCCAGCAACCGCGCCATCGAACGGCGCTATCCCTGCCTTTTTAAGATATGGCCTAATTGAGCCAAATAATATATCGCCCTTCTCCATTTTAAACAAATTGGTATCAAAATTTGAACTACTGTTGAACTCGCTCAGCGCAATCGACCCTGATGGCATAACACTTAAGTCTATTGTTTTAACTTCCGGTCCATCATAAGCATCAGTATTGCCAATTAAAACAAGATCTAATATCTTTTTGACTTCCCATCCTTCTGGTATCTCTCTTTTTAGCGCTTCGTTCCAAATCATCTTTCCGCCAGAAGATCTATAAGGTTTTCCATCTTCATTAGGAAATTCAAACTGTAAAAACCAATAATCATATATTGTCCTTGCAGTTAACTCAAGTTCTTTGTTAATAGAGTTGTTATTAGTCATTTTTTTGGTCAAGGTTAAGTATGTTTTAGCTATTTTTTTTTGTATGTTTTTTGGCGGAACCGGAATCATTATTTTTTTGAACATAACGTGAGTTAAATCGGGCTGTACAGAGTTTTTTGCGAATGATAAAGCTTGATTTCTAAAAAAATCAGACTGTAACACCGTAAATAAATAGTCTTTATCTAACTCTTCATCAATTAACGTAATAATGAATGAATTATTATGAACAACACCTTCGAACCCTCTAAAAGCAAGTCCAATTTGTCCCGTTCTTGTATAAATTATATCGTCCTTTTTTGCAACAACCGTAGAATTCACATCAGTTGATACATATCTTTTAAATTTGTTTTCTAACATATCTGCAATTCTAAGCAGAGGCAATTTAAATTTCCCATGCGAACTGTTACTAACTAGATGAGCTGAGTCTTTATTTATCGCCAAACCTTGACTTAACGACACATACTTTCCTATTGGCTTAAGCTCCATAATTAAATTCCTCCAGCTGCTTTTGGATTTCATTCTCAAGAAATTTTCCAATACTAAAAAGTTTATCCAGATTGGTTTTATGCACATTCATCTTTGTTTCGAATTCAAATGGAGTTAGTTCAATATATTCAATTTTTACATCAAAATATTCCCCTGCAGATAAAGAATAATTATTATCTTTAATATTTTTATAATCCACAACAACAGAAAAATTTTCAACACTTTCTTTGTTTATAAAAGTTAAAATAATTTTTTCTATTTCAGTCGGCGTCAGTCTCTTTTTCTTTAATCCTTGACTATCTTGATACTCTTCTCCTAAATTTGACGCATCTATTAAAATAACCTTATCCTGTGATTTACTCTTATCAAAGAATAATACAGAAACATTTGTCCCTGTGTTTGCAAATACATTAGTTGGCATCGAGATACAGCCATATACAATTTTGTCATCAACAATTTTTTTCCTCAGTCTCTTTTCAATGCCTTGTGATTTGTTTATAAAACCAGCAGGAACAACAATAGCCCCTTTCCCGCTGTCTTTTAATGAGTTAAGTACATGTTGTATAAAACATGTATATATCGCCATAGACTCTTTTTTCTTCGGCGGTACTGTAGGCACGCCAGCCCAAAACCTAGTTGTTTGAGCAGCTATACTTTCCCTCGTATCAGAAAAATCCATTTTAAATGGCGGGTTAGAAACAACAAAGTCAAATTGTCTTAATGTATGCCCGTCATCTGACCTATGATATGGTAAAACCAATGTATCTCCTTGAATAGCATTGTCAAGGGAAGTAATTAGCCCGTTTAAAATTAAGTTCAACTTTAACATTTTATTGCTTTTTTGCGAAATGTCTTGTGAAAAAATAGTACACCTATTTTCCCCTATTTGATGTGCGAGAGCCATCAACAACGTTCCCGTACCAGCCGATGGGTCATAGCATTCAATATTATTGTATTCGCCATCTCCAACGAGTAGCCTCGCCATAATAGTTGCTATTGAATGGGGTGTGTAATACTCTGCATATTTACCACCTCCAGCAGTATTATAGTCTTTTATTAAATATTCAAAAATAGCCGCAAAAAAATCGTAATGTTCTGAAAACGTTTCTTCAAACGAGAAATTAACTAACTTATCAACTAATGCTCTAGCAAAGTTAGCTCTTGCAGACTCATCAGTTACAAACACTGTTAATTTTTCAAAAAGAGGGATTTTTGTATTTTGTGATGTCTGTGTTGAAAAAATATCTATATTTTTATCAGCTATATCTATCATGGTTTGATCAAAAATCAAGTCAAAATCCCCTCTGGTCTGCTGATTCCAAAGATTAGATATTAAATGTTCAGGGTTAAGTCTTGGAATATCTGGTGAAAGCAAATCAAATAAATCAAGTCTCTCATCTTTGCTCATTTCCTTATAAACTCGTTCCCACCTGTCTGCACTTCTGAGTTTAGGGGAAATTTTCTTCATTTCATAACCAAATTTATCATTTAGAAATTTATAGAGAAAAACTTGTGTAATTATTTTATACTCGTTCCCATCATTGCCCATTCCATAGGATTGACACGTAGCTTTCAATGAGTCTATAAGATTAATTGTTTTTTGTTTAATATCCATAGTTTATTGCCTCTCTTTTATGCGCTCATATCATTGTATTGTTCCATGTATTGTGTACTTAGTCTTGATTGAAGAAATGTCCTATCCCCTCTTTCGAGCTTAAGATTTAACTCTTGATTACATTCCATAATTTGTTGCATTATTGTACGGTCAAAATATGTATCTAGTTTACGAATATGGCCTCTCTCATACACTTTTTGATCTATTCTTGCTTTAACATTATTTAAAAAAATCAAAATTTCTTCATCATATTCTGAAACAATAGGTGTTTCTTGTCTTTCTTTTCTACTTCTATTTTCTTCTCGTATCCTTTTATGTACCCTAGCAAACTTAAAATCATCACCATATTTTTTTAGCAAAGTATTATTTTTGTTTTGGAGTTCTTTAAGCTTTTTAAGCGTTTCGTCAAGAAATTTGACATGCTCTTCAAACTCATCGAGACCACTTATCACGAACCCTCTTTCTTTAAATCTTTGAATGAATGCTTCTTTTAGCGTTATATACTCGGGATCTTCTTGATCTATATTCTTCCTAAACTCTGTTATCACTCTATTCCATTTTTCTTGCACATTTTGGTCACCCGATACCACCTTCATCTCTTCTACAGTTAACTTATTAAATTTAAAAGTTATGCCATACATGGCTTCATTAATTATTTGTCTAGTCTCATCAGAGAGCTTGATTGCCTCTTTTTGATTAATATTGTCTATACAATGTTGAACGAGTGTAATCAATTTAGGAAGATTTTCTATTTTGAGCGTATTAAATTTTTCTTTTAAATCAACATCGCCAAATGTTTTTACTAAGTTGAAGCAATCCCTAGCAGTTGTCAAAGCACGCCTTAAATCTATCAAAACTTGTTTATCTTCAACCTCCGAAACTTCCTTATTGAACTCTTCAAGATTGTTCGTTGTGTAACTAAATAAAAGTTGCTTAGTCTCCTTTAATTGTCGTTCTAATTCTTCTGAGTTCTCAATGACTTGAGTAAATGTATCCGTAGCACATCCTTCACCTACTTCATTGGGATCGTTAAACCTATTCAATTCCTTCAAATATGCAGCATTAGTTTCCTCAAAACTTTGTTTAATGTCTGCATAATCTATAACATAGCCATACCTAAGTTTCTTATATGGTCTATTGACTCTCGTAATAGCTTGCAATAAATTATGGTCTTTTAATTGACGGCCAAAATATAGTCTTTTTAATCTCGGTGCGTCAAAACCAGTTAAAAGCATATTATATACAAACAGAATATCAATAGTCATATTTTTCTTAAAATCTGTAATTATCTGTCTTTGGGTTTCCTTATCATCACTATCATATAGAATAAGTTTAGCTTTCAACTCACTACAAATAATGTCATCTTTGTTATTCAACTCCGTTTGAATGTCGTTAAAATATTCATACATCTTTTTTGCCTGAGTGCTAGTTTCACAAATAACCATTCCGCCTAGTGTGTTATCAGCCTGACCTGCTCTAAATTCATTTAAATCTGATATAATAAATCTTAACAATTCTTTTACATATGCATCATGTTCTATGATATCTGATTTTTTTATATGTTTCTTTTCAACTAGCTTGTCTAATTCTTTATATATTTCTGACAGTCTTTCCTTATAGTATGTTGCCACTGGTTCTCGAAGTACCTTTAAAGTGTAACCATCTTGTATAGATTTGTCGTAATAGTATGTATGAAAATAATTACCAAAAATGCGCCAAGATTCCCTTTCTTCCTTCAATAGCGGCGTGCCTGTCAAAGCAATTTTTATTGCATTTTGGTCTGCATTAAATAAATTAGAAAGAAAACTACCTTCTGGCTTATACCCCCTATGCGCTTCATCCACGATAAAAATCCTTTGTAAGTTAATATCGTATTCCGCAAGATTTACAGCATCATGGTCTTCTTTAAATTTTTGAATATTAACAACTGTTATTTCTTTCTCTCCTGTGCTTCCTTGTTGAGATTGCCGAGTTCTAAACTGTTCCATTAATTTGTCCTTAGAATCAACAGTTTTAACAACAAGCCCCCTCGCTTCAAATTCATCTTTTGCTTGATTTAACAAATCTAACCTATCTACTATAAAATAGAAATTCGTGACTTGATTTTTAGTAGCAAAATAGTCTGTAAGGATATCGTGCAAAAAATACGCAAGTGCCGTCTTCCCACTACCCTGAGTGTGCCATACCACACCACTGTTTTCTCCTTGTTTTAACCTTCCTACTATTGCCAATGAAGCAAATAGTTGTGGGTACCGCATAATATGTTTTTGGTCAATCCACTCTATATTTCCATCAATTTCTTTTTGACTACTCACATAAACGATTCCGTAACGTAGCAAATATAATAACCGCTCTGGCGAACACATCGAGGTTAATATACGATTGGTGGGAGTGTTTACATCTAGATTGGTTTGATATTCTGGTGTAGCGCGAATTACCTGACAATTGTAATCAGAGAGAATTCTTTTTTCTAGTTCGGGATTTATGTCTTTATATGGATATTTTTCATTATATGGTGCAATCTCAGAATTAAGGGGGTTTTCCTCTCTAAACACACTAAAAACAGCTTCCTTTTTTGCTACTGTGCTGTAAAACGCACCTTGAATTGGAACAATGCCATTTATATCAGTAGCATATTCCATGTTGTTCGAGAATATCATCAGCTGTGTAATGTTAATAAACCTCCTAAACTTGCGATTAGGAAACCTGGCTTCATTCATCCTTTTGCTCTCTGCAATTATCCCCCCTATATTGTTAGGTTTTTTTACTTCGACAAAAACAAGAGGAAGTCCGTTAATAAATAAAGTAATGTCAGGCCTGAACTCTTCTTCCCCGTTTTTATACGTGAATTCTGCAGTAAAATGAAAGGTGTTATTGCCAATCTCATCAAAATCAATTAATTTAACTGGAGACACCGTTTTGAGCCTTTTAAAAAAACTTCTCCCTAAATCATCGTAATCTAATTCTTGTTTAATTTCTCTAAGCACTTGTCCGAACTCTCCAGCCGAATCAGGATTAAGTTTTGCAAATTGTTTCTTAAAAACATCAAGTAATATGTTAGTGTCTGGATCATATTTAGCACCAGCCTGGTCTGTTGAAATTTTTCCATAATACTCATAGCCTAATCTATGTAAATGTACCATTGCAGGCATTTGAACCCTTGTAGCTTCATTAAATAACATATTTATACCTCTTTATTTTGTATATCCATTCTTCGATTAGTTAAAATTACCATTTTATTCTTTTATCGCTGGCAAATATTTTAAATAATGGCAATGTGTGCCCACGATTATGCAACTGTTTTATCGTTTTATTGTAACATAAATATATTGCATTACACTAATAATGTTTTTTATTTCTTCACTACAATATATATGTTTATTCTCTGATTGCAACCTTAAATGTAAACCAATATTAATTTATAGAAAAAAGTATCGTTAATATTATTTGGCCAATCAAAGCTTATTTAAGTATTCACGGCATTGCCAGAATATAATGATTATTCAACAATAACCTCAAAAGGTTCACTAACCCCAACGCATCGTTCTTTATTATCCTTGGTAATAGTTATGAAACATTGAACATAATGTATTCCCGTGTATGCAGTACTTTCTTTTCTTGAGTTCAGCGGGTCGCCCTCTTTGCCATTACAGTTACAAAACTCTCCCCTCAAATCCTCTTTTTCTGTTGCTTCTTTTCCTGTGTTTGTAACTTGCCATTTCACCGTATAAGGGGGATGTATATTATGAAATGGGAAAAATATTAAACGTGTTTCTTTGGGTAAAATAGTTCCACTAGTTAAAAGATCATAAGTATCTCCCTTATCAACGCTCCGTTTAGCCTTAATGATAACATTAGATCTTTTAGGCAAACTCCACGGTGGTTTCATTTTATGAGTAACTTTTTCAAGTGCAACACATGAAAAGGATTTAGTCTCCTCGCACAACGACGCGAGCTTCTCTTTTAAAAGCTGGGTTTTATATTTCGTCATCAGTCTATCCACTGGCTTTTGAGCAAACATTTTTTTGAAAACTCTCTCAAAATCAGTGTAATTTGATAAACTGTCTAATTCCATAAAATCTGTATTTGCTTTACTTAACCATTCGTAAAACGATTGAGCCTTTGCTGGGTTTTCATTCCACTTATCAGCAAAATTTTCTAATTTCATAACTGGATTTTGTATTAAATATTTTCTGTTTGTATCTTTTATAATCCAGTGATCCATATTTTCTAACGCTTTACAGATGAATTCGTATATATTCTTTTCCCCGTCATAACATAAAGCCGTCAGTGTCGTTATAATCATAGATATTGGTTTTAGAGATTCTTCATCATCTCCAAAATAAACATCACGATGGCGTTTCAACAATTGGATTGCTTTTTGTAAAGTAGTTTTTTTAGGGTATTCGGGCAACCTCTCTACACTCCTAATAGCAGCTTGGTCTGCGTTTATTTGAATTCTTTCTCTAAACCATTCAGCATATCCCCTAGGATTGGTTGGAATGTAATGATAGGTTTTCGTGTCTTTATTTTTATCCGTAGCTAGTAGTGATAATTCTGGTCTGCTCATATTCTGATATAATTGTTTCAGCCTAATATCATTTCTATAATTTTCACTGAATGGGACAGCTGGAAGAATATCCATGTGAAAATTAAGGTTTTCGCTATACTGGAGCGTCCAACAACGTCGTCCTTCTTCATCAAGCATTTTCCTATATGTGTCGTGTTCTTCAAGTCGTTTACCAACTTTTGTCTTAACATAAGCTGGGCTCAAATCATCAAAAGCCTCAGTAAACATACAAACCAAATCAATGTCATAATCATCTTCTTCATTAATCGGCTTGATGGCAGTTCCATACATCATGCTGCCCTGTGGAAATATATGAACCTTATGCTTAGCTATTAAAGTTTCCTTCTGATTAAGCCAATCTGCAACACTGTTGTAAGCTCGCCTCATTAGCCCTTCTTGACTATCAGTAATATCAATTTCATCCGCAAGTTCATTCAATAATTTATTCAACAAATCATTCATTGTTTTCACCTATATTAATCGCTACTTCATATTTTTTATTCGTGTAATTATACACAACCAGTGGTAAATCAACTGTATTATTGCGGTGCCTTCCAATTTCTATAGCAACAGAAGCTGGAACCGCAGCAAAAACATGTATTTTTGTGTCATTTGTGCATTTTTTACGCAAATCTTCTTTTAACACTTGATAACAATGTACAAAGTTCTCTAATTGCGTTTTATTACGCAAATAATCATCATATTGTTCATGATCTGGTTTAACTTCAACAACAATAGCATTTTCCCAGGATGTAACTGATTGAACCTCCTCTTTCTTAATTTGCCCACTTAATGAAAGAATTAAGATAACTTTTTTAGGATTTTTATTTTCTTGAATATAATTTACAATATACGTTGTTTGATTTTCACTTATTTCCCAATCCCAAGTAGCTGGTGATTTTTTTAACTGATATACATCAATGTTTTGCTTGTTTGACAAAAGGTCTCCTAATTTTACAAGTAACGGAATTGGTCCTATTGCGAACACTGAAATATTTAAGAATCCACTCCTATAATTTTCGATTGCTGGAATTACTCTTTTTTCGAACGAACGAATTAAGTTCTTTTCTTCTAATTCCCAATATATTGGGTCTTCAACGCCATATGATGAATCCTTTAATGTTAAATCAATATCATCATCCATTGCCTTTTTAGGAACTAAGGCCTTTTGTATTTCAGTATTAATCATCATTTTCCGCCCATGCAAATTAGGAGAATACTTTAACACAAGGGTTGGGATAATACGCTCAATATTCGTTGTTTTTACAACAAATTCTTCGAAATCATTTTTGAGCTTTAGTAAGACATCGGGTGGATAATCTTCAGGATGAACAAAATCAATTTCGTGATGACAATCATAGCATAGTAATAATAGGTTTTGAATATCATTTATATCCATATTTGTGCTAATCATCTTAATTTTATATTCAGCTCGTTTGCCTTTGTCGCTAACTGGTAAATTATGTGCAATTTGCGAGAAGTTTCCCATTACTTTACTCAGTGGGTGCTGATAAATCAGCCTACCACATTTTTCACACCTACCAGCACTCATTGCCCAAAGCATCTTTTCAACTGAATTTTTAATTTTTTTACGTTCTGACATAACCTTAAAACTCCAATATTTATTTTGGGTTGTTTTGACACCATTTTTGCTATCAGCAATTCAATTGATGTATGCTCTGATAATTATAACATATAATTAAAATCTACAACAAAACTAATCGGACATAAAGTAATCATGTCCCATTAATGGGACGCTGCATCTGAAACCATAACAATTCTGCTTTTTAAAACCTAATTAACCATAATATAGAATAAGCGTTAGTTAAATTGCTAAAAAGCACATCCAAATTTAAACATAGTAATAAGGACCATAAACCTTTTAAACTAAAAAACGAACCCCTAATAAGAGTTCGCCTAAGGAATTATACTGGTGGGCGATAAGGGACTCGAACCCCTGACTTTCTCCACGTCAAGAAGACACTCTACCAGCTGAGTTAATCGCCCATTAAACTGAAATATATATTAGCAAAAAAATAATTAGATGTCTAGTAATATTTTTAGGATATAGTGTCTAGCGTAAATTAGGTTAGTTATTAAAGTAAGTGCAACGGTAAGCGCGCGAGCACAAATATTGAGAACTGTCTCTCAAGAATTATGTAATGGCTTTGTATATACATATATTGATTTAAGTGGGATAAAAGGATATTATTTTAAGTAAGTGGAGCTTGGTTTATTGATATATGATTAAAGTGTTATATTCATTAAATTAACTTGTTTCGATAAGATCGGTTTTTAGATTATATGATTAAGTGGATAAATAGTGTCCTGGAGGGTTGATTTGGGGATACGAAATGTATGGGTTTGAGGAGAGGGACCTTGATGAGAAGGATTGAAATAGTTGTTGGAATAGTTGCGGTGATTTTGCTTGTAGCACTTGCTTTGGTGGTAGGTATTGGGATTGTGGTTAAAGAGCCTGTGGATGAGCCTGCGTATGTTTTACCGAGTTATGAGGTTATGGGCTTGAGCGGGAGTGAAGGTGATGAATGTGTTATTACATTCGGTGAAATAGCAAAAGTTAATACGCTTGTTTTAGAGGAAAAGTTGCTGCCTTTACCCGAAGGGGTTGATAAACCTAGTAGAATGGGCGTGAATAGCTTTAGTTTATATTATAAAGATGGAGAAGAATATAAGCATTTCTACACTCAGGACTTTATTCACCCATATAGATATTGCTCCTTCCCTACTGTCACTACAGACGAGATTAAAATAACTGTTGATAATTCTTCCAATCTCGATTGGGAACTAACTAGTGTTACCCCTAAATTTGTTGAAAAAACATATAAAGACGACTTTGAAGTTGCTGCATATATTACCCTTCAATCTGGGTATGATATTAGAAATTATGATAAAAACCACTTTTCAATTATAACTACTGTTTACCTATCCTTTTTATGGTTTAACGAATATGGTGAAGTGTTTATGACTGATGATGAACATAATGGTGTCATGGTAGATGGTGAAGAAATAGTTGCTACCGTCATTTCAAATATTAGAAAAAATGCTAGCGAAGATGTAAAAATAATTCCCGTCTTTATAGGAAGAGACCATTCGGGCGAACAAAATGCTGCTTATGTACACTCACAAGGTATGGGACCATATAAAGAAACTCTTGCTAGTCAAATTAAAGACTTTATAGAAAAATATGATTTAGATGGAGCTTCTTTTGATTATGAATATCCTGCTAATAGTGAAGATAACAAGATTTACTATGAATTTTGTACCTACTTAAGAAGTGTTCTTGGTGAGGATATGTTTATCTCAGGTGCTACCTGCCATTGGATGTTTATACCCTTTAACCTTATGATGCAAGCAGGTAAAAATATAATGACTATGGATAGACTGGAAATTATGTCATATGACTTAAGAGATGGATTATCTACTGATGCATACCATTCAACATTTCAAAATGGCGCATATGACCAGTATGTAAGATTTAAGGACTTAGAAAAAGAAGGTGAGGAATGGGATCTACTTAGAGGTCTTGTCTATGGTGATAAAGATGCGAACTTCCCACTATCAAAAATAAACTTAGGTCTTCCCTTCTATTCTAGACCATTATCACTGGAGGCTTATTGGGGTGAATATAAATATAACGCACATAAGCTTGGAAAGTTTGGTAACTTAACTGAAAATGATACCTTCGGCAAGGAATATTTTAACTCCTGGCAAATGATTTATGATAAAACTGCATATGCTATAGATCAAGGGTTTGGTGGTGTTATGGTTTGGAACTATGCATGTGACCTTCCTATGAACCATGAGTGTTCTCTCTTTAGCGCAATTAAAGCAGCCATTGATAGTAGAAAGTAATAAGGCTTGTAATATCATTGTTATGAAAATAGCCTTGGGAAAAACCTAGGGCTATGTTTTTTGATTAGAAAATGTCACTTAATTTAGGTGCTTTCTATAAATTTGTTTATCATGCAGAGCTTACAAGAACCAAATTGGTTTGTAATTTATTGACTAAAAATGCTATAGATTTAGGTTAGATTCTTTTTAAGGTAATCTTTTACTTCCGTAACTGTTAACTCACCGAAATGGAAAAGTGATGCGGCTAGAGCCCCACTTGATCCTGCTTTTTTAAATGCATCTAAAAAATGTTCAAGCTTTCCACAGCCACCTGATGCAATAACTGGCACACTTACATTATCAACTAATGCTTTTGTCATCTCTATATCATAACCATCCTTTGTACCATCTGCATCCATTGAGGTTAAAAGAATTGATCCTGCCCCAAGAGATTCTACCTTTTTCGCCCATTCAATTACATCTATGCCTGTATCTACTTTACCACCGCTTATGAGCACGGTATAATTCCCTTCTTTTGAAGTGTGAGCATCAATAGCTACAACAACTTTATCACTTCCATATGCTTTAGATATTTCGGATATAAGTCTTGGGTTTTTTACAGCAGCTGAATTTATAGATACTTTACTTACGCCTAATTCAAATAGTTTTTTGGCATCTTCTAAAGAGGATATTCCCCCTCCTACTGTAAGTGGAATGCTAATACTGTTAACTACTTCTTTTATAGTATCGTACATTTTAGTTTTATTTTCTGTTGCAGCTGAGATATATAACATAACAAGCTCATCAGCACCTTGCCTGCAATATTCTTTAGCAAGGGAAACGGGGTATCCTGCATCTTTAATATCCACAAATTTAACACCCTTTACAACAATGCCATCTTTTATATCTAAACAAGGTATTATTTTATTTGTTTTCATATAGTTTCTCCGTTTTTGAATTGCTTTGTATATTATAATACCAACATATTAACACATTTTTTTAATTTTATGCTTGTATATGGGCATATATTTTTTAATAATTTATAAATTGCATTGTTTCAGGAGCAAATAATAAATCCTCGCTTGATGTAGCAAGGATTCAAAATTAACATTAAAGCTAGTATTTAGACCTTTTACATTAACTCAATCACAATAGTAGTGTTATGCGCGATTTTGATAGATATATTAGATTATTTATCTTCTATATCATCTTCTTGAGGTGGAAGTATTATAAAATCACCATCTAACATGCTAGAAAACCTTCTATCTTTTTCTACACTTTCATCTCTTCCATAAATGTTAATTTCAGTATCTAAAAATCTATTATTTTCGCCATATGTGAAATCACCTATAACCAGTGCTTTTTCCATTTTCTTTTCTGCTCTTCTCTTTTCTAGTTCTTCATGTATTCTTGCCCTATCTTCAGGTGTATATTTCAACATAAGAAGTGGTATTAAATTCATAACTGAACCAGCTATAGGAGCTAGTGAATAAAGTGGCCATGCCCATTTGGTAAACTCTGCTGATAGTGGAGCATTGGGGTTTGCCACAAACTTTTCAGGTTCAAATTTTAGTAGTGTAAGTGTAAGACCAGAGAAAAATGATGAGATACTTCCTGTCATTTTCGATAAGAAGTTTTGCATTGAAAAAACTGTTCCTTCATTCCTTTGCCCTGTTTTCCATTCGGTATAGTCAACACTATCACTCCATAATGCAGTAGTTGCAATGCCACACATATTCGACGGAAAATTAATCAGCGCATGCATAGCGCAAACTACAATCAGTCGCCAGCCTTCATACCCTACAAAAAACATAATTATTCTACAGACAATGTTAGCAACAGACGATATAACTAAAAGATTTTTCATCCCACCAAATTTTTTAGCAAAATATGGTGTGAAAAATATAGAGAAAAATCCTGGTAGTCCTGAAAGTATTAAAAACGGCAGTAAAATAGTTGCACCATTAACCACTTTGCCACCAATATTAACTCTCACCATTGTTTGGAAGAAATTTATTTGAGATAGGTTAAGCACGCAAACATTTAATATAGAGCCGATAGCAATCATTATTACTATTTTGTTGTGCTTCAAAAGACGAAAACCACCTAACATCTTTTTCTCGGGTGGTAAGTTAGGAACTCTTTCATTTATCTTTGAAAAAACTAAGGTTAATAACATTCCCCCAAAACCAAACACTACACCAAGCAATATAAAAAGTTGAGTTAAGGTTATAGGGATAATACCATCTAAAACAAGCCCTACTACTGTTGTTATAAGCCCTGGTATTAGTCCTCCAAACATTCCACCTATTCGACCCACATATGCCGCTTTTTCTCGTCGTTCTGGCAAATTTGAAATTCTAGCGACCATGCCCCACTGTGCCGTATCTTGGAAACTATAAAAAGTGTCCCATACAAAATATATACTTGAAACATAGGCAATTTTTGCAGCGTATGATGAAAATCCCCAATTTACAAATAACAAGCAAGCCATTATTCCAATGGGGATAGCAAAAATTCTAAGATATGGTTTTAATTTATCACCAGACTTTGGAGTCCTAGCATCTATTATTGCACCAGCTAAGGGATCATTAACAGCATCCCAACCACGCATAACACCAAGTATAACACCGGTATGCATAGGCTTTATAAACAACACAAAGTTGCAAAAATATTCAAACCAACCCGAAACAAGGTTATAGGTATGATTTTGACCCGCGACACCTAAGCCGAACCAGAATAACTCTTTATTTTGTACATCATATTTGGGATTTTCTTTGAAAATTCTAGATAACAAACCCTTTTTGCCAGTATACTGCTTTGTTTTAGCCATGCTCCCCCCCACCTTCAAGTTATAAAAAGTTTATCACAAATATACTGTATCTTCAATACCAAATACATAAGCACATGCGCATGTAATTCAAAGTTAATTGTCATAGTAAGTGCAACGGTAAGGCGCACGGGCATAAAAACTTCTCAAACTAAGTGCAACTACTGAGTCTAATGTTAAAAGGCAACAGGTAATTTTTATAGTAACTGGAGTTACAGATAAGCTTCCGCTTAGCCAATATAAACACGATTATTAGGTAAGTAATCTTTTCAGTACGTATTTTAAGTTTATCTTAAAAACTAATTTTTACTCCAGCACTATTCTTCTTTTGATTCCATCATAACAGGTTGATCGCCTAACACTATATCTAACACTCTAAACACATCCAGTAAAGTACGGAAAGTATTGTCTATTATTACACTATACCACTTCATTTTTGCCTTGTTAGAGGATTTTGGAAAGCGAGATCTTTGAATTGATGGATGAAGCTCTTTTAAGAGATTATATCGAGCTTCATCTACTTTCACCAAGAACAACATTTTGTTGTTTTCTAGCTCATATATGTATGCAAAACAATATCTCCCACTAGCTCTTAAGTCATAGTGTGTATCTGCTAGCGGAAGGCCTGTTTGGGTATAATTTTCTCGGCAATTTAACTCTAAATTACTTCCATATTTATGTTGTAAATACACAGCTACCTTCTCTTTGTTAATTTCAAAATCTACACTTACTTTCTTACTTGCAATATCAATTATTTCTCCTAATTCTAATCCTTCTTCGTCTTTTTCTAAGATTAAATCAAGAATTTTATATAAGTCGTCTCCACATACAAAAGTATCATCTACAAATATGCAATACCACCTTTTACTTTCATCCTTTCTATGTCTTGGAAAACTACTCTTGTTAATTAAAGGATGTTTCTTTTTAATTACTCTTTCTATATGAGGTTCTATTTTTACTAATAAAAACACCCTGCCATCCCTAAGCTCATAGACATATACAAAGCATTCCCTACCACCATCTCTTAAATCGTAGTGCGTGTCTGCAAGTGGTAAATTTCCACTAGCATTGTAATTAGCTCTTCTGTTTAACTCAACATATGCACCATGTTTTCTTTCTAAATAGTCAGCAATACTTTTCTTGGTTATCTCAGATTTTCCAACTGTAAATTCACCCGCCAAAGCCATTGCCTCTTTAAATCCAAATTCTTTTTCTTCGAATTCTTCTTTGATAATATCTTGTTCAACAAAATCTTGTACCAGCCATTCATCTGCCTTTTCAGTGGGTGCAGGTGCAACCTCTTTTTCAACTAGCTTTGTATCCGCTACCTCCTTTGGCGTTATGTTTTTTGGCGCATCAGCAAAGGGCACAGTATCTGCTTTTGCACTTCTTTTCTTTTGATACTTTATGAGTAGATAGATAATTACAATCGTAAGTATTGCAATGATAACCCCCAGCACTATTGCTGCAATTATCTCTCCTTGGGTCGGCGGTCTCCTTATGACTGCTGATAGAATGTTTAACATGGTATTTCTCTCCTTAACTATTTTGTTACAGTGTATTATGTTGTTTTTGTTTTTACCGTCTTTTCGGATTTAATTAATTTAAACCTTTGTTTTATATTGCTTTTCTTTTGTTCAACTTTGAGTATTACAAGTAGAATGTATATTTGGTTACTATGCGGGTATTTTTACGGTTTTGTTGGGTTTCTTTTGTTTGGTTTTAAGTATTACAAGTAGAATGTGTATTTAGCTACTATGCAAGTACTTTTGTGGTTTTGTTGGATTTACTTTTATTTGGTCTTCTTTGATTGTAACTATCATCTTTTTCTTTATTTCTACGTTCAATTACTATGATGATAAAGATTAGTTGAATGATTATGATAGATAGTAAAAGTAGTATTAGCCAGAACCAGCTATAGTAGGTATCAGCAGGTTTTGCAATTACAAAATCGCCCGTTGATAATATGTCAAATACTAGCTCATCACCATCTACTATCACTTCTTTTTCCACAATGCGATTATCTTCTATTATGTATATGGTATAACGTTCACCATCTTCAACTTTTGGAAGATCGGGGTGTATTTTCATTCGGACTGTAATAACTGTACCAGGATGAACTTCCTTATCTCCAATCATTACTTTTATGTTGTATGCTTGTGCAGTCTGCTTATCATTTGGAATTACAATCTTTTTATCAGCTGTATCTATGGGGATGACTGAAATTACAAGAAATGCTTCTTTATCAAAACCGTCTGGAGATGTCCCTTCTCCATATACTGATTCTGTATCGTCTGGGTCTATTGCTGGATCTGTTGTTATAACCTTAAGAAATTCACCATATGTGGCAGTATATGTTTTATCCCCTGTCACAACAGTTATCTCGGGAGTCCAACCTTCGACTCTATATATATACCTATCATCACTACCTTCACGGCTAAAAGCAGGACCGTCATAACTTGGCAAGTCCCCGTATGCAACTATACTTGTAGAAAGCACTGTACTATCGTCATTTTTCCAAGTGATAGTATACATGTTAACTGTAGAGGCAAAGTTAGCAGTAATAGTTATGTTCCCATTCACTACTGTGCTACTACTTGTCCAGCCTGTAAAGGTGTATGTATATTGATCCGTAGGCCTCATTACTTCAGCAACTATTTCTACTCCGTGTATCACAAGAGTTTTGCTGGTACCACATCTAAATTGAGTTCCGTAAGGCACATTCGGTATGGATTTAATCTTTACATTACCATAATCAACATTGGAACTAACTATCGTAACTGTGTACTTATTTATCTCCCATTTTGCAAATAAGTCTAAATCTGTTGATGGCATCTTGTTAAATACATATTCAACTCCTGAAAAATCTTCAGCTATAAACCAACCCCTAAATGCATGACCTTCCTTTGTTGGGTCAACAGGTTTTGTAACTGGCGTGTTATAGTTTTGTGTTATGCTTCCTACTGGACTTCCACCATTGGTGTGGAAAGTGATTGTGGTTGGTCCTGCAAGCCAATTGGCATATAATGTGGTATCACTAGTAATCATTGTTATAACATTGCCTAATTTGTCATAAACTTTTGTAACACCACCATCTAAATACCAACCCAAAAAGGCGCAACCCTCTTTACTTGGGATAGGCACATCTATTTGA
This sequence comes from Clostridia bacterium, assembly GCA_035409945.1. Classification (GTDB taxonomy): domain Bacteria; phylum Bacillota; class Clostridia; order Christensenellales; family DTU072; genus MWEH01. Next base: position 140,876 of record DAONQC010000002.1, read on the forward strand.
TTTCCATAGGTTTTAGCATCATACAGTGTTCCGACTCCATCTACATAATATGCATATTCTAATGTGTCTGGTGTGCCTCCATCATAATTGAATGTCACTTTATGCCTAGGCACATCCACTAGTTTTATAAAATTCCCTTCACCTTTAAGAACATACTTGCTACTATCTGCAAGTCTAAATCTTATGACATTAGCATTTGCTTTGCCTTCTCCTAGAGCAGTAGTATCTGCAATTATAGTCCCTTCAACATATTCATCTGAAACGCGAACAGGACGAACTATAAGTTTATTACTTAGCTCATAAATTGCGCCTGCTCTTAGGGTTAAAAACTTATTTTCAGCAAGCTCTATTATTCCATTAACATACACTCCTTGCTCAATGTTTAGTATCCCATTTTGAGAAATTGAGACACCGTTAGTGGCAAAACCTAGATTAATTTTCTTAAGTGTCATAATCCCATTATTTATTATAACAGCAGTTGTTGATAGGTCAGGATTATTACATTCTCTAATATCTACATTATTAAGGAATAAAAAGCCACCTGCATCTACATTAAATGTCGTACCTGACTTACCTTCTGCAGTAAACAGTAAATTAGATATTCTCACATCACAGTGACTAGCTATAGTAAAAAGAGGTGCTATATGACCCAAGTATCTTTGGATTATGACCTTTTTGCCTAAACGTAACTGAATGTTTTTAGATAATGAATTAAACGATGTTTCTGTAAAACGGATATCATCATCAATGGTGTATTCATCCACCATACATATAATTGCTCCAGTTTCTGTAGACTTTGTGTATGCTGCTTCTAATGTTTTTAATGCGGTTAATGCTGTTAGTCCATCATTAGAATCATCGCCCGTTGCTTGTGAAACATAGTACATCCCAGCTGCATATCTTAAAAGTTCTATATCTTTTCTTTCAGTTCCATCTTTAACTAAAATATCATAACCTTGTTCCTTTACAGCATAATGCAAGTCAAAAAAGCTTTCGTCCAAAACTTCATCTATATATACTTTACCAATTTCTGGAGTGGTCATATTAAATGTAATAGCCGTTGAAACTCTAAATGTTTCGTCACATGCAATAGTTCCACCATTAAGTAAAACTTCTCCGTCCATGTTAAACCTTCCAGATAAAGTTAATACGCCTGAATTGATTGACAACATTACATCATCTCCTAATTCAGTATGCTTTCTAATGTAAATGTGAGCTTTGCTTGTTATGGTAAGCGGACCGTCAATTGGTAGAGTGTCCATAATATAAATAGTTCCTTCTCTTTGCCCCATTACCTCCAATGCTTTTTGTAATGTAGCAAAAGGATCAGCTTTTGTACCTGCACCCGAATCTGAACCAGTGCTCTTAACATAGTATGTAGCCAGTGTTTTAGAAGCAAGCACAAGGTTTAAACCAGCTTTTTCAAGCGTTTTGGCATTATCTGTCAATGCAAAGTAGTCAGTATTAGTATTATTTGTTACTACAGTATCGCCATCAACATGCTCATCTAGCTTAATGGACACGGGTAAATTATTTGAATAAGCATTAGCATCAAATGTTGATTTTCCTCCCAGTCTGATCGCACCGCTATCTTGATATATGAGCTCAGGTGAATCTGTCAATTTCAAACTTCCACCATTAACATAAACGATGTGCCCTTTAGGATTAAACAGAGCGCTTGGACTATCTTTCCCTAAAATATTTATCTTTCCAGAAATGGTTAATATTCCTGAATTAACTGTGAACATGTCGTCAGTAAACGGAGCATAATATACATTATTGATTAGACCACCAGGATATCTTATTATATTAATTCCCTCTAAATCTGTTGTTAATAGAGTGTCGCTATCAATGGTGATACCATCTAACATATAATAGACAGAATATGGCTCTAGTTTTGCCAGTAACCCTTCAACTGAATTAAATGGACTATGTGCACTACCATCGCCATTTGTTAGTTTTGTACCATCTATATATCCACCTATATATGAAATAACTACATTAACACCATTTTTTGCTAAAATCGCATTACTACCTATATAATCAAAGTTTTGTATATACTGACTTGCATCTGTAATAACACGTTTCCCTGGTACAACCAACACAGTACCACGAGCTTGATTATATGAATCAATTTTATATTTAAAATCCGTTCTGGTAAAAAGACCATCTAACACAATAACAACATCATCAGGATTTGAATCTCTATTATTTAGATAGATATCTCCATCTATATCTCCGTCCATGTTTATGAATGTTAAAGCTCCTTTAGTTGTGTTTTGGGAAACTTCAAACGCGTGTAGCGTACCTGAATTCTGGCTATCAGATGTTGGTATATTTCCATTAATTTTTATTCCACCCACCGTAACTCTCGCTTGATTTCCGTCCACATTCACAACAGTAAAGGGCGCATATGCGCCAGAGCGTATACGATTATTAATTATTTCCCCTCCTGATAACTTCAGTTTTCCATTATGTGCACCTATAACTCTAAAAGCCTCATTAGAAGCAATATATCCGCCTTTAATAATTGCCGTGCCACGATTTACAGTTATAAGTGCGTATTCGCATTTGTTTTCTATAATGCTACCACCTTCCATAGTAAATGTACCACCAACAGATGCATCAAACATACTATTACCAGTGTTGTTTTTAAATATTCCACCTTTTATTACAAAACTACTACCAATAGCACCTACTGCATCATCTGCAACAAAAGCTATTGAGGCTCCTACAGTTGAGCTATTGCCTTCAAATCGACCGTTTGTAACAATTGCTTCTGAGCCAGTAATTATATGCATAAAATAACCACGGAACATGTTATTTAAAAAATTAGTACCGTTAAAATATGCTTTCCCCGAACTAAATTGAATAAAACCTGACTGCTCCACAATATTTCCGCTCATTTCACCACCATTGAAATTAGTAATTGACCCAGTCGATAAAGACATAAACGGTCTATGATTAGGAATTATAGTGTTATTAGAAAAAAGTCCGCCATTCATATTGAAAACCGATACATCATGCATCGCCATCATTGTTGCGCATATGTTTTCATCAATCACCCCTGCGTTCATAATAAATTCGCTTCCGTTTGTAATTCTAAATAATTCACCTACTACATTATTATTAATTTCCGTTCCTGAAATAACTATTTTTGAACCCACAACAGTTGCTAGTGCTGATTCGGTATTGTTAGTAATAAGATTATTAGAATGAATTTTTCCACTATTAAGATATATAGCAGAGCTGTCTGTTATCACAAAAAAACCATAGCCAGTGTTGTTTCTAATCTCTCCACCGTTCATTTCAAACTCTGAATTACCATATAAATAAACTGCATTTCCATATCCAACAAGTGTATTATCCTCAATAAGTCCATTGTTAAATATAAAACTCCCACCATTACTAATGCTTGCAAATTGGTACTTAGTTTCAGTAATTTTTCCTCCATTCATAATAAATGAGTTTTGTCCATTCATATACACGACCGAGCTGAAACCCTTAATTACAGTATTCTCTCCCATAACAAAGCTCGCACCTGTTACTCCTCCTTGCATCTTAACAAGACTATTATTGCCCGTAATATGGTCGTTACAAACAGTAAATACTACATTCTGAGTAGAAAATGTTACCCCACTTCCAAGCACGATTCTGTCATTTAAGGATGGGCTAAAATATATCGATACATCCCAAGTTGCACTGGTTCCTCCAGCATCATTAGTTATTTTACCGTCTAAGTTATAATTACTATTAATTGGCACAACACCTAAAACCATTATAGAATAGTAGTGCAAATCGCCTGTTGGGTCATTTTTTAATATTTGTAAAGCTTTTTCAAAAGTTTGTACTGATGTCTCTGTAGTTAATCCATCATTAGTATCGATACCACTAGTACCACCGACAAATATAAAACTTCCTGTTACAACATATTTAGAGTCTTGTTTCACAATATCTATTTTTTCATTCACAGCAACGCTTTTTATATACGTTGCGGTACTTGTATTAACCAGGGTTTTCCCGATCATTTCTGGTCCGACAGAAACTTCGAATTGTTGAGTCGCTAGTGTATCATCTTCAATGATTGGTGCAGTTGTTGCATTATATGCTGAAAATCTCAGTGGCTTTTTGCTGTTTTTGGTTAAAGTTACCGTTCCACCCACAACATTAATGTAATTAACCTCACCCCCAGCGTATATAAACGATCCTTCATCATAAACTCTTACACTCCCCCTAATGGCCCCATTTTTTAATGTTAATTTGCCTGAAGAACTAAAGATTGTAAATAAATCTGTAGTATCATAACCTGAAAACTCTATCCCTGCTTTATCAATTTCAAAGTTGTCTTGAACATCATGAGTCCTAATAAGCACAATCTTGCTTAAACCGTATATATCCAGTAACTCATATGCCTTCTCAAATGTTCGGACCGCACATGTAACACCTAATCCGCTTAGTGTGTCATCCCCAGCGGCTGTGTCTAAAAATATAGCTTCGCTCCATATTACCCAATAACTTTTTGAATAACCAGGCTTTCGTGATATTTTCGCCTCTTTTATTGAGAGTGGGTTACCACCACAATCTCTAATTATTAATTTATCACCAAGCTGGATTGATTCGTCACTTTTCTGAGCAATAAAATCACCATGTTTCCAATCCTCATCTAAGTGCATTACAAGAGAGTCAACCAACGAAGATGTAAATGTAAGAGTTATTCCAGACTTTAATAAAGTTCCCTTTCCGCTTATAACATTAATTTTTGTAAGTGGCCAAATGGAATCGTATGATAAGTAATTATCACTATTAAATGCGACACCTACGCCACCGTCTAGTACTTTAATTGGCTCTTCTACATGTGGAGCAGCTAATGTTGCACCAACACCACCTAATACAACACCTACCGAATAGATGTCTTGTACTTCTATATACCCATCAGATTCAATTACAACTTTGCCTTGGTTTGCGTTAATACCTATACCTTTTGAGACATACATCTTAGCATTTAGCGTAAATTGCTGCCCCGCGATTAAAGTCACGGAACCAAATTGACCTGTATATATGCCTTCAGGAAAATCACTTGAGTTCCATTGCTGATTACTACTTACAGAAAGATTGCCTGCTAGCACTAATTTATTTATTATGTTGGGCTGAATTGCATTTTGTTCTATGGCTATTTCTACAGCTCTTGCATATGTCTTGACAGGTTGATCTAATTTTGCCCCAGTAAAAGTATCATCCCCATCATCTGATACATAAATTTTTCCGTCTACATATATTGAAGATGGAGGTGGTGGAAGGACTGGTTTTTCCTTTATGCATATATCACCGTCATCGTTTTTGTATATCTCGTAATCTTCTGCAAATGCTGAACCTAATGAAAATTTTTCAAGAGGCAAATCTAAACCTCTAGAGGCAACTACAACAGTTCCATTCTGCGTTGGTAAACTGGCAAGCTTATATGAATGTGTAGGAACATTCAAAAATGATAGTGTACTTCCTGCATCCAAGGCAATAAGTCCTTCTACTAATACGTCGCTGTCCAAAAGGACATTACCACTTACTGCCGTGATGGCTACAGTGTCAATGGATGCGCCTTTTATATAAAAATCTTTTATGACTAGTCGTGAGTTTTTTACAAGTAGTAAACTGCCTTCATAACCATCAGCTGCTGATATTTTATTAGCTCCCGCTGTAGTTATAGTTTCGCCATCAAGTGTATAATTGCTTGTAAACTCTACACTTCCTCCTAGAATTGCTACACCTCCACCATGCTCAGAACCATTACCTACTAACTCTAATGCTTTATCTATGGTCTGAACTGGAGCGATAGGTGTACCAGGATTAGTATCATCACCCGTCAGCCCTATTGGTTCAAGATATACATAATCATCTGGCGCAGCTAAAGCTTGTCCTGCATTTCTAATCATAAATGTAAATAGTAGTGCTACCATTAAAAATATTAGCACCACTAATAATGAATATTTACTGTTAAACTTAACTACTTTATTCTTGTCCAAACCATCCTCCCTGTTCGTAGAATGCACCATCCACAAACCTAATGATTTTATTAACTTTCAAATGTCACATACACGACTTGCTTTTCACAACTGCACATGTAATGAACAAATTGTCGCTACCTAACTTAATACAACTAATGCTACTCTAATAGCCTCAACTGAAATGCCTGTTTACACAACCATCTAATGGTCATCGTTTGAATTAAGTACATCTAGCTCAAGCGAGATAGATGGAGCTCAATTACCCTACAAGTTTTCAGTTGAGTACCAATTTACACAACTTATATTAGGGGCAACCTTGCAATAAACGAAATACCCTACCATCCACTATATAGACAAATGGTATGCATTAGCTTAGAAAGCTTTGGTTATATAAAGTTCATAAATGATGACTGGGAAAACTCACAAAGAAATATACACAAAGCAAGATATGTTGGTAACTCTAATCATTAAACTTTATACTTACAATTTTCGTAAAATATAACAAGTTTGCATATTGCTGTGTTAAGTGCTTATAATTTATTATATAAATTAATTTAAGTCAACCAAAAAGCTGATAAATTTATAAATATTTATATTTTAACCAAAAATTAACCTGGAAAACATAATTTTGTCGAGTTATTTGACGGTTTTTTGTATCTTTATATTTTCGCATTGATAAAATTATTTGAATTCATAAATCGCCTTTTAATGCGACCGTTTTTCACAACATTTTGTACTTTATGCATAAAATCATAAATTTATGCATAATCTTAAAAACATGCTATCTTCTACCGATAAAATTTAAAAATATCGCATTCTAACGCAAGCGATTTGATTTTTTGCTGTCTTTTTAACAGTCCTAATAATGCATAAATCACCCTTATTACCAACTCAAAACCATTCTTGTTTGTATGATTTTTTAAAGCTTTGTGATTTTCTAAAACCGCAATCTATAACGACAAAATGCTTATTTGCTATTACACCAACTTTTTGCCCAATCCTGAACTATACATGTGCATTCTCTTTTGTATCTACTTAACATCACCACAAGGTTGTCGTCAGCTCGCATCGTGAGATATTATAGTTTTTCTTTCGTCATACGCTTGGTGGCTCAACACTTCCCAGCTCATTTGCCCTGCTTCTTGCACGATTAGTCATCCTTCCTTATATGCTTAGCTCGCCTCTGGTTAGGTCCGCCTGCATCGCATCACGCTATTATACCTCCTTCGTTATATGCTTTACATCACCTTAAACAATGATAATCAATACTCGCATTCTGGTTAGATTTTATATTTCATTTGCATTTTTCTACCGATATGATAATATCAATACAATGAAAGATAAGAAAAAATGTTTAATTTGGATAAATAGACTAGCAGGTAGCTATAACAAACTCAGTGAGAAAAAAATCATTGCTGTTTTTGGTGAAAACTACGAGGTATCAATACGATACATACAAAATCCTGGCGAAAAACTTGGCAACATACAAGGATTTGATCGAGTTGTTGCTTGTGGTGGAGATGGCACCCTTTATACATTACTTAATACCCCAAACCCTAACAATTCTCAATTAATCTTTTGCCCCTTTGGCACAATGAACGAAAAATTTAAAAGCGCTAAATCTAGTGTTTTTCATTTCGATAAACTAAGTGATATCAATGGCAAGGTTTTTTCATATGTGTGTGCTACAGGCTCTTTTACCCCACTAGGATATACTGTGCAAAGCAGAATAAAGAAAAAGTTTAAAGTTCTCGCTTACCTTTTTAAGGTCATAAAAGAATATAAAGTTGCTAACATTAAAGCGACTGTTAGAATTGACGATATCGAGTATCAAGATAAATATTCACTCATTATGGTTATAGACTCACCTAGATGTTTTGGCTTTAGGTTTAATAGAATGTTTAAGCCTAATGATGATGACATGCATATACTTCTTATCAGATCCCCTGGCCCAGATAATTTTGCAAATCGCGTTAAAATGTTCTTCCCCTTCTTTAGAGCATTCTTTATAGGATTTGGTAAAGAATACGAAAGTGATAACATACTTTTTAAACCCTTTAATCATGCTTCATTAACTTTCGAAGAAGACATGGTTTTTTGTAGCGACGGAGAAAAAGTAGTTTTCCCTAGTGGTACTTTAAATGTAAAGCGCATCCCTATGGACCCTGGTGTAACTATTTATTCCCGTAATACCATATCTAAGTTGCATAGAATAAAAGCAACTCTTTAATTTTTCACATTCGAAATACTAATCTTTAAATCTTTGGTCTAAAATATAGCCTTACTGTAGAGTATAATTGTTTAATCTGTTAGGTTTAAATTATAGAAAAAAAACTATGCTTTAGCGCTTTATGGTTTTTTGGAATAGTCTTAAGTAGTAATTAATATCGTCTTGAAATTCTGGTTGATTTTTTATAGTTTCCAAGCATTAATCGATAGTCTCTACTAACAAAATGATATGTTAAAATGATTTTTATGGATCTTTTGATTAATCCATAAGCTGTCCTTATATACTCGCGTTTACTTAAATTGGTTACAAAGCCTTCTTTCAGTATGGGATTATACTGCACTACTTTGTTTGCTTTATAAAACAATCTACTGTTTAGCTTGGTAGAATCAAGTAGTCTAAAACCCTTCCTTTCATGTTTCGGGAACAGAAAATGAGGAATGAGATAATGGCTATACATATGCCCTTTATAAAACCTAGGAATTTTTACATCATCTTCTTCAAAAAACATCTCTTCTGAAATGTCATACCCAAGGTTAATTAGTTCTTCTTTGGAGTAAATGGGTTGTTTTTCTTTCATTAATTCTTCTTGTAGCTCATCTGCCCTGATACGTAAGAAATAATTGGGACCTTTTAGAAAATCATCGTACCCCTTAAATGTAATCTTTTTCTCTTGATACCTTTGATAGATGAGAAGTTCACTAATTGCAAGCCACATGTCTTTTAGCATTCTTCTTATCCCTTTTTTAGGAAAGTATATAGCTTCTAATATGTTGTTATTTCTCTTAAGATAGTATGTTGTTGGTCCGATTGGCTTTTCTAAGTCTTCCTCGTGCCATACCCCTATCCCTGTCGTAAGCAATATTTCGTTTCCGACCCTAAGCGAATATTCAGCATCGTATGTTTTCATATAGAAAGGAAGTGGAAGTCCCATTTTTTCTACAACTTTTACTGACATACAACAACACCGCCAAGTCACATAGTTAGTAGGCTCCTTACACTCACTTCTAACAACATCACTAAGTCTTCTTAAGTCAAGATTTTGTTTATTAACTTTTAAGCCATCCTTGCTCCAAAAGCCACCTAATTCTACTAGTTCATAAGGCTTATGTAAGTTTAAAATCCCGCCTCCGATTGTTAAGGTATCAGGTTTTTTGGCATATTCAGTCCAAAATAGTATTTTATTTAATATTTCAGTTTCAAAGTAGACATCGTCATCAAATAAAACAAAATGACTATATTCCTTGCGCTCGCACACCTCTTTTATTCCTTTATAAAAACCTCCAGCTTCCCCTGTTTTTTCATTATTAAATACCGTTGTATTGGTGAGATCTTTATCTGAGATGTTGTCGCCATTATCTATAACTAAAATACCAACTTTTTCGGCAAGAGATTTATCTAAGGCTCTTTTAATGTTGATCCTTTTGATATTATCTTTCATAAACTCAATTCTTTTACGAAGACTAAAAACAACGCCAAGTTTGGACTCTCTCTTTGGTGGGATACTTGTCATATATTCTCCACCATATAAAGTAGTACCAGACCTTCCATCAACCTCAGCAAAAATAACCCCTTCTCCACTTAACCTGCTTATATCAACGGTTAGTTCTACTTCAGTGGCTTTTGGACAAGAAAACTTCTTCTCATCTAGAAGTAAATAGGTATAATTTGAGCATTGTATACAAGGATTTTTTTTGAGTTTTTTTTCTAATTTTGCACTAAACGGCTTTTTCTTTGTGCAACACGTAGTAACACCTGCGTAACATAGTTCATTTATATCACTCTTGGCACACATTATTCGTATTGTAGCCTCTCCTAAAACAGTAATTTTGAATGTTAAATCCTGAACATCGGTATATTTAAGTAAATCACCATATGAAATACTATTAAAGTATGTACCAAATGAAAGTTCTGATATTTTTTGAAATTTAATAGAAGCATCGTCATGTCTAAAACCTTCCCCTCTAAAATACAGGGAAGTTTCTTTACATATTTTTTCTGATTTAGGATATATTATTTTTGAAATTCTATACATTCTGTTCTACTCTTCTAGCTGAACTTATTGTTTTAAATAAAGTGTATTTTATCCTACTCTAAATCTATTTCTGTATTTGTAATAGGAACTTCGCACCTATATAAAGTATGTTTTTCTCCTAGCAACGCCTATACTCTATTGCTTGCGAAATGAACCTTCTACCTTAGTAAAGTATGTCTTCTCTTATCGAAATCCATAACTCTATCTACGACATAAACTTTATATCTTAAATTAAGTATATTTTCCTATGTCTAACTAATCAATTACTTTTTTACTTAGACTGATTGCAGCTTCTATCACCTTATCCATGTCCAAATACTTGTATAGCCCTAGTCTTCCACCAAATATAACATTTGGAGTATCTTTAACTAGTTTTTCGTATTTTGCTAGCAACTCATTGTTTTTCTCGTTATTTATGGGATAATACGGCTCAATTCCCAGCTTCCATTCACAGGGATATTCGTAACTTATATACGTTTTTTCTTGAGTGCCAAACTCAAAATGCTTATGCTCAATTATTCTGGTGTAAGCTACATCTTTAGATGTGTAATTGACTACAGCATTCCCTTGGAAATTAGGAATGTCGAGGAGCTTATTTTCAAACCTTACCGACCTATACTCAAGCGCACCAAATTTATATTCAAAAAAGGCATCTATAGGACCTGTAAATAGTATTTTATCAGCAATACCCTCATGCCCTTTAATAAAGTCAAAGTAATCGGTATTTAGTAACACATCTGAATTTTTAAGCATTTTTTCAATGATTTTGGTATATCCACCAACTGGGATGCCTTGGTATCTATCATTAAAGTAGTTATTATTGTAAGTGAACCGTAAAGGTAATCTCCGAATTATAAATGCTGGCAGGTCTTTACAGTCTCTTCCCCACTGTTTTTCGGTATATTCTTTAATTAGTTTTTCATAAATATCAGTGCCTACTAGTTTTAATGCTTGTTCTTCAAGATTTTTAGGTTCACCTATATTTAACTCTCTTTTCTGAGCTTCAATAATGTTAGTTGCTTCTTCAGGGGTTTTAACATTCCACATTTTACTGAAAGTATTCATGTTAAATGGGAGATTGTATATCTCATCTTTATATACCGCCATTGGACTGTTAACGAAGTTGTTAAAATCGGCAAACTGGTTTATATACTCCCAAACTTCTTTGTTACTAGTGTGGAATATATGAGCACCATACTTATGCACGTTAATGCCTTCTATGTTTTCGGTGTATACATTACCACCTATATGCGATCTTTTTTCAATGACTAGGCATTTTTTACCACTTAAGCTTTTTTCATATGCAAACGTAGCACCAAAAAGCCCGCTACCAACAATTAAATAGTCATAGTATTTTTTATTTGCCATGCTTCCCTTCTTAAAACTTAATCATCATTATTTATAAAGTAAGATATGCAGCATTTTTAAGCAATGAAACACATAATAATGCTTAAAATAATGTAGTTACATATCACCATAAGAATACCAAAAATAGCGATATATAGCAATAAAGAGGAATTGGTTTCAAAATGAAGAACATATGTAATTTCGATTAACTAACGTGAATTGAAAAGATTTTTAAATCAAATATTTAATACATATGTGAGGCGGCTCTTTTCGGTGCTTTAGTTTGACACTCATTACAATGCGTGATATTATCAATTAAAGTTAATAACCTATCTATTACAAGGTATACATGAAGATTTTTCAGTCTAATAAATTTAATTTTGATGCAGATACATTTAAAAAATCAACCTATGTTCTAGGCTCTCTTGTTAAAAAAAATATTAGAGCACAGTATCGTAATTCATCTCTAGGTGTACTATGGACGGTTTTGAATCCTCTTTTAAACATGCTTGTTATGGCAATGGTTTTTGGAGAACTGTTTGGTAGACGCTTACCCGCAGGCATTGACTATCCAGTATATGTTTTAGCAGGTAATACAGTTTTCGGCCTATTTAGAATGACCACATCGACAGGACTTGAGTGTATGGTAAATAACTATAGTTTAATAACTAAAACACGCATCCCATACTATGTATTTCCTACATCAAATTTACTCTCAGCTACAGTAAATTTTGGATTTTCCTTCCTTGCTTTAATCATAGTTATGCTTATTAGAATCCCAAATGGAGTAACTTTTCATTGGACAATACTTATGACACTTGTTCCATTTTTACCCTCGCTTATGATGTTTGCTTTAGGTCTTGCTTTAATTCTAGCAACACTTTATGTAAGATTTAGAGATATTAAGCATTTATATAGCGTAATACTAACACTTTGGATGTATTTAACACCTTTATTTTATGTCCCTTCTATGCTAGGACAAACAGCACAAACAATTTTGAAATACAACCCAATGTTTCATTATGTTGGTTACTTTAGACAAATTATACAAGCAGGCACAGTTCCTGATTGGAAATCACATCTCATTTGTTACGGATGTGGAATTGTAATGCTAACGATTGGAATTTTAGTTTTTCACAGGAACAAAAAAACTTTCATTTTGTATTTATAGGAGACGCATGGATAACGATACTAGTAACATTCAAACAAATGAAGTTCAAGAGGCTGTGGTAGACCCCAGCACCGATTATGTTGCTAACATGAAAACCATGGAAGAAGATGAAGATATCTTGATAGATGTCCGCGATGTCTCTATGCGTTTTAGACTCCCTGCTGAAAAAATTGATAGTTTAAAAGAGTATTTTATTAAACTAGTTAAAGGTAAAATTAAACATAAAGATTTCTGGGTATTAAATGACATAAATCTACAGGTTAGAAAGGGAGAGTCTCTTGCTATTATAGGAAGAAATGGTGCTGGAAAAAGCACCCTACTTCGACTAATTGCTGGCATTATGCAGCCTACCACTGGAACAATTCGCACTAAAGGAGTTATGGCGCCACTACTAAACCTTGGCGCTGGGTTTGATACCAATGCAACTGGTAGAGAAAATATATTTTTAAATGGCGCAATACTAGGTTTTAGCAAAAAAGAAATGGAACAGAAATATGATGGTATTGTAGAGTTTTCTGAACTAGAAAAATTCATGGATGTTCCTATTAAAAACTACTCATCAGGTATGCTTGCAAGACTTGGTTTTTCCATTGCAGTGGATGTATCCCCAGATATTTTAATTGTTGACGAGATATTGTCAGTTGGAGATGCCCCTTTTAGAAAAAAATGCAACATTCGTATTAAAGAATTACAAGAAAAAGGTGCTACTTTTATTGTTGTATCACATAGTATGCAAACTGTCTGTCAACTTTGTAACCGCGCAGTTTGGATAGGCGATGGCACCATTGTTCAATATGGAGATGTCGATACCGTTACAGCAGCTTACACGGAATGGTGTAACACTAAATAATCACTTTGCAATCCAACCTATCAATAACAAAAATAGATGCTCTATAGACAAAGCATCTGTTTTGATTTCTAGTTAAATACACCTACTTTTTCAGTTTGATAAACATCTTATCGCTTAAAAGATTTTTAAAGAAAATTCTCCGTTTTGTGCCAGGTGGCAGGAAAAAGTAACCTAGTTTATATATCAGCTTGTTTTTACTAAACTCAAGTATATCTACTCTTTGTAAATATGCATATTTTAAATCGGTAGTTCTTTTCAAATGTAGAAAATAGATAGCAAAGATTCTTTCTGCTAAAAAGCCTTGCGTTCTTGGTAATATCTCATCTCCATATGTGTTGTCATACTCTTTCAAGATATCAAATAAAAAGGTAAAATAGCCATCTGCAAACTCTTTGGACATAATGTACATATTTTTACTAATGAGAAAAGTATTTTCATCTAAGTAATATTTAATATCCTCTTCCATCTCAGGATGCTTTTTTACTATTATTGCCATTATGTGCTCTAGGGCATCTTTATTTATGTGTTCGGGAGACATTAAGTAGTGTTCTCTAATAGTTATATGCATGTTTTCTGGGTAAGGAATTAACACATCTTTTCCCTCAACTACCTTCTCCAAATCATCTAACTTAAACTTGGATACTAATTTATCATCGATTTTATTATAGTACGTATGAGGTCTAGAATGATCTTTTTCAACAAATGATAAATAGCGTCTATAATGGAAAAAACCATAGTAATCGGCATCTTCATTTTTCCAAGCATAGTACTGAGCTGTTAACTCACAATAGAATTTATTTTTATCGGAAATGTTTTCACCTACATTGTCGGGAAGAAATCCTTCAATATTGCCATTATCAAATGTACCTGCCTGTAATGGTATCAAGTACTTAGATTCAGCAACTTTAGCTTTCTTATGCCCTATAACAAATATTTTGATTCTACTTTTTTCCATAGTTATTATTTCACTTAAGATAATATACTTTCTTGAATGGGATTAGTTACTTAGGTTTGGCAAACTTATTTTTTATATTCTATAACAAATATTTTAATTCTACTTTCTTTCATAGCTATCTTTTCACTTAAAGTAATATGTTTGTTTATAACGATATTAAGAATTTAGGTTTAGTAGCTCAAGCGTCTTTATGTCATATAACAAATGTTTTGATTCTACTTTTTCATAGTTATGCTTTCACTTGAAGTTTGGGACAGGCAAATAAATATTATTCTTTAGAATCGCTTTCTTCTACTACCATATCATCTTTAGCAGTGGGGTCATCATAGTCAGAGGGATCATAGGTTTTACCTTCTTGCTCCTCTAGTTCTTTTATTTTTTCAGGCTCTACGTGCTGAACATACTTTGCTTCGCCTTTAATTACTAAAATCAGCGTTTTAAAAAACAGTTCGATATCTTTAAAAAAACTTAAATGCTCTGCATAGTACGCATCATAATAATTGCGCTCTTTGATGTTTAGATATCCACCACCTTTAATTTGAGCAAGCCCCGAAAGCCCTGGCTTTACATTTAGTTTTTTCTTCTCCCACTCTGAATACTCTTCATAATACTCAGTTCTTAACGGTCTAGGACCAATATAACTCATTTGTCCACACATAATATTAACTACTTGTATGGACTCGTCTAACTTAAACTTACGTAAAAAACGCCCTACTTTTGTGACATTTTTATTTCCGTCCGCAATAACTGGTCGCTCTTTATCAAAAGCTACATCAGTTGTGTACATTGACCTAAATTTATATACCTGAATTACTTTTCCATTTTTCCCTGTTCTTTCTTGTTTAAATATTGCAGGTCCTTTACTATCAATTTTGATAGCTATTATTATGATTAAAAAAACTGGCAACATAAAAACTGTGCCAATAAATCCAAAAAATACATCTAAAACGGGCTTTATATGCTTATACATAATGCCATTATACCATATTTAAAAACTTTTACATTAGTTTAATACACGTTAAGCTGTGTAGATATAGCAAGATTGACTGCATCGCTTTCCAATGATTTATACATAATGACTAATTTAATCTTGGCCTAAACTATCATCAGGTGACTAATCTTGATAAATACCTTATTATAATATATACTAAAAGTTAATAAATAGGCTGATTTTAGCGTGTATTTAGTGAGGTGCTAAATGGAAAATAATGTGATTAAATCAAGCAACATATTTGGTAAATTGTCTGGCTTTTTCACGAGGCTGTATAACACCGAACTGCCTATGGCTTTACTAGCAGTAATAATATATTTTTCTTGGCTATTTGAACTGGAAGCTTTTGCTTTTATCTTTGTTATATTATATGTAACAATTGCACTTGTTTTTATAGACGACACAGCGCATATAATAACAGCAGTAATTTTAGCCCCTTTCACCTTTGCTAGCGGAAATGTAAATGTTGAGCAGTATTTTTGGCTAGCATATTTTCTCATCTTTGTCGTAGTTTCTTTAATCTTTCATATGATTTATTATAAAAAGAAATTTAAGCTAGGAAAGATGTTTTGGCCACAAGTTGCAATCTCTGTAGCCCTACTTTTAGGAGGAGTTGGGAATATATCTGCAGAAAATTATATGAGTAGCTTTGCAATGTCTATAATACTGGGCGTATTGATTTTAGTTTTATATTACCTTTTCAACCAATACAGAAATCCTGATTCAGGTATTGATTATAAAAGATATTTAGCAAAAGTTTTATCGTGGGCAGGACTTATTGTCAGCCTACAAATCATAGCATATATTATACGCTCTCCATATTCTCTATCCGAACTCTTTAAAGTGCTTCAAAATCAATTTATGGAGCTTGGTTGGGGAATTGATAATAATGCAGCTACCATGCTTTTAATAACGGCTCCTATGACCTTATATCTTGCTTGTAGAAAAGATTCTAGGTTCCCTATTGCATATGTAATTTCAGGAGCGCTACAATATGCATGCATAATACTTACTTTTAGTAGAGGTGGAATAATAGCTGGAGTTATTACTGGAATTATTTCCCTTATCTTACTTCTCAGAAAATCTACAAAAAGAAAACATATTTATGTTGCAATTGGTTTAATCTTGATAGGGGTTATAGCTGTACTAGCTGTTAAATTTAATACCGTTGCAAATCTACTAAAATCGGTCACCTTCCAAGGTACTGGTGATAGTGGGAGATTTACTTTATATAAAGAAGCATGGGAATGCTTTAAAAAACATCCATTTTTAGGGGTTGGAATGGGATATAAAGGTGAAAACTTCGATGTTCCAATAGTGGAACAATATTTCTTTCACTCCACACTTTTCCAGGTAATAGCCTCAATGGGTATTGTTGGTATAATAGCTTATCTATACTTTTATATAGTCAGGTATAGCATAGTACTTAAAAATATTAGAAAATCAGTTTTTGTAATGTTTATATTTACCTCAATGCTTGGTTTTGAAGCATATTCAATGATTGATACTGGCACATTTATTCCAGTACCCTTCATGCTACTAATGATGCTTATGACCATGTTTGTAGAAGAAGAAAATAGACAAACTGAGTTTAATTCTGAAATTATAAAGTACAAGCGCCCCGAACCAGAAAAAGCTACACATCTTTTTGCGGGTCCTTCGAGTGATGATATACCTAAAGCTAAAAAACCTACAGCTAGTAATACAACAAAACAAACGGTTCCAGATGAAGACTCAAATGGTACTTCGAGTGATGATATACCTAAAACAGAGAAAGCTACAGCTAGTAATACAACAAAACAAACAGTTCCAGATGACGACTCGGATGGTCCTTCGAGTGATGATATAAATAAAGTAGCAAAAACCACAGCTAGTAATACGGCAAAACAAACTACTAACGGAGATGATGAGGCAGACTAAATAATAAACTAGGATGTTTTCGCAATCAATGATAACTAATTTCATCATATTATAATGTAAATAAGTCTAATATTTTATAACATGATGATTCAGAATAAATAAATGATATAATGTATTTTTTGTATCTACGGATACAAAATTATACTGTTTGGAGGGAGTATGAGATTAAACGGCATGTGTCCAATATGTTATATTAAAAAATTACTTGTGCCACTGAAACGCACCAAAGATATAAATATAGCAGATAAATATGATAATAATGCAGCGCTCACACCACCTATGGGATGGTCAAGCTGGAACACTTTCAAAAACATAATAGATCAAGAAGTAATATATGATACAGCTGTTGCTTTAAAAGAAACTGGACTTCTAGATGCAGGATATGAATATATCAACATTGATGATAACTGGGCTTCTTCATCTCGTGATGAAAACGGATATCTCATTGGAGACAAAACCAGATTTGCTGATGGTATACCTAGTCTTGTAGAAAAAATTAATGCACTTGGTATCAAAGTTGGTATATATTCCTCTAATGGAACACTTACTTGCGAAGATCTTCCAGCAAGCCTTGGAAACGAATTTAAAGATGCTTTAACTATAGCTGATTGGGGGATTGAGTATTTTAAATATGATTTTTGTCATAATCAAAAGGTTTCTAAATATGCCCCACTAATATATGGTATCACACTTTCAAAAAGTGGCGATAGAAAAGAGAGTTTTTATCCTGTTACAGATGCTAAGTTATCTGGCTATGCAAAGCTTATGAAAAGAAAGTCTTCCCCTATAGGCGTTTGTTTAACTGGACTTGACGGTAATATTGGGATTGCAGAGTATGAAATAGAGATTGAAACTCCGGGTAGTTATACCTTCACAATAGATATATGTAAAAAAGGTGGGTATAAAAAGTATCTACAAGTTTTAATTAATGATGAAGACACTTATGAAATTGACATACCCCCTCAGAAAAAATGGAATAATACAGCTAGATTTCAAACTACTGTAACTTTTAAAAAGGGCGTTAATACCATAAAACTATATAATCCCATAAGAACAAAAATAGATTCTGCCATTTTACAATATAGAACCATGGCAGATGCCATTAAAAAAGCATCTGAAAATACTGCAAAGAAAAACAATCAAACTATTAAACCAATTGTATTTTCAATTTGCGAATGGGGCTTTAGAAAACCCTGGCTATGGGGAAAAACTGCAGGCAATCTATGGAGGACAACCCCAGATATTCGCCCTATATGGCCTTGGATTATGACTATATACAGCAGAAATGTAAAACTTTATAAGTATGCTGAAATTGGCGCTTGGAATGACCCCGATATGCTAGAAGTCGGAAATGGCAATTTAACAGAAGCTGAAAACAAAACTCATTTTTCACTATGGTGTATGATGAATGCCCCTTTGATACTTGGAAATGATTTAAGAAAAATAACCCCTGAAATCTTAAACATAGTAACCAATAAACATATGATTAATATTAACCAAGACGCTCTCGGGAAACAGGCAAAAAGAATTGATAGTGGTTGGATGGACATTTTAGCAAAACCTCTTGCAAATGGAGATATTGCAGTATGCTTTGCAAATAAGTTCGGAGGGAAAAAGAAAGCTTCACTTGCTCTTACTCCTCTTAAAAAAGATAACTATTTAAACTTTCAAGATGCTTTAGATACTGTAAAAGTTTATGATGTATGGGAAAATACTACATATGAAACATCTAAATTAATTGTAGAGGTTGAAAAACACGGATGTAAAGTGCTTATTCTCTCTAAAGATTTAAATAAAGAGTTTTAATATTAGTTTTACTAATTTCACAAAAAAAAGGTAGCAATCGCTTGCTACCTTTCTCGTTTTAAGTTGTATTTCGATATTACTCGATAATGCTTGCGACAACACCTGATCCAACAGTTCTGCCACCTTCACGAATTGCGAAACGAAGTCCTGCTTCAATTGCAATTGGGGTTAGTAAGCTAACGTTCATATCAATGTGGTCACCGGGCATAACCATTTCAACACCTTCTGGGAGTTTAATATCGCCAGTAACGTCTGTTGTACGGAAGTAGAATTGTGGACGATATCCGCTAAAGAATGGAGTATGACGTCCGCCTTCCTCTTTTGTCAAGACATAAACTTGGCTTGTAAATTTGGTATGAGGCTTAATGCTGCCTGGCTTTGCCAAAACTTGTCCTCTTTCAATATCTTGTCTATCAACGCCACGGAGTAAGCATCCTACGTTATCACCTGCTTTACCTTCATCAAGTAATTTTCTGAACATTTCAACGCCAGTAACAACTGTTTCTTTGGTTGGGCGAATTCCAACAATTTGAACTTTGTCCTGAACCTTAACAATACCTCTTTCAACTCTACCAGTTGCAACTGTTCCACGACCTGTGATTGTGAATACGTCTTCTACTGGCATTAAGAAAGGTTTGTCTGTTGCACGTTCTGGAGTTGGGATATAACTATCAACTGCATCGAGTAGTTCTCTGATTGGATCGCATGCTGCTGAAGCTGCATTTCCTGCAACCGCTGCTTCCATTGCTTTTAGTGCAGAACCTTTGATAATCGGAATATCGTCTCCAGGGAACTCATATTCATTTAATAATTCTCTGATTTCCATTTCAACTAATTCTAACAATTCTGGGTCATCAACTTGGTCTGTTTTGTTCATGAACACAACAATGTATGGAACGCCAACCTGTCTTGCTAGAAGGATGTGTTCTCTTGTTTGTGGCATTGGACCGTCTGTTGAAGCAACAACTAGAATAGCTCCGTCCATTTGTGCTGCACCAGTAATCATGTTCTTAACATAGTCAGCGTGCCCTGGACAGTCAACGTGTGCATAGTGACGGGTGTCTGTCTCATACTCAACGTGTGATGTATTGATCGTTATTCCTCTTGCCTTTTCCTCTGGAGCCTTATCAATTTCATCATACTTCATAACTGATGCGTGTCCAGCAGCAGAAGCTACCATCGTAATTGCAGCAGTTAAGGTGGTCTTGCCATGGTCAACGTGGCCTATTGTTCCTACGTTTACGTGTGGCTTAGTTCTTTCAAATTTTGCTTTTGCCATTTAACTTTCCTCCGATAACTTTATATTAATAATCGCTTGTTTTATGATTATATATTAATTTAATAATGATTGTCTAGTTTTTTATGCCCGTTATTTAGGCATAAACGCAACATATGAGTGAAAGATATCACATTTTTTACATTTTTGTCAATCTTTTAACGCACATAACCACATAAAGACAATATTCATCTTTTCAAAAATGCTATCATAAGTCCCACGTGTCATGTAGCGTTATAAGACCTGTCTAATGTCCAACTTACTACAAAAACCGACACGTTAAGACAACACCTTTGCCTAAAATGCGACTACATATAGATTAATAACTTAATATCTCTTTTTGCCAGTTAATCTTTCAAACTCGCTACTCGGGACCTCTGTATACGATGCAAACTGCATAGTATAAGTTCCTCTGCCTTGTGTTGCAGACCTTAATGTATTTGCATATCCAAACATTCCAGAAAGTGGCACTGATGCATCTATAATTTGCAGACCTTTACCATTGTCATTCATACCTGATATAATGGCTCTTCTTAAATGTAACGTAGATAAAACATCTCCCACATAATTTACAGGTGTTACTACCTCTACATCCATAACTGGTTCAAGTATTGTGGGATCAGCTTTTGTAGCAGCATCTCTAAACGCCAAGCTTCCAGCAATTCTAAATGCCATTTCCGAACTATCGACTTCGTGTGAAGAACCATCGACTAATTGAACTTTAAAGTCAACAAAAGCACTCCCTATTAAAACACCAGCATTCGCAGCCTCCAAAACACCGTCTTGTACTGCTTTAATGTATTCTTTTGGTACACTTCCTCCTACAGTTTTGTCTTCGAACACAATACCTTTTCCTGATTCTTGCGGTTCTATAGTAATGACAGCATGACCATACTGTCCCCTTCCACCCGATTGTCTTATGAATTTACCTTCACCCCTTGCGGATTTTGTTATACTTTCCCTATATGACACATTTGGCTTTCCTACATTTGCTTCAACTTTAAACTCACGAAGTAGTCTGTCTACTATGATTTCAAGGTGTAATTCTCCCATACCAGCTATGATGGTTTGTCCCGTTTCACTGTTTGTATATGTCTTGAATGTGGGATCTTCATCTGTAAGTTTTGAAAGTGCTATACCCATTTTTTCCTGACCTAGTTTAGTTTTAGGCTCAATTGCTATTTGCACAACTGGATCTGGAAACTTCATGTTTTCTAGAACAATAGGATGGGAGACTTCACAAAGGGTATCACCTGTAGCAATATTTTTTAATCCGACAAGTGCAATTATATCTCCTGCATGTGCTTCTGTTATGTCGGTTCGACTATTTGCGTGCATCCTTAATATTCTGCCTACTCTTTCTTTCGTATCCTTTCTACCGTTATATACCATAATCCCAGTTTTTATAGTTCCACTATATATTCTGAAATATGTTAATTTTCCAAAGAATGGATCTGTGACTATTTTAAATGCAAGTCCACAGAAATAATCATTATCATCAGCTTTTCTTTCTATTTTCTTCCCTCTCCATTCTCCCTCTACATTTGGAACCTCAGTTGGAGATGGTAAAAAGTCAATTACCGAATCTAATAGTTTTTGTACACCTTTATTTCTATATGCACTACCACAAAGTACTGGCGTTACCTTTAGTTCTATCGTAGCTTTATGTAAGGCCCTTATTATTTCTTCTGGCTCTACTTCTTCGCCTTCAAGATATTTAACCATTACAGTATCATCAAAATCTGCACACACTTCCAGTAACTTTGCTCTAGCTACTTTTGCCATTTCCATATATTCTTCTGGAATTTCTAAATCCTGATAATCTAGTCCCATGTTTTCATTATCATAAAATCTGGCATGCTTATATATCAAATCGACATATCCTACAAAAGTGTTTTCTTTTCCCATTGGTAGTACGATAGGCACGGCGTTTGCATGCAACCTTTCATTCATCATATCTACTGCACTGTAAAAGTCTGCTCCATTTATATCCATTTTATTTATGAAAGCAATTCTTGGAACTTTATACTTTTCAGCTTGACGCCACACTGTTTCCGATTGTGGTTCAACCCCACCTTTTGCACAAAACACAGCCACAGCTCCATCTAGCACGCGCAAACTTCTTTCAACTTCTACAGTAAAATCAATGTGACCTGGAGTGTCAATTAGGTTAATAACGTAATCTTTCCAAACTGCAGTTGTTGCAGCAGAAGTTATCGTTATTCCCCTTTCTTGTTCTTGTTCCATCCAATCCATTGTTGCAGCACCGTCATGAACTTCGCCAATTCTATGCGTAACACCAGTATAGAACAATATTCGCTCCGAAGTTGTTGTTTTCCCAGCGTCAATATGTGCCATAATACCTATGTTTCTTACTTTGTCTATTGGATAATTTCTCATTTTTTCTTCCTTATAACCATAGGGTTATTTCTCATTATTTATCGTCTTTATATGAATAACTTTATATTATATATTTTCCAATTTCATTACATAGCAAGGCGGTACGACGTTTACACCATACCGCTTGTTCCTCTTTTAATTTGTGTTGAATAACTAAAGGGCTATTAAGATTACCAACGGAAATGTGCAAAGGCTTTATTGGCCTCGGCCATCCTGTGCATTTCATCCTTTCTCTTAACTGATGCGCCAGTTCCATTGTACGCTTCAAGAATTTCTTCTGCTAAGCGTTCTTTCATGGTTCTTTCTTTGCGCTTTCTAGAGAAGGAAACTAGCCAGCGGATACCGAGGGTTTGCCTGCGCTCAGGCCTTACCTCCATAGGTACTTGGTAGTTAGCACCACCAACTCTTCTTGCCTTTACTTCTAACATTGGCATTACATTCTCAAGCGCTTTGAAAAACACTTCATCTGGATCGAGACTTAGCTTCTTTTTGATTATCTCAAATGCATCGTACACAATTTTTTGTGCAACACTACGCTCACCGCTCCACATTACTTGGTTAATTAGCTTGGTAATGACTTTTGAATTATATATTGGGTCTGGTAATACGTCTCTCTTAGGGACTGCACCTTTTCTTGGCATTTTATTATCCTCCTGATAATTTAATTATGCGCTTCAACTCTAAATAGTTATACGGGCAGAGTTCACATGCCCGTTATATATCCTACTTAGGTCTCTTAGCGCCGTATTTTGATCTACTTTGTTTGCGTTTTGCTACACCTGCGGTATCTAATGTGCCACGGATAACATGATAACGAACACCTGGGAGATCTCTAACTCTCCCGCCTCTGATAAGAACTACGCTGTGCTCTTGTAGGTTATGGCCTTCACCGGGAATATACATTGTCCCTTCTAGTCCATTAACCAAACGAACCTTAGCAATTTTTCTTACTGCAGAGTTAGGTTTTTTAGGGGTTGTCGTTGTAACTGCTATACAAACTCCTCTTTTTTGAGGGTTGCCTTGTAACAGAATGTTCTGCTTTTTAGCTACTTGACGAACTCTTCCTGACCTAACAAGTTGATTAATAGTCGGCATTACGATTCCTCCTTGTAATTATTTTTATGGTATCTTTTTGAAGATAACAATCAGTTTATTTACGGTTTACTACTTTAAAACTCCCACGACCGCACAGGGTACTTCAAGCCCAAGACTTACTCCTAGTTCTTCTTTTGACCTGGTGAAAGAAAGTGGTATTTCATTTTGAGTACAAATCTGTTTGACTTGTGTAAGGATATGTTCATCTGCATTTAGAGCTAATATTACAGCTGATATTTTTTGCTCCTTAATACCCTTGATGACCTGCCGTAATCCTGCTACTTGTTTAACACTTCCTTTTTCTTCTGCACTCATTACCGTTTCTTTGCTCGTATTTATTATTAATATATTATTAATTTACGAACTTTACCATTATATCAACCCTCAAAAACCTTGTCAAACAATAAATATCATATGATATGCTGTTTAGAGAGTTTTTTCTATTTAGGCAAATCAACGCACGCTATAGTGAAAGATTAACATCGAGTTTAAGCATTAATTATGGGTTTAGTACTTGCTTTTAGCTTCATATGTAAAAACTGCATGTCGGAAAATAATACGCTACAGCGATAGGTTGCATCTAAATCTAAACCACTAGCTTTTAAACCTGCTTTATCTCTGCACTGGTAAGCATATGCTATGGCTAGCGACCTAAACTACAGGGATGGATTGGCATCAAGGTCTAAATCACTAGGTTCAATACCTGCCTTTATCTCTTCAAATGCGGCGACTCCTATCATAGCTGCATTATCAGTGCAATAAACAAATTCGGGTAGTTTTACTGAGAAACCTTCTTGCTCACCAGCTTTTGTTAATTCGGCTCTTAATACTCCGTTTGCGGCAACACCACCTGCAAGCACAATTGTTTTTAATCCCTTCTCTTTTGTTGCCCTTATTGCATTGTCCACTACATATGATACAACTGCATTTTGAAAAGACGCAGCAAGATCCGCAGCATTAATTTCTTCGCCTCTTGCTTTGGAATTTGAAACTAAATTAGCGATAGCTGTTTTAATACCACTAAATGAAAAATCATAGTGATCTTCATTTCTAAAAGGACGGGTAAATTTATATGCTTCTTTATCGCCCTCCCTTGCAAGCTTTTCGATTTTAGGACCACCTGGGTATCCTAAACCTAATATTCTTGCTACCTTATCAAAGCTTTCTCCGATCGCATCATCTCTAGTTTGCCCAAGAGATATCATGTCTTTATCAGCAAAGCCATTTACTTCATATATGTTTGTATGACCACCACTTACAATCAGTGCAATGTATGGAGGATTTAACTCCGGATATGTTATATAGTTGGATGCGATATGCCCTTTAATGTGGTTAATGGCTATAAGCGGTAAGTCTAATGCATATGCTAAAGCTTTAGCATAACAAAGTCCAACGAGCAATGCTCCTAGTAGACCCGCACCATATGTTACAGCAACAACATCTATATCTTGAAGAGTTACTCCTGCCACTTCTAAGGTTTCTGTTAAAAGGCTATCTATTGCTAATGTATGATTTCTAGAAGCTATTTCAGGAACAACACCCCCAAATCTTTTGTGTATTTCTATCTGAGAGGAAATCATGGAGGCAAGAACTTTTCTTCCCCTTACAACTGAGCAAGCAGTCTCATCACAACTGCTTTCAAAAGCAAGAATCAAATAATCATCTCTATCTCTTAGCTTGTTTAACTTTTCCCTAGCTATTTCTATATATGTCATCTTATCCTCTTAACTGTTTATACATTAATGTTATAGTAACTGGCTTAATTACTTTCGTTATTTACGGTAGAATACTTTCATAGTTTGACTTGATTACCTAGTTTAGCATCCAGACTTGAGCATTGTTTTAGTGCGGATTAATCATCTTAGTTATTTAAACCTGCGTCGTATTTAAACTGACTCTATGTATCAACCTTTAGGCTATAGTATCATTTTATGAAACTGTCGAGGCCCCTAGTATTGTTTTGGTATGGTTTAATCATCTTCATCATCGTCATCAAAGGTGTTGAAAAAGTCATTATCCAGTTCGTCTAAATCCTCTTGGCTTTCGGATTTTTTTGCACTAAATAACTTGATTTGCTCTCTAATCAAATCTTCTTGAGACTTACCAGTACTTGATTCTGAGTCAGCTTCTAAAAGTAGCTTTTTCAAAAAGGTCTCCCTTCTAGCTACTCTATTATTATTTACCATACGGCGGAGTGCATCTATTGAACCTACAATTACTACCATCCCTTTAGCTCTAGTTATTGCAGTGTATAACAAATTTCTAGTCATGAGTAGATGGCTACCTGAGATAGATAGTATTACATTTTCAAACTCACAACCTTGGCTTTTATGCACAGTAATTGCATATGCCAGCATAAGGTTATTATTCACTTCCCAAGGGTTATACTCTACAATTTTCCCATCTTCAAATGTAACTTCAACAACGCCATGTTTAATGCTTGTAATAAAGCCAAGTTCACCATTATATACCCCTTCTTCTGATTCAGTAATGATAGATAAGGGATGCAATGGATCTCTCTTTTCCCAAGGCAGGTTATAATTATTAACCGTTTGCATAACTTTATCACCTAAAGCATACTTTGTCTTGTTTGTTTCAAAGCTTCCTCTATTTATGTTGCCTCCGTTAATTGCCGTTTGTAACTTTATATTTAAGGCATCCACACCAACGAGACCTTTCTTAGATGGGGACAGCACCTGGATGTCTCTTGAATCAACACCATAATATGTGGGTAATCTATTCATTATTAAACTCACAACGGTATCTAAATTATCTTGCTCATCTCTAGCTTCAATGAAGTAAAAGTCTTTTGAGTTATTATCAAGAATAGGCATTTCACCTCTATTAATTCTATGAGCATTTTGCACAATTAAACTGCCTTGCTCTTGGCGGTAAATTTCTGTCAAATATGTAACTGGTAATATGCCGCTACCTATCAAGTCTCCAAGGACATTCCCTACGGCTACACTAGGAAGCTGATCTTTATCACCAACCAAAATTATATTTGCACCGCTTTTCATTGCTTTAAGCAGTGCGTTAAAAATGTATATATCAGCCATACTGATTTCGTCTAAAATGACGGTATCAAATTTTAAAGGATTTTGTTCATTAAATTCATATACCATCCCAGCTGAGGTCATTTTTACACCTAATAACCTATGTATAGTTTTAGAAGAGTATCCCGTAGCTTCTTCTAGCCTCTTACTAGCTCTACCAGTTGGCGCAGCAAGACCTACACTGAAACCTAGCCTTTCTCTTATGTGAATAATACATTTAATAATAGTTGTCTTACCTGTTCCAGGTCCACCTGTAATGACTGTAAACCCTTCAGAGATGGCAGTAGCTATTGCTTTTTTCTGTGTTTCGTGAAAAAGTAATTTATTTTCAATTTCGTACTCGGCTATCATATGTGATATATCAGTATTAACTTTCTTTACATTTTTAAGTAGCTTAATTGTTCTATATGCAATTGACCTTTCGGTAAGGAAGTGCATTCGTAAAGCAATTCTATCTCCTTTAATCTCAGGAAAATCAGGAGATTCTGGAATATAAATGAGCTCCTTTTTGTCTATTAAATCTCTTAAAGTTGTCTTTATTAAATCTTTATCAACGTTTTCAAGCAGCTTAAATGTCTTATCAATCGCTACATCAGGAGATATGCAAGTATGACCATCTAGTTGTAAAAAATCATTTATAGCATAATTAATTGCTGCTTCTATTCTAAATGGACTTTGGGAATCTATACCTAGTTCTTCTGCTATCTTATCAGCCGTTTTAAATCCAATTCCCTCTATATCTTTTACAAGCGAATATGGATTAGATTCGATTACTTCTCTAGTTTTGTCACCATACCTTTCACATACCTTAGTTGCTTTATTAATTGTTAATCCGTGGCTTTGTAAGAAAAAAAGGTTTTCTCTAACTTGCTTTTGTGCTCTATACGAGTTCTGGATAGTATTAGCTTTTTTCTCACCTATTCCCCTTATGTTATTTAAGGCACCAGGCTCGTCTAACTTGGTTAAAGTTTCATCTCCAAGTGCATCGACTATTTTATTTGCAGTCACTTCTCCTATACCCTGAAACAGTCCGCTAGATAAAAAACTAATGATAGCTTCCCTATTCCCTGGCGCAATAAACTCGCAAGCTGTAAAAGCAAATTGCTCCCCATATTTGGTAGTATGTTCAAATTCTCCGGTTAATTCGACAACCTCGCCCTCTACGACTTGAGGAACATTTCCCCTAGCAAAGAAGTAGCCATCCGTATCGTTGTATAACGCAAGTACGGTATAGCCAGTATCTAGGTTTTGAAATATAACTTGTTCTATAGTTCCTCTAATAGTCATCCTGCTTTCCTTTTATCTCTCTAACACTACTAATTGTTGCGTATAAAGCAAGTAGCGCACTGTTTTCCTTTTTATCCATTTAAACTACTAAATATTTTCGAAGCAACCAGTGTGCTTTCCTTTCTTGTTGACCTTAAAGCCTAATTATTGTTTCGAAGTAGCTATCGTGGTCCACAATAATGTTACTGTTTAAACTACTAATTATGTTTGTGCTTTGTATAGTTTAACACATAAAACGCATAATTCCACCAAAGTAGGTGGAATTAAGAATATTTATGTAAATGATTTCAAACTTTTATATCGATAAAAACTTTTTAATTTGAGACACTTTGTCGCATGCTTCCCAAGGAAGATCGGGTTTTCCAAAATGACCGTAGCAAGATGTCTTTCCATATATTGGTCTTGATAGTCCAAGTTTATCTATCATAGCTTTTGGTCTTAAATCAAATATATGGTTAATAGCTTCAACTATTTTTTCATCGCTTACAGCCCCAGTCCCAAAGGTATCTACGTTGATAGACACAGGAGTAGCTTTACCAATTGCATATGAAACTTGAATCTCGATTTTTTTAGAGACACCCGAAGCTACTAAATTCTTAGCTACATATCTAAGATAATACGTTGCACTTCTATCCACCTTTGTTGGGTCCTTCCCTGAAAACGATCCACCTCCATGTGCTGCATATCCACCATACGTATCTACAATTATCTTGCGGCCTGTTAGTCCACTATCACCTGCAGGACCACCTATTACAAAACGGCCGGTTGGGTTTATATAATATTTGGTATTACTGTCTAGCATATTGCTATCTACTGTTTTAAGAATAACTTCATTGATTATGTCTTTTCTTAGTGTATCTAAATCCACATCTCCATCATGTTGGCTAGAAACAACAATTGCTTCTATTCTTTTTACCTTATTATTATCATCATACTCAACCGTAACCTGGGTTTTGCCATCTGGTCTCAAATACGGTATTATGCCATCTTTTCTTACAGCGGTTAACTTTTTGGATAGTTTGTGAGCAAGTTCTATTGCGTAAGGCATATAATTTTCAGTTTCATCACTTGCATAACCAAACATCATACCTTGATCGCCTGCCCCTATTTTGTCATACTCATCCTCTGTTTCCTTATGCTCAATACTATCATCTACGCCCATAGCTATATCAGCAGACTGTTTAGAGATTAATATCTTGATTTCACAATCATTTGCACAAAATCCCAAGTGTGAGTCACGATATCCTATGTTACATATTACCTCTCTAGCAATTTTTTCAATATCCACATCTGCTTTAGATGTTATTTCGCCCATTATAAGTAAATAGTTATCTTTTACAGCGGCTTCACAAGCCACTCTACTTTCAGGATCTAGTGCTAAATAGGCATCTAAAATATTATCTACGATTTGATCACAAACCTTATCTGGATGGCCTTCTGTAACACTTTCTGATGTAAAAAACTTTTTCATTTCTCTATTATCCTCTACATAGACTATACTTGTCTTTTTCAAATGTAATACCTACATTTTGCTAATTAATAACATTTCTAAATGCTATGAACTAACGAGATTTCTCTCATTAGTTCTTTCACATTATTTAGTTTTTACATTTTAAAACTATTGTCTTTTATACCATCTTTAGTAGAATTGCTAGTAGCTTTCCTAGAATTAATTCATTTTACCAACATCTTCTAGTTTTTATAGGTATATTGTTTAGTTTTACATAATTTAAAACTATTCTTCCACACTATCTTCAATAGTGTCATCTACAGTTGATATGCTTAGAATTTCTTCTGCTTTTCTAGCTTCTTCTGCTTTTTTACCAGCATCTTCTATCTTTTCATAGGTAACTGAACGATATCTCTTCATTCCTGTTCCAGCAGGGATTAACTTACCAACGATAACGTTTTCTTTTAATCCGGTGAAGTTATCGACTGTACCTTTAATTGCTGCATCTGCAAGTACCTTTGCTGTTTCTTGGAAGGATGCTGCTGATAAAAATCCTTCTGTTGCGAGAGATGCTTTACTAATACCCATTAGAGCTCTTCTACCACGTGCAGGTTGTTTACCTTCTTCGATTACCTTCTCGTTAATCTCATCAAATCTATTTATGGATATCTTTTGTCCGAGCAATAAGTCGGTATCATTAGGCTCTATGACTGTTATTTTGTTAAGCATTTGCCTTATAATTATCTCAATATGCTTATCTTGAATGTGGGCATGGTTAGCTCTGTATGTTGCTTGCACTTCTGAAATCAAGTAGTCTTCTAATGCCCTTAATCCTTTGTATTGTAAAATATCTGAAGGATCTAGAGGACCTTGCATTAATGAGTCACCTTTTTCTACAACATCACCAGTTTTGACAGTAAGTATTGCTGAATGAGGTATTTTGGTTTCCCATTTTGCATTCTTTTCATCTCTTGCATCAGGATTGGTAATTTCTATAATCTGCATTCCTCTATTACTCTTGTCATCTACTGAAACAGTTCCGTCTATAGCGGCAACAGTTGCACATCCTTTTGGTTTACGAGCTTCAAATAGCTCGGTAACTCTGGGAAGTCCAGTGGTTATGTCGGCGCTTGCTGCGATACCACCAGAGTGGAAGGTTCTCATTGTTAACTGCGTTCCAGGTTCACCGATGGATTGTGCTGCTATAATTCCAACAGCTTCACCAATCTTAACTGGATTCCAGCTAGACATATTAGCACCATAACATTTAGAGCAAATACCATGTTTGGATTTACAAGATAAAACCGATCTGATTTTTACTTCTTTGACGCCAGCTTCGTAAACTGCTTGAGCTTGATCTTCAGAAATTAGTGTATCACCTTTAACAATAACTTCGCCTGTCTCAGGATGTATAATATCTGTTACTGAATATCTACCAGCAATTCTTTCAACTAGAGTTTCAATAATTTTTCCAGCTTCATCTCTTAATTCTTGAACTACAAATCCCTTGGAGTCTCCACAATCTTGTTCTTGTATGATTACATCGTGAGATACATCAACAAGTCTTCTTGTCAAATAACCCGAGTCAGCAGTCTTAATAGCTGTGTCTGCTCCACCTTTACGAGCTCCGTGAGAAGCTATAAAGTACTCTAGAACAGATAGTCCTTCCCTAAATGAACTCTTAACTGGGATTTCGATCGTCTTACCTGTTGGGTCAACCATCAATCCACGCATACCGGAAAGCTGTTTTACCTGTCCCATGTTACCACGCGCTCCTGAGTCAACGATCATCCAAATGTTATTTAATCTATCATGTAATTGGAAGTTCTTCTTAAGTTCTGCTTCAACATCTTCGGTAGCTTTTTTCCAAATTTCAACAACTTCCTTATATCTACCAGCTTCGCTCATCATACCTCTCTTAAATTGCTTTTCTATATTGGCAACTGCTTCATCAGCTTTTTCCAATATTTCAGCTTTTTGAGAAGGTATCTGCATATCAAACACGTTAGCAGTTATTGCACCTAAAGTGGAATATTTAAATCCAAGTGCCTTTATATCATCTAGCATTATTGAAACTTCGGTTGCACCTTTTAATTTGAAACATCTCTTAACTATGTCTGAAAGTACACTCTTATTGACTACGCAATTAATACTTAAGTCAACCATAGTTTCTGGCGTTCTCTCTGCAAAAATAGTGCCCGCATCTGTTTTGGAATAGATACCAATGTCTTGTGGAAGAGCTTCGTTAAATATAAGCCTTCCGACTGTTGTGTCGATAATCTTCTTATATACCATTCCATCAACTTTAACGGTACGTCTAACTTTAATTTGCGCTTGTAACCCTATATCTTTTATTTGATAGGCCATCTTAGCTTCATCAGGAGAAGAAAATACTCTTCCCTCGCCTTTTATCCCTTCTCTAGCAATAGTTAAATAATATGAACCAAGAACCATATCTTGTGTAGGACTGACAACAGGTTGGCCGTCTGATAGTTTCAAAATGTTGTTTGTAGATAACATTAAAAACCTAGCTTCTATTTGTGCTTCAATTGATAGAGGTACATGGACTGCCATTTGGTCTCCGTCAAAGTCGGCGTTAAATGCGGTACATACTAGTGGATGAAGTTTTATTGCACTTCCTTCAACAAGCACTGGTTCAAAAGCTTGTATCCCTAACCTATGTAGTGTAGGAGCACGGTTTAGAAGAGCTGGATGGTCTTTTATGACGTCATCTAGTATATCCCATACTTCTGTTCTATCTCTTTCAACTGCGCGTCTAGCTTGTTTAATATTTTGGGCAAAGCCTTTTTCCATTAATTTTCTCATAACGAAAGGCTTGAATAATTCAAGTGCCATTTCTTTTGGAAGACCACATTGATATAACTTTAGCTCTGGTCCTACAACAATAACTGAACGACCAGAATAGTCAACCCTCTTTCCAAGTAGGTTCATTCTAAACCTACCTTGTTTTCCTCTAAGCATGTCAGTTAAAGACTTTAATGGTCTTCCGCCAGGCCCAGTAACAGCTTTGCCGTGCCTGCCGTTGTCAACAAGGCTATCTACAGCATTTTGTAATAGTCTTTTTTCGTTTTGAATAATTAAGTCTGGTGTTCCACTTTCCTTTAGCTTCTTTAAGCGGTTGTTACGTATTATAACTTTCCTATATAAATCGTTTAAGTCACTATTTGCATAACGACCACCATCTAGTGGAACCATAGGACGTAGTTCTGGAGGCAGTACTGGAATTACATCAAGTATTAACCACTCAGGCTTATTTCCTGACTTTCTAAAAGCTTCTACAAGCTCTAATCTCTTTGCAAGCTTTAGTCTTTTACTTCCTCTAGCTGTTGAAAGTTCTTCTTTCAATATTTCGGCTTCAGCCTCTATATCAATTTCACGGAGCAAAATTTTCATGGATTCTGCACCCATTCCAGCTTTGAATGAGTTTGAACCATATTTTTTAACGACCTCATCAAATTCTCTGGTTGTTAAAACTTGCTTTTTCTGCAGTCCTGTTTCCTCGTCTGCTTCGAGTACCACATATGCACCATAATAAATGACGCTTTCCACCTGTTTAGCTGGCATATCTAAAAGCATACTCATTCTGCCCGGGATACCTCTAAAGTACCAAATATGAGCAACGGGTGATGCAAGCTCTATGTGGCCCATCCTCTCCCTTCTTACTTTTGATTTAGTAACTTCAACACCGCACTTATCACAAATGATGCCCTTAAATTTTTGTTTCTTATATTTTCCGCAGAAACATTCATAATCTTTTTCTGGCCCAAATATTTTTTCACAGAACAATCCATCTCTTTCAGCTCTTTGAGATCTATAGTTGATGGTTTCTGGCTTGGTTACCTCACCATAGGACCATTCTCTAATTTTTTCTGGCGATGCAAGTGAAATTCTTATTGAATCAAAATTGTTAATATCCGCCATTTATTTGTCCTCCTTGTCATCATCTTTGTCGTCCTGTTTTTCTTCAGGCTTATCCTCATCCTCTTTTTCATCAGGTATTTCTTTGTCACCAAATAAATTATCTAACTCTAAATTCATATCACTTAGTGGTGCAAAATGATCTTCACCAAAAAGCATACTCTCATCTATTGGTGCGGAAAGATCTACTGAATCGAGATCATCTTCTAGTAAAGCATCAATACTGATTTCTGGCGCTTTTTCAAATTCTTCAAAAGATACGCTAGACTCAAACAATTTTGAAAAATCATCTTCCTCTTCCTTAGTATCCTCTACTTTGACTGCAATGTCCTTAAAGATGTTTGCAAAGCTCAACTCTAAGTCGTCTTTTGAATCTAATTCATGGTCTTCTAAAGCTGTAGTTCTATGTGATAATAACTGACCATCGAAATCGTCAAGTGTAATACTGCGTTTAGCTTCTTCTTGACCTTCTGTAAGCAGTTGAACATCTATACATAGACTTTGTAACTCTTTCTTCAAGACTTTGAAACTTTCTGGCACGCCAGGGTCTGCAGTAACGTTAGACTCTAAAATGCTGTTATACATTTTTTGTCTACCATTAACGTCATCCGACTTAACAGTTAAAATCTCTTGTAAGATTTGTGCTGCGCCATATGCTTCTAGTGCCCACACTTCCATCTCACCAAATCTTTGGCCACCAAACTGAGCTTTACCGCCTAACGGTTGTTGTGTAATTAGTGAGTATGGTCCAATTGAACGTGCGTGAATCTTGTCATCTACTAAGTGGATGAGTTTTAGCATATACATATAACCGACAGTTACTCTATTATCAAAAGGCTCACCAGTTCTTCCGTCATATACTAAGAACTTACCATCAGCTACAGTCTCTCCAGTCACTGGATGCTTATATGAGAAACCTGTTTCCATTAACATTTCTCTAATATCTTCTTCTGTCGCACCATCAAATACTGGCGTTGCAATGTTAATACCTAGCGCTTTACAAGCATTACTTAAATGAACTTCCAAAACCTGTCCTATATTCATACGGCTAGGAACACCAAGTGGGTTTAACACGATTTGTAGTGAAGTTCCATCTTCTAAGAAAGGCATGTCTTCTTTAGGTAAGACTCTGGAAATAACACCTTTGTTACCGTGTCTTCCTGCCATCTTATCTCCCACGCCAATCTTTCTCTTTTGTGCAATATATACTCTAACAAGCTTATTTACATTCGCTAGTAATTCATCTTTATTTTCCCTAGTGAAAACCTTAACATCAACAACTGTTCCACCCTCGCCGTTTGGCACCTTCAAAGATACATCTCTGACATCCCTAGCATGTTCGCCAAATATTGAGCGGAGAAGTTTTTCTTCTGGGGTTGGATCTGTTTGTCCTTTTGGAGCAACTTTACCAACCAGATAGTCACCAGCACGCACTTCTGCGCCAACCATTACAATACCGTCTTCATCCAAATATTTTAGAAAATCTTCGCTTACATTCGGTATATCACGAGTAATTTCTTCATTACCTATTTTGGTTGTACGGCTATCAATTTCATATTCTTCAATGTGAATAGAAGTAAATACATCATCTTTCACTAACTCTTCACTTATCAAGATAGCATCTTCATAGTTATATCCTTCCCAAGGCATAAAACCAATTAAAACGTTTCTACCAAGAGCGAGCTCACCATTCTCAACACTTGGACCATCTGCAATGATTTCGCCAGCCTTAACAGCTTGTCCTTTCTTAACTATTGGCTTTTGGTTAATACAAGTTCCCTGATTACTTCTTCTAAATTTGAGTAAGTCATATCTTTGTAACCCGCTTTTGCCTTCAACTTCGATATAGTCAGCTGTAACCTTCTTGCATACACCGTCTTCTTTGGCAATGACACAAACACCGCTGTCTACTGCGACTTTATGTTCCATACCCGTTCCAACTATTGGAGCTTGTGGTCTAAGTAGTGGCACTGCTTGACGTTGCATGTTTGAACCCATGAGCGCACGTTGAGCGTCATCGTTTTCCAAGAATGGGATTAAAGATGTTGCTATGGATACCAATTGCTGAGGTGAAACGTCCATTAGATCAACTTCAGCTTTTGGATACTCTTTAATTAAATTTCTATAACGGCAAAGAACTCTTGCGTTTACAAATTTTTGTTCATCATCCAGAGGTTCATTAGCTTGAGCAATCTTGTATCTGTCTTCTAGGTCTGCTGCCATATATACAACTTCACTAGTAACTTCACCAGTTTTCTTATTGACAACACGGTATGGAGTTTCTATGAACCCATATTCATTAATTTTTGCATATGACGAAAGAGATGTGATAAGACCAATATTTTGTCCTTCTGGAGTTTCTATTGGACACATTCTTCCATAGTGGGAGTGGTGAACGTCACGCACTTCAAAACCTGCTCTTTCTCTGTTTAATCCGCCAGGACCTAGTGCTGATAATTTTCTCTTGTGAGTTAATTCTGCAATTGGGTTAGGTTGATCCATAAACTGAGAAAGTTGGGAACTACCAAAGAACTCTTTTACTCTGCTGGTGATTGGCTTTGCGTTAACTAAGCTTACTGGAGTCACATCTTCTGGTTTTTGAGAAAGCATTCTCTCCCTTACTATTCTTTCCATTCTGCCCATTCCTTCACGGAAGGTATTTTGTAAAAGTTCTCCAACAGCTCTTACCCTTCTACTAGATAAGTGGTCAATATTATCTCCCTCTTTAAAGCCAAATCTCATATTTATGTTGGCATTAATAGATGCAATTATGTCATCTAGAGTAATATGTCTCACAACTAAATCTTCTGCTCTTGCTTGTAATGCTATTTTTAAATGCTCTTCTGTTTCAATATCATCTCTATCTAAAATTTCTTTTAGTACTGGATAATAGACATTTTCTTTAATACCAATTTCTGCAGGATCAAAGTTAACAAAAGCCTTTAATTGCACAGTGTTGTTTCCTATTATTACGGTCATGCCTTGTGGGACAATTAAAGATTCAGCATTTTCTTTGAGATCTTTAATTAATTCTTTGTCGTCTTTGTCTTCTTCATGTTTTCTAACTATTGCGTCTACAAATGGACGGAAAACTTTACCTTCAGATAGACCTACTTTCTTGGCATCTATCTTTTGACCTACATAAGGAATGTCGGCAAAGAGCATAACTTCAGGGACATCAATATCTTTATAATCTTCTGCAAGCTCTACCCAAACAGCGTTAACACCGGCATTTTGGATTTCCCAGCCTTTTTCAAGAGTGATTTCCTCGCCAGCTTTTGCAATAATTTCACCATCTAATACTACATCTTTTGCAAGAGTTCTACCCTCAGTCCTATTTGCAAGGGATAGATGTTTGTTGTACATATATCTTCCAACTCTCGTTAAATCATAACGCTTTCTTTCAAAAAGCAGTGTGGGAAGATGAGCATCTACGTTGTTTTGCAACAAGTTTTCACCAGGTTTTAGCCTCATGAAAGTCTCTTTTTTTGCATCCTCTACCGTGAGAGATGTATCTTTAGCAAGCGTATTAATAATTAAAATGTCATTTCCAAATAGTTTAGCAATGTCCATAGTATCTTCAAAGCCTAAGGCTCTAAGGAAAGTGGTTGTGCTAATCTTTTTCTTCCTATCTACTCTAACTGAAGACGTGTTGGTAGTTTCTTGTAAAAATTCCAGCCATGCACCTCTTACTGGTATCATTTGTGTCTTAAATCTTAGGATACCATTTTTATCAGGAATACCTGCTTCAGAATAAACACCAGGGCTTCTAACCAATTGGCTAACAACAACTCTTTCTGCGCCATTGATTATGAAAGTTCCGCTTTCAGTCATTTTGGGATATTCGCCTAAAAATATCTCTTGTTCGGCAATATGCCCTGTTTCTTTGTGTGTTAAACGTACATTAACTCTTATTGACAAGTTATAAGTAACATCGCGCTCTTTACACTCTTTGATGTCATATTTGCACTTGTCTTCGATTCTAAAATCCAAAAACTCGAGTTCGTACTTATTGTTTGTACCCACCATCGGCGAAAAATCATCTAGGATTTCTCTAATGCCATTGCTGATAAAGTTTTCGTAAGACTTCTTTTGAATTTCGATTAAATAAGGAATGTCGATGGTTTGTTTTATCTTTCCAAAACTTTGCCTTTCAACATTCCCGAGTTTGATTGTGTGAGTTCTTTGAGACATTCGTTACGCTCCTTAAAAAATTTTTTTGCATAATAAATTGCGATTTTAGTGGTACATCATAACTCCCTAAATAGGGTTAAACACTATGATTTAATACTTTTGGCTCCTAATGTGTAAAAAAACACAATAAAATACATAATAACTCCAAATCCGCTAATTTTCCGCATATTACACAAGATACCATTTTATACGCTTAAATCAAGTATGTCAACTAAAAAACATACTTTTTTAAAAAACGCGCACATACACATGCGCGCTAATGCTAAGTAGCGCGAAAACCTGGATTATTATTTTTTAAACTAAAGTCAAATATGTTAGACTCATTATTTGTATTATATATGAAGCCTTCACCACTTTCAAGACCTTATTTTACGGCATATTTATAAAATACAAAAAGCCTATCACCAAATAACAAATAAAAAGGTTATTGTAAGTAGCAGTTTCTAAGTCGTTAATTAGCAATGACCATTGCAACTTTAGTGCACCCATACAAAATTTGGTGCTGTTTCTAAGTCGTTAATTAGCAATAACCATAGCGTATGCTGCAATTGCTCTGCCTTCGCCTATCTCTCCTAAACCTTCACCCGTTTTTGCTGAAATAGTTATATCTGATGATGGAATTTTCAGTACATTTCCAAGTCTCACTCTCATAATCGGTATATAATCTGCGAGTTTTGGTTTTTCGAGTAGCACTACTATACTAGCGTGTGTTACTTTTAGATTTTTTTCATTTAGTTTTGAAAGTGCTTCAGTTAGCATAATTGTACTATCAATATCTGCATATTTGGGATCGGAATCGGGGAAATGAGAACCAATATCTAGTTCTCCTGCAGCAGATAGCACTGCGTCTATTAATGCGTGCACTGCAACGTCACCATCTGAATGAGCAAGTGATCCTAAGTGATAATCGACCTGCACTCCACATATAACAAGGCTCCTTCCGGGAATTAAAGCATGAATATCATAGCCACTTCCAATCTTGGTATTTAGTCCTGCTGCATCAGATGGATCTGTTAGCTTGATGTTTCTTTTATCCCCCGCAACAATGCTCGGTTCCCTTACGTATTCTAAGTAAATCTCGCTTTCATCGGTATAATCAGCAAAAGATTTTTTGTCACTAAGTATGGAATTAAATGCCATCCTTATCGATTCAGTTAAAAAACCTTGTGGAGTTTGAACTAAACAATATTTATCTCTATTTACCGTTTTGATAATTTTATCACCATCGATTCTTCGCATGCTATCATCTGGCTTTAAAACTGGTATAGCTGAACCATCTATGCTTGCGCATTCCATGACCTCTTTTATTAACTTTTTAGATACAAAAGGTCTTGCACCATCGTGAATTAATACATATTCACTTTTCACGTCTTTAAGAGCTAGGTAGACCGTTTCTTCTCTACTCTTCCCACCTTTTGTAACGATAATATTTTCATTTTTATTGCGGCTAGCTATGTCTTTTGCAATAGATATATTTTCATCATTTACAGCTATTATGATATTTTCTATATTTTCCATTCCCATAAACGCTTCCACTGTTCTTTCTAGTGTGGTTTGGCGGGAAATGGTAAGAGCCATCTTATTAACGCCCATTCTCTCACTTTTACCTGCAGCAGTTATTATCACATCAAACCTAATATCTTCTCTCATTTTTGTCCTATCTTTTCACAATAATATTTGTAATTTTAAGCTAAGTTACTACTTTTTTAGTTTAATAAAACCCACTTAAAATGTCAATAATAAGGCTAATTCACAATGTTGCACTTATCCTATAACGTCCAAGTGGCTATCTACCGTTGCACTTACTATGATAACTAACAGTTGCACTTACTCAATAAAGCTCGCGGGGGGTCTGTTTACTGTTGCATTTACTCTGACAGCTGACAGTTACATTTTAACCATAAGTTTAACCGTTGTACTTACTTGAGAAATATTGGGTCTAGGTTACTAACCACTCTCTACTTACTATGACAACTAACAGTTACTCTATGTTGCTATATATCAAAAGATGTCCTATCACGGCTCTGCCTACTATGAAACTTGATATCACTTTAAAATCACTCTAGCTGATTGAGAACATATTTGCGCTCTATTTATTATAAAAATTGGCACACGCTTTGCACTCAAATGTAAGCTCTCGTACATTGACAAAAACGCTATACAATGCTAGTATTTTATTAACATATTTACAGTGAGGAATGACATGAAAGTAATACTTTTAGAAGATGTGCAAGGTCACGGCAAAAAGGGAGCGATAATCGAAGTAAACAGTGGATTTGCACATAACTATTTAATCCCAAAGAAAAAAGCAATTGAAGCAACTCCTGCTATTTTAAACGAAGTTAAACATAAGTTAGCTAAAGAACAAAAGCAACGCGAGCTAGAACTACAACAAGCAAAGGAACTAGCTAATACATTAAACAATACATTCATCGATGTCCCTGTAAGATGTGGACAAGGTAAAATGTACGGTAGCGTAACCACAATGGATGTGCAAAAAGGTTTAGCAGCAAAAGGATTTGACATCGATAAAAGAAAAATTGTACTTAATGAGACCATCAAAGAGCTAGGCCAATATGGTGCAGAAATTAAAATTGCACCCAACATCACCGCAAACATCAACTTAAATGTTATCGCGCTAGACGATAAATAAAAACTGTCGGATTACTTATTACAAACCATACAAGACTGGTTTTTGCCAGTCTTTTTTTGACTAGGAACAGCTGTTAAATTGCACCTAATATCAAATTGAATGTTCTTGCTTTGCTGTTAAATAGGAACTGCTTAATTATTGATTTAAATAGTACAATAAGAACTGGTTTTGCCAGTCTTTTTTGACTAGGAACAAAAGTTAAAATTGCACCTAATATCGAATGAAATGCTCTTGGTTGGGTGGTAAAAATAGCGAATTAATTCTATTACTACAACGAAACTGATGGTATGGTGGGACCTTTTTGTCCAAAGGATTTTTGGCACTAAAAAAGGAGCTTTATTAAAAACTCCTGTTTTTGATTGTAAGTTCACAAACACTACTAGGAGAAGAGTCTCCTAGTAATGAATTTTGAGAGTTAGATTATCAGTAACTATGCTACTTCTACTTCTGCACCGACTGCACGTAATTTTTCAGCCATTGCTTCAGCATCTTCTTTGCTGAGTCCTTCTTTAATGGTCTTTGGAGCTGAATCAACTAATCCCTTAGCTTCAACTAGTCCTAATCCTGGAAGCACTTCTCTAACTACTTTAATAACTTGAATCTTTGTTGCACCTGCTGACTTTAGAATGACGTCAAATTCGGTCTTCTCTTCAGCTTCTGCAGGACCAGCTGCTGCTGCGGGGCCAGCGGATACTGCCATTGCTGCTGCGCTTACTCCAAATTCTTCTTCTAATGCTTTTACTAAGTCGTTTAATTCTAAAACTGTTAGACCTTTTACTTGTTCTACTATTGATTTAATGTCTGCCATTTTTATTTCTCCTTTAATAATTTCTTTTTATTTTTAACTTAAATTAATTTGCTTTTTCTTTTGCTATTGCATCAATAACTCTTGCGAATGATGAAATGGGTGATAATAACATACCAAGAAGTTGTGATAGTAGTGTTTCTTTGCTTGGAACTTTAGATAACGCGATAACTTTTTCTGCATTGAAAAACTCTCCTTCTACCATGCCGCACTTAATTTTCATCTTTTTAAACTTACCAATCTTCTCAGCAGTAATTTTTGCAGGTGTAATTTCATTATCTACAGATACTGCTACGGAAGTAGAGCCAACTAAATACTCATCGAATTGAGTATACCCTAAATCATTTAGTGCGATTTTGAGAAGTGTGTTTTTAAATACATTGTAATTGACATTAGCTTCTCTATAAGCATTTCTAAGTTCTGTATCCTGAGCTACATTTATTCCAATGTAATCCACTAGCACAAAAGATTTTGAACCTTTAATAATGTTCTTAATCTCTTCTACCTTAGCTTCTTTTTTCTCTCTAATTGCTTGAGACATTTTAACCTCCTATATTAATTTAGCTCCGTTCCAACGAAGAAACGGAGCTGTTTGCTCTTAGATTTACGTTTCTTCTGCGTGTGTTTTTCTTGTTTTAAGCCTTTTAATGGCACACACGGTCTTGGAAGCTATTTTGATTATTGTAATTTTAATATAACATTTATGTAAAGTCAATCATTTGACTTAAGTAGTATTTGTTATACTAGTTTTGTTTATAATTCACCTTTACGCCAGGTCCCATAGTTGCTGCAAGGCTAACACCTTTTATATATGTTCCTTTAGCTGCGGCTGGCTTTGCTTTGATAATTGCACCCATAAGAGCATCAAGGTTTTCTTGTAGTTTTTCCACACCAAATGAAGCTTTGCCAATTGGGCAGTGAATTATAGCGGTCTTATCTACTCTATACTCAACCTTACCTGCTTTTGCTTCTTTAATAGCTCTTGCAAGATCCATCGTAACGGTACCCGTTTTAGGTGTAGGCATCAAGCCTCTCGGTCCTAATATTCTACCTACTTTACCTACTTGTCCCATCATATCTGGAGTAGTAACTAAAGTGTCAAAAGCAGTCCATCCACCTTGGATTTGTGCAATTATTTCTTCTGCTCCAACGATATCTGCACCAGCTTCTTTGGCTTCATCGGCTTTTTCGCCTTTAGCAATTGCAACTACTTTTACAGTTTTTCCAGTTCCATTAGGTAATACCACAACACCTCTGACTTGTTGGTCTGCGTGTCTTGGATCAACACCTAATTTAACGTGAAGTTCAATTGTTTCATCAAACTTAGCTTTAGCTGTATCTAAAACTATATTTAAAGCTTCGGAAGTTTCATATTGTTGATATTTGTCATATGCTTTTAAAGAATCTACATACTTTTTACCACGTGCCATATTCCACCTCCTACTCTTCAACTATGGTTACGCCCATGCTACGCGCTGTTCCCATTACCATGCTCATTGCAGCTTCTACACTAGCAGCGTTGAGGTCAACCATCTTTGTCTTCGCAATTTCTTCAACTTGAGCTTTTGTCATTTTGGCTACCTTGTTCATTTTAGAGTTTGCGCTACCTGAGTTGATGTTACATGCTTTCTTAATTAATACTGGAACAGGGGGAGTTTTTGTGATAAACGAAAATGACCTGTCGCCATAAATGGTTATTACGACTGGTATTACAAGACCTACTTGGCCTTTTGTTATTTCGTTAAACTCTTTGGTGAATCCAGGAATGTTAATGCCATAAGGACCAAGTGTTGATCCAACTGGCGGTCCAGGGGTCGCTTTGCCCGCTGGGAGTTGTAATTTTACAACTGCGGTTACTTTTTTTGCCATAGTCAATTACCTCCGTGACTAATTAGGTTCCAACGAACAATAATGTAAAAAATTTTATTGTTCTCCCAGTGCTATATATAATGAAATTATAATAACTTGTTTATAATCTCATACCTATCATATTTTTGCAACTTTTTTATTGCGGTTTTTTAGTTATCCAAATGTAGACTTATACTACACGATAACGATTTGTTATTAATTTAAAGGCTCTACCTTTTTTACTTGGTTAAAGCCAAGTTCTACGATGCTATTTCTTCCAGCTACAGTTATAACAACCTTGACCTTTTCCTTATCTAAAAGTACATTTTGTACTATTCCTGTTAGCGTGGTTAAAACGCCAGAAACGATTTCTATCTCATCGCCTTCTTTGATTGCAAACTCTTCAACATCCAGCTTTTCTAGACCCATTCTAATAGTTTCGTCATCTGTCAATGCTTTAGGGTCACCACCAGGGCCAACAAATCCAGTAACTCCTTTTGTGGAGGTTATGAAATATCTAATTTGTTCGGTTAATTTAGCCTTTACAAATACATATGA
Source organism: Clostridia bacterium (assembly GCA_035409945.1). Lineage (GTDB taxonomy): Bacteria > Bacillota > Clostridia > Christensenellales > DTU072 > MWEH01. Next base: position 184,738 of record DAONQC010000002.1, read on the forward strand.
TGGATACTTTTTAACTTCCTTGATTTTACGTTTGCCGTCTTTCTCTTGAACTTCTTGGACCATAGGAATTCTTATATCCACAATGAATTCTTCGAGATTATTTTGTTCAATAATATTCTCGAGACTTTGTTTTACTTTAGTTTCATACGTTGCATACGTATGAATTATGTACCATCTTAATGTCGTATTATCAATATCCATACCTATTTATTTCCTATTCCTACAAGCTCTCTTAGAGCTGCTGTTAATCCAAAATCAAAAGCGGTTATTACTACCATGAAAAACAACACTACTAAAACAACTGTTCCAATATTTGACCAAACACCTGTAACTTTAGAAGTGCTTCTAAATGGAGGCCAAGTAATTGCTTTCAATTCAGCTTTTATAGCTCTTAACCAAGCTCTAAATCTTTGCCAAGGATTCCTTTTTTCTTCAACACCTTTTCTTTGGTTGGGAGCTCTCTTCTTTTTAGCGCTAGAGGCCGCCCTCTTAGTTTTCATAGCATTATACTGCTCAGAACTTATTGTCTTAGGGGCAGACTTTTTATTAGCACTTGCACTGGCAGCCTCTGCTTCCGCAGCTTCTTTGGCTCGCCTTCTAGCTCTTTTGGTCATATTAGCCTCATCAGCCATAAGTGCTTCCTGCGCCTTTCTTTCTTCAGATGCAGCTATAGCCGCTTCTTTAGCTCTCCTTCTTTTCTCGCTTTTAGATATAACGGGCTTGTTTGAAGTTTTGTTTACAGAACTAGCACTCTTATCAGCAGAAGTTTTTACATCTTCTTCCACCGCAACATTTTCAGAGACTACCGTAGTGTCTTTATCGTTACCTTGTGTCACGTCAAAACCTCCTACTTAGTTTCTTTGTGAATAGTATGTTTTCTGCAGAACTTACAATACTTGCTTCTCTCTAGTCTGTCTGGATTCTTTTTCTTATCTTTTGTTGTATTGTAGTTACGTTGTTTGCATTCTGTACACGCAAGCACAATTCTCTCGTACATATTATTACCTCCAACTAGTTTTACTAGTTTTATATCAAAAAAATTGCACCCCTAGAAAAGTGCTTTAATAATATAGCATTATATAATAGCAATGTCAATAAAAAATAAGTAGCGCAATTTAATGAGTTAGTTAGAGTTAGTTATCAAAGTAAGTAGAGTGTTAAGGCATATTTCTAACTAAATGCTACTTAATATAGACACGCTATTTGACATACAGTGTAAAACTATTAAATCGCCGTTTTCTCTGTTATTTTGTTTTTAAACCCTTCTTTTCGTAGGATGTTTATTTGTTGTTTCAACCAAAGCTTACTCTAAGTTAGTAAGCTGCTGGTATTTTCTCTGTTACTTTGTTTTTGAATCCTTTTTTTCGTAGGATATTTATTATTATTTCAACCAAAGCTTATTCTAAGTTAGTTGAATCATTATCTCCATTTATTCTTTTTTTGTATTCCTCTAATTCCTCGTTCATCTTCTTGATTTCTGCTTTCCAAATTAAATACATGATTAACCAAATTAATGCATAAGCTACCACTCCAATTGCGATCATAATTACACAGTTTACGAATTTAAATTCAATCCACTTCAATACTGCTGATATGATTACAAGCACTGTTAACACAGGTATTGCATGCACAACCGTTGCCTTTAATAAACTCCACGAATCAATATCAAAAACACACGTTCCCGCAATACACACTATACCAAAGATCCCAGAAAGTATTGTTTGTAAAGTTATGGCGAGTGGCATCCCCATAGCATCAATTAAGCTATTAAACACTACTTTTACACCTTCACCATAAGCTACGCTAAATATTAGCGTAATTACATTACCTAAAATTGCGCCGATAATAAAGCCGATTATTGTTCTTATAATTAACTTAGCTTTCATTATGCGGACCTTCCTTTTCTTAATATCTCTCTGATTTTTACAGAGTATCGCCTTGATGTGTAGGACTTAATACCATTTTCCATCTCAATTCTTATTATTCCACCACCTTCAAAACTCCACTTCTTTACATACTTTAGATTAACTATTTCGGACTGTGAAATTTTGACAAACCATACTGGATCGAGCTTTTCCTCAATTTGGTATAGAGGCTCATTTAATACAAACTCACCATTAGTTGTTTTTACCGATAAAAACCTACCATCTTTAGAAATCAAAATGATATCGTTTATATCTATTAGTTCTTCATCTGAAAGGACATTGCAAGAGATGACATCATTTTTAGGCTCACCCAAACGCTCGAGTATTTCATTGACCTCGTCGTTTTGCTCTTTTGCCTTAATAATGACTTCAGTTTCTTTGATAGTTTCATCAAAAATGAACTTCAACTTAAATGCCACTTACAAATCTCCCTACATTAATAACTTTAATACCGTTTTTGGATGATTAAAATCTAGCTTACATAAGTATTTAGATTTTATCATATTTTTACGATAATTTGAATGTAAAAAAGATTTTTGTAGTTTTTACGAGTACTATCAGAAGTTGCACTTGCCCTATAACGTTCGAGGAGCTATCCACTGTTGCGATTACCCTGTAACGCTCGAGGGGCTATCTACTGTTGCACTTGCTATGACAACTAACATTTTAACTACTCTTAGGTTTGTAACTGGCAAGAATTACATTAACTGTATAAGACTCCATTACATTTTTAATGCTTTATCTCTCCTCCTCTCTAGTTATACCTCCACTGTTATTATTGCTATTTGTTTTTAACACTATGTATATCCTAACAAAAGTGTTAAATGCTGATTTGGTTACACTCGGCAAGTGAAATCTTTATTAAAATCCACTTGCCAAGATTAACACTTTATTATTAAACCAACTTTCCTCCTACCCAGTAACAATTGGATTTTCTGCATTTGGCCAGCATTCTTTAGCTGTCCAAAGCTTAGGCACTCCATTTTTATAATGCCAATATCCATACATTGTCCCAAGCCCAGCTTGGCCTTTGCTAGGTGGATAATCATCTGGGGTGAAAATCCCGCCAGCTTCGCACCTATAATGGTAATATACTTTACCTACCTTTACATTTGAAGGAAGAAAACCTTCATCATATCTATCTTTTCCTGTTACATCATAGTCAACATAGACACAAAAGTATTTGTTAGCATCTTCAGTCCCTAGTAAACCACAATCAAAATAAAACGAACGCATTGCATAGGTGCAGTCTCTTGGAACAAACGCTGACATTACACAACTTTCATCATGGTTTACATGGACCACGTGATCACTCCTATGCGAACGAACTCCCGAACAGCCTGCAAACGCCCAGTCCCTAATTTCTTTGATGTTATCAGGAATAATTAAGGCTTTATTACGACTAAAGTGTTTAGAGCCTGTAAACGCATATGCTTCAATAATTGTTATATAACTATCAGTTGGTATTGCACCAGAACCATTACACCCTGCTACAATCATGCCCGCTTCTTTATCAATAATCATTTCGCTTGTTGACTTATATTTATCATTTGGAGTATCCATTTCCAAATTTGTAAGACGGTCGCAGTAGTTAACTATTCCATATCCTATTTGTGTTACACTGCCTGGTATGCTTAACGCTCCTAACATTTCACAGTTAAGAAATGCAAAATCACCAATAGAGCGTAATCTAGGGCCAATATTAGCAAACTCGACATAAAGAAGATTAATACATTTCTCGAATGCTTTTTCATCTATTGTTTCCAAAGTTACTGGAAAGTTTATAGATGGAAGCGATGTACATTCTTTAAACGCATATTGACCTATATGTTTTACATTACTATCAAGTAGATCTATATTTCGTAGTGCTGTGGCACCTCTAAAACAACCATTACTTATACTCGTGACGCCCTTTCCTACAACAAAGTTTTTTAATCTGGTACAGTCGCAAAAGATATAGCCCCAGAGCTTGTTTACGCTGTCAGGAAGGATGATTGATGTTAAACTTGTGCACTCAGAAAATGCACTAATTCCTATTGACTCCAATGTATCTGGTAAGTTAACAGATAATAAGTTTGTACACCTACGAAAAGCGTCCCTTTTAATTGTATTAATCGGTGCAGGTATATCTACCTTACGTAAAGCTGTACAATCTTCAAACATTCCTTCTCCAATACTTGTCATGTTTTTCCCAAAATGAATCGTATGCAAGCTTGTACACCCTCTAAACGTATACCTACCAATTATATTGCGTAAGTTGTTTCCAAGATATACAGTTTGTATCACTTTATTATTTTCGAAAATCCCTTCTATGTTTACCTGGTATCCATTTTCAACTCTTACTGAAGCAAAATCCTGCACTATATTACCTTCAAGCCATGCTGGGATATAAAACTCAGAGAAGAAATCTCCAGCATATCCATCAATCCTTATAGTTGGAAGACCCGTCCCCTGGGTAGTTGGACAATAAGAGAATCTAGGACACTCAGCATATCTTTCATCTTTAGATATACAACCATAAGTAGCTACAAACTCCCGCTCTACCATTTTTCTATGTGACTGGGCCCCATCCAAGCTCCAGCGCTCGCACTGGTACCAGTCTTTAAATTCGTAGGTATATCCCTCATCATCTGGTATAGTTGGAGCTGGTCCATCATATTCAATATCGTCAGGTATCACATATCTTTCGTAACCACTCTCTGACACTTCTAATTCCTTTTTCCGTCTTTCAGTTTTAATTAACTCTGGACCTGTAGACCAGTTGTACCAAGAAACATCGTAAGCCTCTACATATTTAGCTGTAAACTCCATATCTTTTACGAGTCTATCTGGTACTGGCTCCCAGGTATCAAATACATATTTGTAGTTCCATCTTTTGTCATCTAGTTTTTTAAGCTCCGGCCCCCTGTATTGCGGCGTGGAGCCTGCTTCTACCTCTTCAGTGTATAGTACTGTGCGCCAACTGTTAGTGTTATAGTTAAACTCAGCAGTATCTATCCAAGTGACCGTGTATTTCCTCTTTATACCAGCAAACGATGCTATGTATGTTACGTCGCAGGTTACTTGCGTTACCGATGGAGACCACCCCATAAACATATAATCATATATCTCATTACTTTCTTTCATAGGAGCTGGACCTGTATATTGTGGTAGCGCACCATAAAGAATGTTCGTGTCAACTGCTAGTACTTTCCCATCCCAGTTTTTCCAAGTAACTGTATAAAACTTATCTACCTTTTGAAAGTCTGCAGTATATATTGCATCTTTTGTTGCAGCTACTACCTCTGGTGTCCAACCTCTAAATGCATATGCAAAAACATCATCACTTCCTCTTGTAGGTATTTCGCCTTTATATTCAGGGATAGTGCCTTTTTCAACTAGAGGATCTACTTGTAGAATAGTGCCATCATAGTTTTCCCAAACGATTGTGAAGCAGTTAGATTTTTCAAACTTTTTATATTCTGCTGTATATGTTGCGTCTTCAGTTGCCTCTACAATCTCTGGCGTCCATTCCCTAAACTTATATGAATAGGTTTCATCATCAGGTCTTTTGGGTTCCTCACCTATATATTCTGGTGTCGTTCCTTTTTCCACACCCTTATCTACTTTAATAATGGAATCATCATAGTTTTTCCAAGTTATGTTGCAATATTGTTTTTTATCTAGCCTATTAAACTTTGCAACATATACTGTAGCTTCGGTTGCTTCTACAACTTCTGTACTCCAACCTGCAAATACATATATGTAGTTTTCATCATCAGCTTTCTCAGGTGTTGCACCAAGATACTGAGGTACGGTTCCACCTTCAACCTTTTCGTCTATTTGTAATACCGAACCATTTTCATCTACCCACGCAATTTTATATGTGTCCTTATCGCAAGCAGTGAGGGTTAGTATCGTCGTTACGACAATAGCAATTACTATGAGTATTAATATTAATTTTTTCATTGTATTACCTCTACTATCTTTTATATTTCAATATGATTTACATATTGCATCTTCTTTGACTAAATCTTTACTGACTATACACTTTATAATTTAGTAATAACTGTTTTGCTTAGTACGCCAGGCTCTTGGTCTAAGTTTTTATCGCCAAACAGTTGGGGTATCTTCAACATAGTGCCAGTGAGAGCCGTCAATATTTGATTCTTCGCTGTACCAATAAGCTTGTTTACCAGAATCCCAGTCATCCTTCCAACCAAACGGTTTTTCCGTTGCCTTACAGTATATTTGTATATAGTTACAGTTGCGGAAGGCCGAAAGGAGATGCCTTACGCTATCTGGTATCACTATTGATGCTAGCTCAGTACATCCTTGGAATGCAGAACCACCTATTGATTCAACACCATCTGATAATGTAATTGTTGTTAAGGCAGTACAACCCCTAAATGCTCCGTCATCTATCATAATAACGCTACCCGGTATCGTAATTGATTCTAATGCGTCACAATTCATGAATGCATTCTCCTCGATATATGTTACTGAGTCGGCTATTGAAACTGTGGCGAGTTTTTCACAACCCCAAAATATTCCTTCAGGGATATATTTAACACCGTTTTCTATTGTAACTGTTGTAAGAAGAGAGCAATATGTGAATAGGTTACTTCCTAAATTCTTCACACTCCCTGGCATTGTTACACTCTCTATACTACATTGATAGAACGCACTATCTTCCAAAGTAGTAACAGTACTAGGAATTGTAATGTTAGAAATGTTAGCAAATGAAAATGCATACTTTCCTATAGTAGTAACTCCGCTTGGTATGGAAGAACCTTTAGCCCCTGCTACTAATTTATTGCTTTCTTTTTCTATTATCGCATTGCAGTTTTCACGAGAATCATATACCGCATTCCCTTCATCAACGGTAACAGTTGCCAGATCTCTACAACTTGCAAATATCTGACTACCTACATATACAACATTTTTAGGAATTGTAACGGTCGTCAGTGCTCTGCAACTAGACAGTGCACCTTCCCCAATATGAGTTAAGCTATCTGGGAATGTAACAGCTGTAAGTTTACTGCAGCCAGAAAAAGCTGAGTCGGCTATAACTTTACAACCTTCTTTTACATTAACTGTTGTCACATTTGAGTTTGCCGGAGACATAAATACCAAGTAGTTATTATCAGCATTACCTAAATATTTATTACCAGCTTCATCTGTGTAATAATTTACATTGTTAGAAAAACTAAATGCATACGCATCTACTGAAGTAATGCTATCTGGAAGATTTACTGTCTGAAGTGCAGGACAGAAAGAAAAAGTGTCATTTGGTATAGAATTAACTCCACTTGGAATGTTAATTGTAGTAATCTTACCGCAACGGTAAAATGCCTCTTTTTTAATGGTATTTAATCCACTGCCAAGAGTGACTGTTTCCAGTGCACTACATCCATCAAAAGCTCTATTTCCAATTGATGTAACACTATCTGTAATAGTTACCTCTGACAAACTGCTACATCCATCAAAAACACTATCACCAATATATTTAAGAGCATTTCCTAAGGTAATTGTTGTTAGAGCGGTATTATCCATAAAAACACTATTTGCCAATACCTTGCAGTTATCATTTACTGTAAAATCGGTTAGCGTCTCATCAATAACACCTACTAATACCACATACTGATTTTCTGTATTACCTAGGTATTTTCCATTATTTTCAGCTGTGTATGTTAAAGATAAGCATCCATCAAAAGCAACTCTACCAATTGTTTTTATACTATCTGGTATTGATATGCTCGTTAAACCAGTACAACCTCCAAAGGCGCCAGAACCAATACTTTTAACATTATTTGGAAGAGTTATTGCTGTTAAAGCTTCACAGCCTTGAAATGCTGAACTGGAAATTGTTTCTAATCCATTTCCAAATGTAATAGAGGAAAGATTAGTGCAGTCTTGGAAGGCATATGGGCCAATAGAAACCAAACTGTTAGGAAGAGTGATGGATGTTATAGCAGTATAAGCAAATGCATGCCAATCCATAGATTCCACACCTTCTTTTATGGTAACTGATTTTAAATTTTCACATCTTCTGAAGATATCTTCGCCAATTACCTTTACACTACCAGGGATGGTGACTGATTCTAAAACCCTATTCCCTTCAAATGCCCATTTTTCCAACTTAGTTACTGGCTTGTTGTTATACTTAGAAGGAATTACAACAGTTTTGTCATTGCCAACATAAGCTTTAATGAAGTAACTATCTCCTTCATCAACAAACACAAAATCAGTAGCACTTGTTTCAGGCTCATCTGGATTGTCTGGATCGTCAGGGTTATCGGGATTGTCAGGATTGTCTGGGCTATCAGGGTCGCCTGCCTCTCCTTTAGGAATGCTGTCAAATGTCGCTACATATGTTTGATCTCCTGTTACCTCTGATATTGTTGGAGACCAGCCACTAAATGAATAATCATTTACATCGTCTGACGGTTTTGTAGGTTGTTCACCATTGTATTCTGGAATTGTTCCTTTTTTGACTTTTTCATCAGTTTCTAAAACAGTTCCGTCATAATTTTCCCAAGTGACTGTGAATTTTTTACACCCAGCAAGACAAATTACTGCTATTAGTATCACAGCTATTAACAAAACTACTTTTTTCATATCACACCTCGCTAACTTTTTTAAAATAATAAATCGTAGGTTGAACACCCACTCCTTGTTATAAATTTATTACCTTATGCCCCCATTATCCTAATTAACTCCAGATAATTCAATGCAAAAGGCGCATTCGGTTAAATCCTGTCGCATTCGGTCAATATTTTTAACATTTAAATGGTAAATATACTAGATTCTACATATATGTAATAGTTTTTGCGTAATAAAAGATTGGTATTTCCTTCAACCTTACGATTTGAAATATTCCTATATCTTAAGATGAGCAGCCTGTATGTATATGATAGGTTTTGAGTTTCTTGAAAGATTATAGTCTTATGCTTTGGTCAATGCCTGATATTTAAGTAAGATAAGTATTGTTATATGACTCTATACGCGCGCGATGTATTGTATAAAAAGGCTAAAGACCACCTAAGCTCAATGTTTATAATTCAGGATATGTGCAGATCTGAACATAAATGTGATATGTTTTTTGCATAAAAAAAGACTAGAGTTGTCTCTAATCTTATCCTTCGGTACGTATGCATATCGAATTCGATTCGTGCCTATATTTGCTTTGTGCATATCTATTCTGAACAAAACGTGCATGAGTGCATAAAAAAAGACTAGAGTTTCCCCTAATCTTTAAGTTGGTTATTATTTATAGCTATATAGCTTATTTTACCTTCTCTAGATATTTTACTATGTCACCCACTGTCTTCCAGGTATTGATTTCATCATCTGAAAATTCAACGTTAAAATCATCCTCTAACGCTATAAGCATTTGTACTATATCTAAACTATCTGCCTTTAAGTCTTCGGTAAATCTAGACTCCATTTTAATTTTTGATTCATCTATGCCTAAAAGTGCGGCTATCTTTTTTCTTACTTGCTCAAACATAATTCCTCCCTTGACCGTAAGCGGTCACGTTCATTATATTTTTTATATTATATGATTCATACCTTTTTGTCAAAAGATATAGGGTTATTATCCAAAGTTACACTTACCTTGTAATATTGAGGGATTACAAACAGACCTGCTGGGCGAGGCAATTAACACCTTGTGATATTTGAACTCTACTTATTATAGAAAACCTACGCCAATTAGCGTTTTAGAACCTAGCGACCTTTTGCCTACTATAACTACTAGTATTGCTTTTTTGTGTGACAAATGGAGTGCCTACATCTTTATTTGCTATGAAAGTCGCTCCACATTGATTTTCGTGGGGCTTTTGAAAGCTTAGTTTGATGGGACAAATACTATGATTATATACACAAAAAGCAGTCGGTAATGAGCCGACTGCTATTAGCTTTACTATTTTGTGAACAATTAGTCTTCTATAATATAGGTCTTCTTAGAAGGATCGTCTTTTTCAATTGCATACGCATTCTTCTTAGCAAATAATGGTACAAATAGCATCACTATTGATATTATAAGTGCGGAGAACAATCCCCAACCCCAGGAAATCGTTGCCTTTAAAGTACCAATTGAGAAGAATTTCGCGGTGTTTTCAGCTCTTAGTGGTTGTTCAACTTCTGCATTTGACATCAGTAGTAACAGCACTGCGGCTATAATAATTAGTAATATGTTAACAAGTGTTAACCAACTAAATCCTCTTGGTGTTTTCTTGGTAGCGAATTTAACCAAATATTTAATGAGAAGCACTAAAAATATTACAGCTATTATTGCGATTAGGAAGGGGAATACGCTTACAAGTGCTTTATTTACATCTTGATTGCGAATAATATACTTTCCGTAATCACCACCTGAATCTGCGCCGAACACATCTGCAATCGATTTTATACCATCTATACCACTCATCTTAAAACTTTCTCTCATGTCATTTGCTTGAAATACAGCTACAGACATTAAAAGTAATAATAGAATGGCTACAATTGCAAGTATAATTGCTGCAGCACTAACTCCTCTATATGGCTTTTTGTAGTATACAGGAGACTTAGGTGCCCCTTGTGGTTCTACTGGCCTTGAATAAGGATCATATTGTAACATCGGCTGATTCTGTGAAGTGTAAGGTACTAGCGCTATAGGTTGTACTATCGCCGGCATTTGTACTATTGACGAAGGTGCAGGAACTGCATTATTTGCATTGCTTGCAACTTTAGCTAGTTCTACAGATTCCCCAACTTGATAAATAGCTCCATCCGGGCCTACTACTGGAGTTTTTGATGGAATCGGCGGAAGGGAAAAGCCCAAAGACCTTTCATCCACTGCAACCCATCTACCACTCTCCACTGGCTGGCTGGGTGCTACCATGTTTTGGTTTGCAATTTTTCTGTTTTCCATATCTGACCTCTTTACTGTTGTTCACCGCCACCGTAGTTTGGAACAAAGTTTACGGGGGCTACAATTGGCGTTAATTGCACAATTGTTGCGGGTTTTGGTATTGGTACAGGCGCACTATTGGGCTGAGGTCCATAGTGCATGGCCGGTGAAAACGCACGACCATACTCATCAATTGAGGTGTATGTTGGAAGACCCATAGGCATTCCGTTTGATGCTACCTCAAAAGCACTAGTATTTGGCATAACCATTGTTTGTGCCGGTACTTGCATAAGTGGAAATGGTCCCACTTGTGGTTGCCTTGTAGGAACGTTTGTCCTGGCAACACCGTCAGTAATAAGTTCAGGCTTTCTTCTGCACTTTCTCATAACTATTTCTCTCCTCCCATTCGGCTATATTTATAATACTTTCCCGCGTTGTTCTAGTAATATTATGCTGCTAATGCGGCTTGTTTTTTATTCTTTGATAAGAATGAAATTATTACAATTATCAGCGCTACGGCTGCATAGATATATAATCCATAGTTAATTGCAACGGTATCTTTTTGTACTAATGCAAGTAGTACTGAAACCAATGTAACAACTAATCCTAAAAATGCAAATATTTTAGCAAAAGCTGGTACTCCAGGTCCCATAATCTTTATTATACTAGCAATTAATACTAATAAGCAACAAACTGCTCCCACTCCTAATGCTAGTGCAATTATTGTGACAGTGTCAAATACAATTGCTCCAGCCTTAAATACATTGATTAATAAATCTAATGCACTTGTGCCGTTTATTGCAAAAATATACTCTAGTGATACAAATTTAGAAATCACATACAGAGCTATATATACTATTGAGAATATCATAAGAGCTATGCATGCTCCGCTAACCTTTTTCTTAGCTGGTGCTGCTTCTTCGATAACTTCTTCCATTTCTTCAATTTGTTCTTCAACGTCATCATACATGTAGAGGGGTTGTTCTTGTGTTGAATAAGGAACAAAAGCGATTGGTTGAATGATTGGGGTTAACTGCATTGGGCCTGGCGAAACGGGTGATACAGGTTGAGGTTTAGCTACAGGTTGCGCAACAGGTCTGTGCATGGTTGGTGGTGCTGGTTTTTCAGCGATTTGGGTTTTTTTAGCCATAATTTTCTCCTCCTAATATGGTATTATATCTTTTAATGCTTTGGGCATTAATAATCATCATCATAGTAGCCATCATCATCAAATTCTGCAAGAGGTTGTTCTTGAGTAGAATAAGGTACTAGTGATAGTGGTTGGACAACAGGTGTTAATTGAATAAAGTCAGCGGGTTTTGCTACTGGTACCACACCACAATTATTCATAACTTTAAATGTTACCCTAGGTCTTGGCCTTCTTCTAACTTCTTGCTTTTGGGCTTCTAGTTCTTCTTGTTGTTTTCTTTTCTTCTTACTCATAATTCCCCTCCATTACAAACATTTTATCTATCAAATATACTATACGGAACTCTCTTTTTCGTGAAAAACGAGAGTATTAATATCAACAGTGGTAGCGCCACGAGTGCTAGTGCACCTATTCCAGACACAAATTGTAGTGGTATTATATCTACTTCTGGGTCTAATGCTGATGCTGGAGGTTCGCTAAAGGATCCAGTCAGAACTTCCCCTACTTTACTAAAATCTAAAATGCTAACAATCGTACCGTCTTCTGCATACTTTGGAGCACCTGCATAACTTCCAGACATTGCTACAACACCAACAAGCATTATAACCGCGGCTAGCACCATAACTATCGCAAATATGAAAAAGCCTCTGAAAATTCTTCGTCCAAATAGCGATAGAAACGCTAGTATTATAATTAATAAAGCAAATACTGCAGCTACTACTAAAGCAACTGGGAAATAGGTAAATGCGATTTTAGCAATCGGGAACATCGTATCAGCAGTTTTTGCAGCAGCATTATCTACTGGCGTTGTTTCTTCAGTTTCAGTCTCTCCCTCTGTTTCCCCTTCTCCTTCTTCGCCATCTTCAGCGGCTTCAGCAACTCCTTCACCCTCTTCCTCGGCAGCTTCTTCTTCCGCAGGTGCTGCTTCCTCTTCTGCTCCATATATGTTTGCTTCTATCAAATCATAGTATGGAGAAAGCGAATTGCCCTCATCATCTACCATAGGTTTTTTAGTTATATAAGAGATCGCACCATATATCGGATCCATAAGAGATACATATTTAGTCTTCTCCTCGTATGGAATTGTTACAACATTACCATCATCATCGGTTTCCTGCACCATTACAGGCTCGCCATCCTCATCTAATACGGGATTTCCTTCGTCATCTAATGCAGGCTTCATTGAATCAGTAGCTACTCTTTCATCCATCGGTGTTAAATCTCTTACCACCATAAATGAGGTATACTGTGGCATAACATTTAGATAGTTAAGAAGTATAACCGCTACCCATACCAGCGCAAGTAGCATCATCACGAAACACACGCCTCTTCTCATTATGAAGAAGTAAGACCTTTCCTTTCTTCTCCTTTTCTTAACGGGAACTGCTTGTCTTGGTTGTGGCCTCTGTTGAGCAGGTGCTGGTCTTCTTTGAGCGGCACCACTTATAGCATAGGGGACTTTAATATTTGTGGTAGGCATAACAATGCTACGTCCACTACTACTACGTCCTTGCGGTCTTCCTTGTGCCATATTCCCTCCGGGTGTTTATGTATAAAGCATTAACTTTATGGTATATAGTGAATAGTTTACCACAAGATATTATGCTTTTCAACTTATAATCTTTATATATTCACGCACATACGCGCGTCTATAGTCCTATTTTTTCTCTCTCTTTTATCCTCTTAATAATAGTAATCGTCATCATCGTCCTCAAACATAGCTAGAGGCTGTGTCTGGGTAGAATATGGTACTAATGGAATAGGTTGAACAATCGGTGTTAGTTGAATATAGTCTGCAGGTGGAGCAACTGGTACTGGACCTCTATTATTTAGATGACGCCAACTAGCAGTAGGCCTTTTTGCCTTCTTTGCTTCCTGCTGTTTTCTTGCTAACTCTTCTTGTCTTCTTTGTTCTTCTAATCTCTTCTTTTTGCTCATTTATAACCTCCGATTCCTTATCCCACTCTCTTCTTGCTACGATAAGTAAAGAAACTAAATATAAATACTAAGAGTGATATACCAAGCGATATTAAGCCACCCATTCCAAGCTGAATTGGAATTAATTGTTTGGCGATAAATGGTATATAGTTAGCTATATATGTAAAGTCCGTGCCAGCAGACCAGACATATCCTGCAAATATTACTAGTATATTCATAACAAGCATCACAATGGATAAAATTACAAACAACGCTTTCAATCTGTTACGACTAAATGCTGCAATTATTGCTCCTATTAATTGAACAACTGCTGCGAGTAACGCTAGTGCATACGCTACAGGTAGAGCATAATATGCTATTTTAGTTACAGTATCAGCTGTACCAACTTGGCTCATTGCATCTTTGTAAAAATGAGATTCTTCTGCAGGCATTTGAGTAAATGACTTAACAAACCCCATAATAATGTCTCTATTTGAGAGTTGTATTGGCTCGGTGGTAGAAGTTGTAGCTTCTTCTTCTTCAGTAGTTTCTTCTTCTGCCGTTACGTCTTCCTCACCGCCTTCTTCATCTTCCGCAGCTGCTTCAGCTTCAGTTTCCTCCTCTGTTGCTTCTTCGTCCGTTGTCTCTTCTGCTGGTGCTGCTAAAACTACGCCAGGATTTTTAACAAATGTTGAAGTGTATTGTGGTAGAACATTAAAGAAAGATAATGCTGCAAGTGCAACATACGCTACCAGCAAAATAATCATTATGACTATAATGGCAACTCTTTTTGATCTTAATTCTTTAGGTCTGGTTTTTGCCCTACCTACATTTCTGCCACTCTCAATCTCATCGTATTGATCATACTTTTGCGCGGCTAGATATTCTTGCCTTTGTTGTCTTGAGGCATAATAGTTAACAACATATGGCGAAGACATGTCCCTATCATTCATTACATACGAATTATAACTATATCTAGCGACATTGCGTTCGTTTTGCCTATTATTTGTCGATGTATTTTTCCCCATTTCTCTCCCTCCGAATATATTTGGTGTTATTTATTCTTCTTACTGCGAATAACTTTCGCGTTTGCAGGACAAAAACATGACACTATAAACAATAATGCTGCTAGCCCTAAGCATATATACATCCCAATTCCAACTTCATTTTTGAAGAAATAATCTAGACCGTTTTTCAAATTCTCGAATGCAGCTCCGAATGAAATATAATTGTAAATATACAAACCGAAAATTCCAACCAAGAAAAATACTAGATTTAACAGTGGTAAAAACCATCCTCTTCTCTTGGCGTACCCAGTTACAATCCTAACAAAACTTCTAACTATTATTACAAGTGTAAGTATCAAAAATGCAATAAATGCGATAGGAGCTATAATGTCTGTAGGTTTCGTGTAATAATAGCCTAGACCAGCAGAGGAATCTAACTTAAATATTCCAATTACGCACTCTACTATGCCAGCTGCATAAAACATAATTCCTCTAGACTTTGCTCCATCCCATACTTTAGAGAAAACACTCAAATTTGCCCCAAAATATGGTTGATAAATGTTAACCATAAATGCAAAGACCATTATTACAATAGCAACAACTGCCATCAATATCGAGACTATGCGAACAGGTTTAGTCTTCTTGCTATACGAAACATCTTCATCATCCTTGATCGCGACCTCGTTATATGTTTCTTGTAATCTTTGCGCTTCAAAAAGTGCTTTTTGTTGTTCTTCCCTATCTCTCTTAATTTGCTCAATTTCTTCTTGAGTGTATGGCTGGAATTTGTATAACTTATCAGCCTTTGTTTGCCAAATTGCCTGATTAGGATTTACAAACGGAACTATGACAAATGGTTGTACTACAGCATTTGCCTGTCCACCACCAACAACATACATTGACACATTATCCACTCTAGATGCGTTGTCCGCTACGCTTTGCGGTTCTTGCGCTGTTGGCTGTTCTACAATTTGCTCAGACTTCTCCTCAACGAGAGACTCTTCTGCGCCAGTGGTATATGCTAGCCCTTGTCTAATTCTTCTTAACGCATTGACAAACTCGTTTCGAGGTCTAGGTTTCCCACATTTTGTACATTTGCTCGTCTCTATGCTGTTGACTGTACCACAAACTGTGCAAACATATGTTACTCGTGACTTATCGATTGATGCTAGGGAATCTTTTTCGAAACCTTTTTGAGCCTGCTCTAAAGCATCTTTCATAGCTTGGCTAGTAGCATCACTAAGCGAACTACCACAGGCAATACAAAACTTATTGGTATCTGCATTCATCTCCCCACAAGATTTACATTTAATCATAACCTTTTTCCTTCATCCCCCAAGTACAACAAAGTACTTTAAATCTCAATTAAAAATATTATACTAGAATATAAAGTATAAATCAACAATAAATTTGTTTTTCTAGTTTGCCTGCGCGCACGTCCAAAAACTCACACGAAAACATACAAAATACCCCCATAGGAGAGGTATTTTTTACTTTTTTTACACTAATATTTACACTCAGAAGTGCTTGCTTTCCGGACGAATTACAAAAGAATTAACAGCGCTAATGATTATTTTTTGTTGTAAGTGTCTCTAAGTTCAACATCACGATAGAAACGTACCATATCGTCAAAGACACCAGCCTTTTTGCGGGATACCAGCCTCAGTACGAAATGAATAAATCCACAGCGTTAATGGTCTATTTTTTGTTATAAGTGTCTCTAAGTTCAACAACACGATAGAATCGAACTACACCGTCAAAAACACCAGCTTTTTTATAGTATGCACTCCTCATAAACTGGTAAACCTTCCCTACCTCTCCTTCAGCCACAAACTCTTCGGCTTTAGCACCCTTGATGACGGTTAGAGAGTTGGGATTTAACCGTTCCATAAAGTCAGTTACACCGTCCGACGCATCGAGCAGTAGTGATTCGTAATTATATAACTCACACTCAACTGCATGTGCAGCTGATACCCACTGTATAGTACCTTTCACTTTCATCCCCGAATTAGGACCACCACTCTCTGTCCCCTCGAGATACTCACAATGTAAAGTAATCGGCTCACCATTTTCATCTAGATCTGTGGATTTATGCTCTATGATTAAGCCAGATTTTAGTCTGACTTTGCCAGATGGTACTAATCTGTGATATTTAGGAGGTGGATTCAATGCAAAATCGGTTTTTTCAATAAAAATTTCTCTTGTCATTATGACATTATGGGATCCTGAATTCTCATCATTGGGATTATTAACTGCAGAAAATACCAATTCTTCTCCTTCTGGAATATTTTCAATTATTACCTTCAAGGGTTGCTCTACAACCATAGCTCTATCGGCATTTTTGTTTAAGTTTTCCCTTATGCAAAAATCTAGCAATTGTTGCTCGACTTCACTATTTGCTTTTGCAACACCTACTCTACTACAAAAGTCTTTAATTGCCTCTGGAGGATAGCCTCTTTCTCTCATACCGCTTAGTGTAGGCATACGAGGATCGCTCCAACCAGTTACATGTCCCATATCGACTAAACGTTTTAAAAACCTCTTGCTCATTACTGTGTTTTGTATAGCCAGTCTAGCAAACTCAATTT
Organism: Clostridia bacterium; assembly: GCA_035409945.1. GTDB lineage: Bacteria > Bacillota > Clostridia > Christensenellales > DTU072 > MWEH01. The sequence continues at coordinate 202,200 of DAONQC010000002.1, forward strand.
GCCTGGGTTTTGGGTCAAACTCGCAGTTATCTACCACCCAATCGTAAAGAGGTCTGTGGTCTTCAAACTCTAAGGTACAAATGGAATGTGTGATTTCTTCTATTGCATCTTCTATGGGATGAGCAAAGTCATACATAGGATAAATACACCACTCGTCGCCAGTTCTATGATGATGAGCAAATAAGATTCTATATATTACCGGATCTCTCATATTCATATTAGGGCTCGCCATATCTATTTTGGCTCTTAAAACCTTTTCGCCATCTGAATATTTTCCTGCTCTCATCTCTTCGAACAGCTTTAAGCTTTCCTCTACGGGTCTATTTCTGTATGGACTTTCTTTACCTGGGGTAACTAAATCGCCCCTAGTTGCACTGATTTCCTCGGCTGTTAAATCACAAACATATGCAAGTCCCTTCTTGATTAATAACACCGCACATTCATACATCGTTTCAAAGTAATCTGATGCATACAATTCTTTATCCCATACATATCCAAGCCACTTAATATCTTCTTTTATGCTATCTACATATTCTTGCTCTTCTTTTGTAGGATTTGTATCATCAAATCTTAAATAACAAGTACCGTTAAATTTTTCCTTAATGCCAAAATTTATGGATAAACTCTTGGCATGACCAATATGTAAATACCCATTTGGCTCTGGTGGAAATCTAGTAGCAATACTGTCATGCTTGCCAGTCTCTAAATCATTAACAATAATTTCTTCAATAAAATTGTTAGCCTCATATTTTTTCGTCATTTTGTCCATCCTTTGTATGTTAGTTTTTAATTGTATATTGTTTTATTGCAATCCGTTATTTACTTTTTGAAGTCCTAGTTATACCGAGGAGTTGTTAGCCTCACAGGTTTTCGTCATTTTGTCCATCGCTCGTATATTAAGTTTTTAATTATAGACTGTTAAATGGCAGTTTATTATTTACTTTTTACCATTTTGATCGTGCTGACATTTTGCAGGAAAGACAATGTCTTTTGACTTTATGAACATCTCATCAAAGCTTTCCTTAAACCCAAACTGTGTGAAATAATTAGACCTATACCCCACCACTATGTATGCACTTACCTCAGATAATACATTGAGAAGAACTCTAGTGAAAAAGTCACCATATCCCTTCCCTCTATGTTCTTTTAGTAAACCTATTGAAACTATGGTAGAAACATCGGGGTTAACAATCACTTTTGCAACACCTACGGTTTCATCATCTAATTGTAGTACATATCCTACACCGCCATCAAACGGAGCTCCAAAGATTTTTTTACTCAAATCATCTAGAATTTTTTTATCATTTGTTGCAGTCAGATTAATCATTTAAATCACCATAATTATGTGGCTAACCACTAAAGTTTAAATCTATTTGTCACTATAGACATGTTAAGTGCTATTATACCATATGACACAATTATTGTAATCAAAAAACATAAATCCACCTTACATCATCTTAAGTTTAATTCATGCTCATTTAAGCGGACATTCCAATCCAGCTCATTTCCGCGCCTATGAGACAAACACCTTACTATGACAAATGATGTCCCGTTCCTTTTCGCGCTTAAGCAACTTACCGTTACACTTACTATTACAAATAACTAGCTCGTTAGTTTTGCGCCTACGAGACGAACCCACCTGTTTACCATGAAAACTGCTTCTTCTTTAAGTTTTACGCATAGACGACTTACTGTTGCACTTACTATGACAAATGATGTCCGTTCCTTTTCGTGCTGTGCGATGGACCAGCCTCCTACTATGACAACAAACTCTTTCCTATTCATTTTTAATATTACAAATAGTTTATTTGACAGTTTTTAACAAAGAAACTATAATACACTATGTTAATGCGCCCTTAGCTCAATTGGATAGAGCGTTGGTCTACGGAACCAAAGGTTAGGGATTCGAGCTCCTTAGGGCGTGCCACAATGCGACTAGTCACATAGTCGCATTTATTTTTAAAACTAACTGCAACTAACCATTGTAAAAGCCACTCACAGTACTAGGAGTGGCTTAACAGTTTAAATAAAGTTTTCTTTCTTTATCCTTTCGGACCTAAGATGATAAACCTTTAACTGATTTTAGAGAGTATATCTTCTTCAGAAATAATACCTTTTGTTTCTCCCAGCAAGCTTATAATATCTTCTGATTTTAATTTCCCTAATTTATAAAGCTCAAACATCTTCAATAATATTTCCGTCGTTACAATCAATACATCGTATCGTTTTGCAGCATCTATTACATTGCTAGCAACAGGATCTCTTTCTAACGGAGGTTTATTTCTTTGTCTCGCAATTATCAAAAGAGCTACAACATTCTTATCTTCATTACCCTCTATTTCTTTGTATAAGTCTCTATGCTTAGCCGTTTGTGAAACATTACTTTGCTTTACATTATGACGAACCCCTTTTATCTCGCCAATGAAAGTAATATTTTCTTTCTCTATCAAAAAATCTTCATTTTTGTTATCTACGAAACTTTGATAATCATATCCTATCATTTTATCTAGCATATCATAAATAATATTTCCCAACTCGTGTCCCGTTTTACATAAACATCCTTTATAAAACATATTTTTATCAATTTCGACCCTGTAGACCTCTATTTCTTCTTGCAGTTTTTGCATTTGAATACTTAATTCTTGTTTTTTCCTCTCTAAGTCCATATCGTTGAAAAATATTTCTTGTGCTAACCACTCTGGAGTGTCTTCATTGGGCATAATCCATCCAATATGCCTCATATAATTTAACAGTAGCTTACTATTAGAATTGAAAGCTAGAGTCGTTAAATATTTATTGTTACGTTTTATCGTTGTTGGCAAGTGGCTTGTTACTGAAGAAGTAATTACAGCACTTTTTTCCAGCAAACTATCAAAAACAAAATCAGATTCAATATATTTATCTAGAACCTCTGTTCGGGTATTATTGTATGCAACCCGGATAAGAGTATTAGGAAAAAAATTCGAGCTAATAAAATGATTGAAAAAACTAAGGATATCTTTTAACATTTCACTCTTTTTATATCGGTTATCACACCAGTCCCATTCATAACAATATGGGATATTTTGTGGAAATATAATAAGCACCTTGTTTTTTATATTTTTGAGCATACTCGAAATAGTCACGATATCTTTATGAGCATTGATTTTATCAATGTACACTCCTTTATTTGTCCATATAGCAGAATCGGATAAATCAATTATATTTATGTCATAATCATCAAAAGATTTTGGTGATGTTAAAGAAGTACAAACAAACTCATCTATAGATAGTTGTTTGTGAGCCACATATTGAATTTTTATTTCTTCTGTTTTTTCCATTTATAACCTATCCTTGTTTTATCTTTGATTTTTATTGCACAACATCATCTCAGTTATTTATCCTTTTGGGCCCAGGATGTTACGTGGATATTGCGAGGTTCTCTTTTGCCTCATTCTAAACTTCATAGGATTAAATTTTTCCCGCATAAATTCTACCAGTTTTCCAAACTCTCCGTCTGGTAAGTTTTCTTTCTTTATGTAGTACATTGTAGCTGGACTGGTATAAAAATAAATTATGCCCTTTTCTTCAAGGATGGCAATTCTGTCTACCTGTTCATATTCTCTAATTTCTTTATATGCATCTTTTCCTTCATTTTCGTGCGTTTCGATGGAATAGTCAGTCTCACTAAAGGTAAAAGTCCAAAGCTTGGTTTTTCTAGCCTCAAATTCCTGTTTATACTGTTTTTGCCCAAGCACTATAAATATGACAACTAAAAGGCCTGTTAAAAAAAGTGTAATTCCACTCATGATAAGCATAAAAATCTGCTGAAATGCAAAAAATAATGCTATTCCACCCGCGAATAGCAGACATAAGAGAATTATTTCTTTCACTCCGAAATATCTTCTCAAATAATAACGGTTACATTTTACATAATCTTCCTTGTTGATATCTACATTTATAACAAACATCTAATTATATCAATAGCGTAGGATATACGCCCCTTTCTACATTTAATCCTGTTAGATTCCAAATATGGGTGTCAAATCCCATAGAGCCTAACCTACTCCCTTCGTTTACATCGGCAATACTGATAATAGGCACTGTACTATAGTCGGTATATTCTACATCATTTCTTGTCACCTCTTGCCCCTCAATAGCATATACATGCTGGAATCTTTGAGTAGAGTTAGTAGAATGGCCGATAAAATTATTTACGTGAGCTGGGTTTTTAGCATTGATTTCGCCATCTTCTTCTAACTGCCTGTGCGATATACCTTTTACATCTCCAAACGCTATACAGTTTCCTATCAAGATTTCATTTGCTTGTCCAACTATTCCACCTGCAAAGACCGAATAGAAAACTCCGGTTATTCTATGTTCTTCGGTGTGTTCTACTCCTTCATCATCCACATATGTTTTTTCATACACTGTCTCCGAAGCATTAGCTGTTACATCTCCAAAAGCAAAACAATTAGATATGGCGTTAAAAGATATCCCCGGACGATCATTTTGGCCAACTGGGTCAAAAATTAATGAACTATAATCATTCCAACCAAAATATGGGATGTCAGATGTATGTCTTCCAAGTAATCCGCCTGCATATTCAGACCCAAACACCCTGCCTTTTGCATAACAGTTTATGATCCTTCCGCCAAGAGCAGTTTCGTAGTCAAACTTATTAACACCAACAAGCCCACCTGCTGTACGTCCTCTTACCGCGCCCGTTGCATAACTACGGGTTATGTTGCCACTTGTTTGATTATATGACACAAGTCCGCCAACAACCGAAGGATATGATAAAGATCCACTCACTTGATAAGACCCATCCCCTTCATCTAATCCTAACGCAAAACAACTATCCACATTTCCGTTATTTAGACCTATAAGTCCACCGGCTGCTTTTCCATATACTTTAGCAGTTGAATTACACTGCGAAACCCTACCTGACGCTACAGACCCTATCACTCCACCAGTATAAATATCTATGGCGTTAGAATAAGATGTTATTGTCCCTTCAGTTGACACTCCTGATACAACAGCATTCTTTTCATCACCATCTTCCATTTCCCTATTTTCCATTTTACCAACTGCACCGCCTAAAGAAACTTTAGTTGATGGTTTTGCTGTTACCCAAAAGGTATCTACAAATCGTTTTCTATATGTCATTTCAGAGTTCAATAATGTCCCTTTCGCTTGGGAATTTAGTAGAGTTCCACCTTCTAGGTGCCCTATAATTCCACCAATCATAAATCTAGACTTTTCGCCCTCTAACTTAATGCTGTAGTTATTGAGCGTAATATTTTTAACCGTACCTGTGACTTTACCAAATAGCCCTATTGGAAGCTCGTTAAATTCCTCGTCTTCCTCTAGTTCTTCGATTCGCATGTTACTAATCACATACCCATTTCCATCAAACACACCCGTGAATGGTTCTAACCTATCACCTATTGGTTCCCATATCCCATATTCAGCAAGATCTATATTCCTCGTAAGCAAATAGCTACCAGCTAAATCATTTTTTACTGTCATCAAAGCTTCTGCCGTCCCTATCCTTATGGTGGTATTAAGAACCCACTTTGCGTAAAGCGTTGTATCTCTATGGAAGGTGTATGGACCTGTTACTTTAGTTCCTGCAAAATCTTCGGATAAATACCAACCTTCAAACTTATAACCAGGCTTAAATGAATTATCAGGCACAGGGATTTGAGAGGCACTCATGGTCAAAAATCTCTCAGCTGGAATATTTTCATTAGAGTTTGTATTGAATGTAATAAGATAGCTAATTTCTGCTGGAGTCTCTTCATTTTGAAGATTAATGCCATTTGAAGAAACGTTATGAGATTCTTCTTTTGATAGGTTCACAAACGACGGTTCCCTAGCCTTATCACAAGCTATGACCGTCAAAGAAATCATCACAACCATAACGATGGCAAAAACCATCATTAAAACTTTACGCATATTTTCTCCGTGTACATCTTAGAGATTACCTTAATTTTATATTAGTAGTACTTTATTGTCAATAGCGCGCGCGTGTTATATTGGTGAACATTTATCCAACTTTATACAAAAACTTTCTGTCTAAAACTCTTAGTTCCTTAACAACACAGTTATTGAATTTGCATAAACAAGATAAACGATAGCATTTCTCAGTACCACATAGAGGCATAATCAGCACATCAACTAAAACGACTACTGCCTTTTATGCATTACCTAGTTTCTTAACAACGTAGTTGTTAAATTTACCAAAAGATAGTAAAAAATCTTTCTAAGGAGCTGTATACAAGAACATAAATGTAACAAAACTTATAAAAAAGCTGTCAAGAATTTTCATTTCTTAACAGCTATAAGGTTTTATGCATAAAAATTTATATAGTTGTCTACACAAAAATCATTTTCCCTTCTGGATCGGCATGTAACTTTTCAGAAGCTAAGCAAATCATAAGGACATATAGAATATTCGTACTCTCTGTCGTTCTAATTTGGTAAAAATTGGGCTCACCTGGAACTGGTATTACACTTCCAACAACTTGGCTACCATCATATATTTCAAAATTATATTGACTGGGTTTGCCCCAAATAGAAAATCGACTGGCTTTTGCGCCTTTGACTGCTTTCACAAAAACATCGTCACCCTTGTCTAGTTCATTTGTTACAAACTTAAACTCATTGGGAGCTAAAATCTTCATTTTTACTGCACCAGGAAATGTTGGTGTGCTTTTCACTATTGACATTTTAGCTGCATTTTCTTCAAAGGTTACCTGGGCTATCTGTAGTCCTAACTTATTGTAGATGTAATAGCCAGATGGTAGTACAGCGATTTTACACACTACCTCTCCGATAGTATTTTTAACAGCGTAGTCCTGCCTTATTTCATAAATCTTTTTTCTAATCTTAAAAATCATATTTTCACCTTGATATTATTTTATCCAAGTGTATTATAAAAGTCAACATATCACATTATTATGTTAATTCTCGCATTCATTTACTGTTGCACTTACTATGGCAACTAACATTCTCGCATTCGTTTGAGAGTCTATTTACTGTCGCACTTACTATGGCGACCAACTATTCTCTCATTCGTTCACTTACCTTGTAATGCTCAATGGAATACAGTTAATGAAATATATAACTCAAAGCAAGAAAGAAGAATGGAGAGAAGTCGCTAATAAGATAAGAAAACTTCTACAAATTAATTTTAAATTGCAAAATAAAAAGGCTGTTAGGAATTTTAGTTTCTTAACAGCCTTTTCTTCAGTTGATGGTGGGCCGAAGTGGACTCGAACCACCGACCTCACGCTTATCAGGCGTGCGCTCTAACCGGCTGAGCTATCAGCCCATCAACATATGGTGGAGGTAAACGGACTCGAACCGATGACTTCCTGCTTGCAAAGCAGGCGCTCTACCAACTGAGCTATACCCCCTAGCAAATGCTTAAATATGATATCACCACTATAAAGATAATGTCAAACATAAAAACAAATTATAAACTTCATTTTGAGGCAATAATAAAACACTCTCTTTTAGAGGCTATCCTCTTATCTGTTGACATAACTTCGATTGGTATAACTTGCCATCAATGCGAAACATAAACTCCATTTCTATAATACAAAAATCAATGTTTACTAGTTTAAGTTATAAAAACGTTCTACAGTCTACACTTTTATGTTGATAAAATGTTACTATACTTAACATTTTTCTAACTTGTTACCTAGTTTTTACATATTGTCTGCTTACTTTCAGCACATAAACTGTAGTAGAATTATCGAGTATTTAATTGGATTAGTATAAAACAACGACTCACTTAAACCGCACTTGCAAATCCGACTTTTAATGTTGTTACATTGTTTTATAATATTATGATGAACACTTTTCCAGCTTTTCGGTGAACACTTTTCAAGCATTTTGATGAACACTTTTCAGAGATTTTAGTGAACACTTTTCAAACATTTGTACTTGCTTCGTTGTACCAGTCAAGTAAAAACCACTTGTTTTTGCATAAAAGGATTGAATTTCATATGAATTAGAGAAAATGAAAAAGGTACGAACTATTAAATATAATCCGTACCTTTCTTGTTTACCTATTAAATCAAAAATAATGATTTCACAGGAAGTATATGTTTTCAGTTAACCACTTTTATTTTTTGTTTTTATCTCCACGTTTTGCATAGTCTTTTTCTATTTTCTTCTTCCAGTCATCATCAATCTTCGAACATCGCCTGTAGTGAGAAGCAACTTCACTCATTTCGCAATAATTTAAAGAAACACCCGCTGAATCATTAGCATAACGCACTGCACGATCGGCCCTGATTCCCATTCCACTCGCAACTCCAATAGCATCCATATTTGCACCGAAAAACAAAAATTCCCAACCGTGGTCTTCGGTATAGTGTTGAATTTTTTCTTTGACATGCTTAAAAGTATATTCCTTGCTTGAGTTTTCCAAACCATCGGTCGTAATTACAAATAAAACTTTTGCAGGACGTTCTTGTTCAGGCAACTTATCAATTTTTTTATTCGTATCCTCTATGGCTTTACCAACAGCATCAAGTAATGCAGTCCAGCCTCTTGCATAATATTCATTTGTTGTTAATGGTTGCACCTCTTTAATGCTTGTCCTACCATGAAGAACCTCATAGTAATCGTCAAAAAGAATGGTAGTCAAGAAAGCCTCTCCAGGCTCCTTTTTTTGTTTTTCAATGAAACTATTGTATCCGCCAATAGTGTCATTTTCCAATTCTCTCATAGAGCCACTACGATCAAGTATAAAGACTAATTCTGTAATATTATTTTCCATATTGTCACCTCAAAAAAATATATTTTGTAATTAAAATATATCACTTTTAAAATGACTTTGGGTCGCATTGAAAGCGACAAATTAACAACCTAGTAAAGGCAAATCATATGCAAACAAAACCTCATTAATGTCAAAGATATCATAATTTCCCTTCTCTATAAAAAACCGTATTATTATGTCAAACTTTAAGACATTAGAAAGGGTATACCCAGCTCTACCAATTAAATCTATTGTTTCATCAAGATCGAGAGATAATGCTATAGCAAGAGCGAGTGCTGTCTTTTTGGAGGGAGTATACCTATTGCTTATACGGATTTTCGAAAACAGTCTTCTATCTATATTGGCGCGTTTATACACTTCAACGTCTGTCATTCCTTTTTGATCTATTAATTTTAGTAGCCTTTCTGAAAAAGTCTCTTCCCTTGTATTCATAACATCATCTAGTTTTAAAGTCTCTTCTGCACACACATGCCTCATGCGCCTCTCTCGGGAGCGTAGCGACATCATTTTTCGCACACGCAACTTATCGTCAAGGAGGTTTTCCTCCATTATTATTTCTGCAGAATAAAGATTTTTATCGTCCTCTAGCTTTGGCAAATCTTCATAAAAACAAGCCTGTTGTGGCATTGGTCTTTCATAATCGCTTTGCTGTTGTTCGTCCAAATATTCGGCTATGTATTTATCAATTTCTGATGATAAACTCTCTGGTAATTTAAAAGGTTCATCACTGTAAAGAACAAGAAAAATATCTATATCGTTATCTAAAAGGTATGTTTTGAATGCATTCATTGCAACCCTTATGGCTTTATCCTTTGGATAACCATATGCTCCACTTGATATGAGAGGAAATGCGATAGTTGCTACCTTGTATTTTGAAGCGAGTTCTAATGAATTGATATAACAATTGGTTAGCAATTGCTCCTCTCCCTTATTTCCTCCCCGCCATATTGGTCCAACAGTATGGATAACATATTTTGCTGGTAAATTATATGCTCTTGTGATTTTCGCCTGCCCTACCTTACACCCACCGAGCATTTTGCATTCCTCTAATAATTCAGGGCCAGCAGCGTAATGTATTGCTCCATCTACGCCACCACCACCTAGCAAACTCCTATTAGCAGCATTAACTATTGCATCAACTTTAATCCTTGTAATGTCTCCTCTAATAAGTTTTATTGACATTCCTTCCTCCTTCCCTTTTGATTTGTATATCTTGTTTTTCTATCGTTTTTTACACTAACCTATTACCTTTCTAATGCATGTTGTTTTCTGCTACCACCTCCGTAATATAACGTTGTTTTTGTCATTATCCTATTGTTTCCTTAACATACAACTATTTTCTATCATTAGCACATCAACTGAATTAATGTATTGCTATTTTCTGTTATTTACACATTTACTTATTATGTATCGTAACCACGAAAGCTAACATATATTATACCATACACCACTTACAATTATTATTTTACATCTTACCATGTTTACATAAGCAAAAGTTGAATTTAGTAAATCCATCAAAATGACGGTGCCCATAGAAGTTAAGAACCAGCCTTTTTGCACTAAAAAGGACTGCCTAAAAATGTACATATCTCGGCAATCCTATTTTTAATTATCTGACACTCTGAAATGCTTATTCAGTTACAAGTTAAAGAAACCTTCGCTTGAAATATTTTTCTATCTAAAATACTTATTTTGTCACAATCTAAAGCGATTTTTCCTTAAGTGTATTTTTAACTTGCGATATTTATCCAGTTACAATCTGAAGAAACTATCACCTAGAAATGCTTAATTTTTCCAGGGATCGTCATTAAATGTATTCCTTTTCTCTGCTTCATCTCTATCGATGATGATAACTTCTGGCGACACTGAAAATCCAGACTTAGCATAATAAAACTGTAATGCTGTAGCTTCCATGTATGGCGCTAAATATATCGAAATAAAACCAAGAGTCAATGGAATTAACAAAACCCAGCCAAAGAAAGATAAACCTAAAATGAAAAGTTCCATCTTATTATTTTTCATAATTTCAGCTGATTTATCCATGGCTTCCTTATATTTAATTTGCTTGTTTTCAAGGAAGCAATACTCAATCTGGCTATATTTTAAAGCTAGATATATTCCAGGTATGATAAGACATATAGTCCCTAAAAATATGTAAAAGTTAGCAAGCAGTCTTGCTTTAATCATCTCTTGCCAAAACTTTTCTTTATATGGGGTAAAAAATCCTTCAAGCTTACCATCTCTTCCGTTGGAAATATCGTGAAAATATAAAATTACACCATATCGAATTGGATAAAGAAATATTGTTCCGATAAAAGCAATTAAACTGCCTATTGATATCAAAACGCTATATTCATCACCTAGCTTTGCAAAAGACAAAAACACATCTGGTATCGATATTAACACTCCGTATATAAATATGACGAGAAAGCTAAATAAAACTTTACCTTTTATTACATCTTTTGCCTTATCCTTCATTTCTAATCTTTTCATAATGCATCTCCTTACCTACTACTGTTAATGTTTCTATTATATATGAATTTATGCACAAAACATATAGGAATTTTATAAAAACCCCATATTTTACATTGAATTTACAAAAGGCCTTATTATACTAAGGTTCATGCGACATCCAAATGCCCATTCTTCTTAGTAATGGTAGCCTTTCTTGTATTTTTAGACACCCGAATTAATGCCAAGAACCCCATTATACCTCTCTGTTATAACGCAAGTTTTAACTGTTTTATTAATAAGATTCATTATTTGTTTTGCTCTTTCCACATAGTACAAACATTTCAACATGAAAGCCGTAGGAGTATCCACCTATGTAATAACTACTTAGATGCTTTTTATCCTTACTGCCGACTATTAGGAACAAATCACGAAAAAAGTCATCTTTGTTTGTTGAAGGGTTAACACAATTTTCTCTTTTGATGATATATGCTGAGTAATAATCTTCATCTGTTACTTTACACTCGCTGACGCAAAATACATCTTGACAATGTTTATTAACTTTTTTTACACCTTTCAATTCTGTGCATTTATCTATATCCCTCCAGTCCGCTTTCACTGCCTTATACTTCTCTACTAAAAAGAATTCCAAATCCGTTAAAAGCACACTATCGCCTAGTTTAAAACCCGGAAGTATTTGCCTTATTTCAGCATACGTCTCGTTTGTTACATCCGCTGGAAGAGAGGGACGAACAACAATAAAATCTTCCTCGTTCATTTTGCTTTTATTTTCCACACATATTGTCTTATTAACGGTGGTTTTCCTATCCTTCTTTACACGCACTTATTCTAGCTCCTTCTCTGCTGCTTTTCTGTTTATTATATAATCGAAATCTTTTACGTACATGATACTAATTACAAAATATATGGCTAAAACTATAAACATTGAAGGAAACATATAATAATGATACCATCCGCCTCTATCAACAAAGCTTCCTAAGTTTATCCAAATAGACACAGCTAAATACCAAATTAAAAATATGGCAGTGAAAACTACACAAGTTATAATACCAGGTCTATGTTTTTCAATACGTTTTTTACCTGAAATACCATAGCAAAACGCCATATAGATTGTAGGAAACAATGTAAATATACTGCCACTCATAATGATGTGTAGCCAAGAAAATGTATATGCTATCATACTGTACCAATACCTGCTCTCATCTTGTGGCATTCTGTTACGCATGTCTTTTCTTAGAATAGCAGCGACTATTGATAAAATTATGTGAAGAATTAATGGTATAAGACATAACCAAACTTTCTGCTTTCGTTTAACAATACAATTAGTCATTAATTATCTCCTAAAAGCCTACTTGTCACTATCTATTTAAATGATTTTTCTATTTTTGTTTGTTGCTTCAATCCATCAGTTTGTTTAATGAATTCTGCCATTCTTTTCTTTCTCCATATTAGTTATTTCTTAATAAAACAATAGCGGTTTTAATAGGAAAGAATAACAACGATTTACCGTTTGGTATGGTTAACTTCTGATAAAACATAGTGGCATTAACTTTCTTAATCAAAAATACTATTGAATTTTTTTACCATTTTGACACTTATATTCAATGAAATTATAACACAAGAGAAATATTTTTATAGTGTCTAGTGCTTCTCTTAACAGCTTTAACACTCAAGTTCTGTTTTGTGTATTCTGTTCATATTCGATCTTCAAGGTATCTTAGAGGCTTGATCTCTACAATTAATATGGGAATTAACAAATTTTTCCTTTTACTTGAATCCTAGTATTTGTAAAAGATATAATTGTATGTATAAAGACCTAATTTGTTGTGTGTATAAAATCTAATTTATTGCGTGTATAAAAACTTACTTTAAAGGAGAAAAAATGGCTCAATTTAATGATAGACCGTTAACTCAATTTGCTGCGACTATGGCAAAACTTATGAATGTTGAAACCCCAAAACAAGGGGATACTAACTATGTTACTGAAGTTATAGAAGCTGTAAAAGAAAAAACTGGCAAGGAAACAGTTGATAAAATGCTTATTTACAATCCTGATGCAATAGGACAATGGTTTTTTGAAAAATATAATCACTACTTCGAGCCACTAAAGCCATATCTTGATATTAGAGTGGACTATTTAACAGCATTTCCTCCCAAGACTCCTGTTTGCTTTGGCACTATGTTTACTGGAGCAACTCCTGAAGTCCATGGAATTCAAGCCTATGTTAAACCAGTTATCACGATAGACACTCTTTTCGATAGCCTAAGAAGAGCAAATAAAAAAGTAGCAATGGTGGCAGTTAAAGGTCAAAGCATACCTAAAATTTATGCAAATAGAGACATCGATTATTACCTTTTAAACTATGATAAGCCTGTTGTAGAAAAAGCCCTAGAGTTAATTGAAAACAGTGACTATGATGTCATTGAAGTGTATAACCAACAATATGATGATATTATGCATATGACACATCCAAAATCAATATTTGCAAAAAAAGCTGCAAAAAACTATGTTAAGTATTTTGTTATGCTTGCTGAAGCAGTAAAGAAACATTGGTCAGAACATAATACCTTTATGACATTTGCACCCGATCACGGGACTCATCGCGAATGGTATGGTCTTGGTCAACATGGCAAAAACATCCCTGAAGACATGAACCTAACCCATTTATATGGAGTTAATGTTAAAAAATAAAATTGCTATACCTTTGCATCTACTTTTAGAGTAACAAGATAAGTTATCTAACCGTTATAACCACCGATGGCTAAATCCCAACAACATCATTACATGAGGAAATACCACGCTTGTTTATAGAATTACCTAAATGTTTATTTCCCACCTTCCAGACTTATATCATAGTCCCAGTAGCCATGTTGCTGTTGCAAAATATACAATAAGTGAAATTGCATCAACTATAGTGGTAATCAATGGACCGGCCATAATTGCTGGATCCATTTTAAATTTCTTGGCAAGCAAAGGTAAAACTCCTCCTATGACTTTAGATAGAGTAACAGTAAGTACCAGTGTAAAAGATACCGTTATTGCTACTAACACTCCTGCTTTATCAATCAAATATATTTTTAGAAAATTAACTACAGCAAGCATTGTGCCTACTATTATGCTAACACCTAGTTCTTTAGATACAACTTTTAAAAAATGTCTCGGCTCTATCTCGCCTAGTGCAAGTCCTCTAATTATTAGCGTGGAGGATTGCGAACCTGCATTTCCGCCTGTATCCATTAACATTGGTATAAAGGCAGCTAGAAGTATAACGGATTGCAATGCCGTTTCATATCTTTTGATAATTCCACCTGTAAATGCAGCTGAAATCATTAAAACTAAAAGCCAAGGAATTCTATTTTTTGCTAGATGCCATATGTTTGTTTTTAAATATGGTTTTTCTGTGGGCTGTAATGCTGCCATTTTATGGATATCTTCTGTTGCTTCTTTGTCTATAACGTCAATTATGTCATCAACTGTGATTATACCTACAAGTCTGTTTTCATTATCCACAACAGGCATAACATAATAGTCATATTTTTTAAACAGCGTAGCGACTTCTTCTCTGTCATCATGCGTGTGCACTGAGTCAACTTCTATATTGACAATGTCCTTTAATGCAGTTTCATCATCGCTTAACACTAGTTGTCTAAGTGAAACAACTCCTTCTAGCACTCTACTACTACTTAAAACATAACACGTGTTAATTGTTTCTTTGTCATAGCCATTTATCTTAATATAATTAAGCGCCTGTTTTACAGTCATATCTTTTTTCAAATCTACATACTCAATAGTCATGATACTGCCAGCAGAATCAGTAGGATAATTTAAAAACTGATTTACAAGAATTCGAGTATCTTCACTTGCGTTTTTAAGCACTCTTTTCACTACATTTGACGGCATTTCTTCTATGAAATCAATTGCATCATCCATAAATAAATCTCTCATAATGGCAATAACCTCTTCATCTGTTATAGCCTCAATAACTTGTCTTTGCAGATCACTAGACATATACGTGAAGACATCAGAAGATAAATCTTTAGGTAATAACCTAAAAACTATAACTAATTTCGCCTGTGGAACATCTTCAAATAGTTGAGCAATATCTACTGCTCCAAACTCAATGATTTCCTGTCTGGCCTCGGTGTACTTTTCTTCTCCAATTAGGGTTAAAAACTTTTTTTTCATAACATGGCCCTCCTTAATTCGAGCCATGCATACAAACTAAATAGTAGCTATGGCTCTACATCTTTTATTTTTCTTTTTCAAAACTAACCGTCTAGGTTCAGGATGAGAATCCATAACTACCTCCTATTCAAAATATTAATAAAATTAAGCTTTATCCTTACTGCTAATTCTAATTTTTTCTCCATTTGGTAACGTGAGCGCTTGTTCAAAGGTTACACCTAACACATCTGCTATTGCCTTATATTCATCAAAGTCTAAAGTATCTCTTTTCAACTTTTTATTAAAATTTTGTGGCGTTTGACCTATATCTCTCGCTAATTGCGCTTCGCTTATTCCTATTTTGTCGCACAAACTCTTCACTAATATAGACGAGTGCATCGCATTACCTCCAATAACAACTTACTTAATATAAACCATTTGGTTGATAAAATCAATTAAAAATAGCTATTTAATCGGCAATAATTAATACTAACCCTAAACTCCCTAAATAGTTCAAACTTTGTAATTGGCATATAAATCAATTTTCACATTTATGGTCAAAATGGTGAAAAAGTTCACTATTGATATTAGCTTTTAATTAAACTATAATATTAAAGATGCGAATATATTTTACAAGTCGCAAATATTTGTAACAAGGAGGGCTAAATATGCCAAAGAAGGTAACAGTTGACGAACTGAAAGAAAAGGCAAAAGAGTTGCGTATTAACATCGTTAAAACGACTAACTATGCCAAAAGTGGTCACGTTGGTGGCTCATTAAGTTGTGCAGATTTTCTAACAGCACTATATTTCAAATACCTTAATGTAGACCCAGCGGATCCAGAGAAGATGGATCGTGACAGATTCATATTGAGTAAAGGACACTCTGCCCTAGCATATGTACCAACACTTGCAATGGCAGGATTTGTTCCAATGGACTCTCTAAAGAGTTTCAACCATTTTGAATCTTGCTACGGGATTCACCCAGATAGCAAAAAGATCAGAGGATGCGATGCATCTACTGGTTCTCTGGGACATGGATTACCAATGGGTGTAGGTATGGCACTTGGCTTAAGGTACCAAGGATATAACGATTCCAAAGTCGTTGTATTGATGGGAGATGGCGAACAAAATGAAGGTAGTGTATGGGAAGGCGCAATGGCAGGAGCCCACTATAAGCTACAAAATCTAATCGCTATTGTTGACCGTAACAAACTTATGATTGACGGACCAACTGAAGAGGTTATGAGCATTGACCCTATCGATAAAAAATATGAAGCTTTTGGTTGGGAAGTAATTACTTGTAACGGTAATGATATGGCAGAAGTTGACAAAGCACTGGAAAAGGCTTGGGCAAATAAGAGTGGTAAACCATTCTGCATTATTGCTCAAACTGAAAAAGGATTCGGCGTAAAGAGATTCCAAAGCGAAGTTGCATGGCACTACGGAGCTATTGACTCTGATATGCTAGCAGAAGCAATCGCCGACATTAAAGCACTATAAGAGAGGAGGTAAAGCGTTATGGCAGAAGGAACTGCGTGGAATGTCTATGATGCATTAAAAATGACATCTAGAGAAATTTATGGAAAAGTACTAGCAGAACTTGGCGAAGAGAACGACAAAATAGTTGGAGTTACTGCTGACCTTGCAAAATCCACAAACATCGGAAACTTCGGAGAAGCTTTCCCTGGCAGATTGTTTAATGTGGGTATTGCAGAACAAAACATGATGGGTGTTGCAGCTGGTTTAGCTAAAACAGGACTCATCCCCTTTGCTTCCACTTTCGCAATATTTGCATGCTTACGTGGAGGCGAACAAGTTAGAACAGATATAGCATATCAAAATCTTCCAGTTAAGATTATTGCTACACATGGTGGCTTAAGCTTTGGAGCATCTGGAACAACACACCATGCTACAGAAGATATTGCTATCATGCGTTCAATGGCTAATATGACAGTTGTTGTCCCTGCTGATGGTTTTGAAACCGCAAAAGCAGTAAGAGCCTGTATTGATATCCCTGGCCCATTCTATATGAGAGTTGGTAGAGGATTTGAACCACCGCTACATGAAAATGAAGATTTCGAATTTGAAATTGGTAAAGCAATTACACTCAAAGAAGGAAGTGACCTAACAGTTATTGCTTGTGGTGTTTGCGCACTTCAAGCATTTGACGCTGCAAAAGTTCTAGAAACAGAACATGGTATTTCTGTAAGAGTTATTAATATGCACACCATCAAACCACTTGATGAAGAAATAGTCAAAAAAGCTGTTCTAGAAACAAGACGTATTCTTACAGTTGAAGAACATAGCACTATTGGTGGACTTGGTGATGCTGTTGCTTCAGTTATTGCTGAAAGCGGAAAAGGATGTGCCTTTACTAAACTTGGTATTCCAGATGAATACAGTGTAATTGGACCTCCAGAGGATCTATATGCAAAATACAAGATAGATGCTACTGGTATCGAAGAAACCGTCTTAGAGTTAATGGGAAGAGAAATTGAGGAAGACGAAGACTGGTCAGACGAAGATTAGGAGGTAAACTATGAGTAGAGCAAGTGCAGAAGATGTTTTAGCCGCGAAACTTTTTATGAGAGCAGCGTTCCCTGTTATGAGGATACCGCTTGAAGAAGATCCTAAAATGGTCAAAAAGTTCGAAAAGGTAAACACAATCGTAGAATTTACCGCAGATGACGAGGAAAATCCATTGGCTTGCCATATTATTTTCCTAACTCAAGAAAAAGCCGATCTTTTGTATGAAGGCAAAAGGTTTAAAGTAGTACAAAAAGCTTATACAGAAGCACCCGAAGGATGGGAAAACATTCCTGTTATGAGATTCCGTTTTAAATCTATCAAATCATTTTTAGGTGTGCTAAAAGGCAACAATCCTACCGAAATGTTAGGCATACTGCCCCCTGTTATGAAAAACTTATTTAAACCAGCTTGTCTATCATTCATTGGACTACTACTTTCTCTAACTAAGATGATGCCGAATTTCCAACCAGAAGAAGATGAACCTTTCCAACAATACCTCAAGGTAAAAATGAGTTTGTATCTAATTACTACAGCAATGTCAGTAGCTACTAAACTCGGATGGAAACCACTAGTTGATTGGACCGCTCGTCAAACAGACAGAGTTTACCAATTCCATGTTGGACCAACACTTGATAAAGATGGTAAGGAAATCTATCCGGAAATCGGTGCTTATTTGAGAGTTAAGTATGGCAATACCAAAGGTGGCAGAGGTGTTTACACCAGAAAGAGTCCGTTTGTTTTATTTGAATTCCCTAATCCAAATGCTACATTACAACTATTATCAGGAAAATATACTTTCGTAAGCACAGTTGAACACGGATTTGTTACCATTATTGGTGCAGGCGATAGCTATGCAGTAACATTCAACGATTTAATGACTAAAGTACAAAACATGTTAATACCTAGTAAATTTGTAGGTTAACATCACTTTAATCAAATCACTAACTAGAGGTTGCCTAAAAACAACCTCTTTTTATTGCAATAAAAAAGCTCCATTTTTAGTGTGCCTTCTCATTTTTAACCGTCAAACCAAAATCTTAAAACTTACGCAAAATCAGCACGGCTTTTCGGTCTGAAAAAAGCTAAAAAAGGCACAGAGGTCGCCTGCTTTGGCTTGCGCTCGGTTTGTAACTGTCAACCTTAAATGCAGTAAAAAGCTCCATTTTTTAGGTGGAGCTTCTTTGGATAATCTTTAAATTAACGGTATTTTAATCTTTAACTAGGATTGTCTTAATTTCATATGGTGTGAATTTTAGTGCAGTGATGTCTATAGGACCAAGCACTCTTTCCACTAAGTTCGTTTCAAATGTTTCACCTGGGTTTTGTATTGTTAGGTTGATTGTTGCTTCCTTACCTGCATCTTCATATAGTCTAATAATGGTGCCTTCCCCATTTTCTGCTCTCTTGACAGTTTCTACTACTACATGGGGATTACCAGTTAATACATATGGTGCTATTTCAACTTTATCCATTGAGACTAAAGGTCTGTTGTTATATAGATATGCGACTTTTTGTGTATTAGCTTCGTTATAATCACCAGCGTGTGGATATAAGGCATACCTTATTATATGCGTTCCTTTATCAGCGTGTGGTGCTGGCCACATTGGACTTCTTAATAAGTTCAAAGATATGAGTCCTTCTTTAACTCTCCAGCCATACTTGCTTTCTGTTATTACGGACAACCCTACTCCCTTTTCTTTATCAGATACATCAATCCACTTATGGGCACTAATTTCAAACTGCGCCTTTTCTATTTTGGTGTCATTTTTAGTTGATCGTTTGATACTACCCATTTGAATATCACAGGTAACTTCATCAGCAAAAACTCTAGGTCTAAATTCTGCTCTTAACATCTTGTGTGTTTCTTGCCAGTCTATTTCTGTTATAAAGTCTACTATTTGTCCACCAGCATATAATGCAACCCTTTGAGATATAGTTGATTTTCCATACTTATAGTTATTTTCTCTTACTACTGCTGCAGAGTAAACCTTGACATTGCTAGATACTAATTTAAACTCAGCTGGTACTTGTTTTGTATAATTAATATCAATATCCCAAGCATTATAATGTAGTGGCTTGTCTTTGTATACATTTAGTTTGTTCATCCAGTGTTTGTCGCCGAAATCCTTTTTAAGATTCTTATCATAGATACTGATGATATTACCATTTTTGGCAAACTTCACTATTAAATTCTCATTTTCTATAGTATCTTCAGTTGCTTGCAATGCAGGATCTTTTTCTACGGGCTCAAGTGCTGCTGCTGAATATGGAGGTATAGATGCTTGATACCACTTATCATTTACAAATACCACGTTATTATTTCTATAAGGTGTTAGGTTTATACCAGTAATTTGCTTTTCCTTTATAGACAACTTTTCTAGCAGTTCGCTGATTAACTCTTCTACTTCAGCAAGCATTTCTTTGTATCTTTGTACACTCTCGTCATACACTCTCTTAATTGAAGATCCAGGGATTATATCGTGGAATTGATATAAAAGTACTTCCTTCCAAATCTTTTCTAGCTTTTCGTATGGATACTCATACACACCCTTTTCTTGCGCTAATGTTGCCAAAAACTCAGCGTTATGGAGCGCAAACTCTAGTTTTCTGTTATATAACTTATTATCACTCTGTGTAGTATATGTACCTTGGTGCTTTTCTAAATATAGCTCACCTTTGTATACTTCCATCTTATCTTTTTGTTCTGATAAAACTTCGAACATTTCTTTTTGGGTAGTCATTTTAACCTTAGGAAGACCAGCCATCTTGCTGCCTCTTTGAATCATTTCAAGATGCCCTTCTCTAGGACCACCACCGCCATCTCCTACGCCATATAACATTGCAAAATCTTTTATTTTATCTCTTTCAGGATAATTCTTTATGGCATCAACCCAGGACATAGGAGTTCCATCGCTGTTGTATGTCTCATCTGGAGGCATATGGACTATGACATCACTTCCGTCAATTCCTTCCCAGATAAATGTTCTACTTGGGAATTTATTATGCTCATTCCAGGATAGCTTAATTGTTTCAAAATAATCTACATCGCTCTTTTTCAAAATTTGTGGCAAATTCCCACTAAATCCAAAAACATCGGGTAAGTGACAAACATTAACGGTCTTATCAAAGTTTTCTTTCCAATATTTTTTACCGTAGATATTTTGTCTTATTAATGACTCACCGGAAGGTACGTTGGTATCACATTCTACCCACATTGATCCTTGAGTTTCAATTGTTCCATCAGCTATTGCCTTTTTAATACGTTCAAAAAGTTCTGGCTCCATTTCTTTCATCCAGTCAAGCTGTTGAGGTTGGCTAACACCAAATATATAGCCTTTGTATTTTTCTATGTTATTCAACTGATTAGTAAATGTTCTTATTGCCTTTCTCTTGGTTTCTCTTATAGGCCAAAGCCAAGCTAAATCGAGGTGAGCATGACCAGTTGCATGTATAGTATATTCACTAGGCTCGCCTGTCTCCATTTCCTTAGCAATTATTTCTCTTGCTTTTTTTACATTTTCAGAAGAATAATTTCCTGCAGCTTGTTCTGCAAGCTTTAAAGTGCGAGCAATACTAGCTCTTTTCTCGCTTCTTTTTTCGGTAACATACCTTTGTTGTACAAGGGCTAATATATCGTAATAGAGTGCCTTTATTTCATCGTTTACTACCACTATTTCGGCTTTTCTATATGTCTGCTTTACGGGAGCCTTTCCAGGAGTTCTATTATTCCCTACTTCCATCCATACATCGACTTTTTCTCCACCACTTGCTTCATCTAGAAAATCTATAACTTTATTACCCCTAATTGGTTGCAAAAAATCGATAAAGGAAAATATACCTGATGTTGCATCAACTGGTATTCCCTTTTCATCTACTATAAGGCCTTCCCCACCTACATTTAGCATAAGCTGAACTTTCTGTCCTTTAGCGCAAGATGGAATTTCACCAGTAAAATTATACCAACCGCATTCAAATCTTTTTGTAGACCATACTCGTCCAGGCAGTATAGTTCTATACTCCAAAGACAGCCTATCTTCAAATGATGTCGGCTCATCAGATACTGCAAATTTTGCATTCAAAGTGCCAATTTTTTTGTACACCTTTCCACGCACTCTTCTTACAATACCAACAAGTCCTTTTGACAAAACAAATTTAACATTATCCATGTAATTCATAACTCCTCCAGGTATCACATATATTTTGTGATACAGTTATATTCTATAATTATATATTACTTATAATTTTCGCGCAAGAAACTATATTGCATTGTAAGTTTTGGTCATATATTAGAGTTAGTAGTCGTATTTTGACATACTTTCTTTCTAAAAATTATTGTTTGTTTACCCTCAAATTTATCCTCATTTGGTCAAGAAAAAACCTTAAGTTTTTTATGAGTACTATCAAAAGCTACGCTTGCCCTGTAACGTTCAAGTGGCTATCTACTGTTGCACTTACTCTGCAACGCTCGAGGATCTTTTTGTTGTTGCACTTACTTTGATAACTGCTTCAATCTATAAGGTACAAGGTTTTTATGAACGCTATTGTAATAGATTTCTTTTTAGTCTATTATATACATAACATTTACGACGGGTTAGGAGGGGGACAATGCTAAAAACTAGACGTGGAGTTATTAAATATTACGCTTTAAATGCCATCACTTTAGGTATTTATGGCTGTGTTTTTATATCCAAAATGGCTAAGGAAACAAATATCACATGTGCTGCTGATGCAAAAAAGACTAGAGGTTTTTTTGTATTCTTTTTATTAAGCATTCTTACGTTAGGTATTTATGCAATAGTATGGAATGTTAAAGTCACTGAAAGACATGCAGAAAATCTCAGATCTAACTCTGAAAAAGAGATTCTTACTGGCGGCGGATGGCTTTTATGGCATATCTTTGGAGTTTTGCTTCTTGGATTAGGTCCAATTATTGCTATGTATAAGCAAATCAAGCAATGGAATAGAGTTAATAAAATCTATAATTCTTCAAGACGTGAGCAACGTAGTATTGACCGAGCTGAAAGAAAACAACAGGTGGGTGGTAGCATGAAGCCACAGCAAGCGTATGGAGCTCAAAAACCACAACCTGCGTATAGTAGCAATCAAAGACTACAACCTTCGTATGGTAGCCCGATGGGTCACCTGCAACAAGACAGAGGAATACCAATGCCCTATAGCAAGTTTATAATGCCAAGATATGACTACTGGGAAAAGGCTTATAATGGAAATGATGGCTGGAAGACAAAAAAAACGCGTAACTAAAGCACATAATAAAAACAGCTGTTGACCTTGATTTTATTTGCACTCTTCTTATGATTGCCTAATGAAGTCATACTATTTGAAATGCGTTTTGTGTCAACACTTAAATCATGACAATAAAAAGAGCCACGCTAAAATAGTGTAGCTCTTTTTTTGCAAATAATTATCAATATAGCTTAAGTAGATTAGACCTCTACATCAAATGTAGCATCTTCTTTTTTATCGTCATCGGGTCCTTCTACAACGACTCTACCTTTTGCACCCTTCTTTTTCTTGATTATAACGATTAACACAACAATTATGACTAAAGCGCCTGCAACTGAACCGAGTACTATCCATAAAACCGAACTAGTTTTTGTTGCTTTAACTCTTTCCCACATAGCCATAACTTCAGACTGGGAATCTCCAAAGTCTTTCATCATTCCTAAATTTACATTTGTCATGTCTGGATATCTATCTTCATCAGCAAAGTACTCATTTACATCAAATCCTTCTTCTGTCAAAGCGGCTTTTACATCGGCGTTTGCTTTTAAAACTTCTGGATTAATCCCGCAGGTATAACCAATCTCCAATGCATTGGCTATGGCTACTTCTGGAAGACAATTATACTCAATGAACTTTAGTGCAGCATCATAGTTTTGACAAGTTGTAGGTATTACCCAGCCATCAAACCATATATTGCCACCAACTTCAGGGACAAAAAATTCAAGATTTATGTCATTTTCAAGAGCTTCTTCTATAGCATATAATGCATCTCCACTCCAGGCTAAGTTAACATATGCACTGCCCTTTACCATATCGCCTTTGCCTTGGTCAACTTCGTATTCTTTTAAGTCTTTTTTCTGCTCAATAAGGGCCGCTTCTACTGCGGCTAACAGTTCTGCATCTGTAGTATTAATTAGCTTTTCCACACTATATGTCTTATATTTTTCAGGAAGCCTATCATTTTCTTTTAAGTATAATGCACCAGCTACATAAGTATCTCTAACGCTATCTTTTAAAAGTATCTTTTTCTTGAGTTCTTTCTTGTTGATATTATTCCAAAGAAGACCATAGCCAGCACCTTCTGCTTCTTCTTGTTTAATAACATCCGAATTATACAAAATGCCTAGTGTTCCCCACATATATGGCACAAAGTAATTTGACATGTTTTCAACCTTTCCACCTACTGGAATCTCAGCAAATTCGGTTTCAACCTTGCCATAAAATGCAGGGTCTACATTCCCTATGGTTGCAATTTTAGTTTTGTCTATCTTCTTTAACAATCCAGCCCTTAATAACTTTTCAATTGCATATTCACTTGGGCAAACTAAATCTATGGTCTCACCACTCTTTTCTACCTGAGTTAACATCATTTCATTAGTATCTTGAGTGCTATATGTGACCTTAATAGATTTACCAGTTTCCTGTTTATACCACGCCTCAAAATCTTTAACCGTAGTTGCGCCGATATATTCTCCCCAGTTCATTACATACAACTTCTCATCGGTTACAACTAAATCTTCACCTTCATTGTTCTCATCAGTTTTGCAAGCAAATAATGTAACGCTTAGTAATAAAACTGATATAATTAGCAATATTGCAATTAAAGTTTTCTTCATTTTTTCTCTCCTTGTAATTATTTTATTCTATTCAATTAAGCAATAATTTGCCTAAATAGATTTCTTTAACGCTAGCTTTTACCATTTTTACAAACTCCAAAATCCTTTAAAACTCTTTAAGTAGGATTTATGTTGTACGCCCGACTCAACCGTGCTGGTTACCAATCCTTCTAAACATAATTGCCAAAACTCAGTAGCTTTTATAACAACTATTTAACTAAATATCTTTAGTCTTAGATTTCATCCTTCTAAACTTAACATAATTGCCAACTAGAACAATGGTTATGACAACTACTATAAGTATTGAAAAGACAGGATACCAATACGGTGCAAAGCCACTTGCACTTTTAGTTGAGGAATACAGGTATGTAGATAATGTATCTATCCCAGTTGTAGCTCCCTTGTTTATCTGAGTGATTATAAAATCATCTAGAGATATAGTGAAAGCCATCGCAGCACCCGATAATATCCCCGGCATTACTATAGGAATAATAACCTTAAACAATGCCTTTACAGGATTTGCGCCTAAATCAAGAGCTGCTTCATATACATTTGGATCCATTTGCATAAGCCTTGGCATAATGGAAAGTATTACATAAGGGGTACAAAATGTAACGTGGGAAACTATCAACCTAACCCATCCAGGAGGAAACTTAAATGTTACAAAAAACAGCATAAGTGACACTGCCATGACTATTTCTGAGTTTATGATAGGCAGTTGATTAATATTTTCCACTACAGTTTTAGTTTTTGGCTTCATATAAAATATTCCAACCGCAGAAATAGATCCTATAATTGTGGAAATCGCTGACGATACTACTGCAAGTATTATAGTGTTTTTTAATGAATCTAATAGCCTATCTCTAGAACCAGATGTGAAAATATCCGCATATCCTGATAAAGTAAACCCTCTAGGAAATGTAAAGTTAGTAGTCCCAGAAAACGAGTACACTATTACAAATATGATTGGGGTATATAGCACAATCAGTACAAGTACTAAAAATATTTTTGGAAGAATGCTTTTAATTTTTACCATAGACTTGCCTTCGCTTCCCCCTTGTTAAATTTCTTTAGTAGCATATTTGATAATAATACAAATGCAAGCATAATAAGTGACATAACGCTACCTACTCCATATAAACCGTGTATGAACTTTTCATGTATAGAGTCCCCAAACAAGTGAACTCCACCTAATAGTTGTGATATTGCAAATGTAGATATCGTTGGTATAAAGACCATTATTATTCCGCTTATAATACCAGGTACAGATAAAGGTAATGTTACTTTTAAAAATACCGTCGTCTTGTCTGCACCTAAATCAGATGCTGCTTCCCCAAATGATTTATCAATGTTAGAAAGTGTGGTATGCAGTGGAAGTATCATAAATGGAATATAGTTATATACCATACCAAATAAAACTGTGCCTTCACCTAAAGGAATAGAAAGCGCTTCAAATACAGCTCTAGTTGCAAGTGTCCTTACCAAGAAATTAACCCACATTGGTAGTAAAAACAAAATTACTATAATCGAGCCTGTTTTCATATTAGCAAGGGTGTAAGCGACAGGATACCCTATAGCCAAGCATAGTATAGTAGTAACTGCACCTATGAAGATTGAGTTGATAAGCACTTTAATACTCGCACCATCTTTAGCAAGTGCTATAAAGTTAGCAAATGACAATTTCCCATCTGCAATAAATGCATTGACTAAAATAATAACTAGTGGCATAACCACAAATATCATTAAAAATAGAACATACGGCCAAGCAAAGACACTTCGCGTTATGCGAAAGTTTTTAATCTTTTGGGCTACATTTTTGAATATATTGGTTTTCATATCTTTAGTTCCATAAATTTTCTTCTTCTTTTTTAACTTCTATTTGTATGTCTTCAGGTTTGACTGAAAGCCCGACCCTATCTCCTTTTAACCAGTCATCCTGCGTATCTACAAAGAACATATAATAGTTATCTGCACGAATAAAGCATTGATAGTAGCTACCTTTATATATTGAGTTAATTACCTCACCACCTATTATGCCGTCTTCTTCATCGTCATGAACAATTACCTTATCAAATGGGATTTTAACTATCACAGGCGTTCCTGTTTCTAATCCAGTAGGCATACATTCAAAAAACTCATCGCAAATAATTACATTTTTTTCATCTAGCATTTCAGTTTCAATTTCATTGACGATTCTTGCCTTAGGCATAATGTGAATATCAAATGGTTTAATAAATATTCCTATCTCTGAACCTTCATCTACACCATTTGTTTCGTGTATAACTACTTCAAACTCATCAATTTGTACCGTTATTTGATAATGATCGCCCTTAAACACACAAGTATCTACGATGCCTTTTTTCATAGCTGCAGGATTGTCAGCTGGAATGATATATATATCCTCAGGTCTTACCACCACATCTATTAGCTCATCTTTCTTGAAACCCTTGTCCACACACTCAAATATGTGGTCTAAAAACTCAACTTTAAAATCTTTATGCATAATACCTGAAAAGATATTGCTTTCCCCGATAAAGTCGGCAACAAACACATTAGCTGGCTCATCATAAATTACCTTAGGGCTAGCTATTTGTTGAATCAACCCGTGACGCATAACTATAATTGTGTCACTCATAGTTAACGCCTCTTCTTGATCGTGAGTTACATAAACAAACGTTATACCTAACTTTTTATGCATCTCCATAAGCTCTATCTGCATGTCTTTACGCATCTTTAAATCCAATGCACCTAATGGTTCGTCTAGCAATAAAACTTCTGGGTCATTTACAAGCGCTCTAGCTATGGCTACACGCTGTTGTTGTCCCCCAGACAAGCTATTTACATCTCTATGCTCATAATCTTCCAGGTCGACCATTTTTAATGCCTTGGAAACCTTTTCTTTAATCTCAGCTTTTGTATATTTTCTGAGCTTTTCATACTTAGTGCCACTTTTGTCAGTAATATATTCCCCTGATGGTATTTTTTTAAGTTTTAAACCAAATGCTATGTTATTAAATACATTTAGATGAGGAAACAATGCATATCTTTGGAAAACAGTATTTACTTTCCTTAAGTGCGGTGGAACATCTGTAATATCCTTTCCATCCATAAAGATCTTACCACTAGTTGGTTTTTCAAAGCCTGCTATCATTCTTAAAGTGGTAGTTTTACCACATCCAGATGGACCTAGAAACGTTACAAACTCACCTTTATTTATGCTAAAACTTGCGTTATCAACCGCAGGTTTATCATCGTAATATTTGCTAACATTTTTTAGCTCTATTATTTTTTCATTTTTTCCGTTTTTATTCTCAATTTTAGCCATACTTTTTTAGTCTCCGTTAACTATTATTCTACAAGTATTTATACGACGCATCTTATATTGTTTTTTCTATTGGTTTAAAAACCACTCTGCCCCTTTCCTTTGTTAGGAGTTGGCCCATCTCATTTATTAAACTCCACGAGCCCCATCTAGTTTGTTTGAAATTACTCTTTCTCCCCCATTTGTTAGACACTACGCTATCCGTCTTATTCGTTTGAAGTTACTTTGCGCATCTTGTCTTTTTTCTTAGAAGTTACTTGGTGTTGTTATCCAAAGTATTGTTGCTGGTCTTTCACTTCTGTTTTCTATTACATGTGCACTTGCACCATCTAAATAGAACGAATTACCTTTCTTTGCTTCATACGCCTTGTCACCTACAACTATGGTAACTTTGCCACTTAACACATATCCAAACTCTTCGCCTTCAAATGGAGGTCTTTCATTTGATGACTCTCCTGCTGGTAGTTCCAGTAAGATAGGTTCCATTTCTTGTTTTTGTGAATTTGGTACTAGCCACGTACTCTCCCCTCCACCGTTTGCAGAAACAAAAAAATCATCCTTTGTAAATACAATTTTACTTTCTCTTTTTTCCGCAAAAAACTCCTGTAGGTTAGTTCCGAGCACATTTAAAATATCCACAAGTGTTGCTATTGAAGGACTTGCTAGTTCATTTTCAAGTTGTGAAATATATCCTTTTGTCAACTCGCACCTTGCAGCTAGATCCTCTTGCGTTAACCCTAGTTGTAATCTCAACTCTTTTAACTTCGCACCTATGTTCATTTTTCACTCCTTTTATTGCTGTAAATATTTACAACAATAGATTGATTGTATTATGTTAAGATTAGTTATGTCAAACAAAATATTTAATATTTTTAAACTTTTTAAAGTTTAGTATTTTTAAACTTAAAGTTTCATACCGCCTGATTAGCGCGGGCAGATTTTGTTACGGAATATTTTTTTGAATTTATTTAAAATACATGAAAAAACTCTTATGAAATCGATAAGAGTTTTTTATTTCGTTTTTATCTTTTTAAACTGCTCGGCTGTGTTAAGCGAACTACCTCTTAAAGTTAAATTCCTTCATAACTATTGTTTAGTTAAAGTGTAGAGGCACTTACTGTTCTATATTTGCCGTAGTACTCCCTCCAATGAATAAAGATTAGGAAAGTATGCGTAACTACATTATTCGTAAGATTAGCGGATATGCTTAAATCCATATGTTAGAGTGTAGATGCACTTACTGTTCTATACTTACCGTAGTATTCTCTCCATTTCACAAATCCATAATTATGGGTCTTTATATTATTTTGGAGATAGGGACTTTGATATGTCTGAGTGTTACCGAGATTAAAAATAAAATTAATTGGATTAGTAAAACTAAGGCTTGATAACCCATTATTTTTATATCTAAAGTTTGCTACTGGGAAGTCCGTTGCGTGAGCACCATTAATAAGTTTTGCAACACATTGAGTATGGTCAGCCAGCCCATTACCGTTTGCTTCATAGCGAATATTTCCAGAACTTGTTCCTGTTACACTACCGCCTCCATCATTGTATGCAGATACACCGAGGTAATCTTCCATAACAAGTGAGTTTCCTTTTCCAACATAGCAATATCTATAGTATCCAATTTGGGAGGTAACGGTTAAATTACCTATATCACCTTGGTAAAGGTTATACCCTATAACAGTTCCAACATAAGACTTATTAACAGCTTGCCCACCACTTCTTCTAGAAACGACTACGTTACCATTAATGGATGAGTTAGTTGATGAGGATTCGTCCATGGTAATAAGTCCTCTGTTGTATCCAACTAGCCCACCAACATATAAGTTAGAACTGTCATCAATTGACTGCTCTCCTTTGATTTCGTTCTCTACAGGGCCTTCTAATTGGCCATGTTCAATGTTAAAATTATCAGCCCAACCAACAGGCGTTTGAGTATACACTGTAATCGCAGCTCTGTCTTCAAG
The DNA here is from genome assembly GCA_035409945.1 of Clostridia bacterium. GTDB lineage: Bacteria > Bacillota > Clostridia > Christensenellales > DTU072 > MWEH01. The sequence continues at coordinate 232,299 of DAONQC010000002.1, forward strand.
ATACAAATCTCCGCCTGGGTTATAATTTACTCTTCCTGCCTCTATAGTGGAAGTTGATAAAGTATAACCAGCTATTCCACCAAATGTTCCGCTTCTAATAGTGGTACTTCCAATTGTTTCTCTATTAACTCTTATAGGAGTAGATAGAGTTGCTCTAACTATCTTACCTCCATTAATGCCAACAATTCCACCACTAACCGAACCTGCCAAATAAAGTGTCTTATTTGTGCTACTACTTACTGTTGCATCGCTAACAAGTCCAAAGTTTACTCCGGCTATTCCACCACCACCATAATTATATACTTGAGGTTCTTCAGGTCTAGTGTACTCAAGACTTGACCAACTAGAACGAATTGTCATACTCGACCCGCCTTCAGTCTTTAAATATACATTATAAACTGCGCGTCTATATCCAATATAACCGACCACCCCACCTATGTATGCAAAAGATTCATCTTCAACATAAGAAACATTAGTTGCAGTAGAGTTTTTAACACTAGCATCTACCTCGCTTTCCGATGCAATACCTTCTCCAGATAATAGCGAACCTACAATACCGCCAGCAGCATATTTACAATTCAATGTAACGGTTTCTGTTTGACAATTTTCAATCCTAGCACGTTCATTTGTATATACATTTCTGTGATGCCCTATTCCACCGACCAATCCACCAGCGCCGCCTGGGACATATGTTAGTACATCACTAATGTAGCTATCAAATTGAGATATAACTGATACCTTTTTTACTTCACAACCGCTTACTTTTGCACCAGTATTTAGGTATCCTATTAATCCACCTGCATACATTGCAGCCGAAATGCTTCTATCTGTAGACGGATTAAATTCAATAGCATCAGTAGTATCCACATTTGTTATTATTGCACCATTACTTGCTTCTCCAGCAAGCATACCTGCATATGCACCTTCAGTAGATATATTGCAGTTACCCATAAGTAAATTTTTCACTTCTCCCGAGTTGGTTATTTTTGCAAACAATCCCGCATGTGTTGTAGCCAAAGTTGGTTTAAGATCATACACCGCTTTACCATTTCCATCTAAAATACCATCAAAGCCCTGACCTAATGAACAAAGAGGTTTACTTAATCTTTGGTCACTAGAGATATCTAAGTCTATGTCATTTATCAACTTAAAGTTCAACCCTCGTACTGGTTGGTTAGGTAATGAATATCTTAGTGTTGGTTGGCCACCTTGTAAGTTTCCTTCGTACAAGACATTTAAATTTATTAAATGCACAAGTGTTCCTATGAGGAAAGGTTTTTCGGGGGAACCATTTCCAGCATTTGCTGTATTTCCTTCAGCAAACGGATAAACCAGTGGGGATTGAAGTGTTGCATAAACTGGCGAATGACTTTCATCATATCCAATAATTACATTTTCCTTTTCTCCATAGAAGGCAAATTGCGCTAGTTTGGATGTAATATTATTTCCATCTAACTGAATCGCTCTTTGGTAGATATGCCCATCCATAATGGCACCGTATGATAAAAGTTCGCTAATTCTAATTCCAAAGTCACCATATTTCACACCATCATAATTTACACCTGGCTGGACTGGGATTTTATCAATTTTGATGATGCCTTCAGTTGCGTCCTTATCCTTATTGGGGTCGTTGTCTTTTATGTATACACTGGTTAATTCACCAGCACTCTTCCAGTTCTTTGCAATGGCTAGACTATCAGGTATTCTTATAGACGCGCCATGGTAAACGTTATGAATAATGAGTTCAGCTTCTGTTCTAAACTGTATCTTTATGTATTTATCACCATTTGCACTTATTCTAAATACTGCACCCTCAATAGTATCTACTATGCCTTGTGCGGCACCTTCTTCTGCATTTGTCTGAGTAAAGTTTACATCGCTACTTATGCTAGCATCTCCTTGTAACCATAAGTCTTGCGCACCTGTTGTTAAGTCTTGCGAATCTACTCCTACAAACCTATCAAAGCGAGGATTAAAGGTATTCCAGTTAGTAAAGTTAGTATATTTTGTATCCAGTTTGAATATTAGTCTTGTTCCAACATTTGCTATTATGTCGGTAATTTTTCTCTGTTGTTGCTCTACAGTTGTGGGATCTGCGGGGAATTGTCCCTCTTCATTTGGAGCAACTATACCGTAATACTTAATGTCAGGTAAGGAATTAGTAATATATGAAGAGGTTCCAGATAGGCTTACCACTTCTATTGTTATCTTAAATATACGCACATATCTTGCGTAAATTACATAGTTTTGGTCTAGCCAATCAAGCCTGACTGTCAAGCGCTTGTTTGTGTCATTATACCGGTATGTTAGGTACTGTTCAGTATCGGGAATTAGTTTAGATGCAAGTGGATTGGTATCTTCAAGTTTAATATAACTAGTCTCGGTCGCACGATAATACCAACCTGTAAACTGATAGCCAGACCTCTCTGCAGGATCTAAATTAATAGTTTTGTAGTACTCGAAACTGGCTTTTGGTAGCGCATTTTCTACAATAACTGGTCTAATACCTTCCGTGCCTTCGGTACCAAATACATCTGGTACTTGTGTCGCTGCTTCTTTAATAATTTCCACAGGTACGACTTTTTGGAACCTTGGTCTTATCCGTATTGCCATAACATCAGCGGTGCCCTCCCATTCTCCTGAACTGGAGTTGTATTTGTATACCGTAGTTTTTGCAGACAGTAAGTCAATTCCTCCAGTACTATTGAATATCGCAAAGTATGATGTTTTAGCAAGTGCACTAATTGGGAAGGTATATGAAGTTCGCCTATAGTCCATTACGCCTACACTTCCGCCGACATTTTCTACATATGGAATATTTGCCCAATCATAACTGCCTGCATCAGCATTGTATCTATAGTATTGCCACCCTAAGAATTCATATGTAGGTCCGGCAATCCCTGCTCCAATCCAATTAAGTGTTATCTTGTTATCGGTCCAGGTGTTGTACGGAGAGCTGGCTATATCTTTAGAACCTTCTATCCTATTAATTTTACCCAAAATTTGGAAAGCATGTGTTGCAGAGTTATCACTGTCTGCACTCTTTGCATTTATTGGTGTTTCCTCCTTGAAATATCTCATAGTTTGCCCGCTATACTCTACCGAGCTTACGGATATCTGCTTTGGATCTAAATAAATATTATCTTCCCCTTGTGGCTTGTATAAATAGGTGTTTTCAACAACAACGTTGTATACCGGGATAAATCTCGCTACCACATCTACTGCGTGCACTACCCTTCCGCCACCAATAGGTTTATTAACTATGTTTGCACTATTATCTAACCTAATCACTGTATCTATTGCAGTTGGGTATGCTTGATTTAAATTTTTAAACAAATTAATACCGTTAACGAAAAGTCCAACAAATTGCCATCTTACCGCCCAATTTGCATATGGAGGTATATTAAGCTTAAGTGTTACATTGTCTCCAAAATCATATGTTCCACCTGTACTTGTTACGCTAGTATCAAATGCAGGCCTTAAATTAACATTAGCTGTAGTTAATCCCTCATCTGTCATAATTGACACTGTTCTTGTAAACTCAATTTGTCTCCAAAATCTAATCTTGAAAATGGTGTTTTCTGACACATGTCTTAAAAGAACTTTGACATATGCTATTCTTCCAGCATATGTTGACGGAACAATACTGTTACTCTCATTATAGTGGGTAATTTGTAATCTTCCATCCACAGAAGAAGAAAGAGGGTTAAATACGCCGGTATTCCGTCTAAAACCATCATCAGAGGCTCTTGCTAAATATTCCAAACTAGTTACCGCATCAAACCTATAGTTAGGTTTTGGTGTTATGGTAAACTCTATTGTACTATTGGGCTCAGTTATGAGGGAGTTATTGGTTAGTGTAGCCATACTTCCATTTACGAGATAACTTACCGTTCCACCAGCATTGGATTCAAGTGCTCCTTCTGTTTCCATAGCAAAACTGGTATATACATTATTCATGGCATATGAATATATTAGTTTATCGTCCGTTATTGCAATACCTCTATCATAATCAACATTATTAGTGCCTTGTGAATATACGCCTGAAGTATCAAATGTTACATCATAATAGAAAAAGCCTCTAGATGCGTTGGCGGTTGTAGTCCTGTCAATTGATCTAAGCATCAAGACCGCACAACTACGCACATAAAACTCATATTTTCCATCTAGTGTTTCTGTACTTTTATCGACTAGCGGGTAGTTCAGTGGATTGGATACATTGGGAAGCACCACTCCTTTTTCATCATCCTCAAAATGGTTAGCTGTAGCTGACACTGTAGCATACAGCCGGTAGTTCATTAGATTTGGCTCATTAGTCGCAAATGAACCTTGAGTGTATTTAAACTCTGGTTTTATCTCTACTTGTACTTTGTAAAGTCTGAAAAATACTGCACGAACGCTTCTATTTTTAGTAACTCTAACCCTCATGGCTCGACCATTCGACATGATTTCTATGTCATTTGTCGAAGCATTCAAATAAACCCAGTTACCCCCTACCATTTCCTGGAAACCTGCAAATTCATACTTATTTAGCGCCGCGGGTGCAACAGTGGTAGTAAACGTACCATACGTTCCGTATGCATGAGTATTACCAGAAATATTATCTGTATATTCACGACTAGTTGTGAATGCTGGTAAGTTATTAACTTTCGGAATCTCTCCTTCGTTTGTAAATGTCCTACCCCTATTGACCATTACAAAAGCGCTTTGATCGTATACAGCTTCCACTAGATGATATGAAAAGTCTACATTATGCACGTCTTGTTCGACTTGATAATTTAGCCTTAAGATACTCAAATTCGGAACATGTATATCCATCATGTTTATAAGGCTACCAGATGCAGGAATGGATAAAAAGCTATCTTTCGGATTGAACTCATCATCATCTAATACATCATCGGTATTTTTTATTAGAGCGTATGTTTGCGCTGCGTAGTAATCTGAATTTTTAAAGGTAATAGCAGTTATACTATATCCTTCCTCTATATCCTGCTCAAACACAGCCCTAACTTGTGGGTCATAAATGATTTTGTTATTCACTATACTAACAACTATTGGGTCTGTTTGAGGATTAGGTATGCTGTTATTTATCTTTAAAGAGATATTGAAAGACAACGGTTGGAAAACTGGTTCTATTCGTATATCTGATCGCCCATTTAACAGTTCGTTTGTAATGAGATACTTTTCCCCACTTATGCCATCGTCAGTAGAATATGTATAAATAAAGTCAGCTCCCTTGCTATATGACAACAGATGATTTTCAACCGAGTAGGTATTGCCATTAATTTCTAGTTTAGATAAATAATATCCATAGTTGGCTATTAAATTCCAGCTAACTTGCTGATAATGGGATACTTTTGTTTGGGATAAATCAGTAAAATCGCCATTTGGCTTATTTACATATATGACATTATATTGCTTCAGTTCATACTTAACATTTATAAGCACATTACCCGTGACAGAATCAATTGTATAAGTGCGTTTGCCTGACCCATCATCTGAATCTAATTGACTGACAGAATCTACAATTTGTTGTTCATTGATGCCGTTATCATCCATATACACAGCAATGGATGAAATCTTAAATCCTTCTGGAACAACTAAATGGAATACCAGTTTATCACGGAATCTAAGCCCTATATAAGCCCCTTCGCTATATGATTTGATTACTCCCGATTCGTCAATTGTTCCATCATCCGAACGGAAAAAGCGTGGGGTCTGTCTTGGGACACCCTCGTTAATAGCTGCCCAACTTACTGCAGTTTTAACTATTGCCCCGTTATTTATTACAAATTCTTTGTTATAGTGGCTGCTAGGATCAAATGTTACGTCATACATAATTCTTTCAGTTATTATTTGAATTTCTTTATTTTCGGTTATACTAGCAAGGTTATAACTGTTTGATAGAACTAGCCCGTTTCTAATATTATCATTATAGTTACCATTTACTTTAACAGCGCTTATTTGGTAACCTTTTGCAATGTTTGCTACAATAACACTAGTTTCTCCCCAGGATACCTCGGTTGGCGTAGCAGACGCATTTCCACCCTCAAAAGATAATATATTTATCTCGTAAATATTGACTGCAAAGCCTACATTGACACTTAAGTCGTGCCTTACTGTCGTATCGTATACCGACTGCGCATCTCCTAGCATACCAACATCGGTATTGTTAACCATAAATGAACTGATTTTATACCCTTGGTTAGACACGTTATTTTGACTGTTATTAGGAGAAACTTCAACACGTATAATTGTTCCATAGGTAGCCACAAGTTTATCCTCATAAGCCCACACTCTGCCTTTAGCAGTATTAATTACATCTCTAATGTATTCTCCAGTTGGGGGTATCGGGTCTCCTTCAGAAATTATAGGAACGCCTTCCGCCCATAGTAATGTGCCAACCTCATCTTTTATTTTTACCCTTCCGCCTACTGTTTGATGCACATCAATTTCGAAAGTATTTAAGGTATATTCTGCTCTAATTTGGATATCAGATGTCACAACACCCACATACTTATTCAGTCTTATGTAATCCATCCTGTCTTCGCCGTTGAAATAAAATCCCGTTCGTCTATACCCAATACTTGGAGATAAGGATATTTCAAAGTTAGTACCATACTCATAGTGTTCGCCACCTACTTTCACTACTGCAACATCTTTGTTATATTGGTTAGTAAACTTGACACTAGGCGGTTCCGATGACCATGGATGTGGTGCACTTAACTGGTTAACGATATGTTCAGGTGTTGGGAAGGTAAATAGTCTTCTTCTAAACTCTACCGTTAATTCGTCTATGTCAGTATCTAAACCTATATTAGGATCTGAACCTTGGATAACATAAGACCCACCATTTATCGGCAATTCATTTTCCAAAACTGTTTTTTCTACGCCGTTTGCATATTTTATGTGGAATTTTTTGATATAATATCCTCTTGCCGTTCTTGGCTGTACAAGCACACGTATTTTACTGCCGTGCGCAAACCCTGTGTACTCATTATTTGCATTAGGAATATATCCAACGACAGACACTCTGCCATAATCAATGGGGGTTGTATCAAAATCTTTGTAATTGACGCTGGTATTGTAAGCGCTAACTTTCATAGAGTAAGTATTAATCGCATACAACACTTCTACCTTAATATTAGAGGTAATGTTTGATATTTCAAAGTATTCTTCGGTTAAGTCGTTTTCCCAAGTAGTAATTACATTATTAACTTTTAAAGATGCAATATGATATCCTTCGTTTGCTCTCATTCTTATAAGAAGCCTATCTTCTGTGCTTAGATATAACCCACTTGCTTCGACAAAAGGAGTGGACGAGTTATCTGCAGAAAACCTCTTGAATAATGTCTCTCCATTTAAGTCTTGAATGGCAATAATCCTATATCTATTAGGTGCAAATACAAATTTAATATCTGCATTAGATGTAACCCTAAGGTTAAAGATACCGTACTCTATTTCTTCAGTTTCACTATTAACTTCTCTGTTTTCTAGCTCCCAGGCAGAGTATTCGATGCCATTTAATATTACAGCAGATATGTAGTAAGATTCATTGGCGCGAACCACAACACTTACTGAACTGCCATAATCCATATCGACGCTACCTTGATTTGCACTTATGGTACCCCCATCGGTCTTCAAGATTGATACGCTATATTTCTTAGGCACAAAGGTTGCTCTAAACTCTAAATCAGACACTGCGTGACTACTAGGCAGTGTGTATTCAATAACGTCTTGATTGTCTGAAACACTAACATTCTGCCCCGTTTGCTCTCCAGGTTTTTTGTAACTGACCGTAGAAACCTTATATCCTCGTTTAGCAATTGCCTTTACTTTAAAACTCTCACCTTCGTCAAATAAGGATACTTCGGATGTCATAATCCCATTTGTACTTTGGTTATTTATCCACACTTTATATCGAGGTTTTACAAATTTTGCACTTACTACCTGAGAAGTAGCACCCATTTGAGAAACGTATTCTCCATTTACTGCCTCCACATTTTGCCCGTTTATCATCAAAGCAAGTAAAATATATCCAGCAGCAGGAGTTGCTTTATAGTTTAAGTTAGTACCTTCAAGCACATTTGTTTCTTCAGTTATTAGATTACCGTTATTATCCTTAACTTCTAGCGTGCCGTTTAACGGTACTTCTGTGCGTACACGATAAGAAGGGGTTGCATTTGTGAAGGTTATAAATACATCAATCGATGTTTTGATATTTCCTATATCAAGGTTGAATCTTCCACTGTCTTCATACAATATATATTGTCCAATTAATGCATTTGGATTAATTGCGCCGTCAAAAGGTATAACATACTCGTAAGTCTCTCTTGCATCTTTATTGCGAATTTGAATGCGTGCTATATCAATTAACAACCCAGAATCAGGATTTATTTCTAAAGTAATATTCCCACCAAAGCTAACGGTTGTATCATAAACCGTCTCGCCTGGACCTATATCTTCGCCACTTAAGGCTACACCGCTGTTGGCTCTGTTGGATACATATATAGTGACATCCTTAAGCAGTGGCTTTGTCACTACCCTAACAACATAGTCCTTTCTTACATCATCTAATTGCAGTGTATGTGTTGTTGCGTTAAACGCTAATTGCTCTTGATAGTTAACACCATCCGCAGAATATTCCACAAGATCTAATTGCATTCCCGCACCCGCATTTATAACGAAACTATTACTGCTGCCTGGTTTAACATTAGTGAATGTTTTACCTACCGAAATAGGATAGTTAGTTGCATTGTGTCTAACAGTAACACCTGCGCTTGGGTCAAAGGATACCGAATACCGTCTTGTTGAAAAAACAAAATGTACAGTATGGTCACTTTCAACATTTGTAAATGTATGAACCGTACTTACTATCAGTCCTGCTAGAGGCTTATTCTCCCCGTCGATTGTAAGAAGGGAAATATAATTACCTTCGGTTGTTCTTGCTGCAATATCCACATTAGCACCAACTGCCACCCTTTTAGAACCATCTGCAGTTCCAGTGCCTTCTGAACTTACCGTAACATTGTAATAGAGAAGCGCAAACTCCACTTCAACAAGGGCATCTCTATCTATATTAATGATAGAAAGTTGTAATTTTGTTACCCTGTCGTCTTGTGCGTCTTCTTCTCCATGCAAAACATTTAATACTTCTTTGTTTGTTACTCCATATCCACTTGGTGGCTGATATGGATCAATCTCCCAACCATTTACTTTTAGACTTTTTATGTAATATGTAGGGCTGGCTATTATGTTGATTCTAGGAGTTGTGTTTTTAGCATAATCTACTTGTGGGTCTAATAGACTAACAGTACCTCCAGTGATGCTCTCTGCTGCTGGAAGAGTTACTTTATACCTAAACTCTTTATAACTTACGGTGACAGCAATATTTTCATCTATTTCCGAGAGATTAAGGGTATAGTAGGTGGCCGTATTTGGAACCGCACTAATTACCCCATTTACAACAACACTGTCTATGTAGTTACCATCTGCTGCTAAAATTTCCACATCCTTATTACTTCCACGCATAGCAGTTATTTCAACTGTTTCAGCATCGGACGTGGCATATCCTAGGGGTTTTGTTTCATCATTATATGTAATTATTCCATACAGTCCCGCAGTACCATTTGTAACAGTCACTGTATGTTGGGACTTAGCAAATTTAATAGATACTTGTCTACCCATACTAGGACTGATTATTTCAAAGTCGTGGTATTCTGCGCCTTCACTGATAGACTGACTTATATCACCCACAATAACTGAAACTAATTGATAACCATCTGCAGGTTTTACTCTAAACTTGTATGTTTTATTTACATCCATATAGAAGAGTCCTCTTATCGGAACTTCTAGATATTCCCCTGACTGACCTTCTAAATCAGGGACTAAGTTCACCATAGAGCCAGCACCTTCAAGTATGGAAACTTTAAGTTGTACCTTATTGACTTCAAACACAGGGAGTACATACGTTACTTCTCTATCAATTTTATATGTTTTATCCACCGACACATCTGAAGGTAACATATCTTCCCCTCTTATGTACCATCCTTTGAATGTATAATCAGTTAAATACACTTCCTCTGTTGGGAAAGCGCCTTCAACTGCGCTTACTAAACTATCTTGGTAGTATGCTTTCAGCACCCTGCCACCTTTTTCAGGATTATATCCTAAGGCTTGATTTGTAAAGACTGGATTTTCATTTTGTCCGACTAAGAAAATCACCTCATATAGTTTTTTCTCCCACTGAGCTACCAGTTCAGTCGGTTTGATAAATGACTTAGTATTATCAATGATTATAGGGAGCCCATCATTATCAACTTCCCCATCTTTCACTGCCCAGCCTTTAAATTCATACCCTAGCATGCTTAAAGCACTCAAATCTTCAACATCAAATATATCCCCTATTTGCTGGTCGTGCCTTATCAAGAGGGATTCTTTGGCTTTTACACCCATGCTAGTAAAGCTAATTTCACTTTCAGCATATGCAAAATTAGCCTTAATATGAACATTATTAACAGGCTCGTCTGGAGTGAATGTTATGGCAAACTCATCTGAAGTACCAGTTCTATTGGTATTAAATAGCACGTTGTGATCGGGGGCTAATTTAACTAGCCTCTGACCTCTATCTATGGGCATATCAACCCAACCCCCATCAACATCTTGTATCGACCATCCAATAAATAAACGGTCGGGATTGGGTTTAACTCTAATTGATGCTATCTGATCTTTTTCGTAAAACGGGCGTAATTCATCACATGTTCCTAGCGGGACGCCCTCCGCATCTAAAGTAAAATCAAGTATTGTGTCTGCAGCATATTTTTCATATAAAGGATAAATATCGGTATGACCTGAAATTCTTGAAAAGTCTCTATCGAATCCAATGAACTTATATCCGTAGAGTCTCATGTTTTGTTCTTCTGCTCTAGGGATTTTAGGTGGCGCTTCGCCAAATTTAACTATCTGTTCCCTTGCAGTTGTTCCGTCAGGATAGAAAAACACTACAACATATTCTAATTTTTTAAACTTAGCAGTGATTTCCTCCATGCTTCTAGAAACTTGTCTATCAATTCTACTTGCATTAGGATTGCCATCACTCCAACCATCAAACGCATACCCCGCATCGGGAATGGCTTGTACTCTAGTAGCGTCCGTACCAGCTTTTACCATTTGAGATGCATCGCCTTGTATTCGCCCACCAGTTGTTGCTCTATAATTTACGGGCAAGGCGTCTGGTACAACATCGTATTTAACAACTTGTTTAAAGCCACCATAATCTAGTACTACATTTTCAATCGTTGTATTTTCTCTGCTTGTATCTAGTCCAATAACAACCAGTTCTGAAAGAGGAACTTTTTTTGTCGAACCATCTTTATATTTGACAGTAGCAAAGACTTGGGATAAGTCTGCACTCATAGGAATGGCGCCATCATTTTCAGGAACTATTGCTACAATTTCTTGAGGCTCTGTCTCTACGGTGGGAGCAATTTTGGGAAGCAATAATGCAGAGACGACAATAACAATAACAGCAAACAAAGCAACTGCTGCTACACTAATTCCAATTTTTGCATTTTTAGTGAAATATTTCTTTACTGCCACTTCTGCTTTCCTTCAAATACTAATCTAAAAAAGATTTGCATACATCTCATAGGGTTTTTCATTCGTCCGATAAAGCTATGTGCCTAGCTTACAAACCTCTGCGTGCCACTCAATATATCTCTACATACTTCTCGGATAGTGTTTTATATTGTCTATTAAGGTCGTGCTCATTGCGCATGTTTAATCGATGGGCGCGTCAAATACGCATACTCGCGCGTACATTGTTTTTATTATATATTAATAAGGTGTCTAAATCAATTGCTTTATTTTGACTTTTTTGTGATGCAATTTCACATTCACTTGCACTTCACAATCTCATAAAATCGCAAAAAACCATATTATTCATAAATTCTCGATTTCGGTAGCTTAAATACAACTTTTAGAAACCTATATTCACACATTGAATTGATTAAAAATCGTTGGTTTGAAATACTTCAACTAAAATACCTACATAAAGTTTTAGATAAACTTCACATTAAAGCGTTTTTGAAACCTTTCATTTTGTCTTAAAAAACCACATTAGTGACCACTATCCATCAAGTTTAATGTGCCTAAGTAGAACTCAACATAATCAACTATTTTGACTGCCAGCGTATGAAAACCACAAAAATCGCATCTTATAACTTATCAATTATTTCTAAAAACAATCGCCTTTAAAGCTAATTCCAGTCGTTACTAACTAATGCGAAAACCGTCCTATAATTTATCAATTGCGCCTAAAACGATTGTCCCAACGAATGTAAATTTCTGTCTACACATCAGCTTGTATATTATTTATACTAACTACAAACTAATGTGCAATATGCCCTACAGTTTATAAATTGAGCCTAAATTAATGCGCACTATTATGCTAATTTTATCCACTACAAACTAATGCAGTACCTATATTAAAATTTGTCAATTGCACCTAAAATGAGATTGGCATTTAGTATTGAGGCTCGTTAATGAACGGTGTTTTTCTATATTTCAATTACTCTAAATCAATGCAAGTCCATATTATAATTTATCAATTGTGCCTAAAATGAGATTGGCATTTAGTGTTGAGGCTTCGTTAATAAACGTATTAAAATCATCTTCAGCACCATCTCCAGCATCATCGGAAATGACCCTTGCTATACAACAAGGGATGCCTTCTAAACTGGCTATCTGCGCTACTGCACCACTTTCCATATCACAGGCAACAGCACCAAATTCTGCAACTATTTCCCTTCTTTTTTCTTCGGAATTTATAAACTGATCGCCAGTTGCAATGATACCGCTACTTGCATTTTTAATACCACTTCTTAAAATATTTGTCTCTTTTTTTGATGTCTTAAATATAGGTCCATCAAACCCAGTTATATGTCCTTTTTGCCTACCAAATGCAGTAGTATCAAAGTCGTGTTGTACCACTCCATCAGCAATTAATACTGACAATTTAGGAAGCTTTGCTAGCCCTCCTGCAAGTCCAGTTGAGATTAGTAGCGACACATTGTATTTATTGCACATAACTGTTGCTAAATGCGCTGCATTAACTTTACCGATTCCACATACGCCAATTACAACAGAAACGCCTTTCAATTTACCCAAGTAAAACTTTCTGCCTTTATATTCTTCAACTTGGATATCTTGTAGCTTATCTATTAGCTTTTCAGCCTCTTCTTTCATTGCAATAATTAAGCCTATTTTTTTCATGTTAAACCCCTCGTTTATTAAGCATCCTCTTTATGTTAAGACTGTTTCTTCTATATATTTGAGTTAATGACGACTATTTAATAATACATTAATTTCTTGTTCTATACAAAGAAATAGTCAGCTAACTAAAGCTGACTACCTTATGTTTTTAATTAATATCACCTTAACGGCTAGTAGCTTTATTGACCTTCTTCAGGTGCTGGAGCAGTTTCTGGGGTATAGGTTATTACTGTTATCTTACCATTTAATAAGCCCTCATTGCCAAGCACCACATTGCCAGTTACAACATTATCGCCATCAACCTCTGCAGTTCCAATCTTGCCTAAGTTGCTAATTACATGTGATAGACCTTCTCCTAGCTGCTCACTTATAAGCGCTTTAGATTCCTTGTTATTTGGATTGTCCATGCCAGAAGCCATCAAATTAAATAGCACTTCTGACACTTGGTTTTCTTGACCGTTAATCTGTAAGGACTTGTAAGTTAAAACCAGCTTACCTTCGTTATTCACAGAAACATTTTGTTCAGAAACAAGATATACCCTATTAGGAACTTGTTTTAGTGCCCACTTAGTTGCACTGTTTATATTATCAGCGTTCATAGCTTCTTCAACAAGTTTCCTAGTATTGATCGACACAACAATTCTAAAAGACTTTTTACTACCACTAACTGAAATAATAATTTCTTCTACAGTAGCGTTCAGCTCTTTAAATGCCTTTACGCTGTCATCAGCCGAATCATCGCCTTCTTCTACAGCTTGATTTATCATCTGGTCAAACAGATATGCAATCGTTGTATCTTTGTATGTCCTTAGATATTCTTTATCATATGTTACGGGCTCCTTTGCCATTTTGAGGTAATCAATCTTACCATCTTCGGACTGTACATTACTATTGCTAGTGTTGTTCTCTGCTGTCCCTTTCTCCTGCTGCGCATTGGGTGGATTAGAAACCATATCCTCTCTTGCTGGTTCTTTCATAAGATCTCTAAGCATTTTTATAATGTTAAATAGTTTTACATCCGCCAGTCCCATAGATCTAAAGGTTATGCTATCATCTCCAAGAGGTATATCTGCAATTTTTAACTGTTCCGGCGTCAAGGATAACACAACAATGCCTGCTATTACCACTAGCAAGATGAGTATTAGTATCGGTAATATTATGAATTTAAATATACCTTTTATAATTCCATTTGTTGCTGGTACTGCCATAATTTCTCTCCTTATATTTTGATAATTTAATTATTGCATTGCTATAACCTTTTGTCAATATGGATATTTATTATCGCACATGTGCGCGCAAATGAGCCAATATTTTGCAAGTCAACTAGAGTGTTAGAAATATAAAAAATACCTTACAGTACCGTATAAAACTGTCAAAAATGAAGATCTATGTGTAAAACATTAGAAATCAAAGACTTACTACAACTTCTCTATAATTGGTAGAAATCAAAAACTTGCTATAACTGCTTTGTTATTATTAGAAAAAGACTTACTACAGCTTATTTATTCTTGGTACAGATCAGCTGAATTTCCAGTAAGTCTAGCGTATAGCTCATATGTTTGAGGAACAGGATCTCCTGGTTTTATAGCAGGTACTTTATCTCCCGTAAAGTCATAACAGGTTAGTACACTATCATATTTTACTTCAATTTGACCTTTTAAAAATAAATCAAGTAATGTTGCTACTCCTCGAATTTGTTCTGAAAAAATTTCGTCGTTTTCATCCAGTACGGGTATGGTAAAACTTGTTAATCTTGTGTCGAAGCTATTAATACGACTGATGTCTGGATTAAAAATCATACCTGGCGCAAACATACCAAGACTCACATACTTTTTCCTATTATGTGTAAAATAAATGTGCGATAGTTTTTTATCAGTGACATATTCATAAAACGCCGAGAATAACATACTATCCAACATGTTTATGAGGTTTTGATCTGGAGATGAAAATTCTAATAATGCATTTAATAAAGTATTCACTAAAACGTTAGTAAAAGACTCTTCCGTATGCCAATTATACACATCCATAAACCCTTCAATGTAAACATCTGGCATATATCCCGAAGCTAAATTATCAAGCAGCACCCATCCTTCATAGGTTATAGATACACTCGGTCCGGAAGAGTTTTTAAATACATTATTTCTAAGTGTTAGCGAAGCCCGATCCCTACCTAATATCGCTTGAGTTTCTTTTAGCTCTGGATATGCTGCATATACAGCACATGTCCCATTATCACCTAATATACAGCCTTCAACTTCTGCATCTCTTACAAATCTGATATAAATAGCTCTATCGGTATTATATATTTGGAGGTGCTTAAAATATGCTTTATCCCTATGAAAACCTATCAATGCAATTGCGCTCCCTCTTTCTCCTACACCATCCATACTTTCAGCATTACGCATTTTCATTTCTTCAAAATAAATAGGCTTAATTGTAAGCGAAAGATCAGTTAAAGTCTTATCGGGAGGAATTTCTAATTCGCGAATATCCCACCACCACCATTCTCTAAATATGTTTATTGCCCCACTAGAACGCTTGATATATGGTACTTGGCTTGCATCGTATAAAAAACCATTTCCATAGAAAGATATGCCTATATGGAAATTCAGTTGTTTATTTGCAACTATATCATCCTGTAGACAGGCATTATACTCCTCATCTTTAGTAAGGTATTGAAGTTCATCAAACTTCGTTATATTAATATAGTCCGGAGTATCCATTAATTTAAACTCAAAACTCCGCTTTATACTCTCAACTGGCTTGTTATACAACATAAATGTGGCAGAAATTACAGCGGACCTACCTGCTCCCTCCTCATGAAAAGAGAGCATTATATCTTTAGAATCTTCAATTTCTTCTATGCTAACTACCGAGCTATCGCTAGTATTCCATTTTACATCAAAGGTATGATTTTTATTTGATAACCCAAACCTGTGTTTATTAGTTAGCTCATAGTTTTCATCTAACCAGAAATGCCCCCATTTTCTAGTTAACTGTATTCCTAGTTTTGCATCTTCTAGTCCAAGCTCAAGTTCGAATGTGGGAACTCTTTCTTTAACAGTGAATATTATTTGCTTTTCCTCACTGCCTTTTCTTGCAGTAACAACTAATTCGCCAGGAATTAGTGGAAACAAAGCGCCAGTTTCTTTATCAATTGTTGCTTTTGATGGATCGGCTGTAAAAATTACTCCCTTTTCAATCTTTTTACCGGTAAGCAAGTCTTTTACACCCAAAAAGTATGGAGTATTATTTGAATAAAGGAGAGTAGGACCCTCATTAAAACCCCAGTCATTTGCCTTGGCTACCATCACCAGCATAGTATCTTCCGTTACATAACCCGTATCTTTATCGGTGTGTATAACCGTTGCAATTAAATCCCCTTGTACATTCTCTTCAATAGTCACTTCTGTACACTCTGGGTCTGGGTCTAGCGTGAATACTTCTCTAATGTATGTAGGAGTTACATTTTCCTCCTCTACATATATTTTCTTGTCTTTGATGATGGCATTCTTAGTATCCATCTCAAGTAGCACATGTGTTAAATCTCCAGTTTTGTCTATTGCTTCGGCTCTGATTTGTGCCTGCCCTCTTGATAGAATAGTTAAATATCCATTTGGAGATATGGATATGACATCCTTGCCTTCTGCAACCCGCCAGTGCACTGAAGCTCCTCTCAGGGCTTCTATTGGCGTAATCTCTAAGTGCAACTGACCACTACTTCTTATTTCTATGATGCTTCCTGATAGCAACTCCTTACCTGCCTCGTCAAAAACAACTAAACTCTCTATAGAATCACTAGTTATATTGAATATAACCGCTCTTTTTACATTGACATTAGCTTCAGCTGATATAACGACTTTGACTGGCCCTACTTTTTTGGGAATTACGCTATATCTATTTGTATCACCCCTTCTAACTATCTCAACATCGCCTACTGAACCTTCTTCAATTTCAGGAGTATTAATGTTTGAATTCTTAGTCATGAGAGGTAGTACATCAACTATGATAAAAGAATTTAGATCGTTTATGTCTATAGTTATAATGTCATCTTTCCCAATTATTTTATTGTTAGAGTTCCTTATTTCGATGCCAAAAGGATTGTCGGGAGTGGTAATTGAAATAACTCTACTAGTAGCGGTTAACGCTATAGTAACAATTATTGGAATCAATATGATTATAAATATTAAGAACTTTCGCATCCCAAACCCATTATAAAAGGTCGCTATTATCTAATCTTAACGCTCGATAACAGCCCGATTATTACGCTCAACACCATTTAAGTTTTATTGTTTTTGTATTACTTAACTGTTTTTCAGGTTATCAACCAGCGAAGTTGAACCAGAAAATAATTAGAGTTAATTTTTGTAGCTTACATCTACTGGTTTAGAATTATGTTCATCACTGACTATAAGAGCTATATTACTTGTAGAAATCAACAGGATTGCCGGTCAGCCTGGCATAAAGTTCATATGTATGCGGTACGGGATCGCCTGGTTTAGAATCAGGCTCATTTCCACCTTGATAGTTGGGACAAATTAGCACATTATCAAATTCCATGGAAATCATTCCTGGAAACATCATATCAACTAAATTAGCTAGCCCAGCAAACTGAGGTGTGAAATACTCGCCTTTTTCGTCTATTACAGGGACAACCAGGCTGGTTATTCTATCATCTTCACTAATTACGCGTGAGCATGCATCGTCTCCAGGGTTGAATATAAGCCCACAAGCAAACATCCCAAGACTTATATATTTAGTCCTTCTATGAACATAGTATAAGTGTTCTAAGTTTTTGGCTGCCACATATTCATTTAATGCTCCTAATAAGAGATTTTCTAGTAATGTAAGCAAGTTTTCAGTTTTTTCTGCGGGCATAGATGAAAATTCTAATATTGCATTTATAGCGATTTTGGCTGTCGCTTTTGCAAAAGACTCTTCAGTATGCCAATTGTATATATCTAAAAAACCTTCAATACTAATATTAGGCATGTATCCCGAAGCTAAATCTTCTAAATCATAAGAGCCATAATATGTCATAAAAATACCAGCACCACTTCTTGAATTTTTTATAACATTATTTTTTAAAATTAATGTCCCACGATCGCCTTCAAATGCCCCGCTAGTAGCTGGAGGATAAAATAAGTATAAAGAATATGTTTCATTATCGCCGAGTATACAACCTTCAAGCATAATATTTCTAACACGTAAACAATAAATGCCTCTGTCAGTATTAAATACTTGCATATACTTAAACTTAACACCGCCACGATAAAAACCAAACAAGCTTATCGCATCGCCTCTATTTAGCATATTTCCATTTTCCATACTTACAGTATTTCGCATACGCATTTCTTCAAAAACTAAACTTTTTTCGTTTGTAGTATTATCGACAATCTCTTTACCAGCAGGTACTTCTAAATTTTTACCTTCGTAATGCTCCTTCAACCTAAATACATTTATAGCCCCTGTGGATAAGGGAACAGAAGGAATTTCACTTGCATCATATAAAAAACCATTACCATAAAATGATATACCTACATTGAACACTAACTGTTTTGGAGCTATTATATCGCTTTGTAAACAGGCATTATATTTTTCCTCAATAGACATATGCCAAAGCTCATCAAACTTCGTTACATTGATATAATCAGGGGTATCCATTAACTTAAATTCAAAGCTTCGCTTTATGTTCTCAACTGGTCTGTTATACAACATGAATGTGGCAGAAATCACAGCAGACTTACCAACTCCTTCCTCGTGGAATGTTAGTATTATGTCCTGCGTATCTTCCATCTCTTCTGTTTTTTCTATTTGCTCTATACTTATTACCGAACTATCGCTAGTTGACCATCTAACCTCGTAGGTATTATTTTTACTTGATAGCCCAAACCTATATTTATTGGTAAGCTCGTAGTTTTCATCTAGCCAGTAGGTACCCCACTTTCTGGTCAACTGTATTCCTGACATTGCATCTTCAAGTCCAAGTTCGAGTTCAAATGTAGGAACCCTTTCTTTAACAGTAAATATTATTTGTTTTTCCTCCCGACCTCTCTTCGCCGTAACAACTAATTCACCAGGAACTAATGGAAACATAGCCCCCGTTTCTTTATCAATTATTGCTTTTGAAGGGTCTGCTGTAAAGGTTACTCCCTTTTCTATTTTTTCGCCTGTGAGTAAATCTTTTACACCTAAAAAATATGGTGTGTTGTTTGCATAAAGAATAGTTGGACCTTCAATAAAATCCCAAGCATGCCGATTTGTTATTATTACCTGTATAGTATCTTCTGTTATGTAACCCGTATCTTTATCAGTGTGTATAACTGTTGCTATTAAATCTCCTTGTGCATTCTCTTCAATAGTCACTTCCGCATGCTCTGGGTCCAAAGTGAACACTTCTCTAATATATGTGGGAGTAACATTTTCTTCCTCTACATACACCTTCTTATTTTTAATAATTGCACTCCTAGTATCAAAGACGAGGGTTATATATGGCTGATTCCCATTTTTATCTTTAGCCATAGCTCTAACTTCTGAAATCCCTCTTGAATTAATAGTTAAATAACCATTGGGAGTGATAGAAACGCTATCACCATTTACGACACGCCAGGCAACTATATCATCCTTTAACGCTTCTATTGGGGAAATTTCCAAATGTAATTGCCCACTATTTCTTACTTCTATGATATTTCCAGACAGTAACTCTTTCCCTTCATCATCAAAAACAACTAAGCTCTCTATGGAATTACTTGTTATATTAAATACAACTGCTCTTGTTACATTAACATTTGCGGCAGCTGATATTATGACCTTTACAGGCCCTACTTTTTTAGGAATTACACTGTATCTATTCGTATCGCCCCTTCTTACTATCTCAACATCTCCTATCGAACCCTCTTCAATTTTAGGAGGATTGATTTTAGAGTTTTTAGTCATAAGCGGTAGTACATCAACTATGATAAAAGCATTTAAATCATCAATATCAACATTTATGATGTCGTTTCTTTCGATAACTTTATTATTTGAGTCTCTTATCTCTATCCCAAAAGGATTGTCAGGCGTTGTAATAGCAATAACTCTACTAGTAGCCGTTAATGCTATAGCAACAATTATTGGAATTAAAACTATCATAAATACTAAAAACTTCTTCATCTTTAAATTGCTTTATGAAGTTACTTCCTAATCTTCATAAAAAAAACAGCTCACCTCTTTACTGTTTCTCCTCTTACTTTTTTATTTAACCATTCGATAAAGATTCTATTACTAGTTGCTATATATCGTTCGGTTTTTTAATACATAGTGCAAACTGGTTCCATTTTAACGTTTTATTTCCAGTTTACTGGCGATACAGCCTACTCGTTTAGGTACTGTATATCATTCGATTTCCTAATGTCATTATGCAAACTGGTTGCAGTTTTTCTATTTAGTATCATATACACTAACTTAAGGTATATATAACAACATATTATATTTATTGATATAAATCCACAGACTTACCAGTAAGTCTAGCATACAATTCATATGTTTGTGGCACTGGGTCTCCTGGTTTAACGACTGGGATTTTTCCGTTACTAAAGTCATGACAGGTTAAAACACTATCATATTCGACTGAAAACTGTGCTGGAGCGAGTCTTGTTAGAAGATAAGCAACCCCTTGTAACTGTGGACTCATAACTTCGCCATTTTCATCTAATATAGGCATCGCCAGATTGACTAGCCTACTATCTTCACTAATTATTCGTGTTATGTCAGGATTGAAAATTAGCCCAAGCGAAAATATTCCTAAATTTATGTATTTTTTACGGTTGTGTACAAAATATAAGTGACTAAGTCTCTTATCCGATACATATTCATAAAATGCTTGAGCCAACAAACTTTCTACCATATTTATGAGCTCCTGATCAGGGTTGGCAAACTCTAAAAGTGCACTAACAGCCACATTAGCACAAGTTTTAGAAAATGATTCTTCGGTATGCCAATTATATATGTCCAAAAATCCTTCAATTTTAGTAATAGGCATATATCCAGCTGCCATAGCTTCTCTCGAAAACTCGCCCCCGTATGCTATAAATATTCCAGGTCCAGAAGAATTTTTGATAACATTATTTTTTAAAGTAAGGATAGGCTCTCTTCCGTCATAAGAGCTTGAAGTCAATTCAGGATATATCGCATAAACTGAATCTGTCCCATTATCACCTAAAATACAACCTTCAAATGACATATTGAAAACCCAAACGGTATGTATGCCTCTATCCGTGTTATATATTTGCATATACTTAAAACTAACAGGTGCTACAAAAACGCCACATATTGTTATAGCATCTCCCCTATCAGTCATGTTCTTTTGCTGTCTTGTTTCTTCATCTATCATAGAAACTGCGTTACGCATACGCATCTCTTCAAAATGTATAGGCTTTTCATCTCTTGCAGCATCTTCTATAAGCTCTTTACCCTCTTGTAGTTCTAAGTTTTTACTCCTCCATTGGTGCCCTTCTCTAAATATGTTTATAGCACCTGTAGATAACGGAATGACAGGAATTTCACTTGCATCATATAAAAAGCCATTCCCATAAAAGGATATCCCTATATTAAAGTTAAGTTGTTTAGGAGCAATTATATCGCTTTGTAAACAAGCATTATATTCCTCTTTCAAAGCTAAGCGTTGAAGTTCATCAAACTTTGTTACATTAACATAATCAGGAGTGTCCATTAACTTAAATTCAAAACTTCTCTTTATTTGCTCTATTGGCTTGTTGTATAACATAAAAGTAGCAGAAATGATAGCAGATTTACCCGCACCTTCCTCGTGAAATGTTAGTATTATGTCCTGCGTATCTTCCATCTCTTCTGTTTTTTCTATTTCTTCTATGCTTATTACCGAACTGTCGCTAGTTGCCCATTTTACCTCATAGGTATTATTTTTATTCGATAACCCAAACCTATACTTATTAGTCAGTTCATAGTTTTCATCAAACCAATAATTACCCCACTTCCTAGTTAACTGTATTCCTAGTTTTGCATCTTCTAGTCCAAGTTCAAGTTCAAATGTAGGAACTCTTTCTTTAACAGTGAATGTTATTTGTTTTTCCTCACGTCCTTTTCTTGCAGTAACAACTAGTTCTCCAGGAACAAGTGGGAACAGAGCTCCAGTTTCTTTGTCAATTATCGCTTTAGACGGATCTACTGTAAAGGTTACTCCCTTTTCTATTTTTTCACCTGTTATTAAGTCTTTTATGCCTAAAAAGTATGGAGTGTTGCTTGCGTAAAGAATACTTGGACCTTCTATAAAATCCCACGCATGCCGATTTGTTATTATCACTTTTATGGTGTCTTCTGTTATATCACCAGTGTCTGGATCTGTGTATTTAACCGTTGCTATTAACTCACCTAACAAATTTTCCTCAATACTCACTGTAGTAGTATGTGTTGGAACTAGAGTACACATAGCCTTTATATAATCAGGATTAGCATTTGCCTCTTCTACATATACTTTCTTATCTTTAATGATTGCATTGCTGGTATCAAAAACAAGTTCTACATATGGCTGGTTGCCATTTTTATCTTTCGCAGTCGCTCTAATTTCAGAAATCCCTCTTGAATTAATGGTTAGATATCCGTTGGGAGTTATAGATACGCTATCGCCATTTGTAACCCGCCAGCTAACAATATCGTCTCTCAATGCTTCGATTGGATAAATTTCTAGATATAACTGTGAGCTATGGTTAAGTTCAATTGGCTGTCCTGCAAGCATTATCTCGCCGTCTTCATTAAATACAACTAGACTATCTATAGAATCGCTGGTTATGTTAAACACAACCGCTCTTGTTACATTTACATTGGCTTCAGCTGATATAACGACTTTTACAGGTCCTACCTTTTTAGGAATTACACTATATCTATTTGTATCCCCCCTTCTAACTATCTCAACGTCGCCTATTGAACCCTCTTCAATTTCGGGAGGGTTGATATTCGAATTTTTAGTCATAAGGGGTAGTACATCAACTATGATAAAAGCATTTAGATCG
The DNA here is from genome assembly GCA_035409945.1 of Clostridia bacterium. GTDB lineage: Bacteria > Bacillota > Clostridia > Christensenellales > DTU072 > MWEH01. Next base: position 255,596 of record DAONQC010000002.1, read on the forward strand.
TTTATGTCGATGTTTATAATGTCATTTTTGTCGATAACCTTGTTATTTGAATCTCTTATCTCTATCCCAAAAGGATTGTCGGGAGTTGTAATAGCAATAACCCTACTAGTAGCAGTTAATGCCATAGTAACAATTATCGGAATTAATATTATCATAAATATCAAAAATTTCTTCATCTTTAAATCACAGCACCGAGTTATTGTTATCTAACTTCTATTCTCTCCTCTCCAATTTTTTCTTTAGCGTTACTTTTATTCTTTGCTAAAATAATTGTTTATTTGATATCGCTTGTCTAATTGCTATTAGCAACTTATATACAGTATAACATTTTGTACTACTCGTACAAATCTGCCGATTTGCCTGTAAGTCGGGCATATAACTCATAAGTTTGGGGCACAGGATCGCCTGGTTTTACTTCTGGTTCTTTCCCATCACTAAAGTCATGGCATGTTAAAATGCTGTCATATTTTAACTCAAACTTACCTGGTGCAACTACCTCCATAAGCGTAGCAAGATTTGACATTGATTCACTAATAACTTCGCCATTTTCATCCACTATAGGCATCGCTAAATTTACCAATCTACTGTCTTCGTTTGTTATACAAGCAGTATTAGTATTGAAAAGCATTCCTACCGTAAATATGCCTAAACTAATGTATTTAGTTCTGTTATGAACATAATACAAATGATTAAGTTTAGAGTTGCTTATATAGTCATAAAAATAGTCAGCTAAAATTGATTCAAGAAAATCTACCAGGCCTTGATCGGAATTTGTAAATTCTGATAGTGCACTAACACCTACTTTAGCAACAGTTTCTGCAAACGACCTATCGGTATGCCAATTATATATATCTAAAAATCCTTCTATAGTTATTTCAGGCATATATCCTGCGGCCATTGACTCCATCGTAAAGTCACCACCAAATAATATAGTTATCCCTGGACCATTAGAATTCTTAATAACATTGTTTTTAAGCCTTAATGTAGTCCTTCTGAAAGATAACAAATCGGGAGGAGATATAAAAATAGAAAATGTTGCGTTATCTCCGAGTATACATCCCTCAAACGATAATTGCCCTGTATATATGGCACGAACTCCTAAGTCTGTATTGAATATCTGCATATACTTAAAACTAACTAAACCAGCATAGATACGCACAAGTTTAATCGCGGCTCCTCTTTTAACCATGTCGACATCTACCATAGTTTCTACATTTCTCATCCGCATTTCTTCAAAATGTATAGGGAGGGGATTATCACCATTGTCTACTAGCTCTTTACCTTTTGGTCTCTCCAATGGATACTTATCCCAGTCTACTATCTTTCTAAACACATTAATAGCTCCCGTATCGGGTATAAAATACGGAATTGCGCTGGCATCATATAAAAAACCATTCCCATAAAAAGATATGCCTAAATTAAATACAATTTGTTTAGTGGCAATAATATCGCTTTGTAAACAGGCATTATATTCTTCTTCAATGGACATATGCCAAAGTTCATCAAACTTTGTTATGTTAATATAATCGGGAGTATCCATCAATTTAAATTCGAAACTTCTCTTTATCTGTTCAACGGGCCTATTATACAACATAAATGTGGCAGAAATCACAGCCGATTTGCCTGCACCTTCTTCATGGAAAGTTAGCATTATGTCTTTAGAACCTTCAATTGCTTCTATATTCACTACCGAGCTATCGCTAGTATCCCATTTTACATCAAAGGTATGATTTTTATTTGATAACCCAAATCTATGTTGATTAGTAAGTGCGTAATTTTCATCTAACCAGTAATGACCCCATTTTCTAGTTAACTGTATTCCTAACATTGCATCTTCAATCCCAAGTTCAAGTTCAAATGTAGGTACTCTTTCTTTAACATTGAATATTATTTGTTTTTCCTCACGTCCTTTTTTTGCAGTAACAACTAATTCTCCAGGAACTAGTGGGAACATAGCTCCAGTTTCTTTATCAATCGTTGCTTTTGCTGGATCAGCTGTAAAAGTTACACCCTTTTCTATTTTTTTACCAGTGAGCAAGTCTTTTGCACCTAAAAAGTATGGCGTATTGTTTGTATAAAGAAGAGAGGGACCCTCAATGAAACCCCAATCGTTTGCCTTAGCTATTACCACCCTCATAGTTTCTTTTGTTATATAATGGGTCTCTTGGTCTTCGTGTGTGACAGTTGCTATTAGCTCCCCTTTTGCATCTTTTTTTATAGTTACCTCACTGTTTTCGGGATCTAAAGTGAACACTTCCTTAATATATTCAGGATTTGCATTTTCCTCTTCCACATAGACGTTTTTGTCTTTAATAATTGCGCCACTAGTATCGAAAACAAGCTCTACATATGGCTGATGATTATTCTTATCCTTCGCCATAGCTCTAACTACTGACTGCTCTTTACTTCTTGAATTAATAGTTAGATATCCGTTTGGAGTTATAGATATATTTTTTTCTCCATCTGTAACACGCCAGCTAACAATATCTTCCTTTAATGCTTCAATTGGATAAATTTCTAGGTATAACTGTGAGCTATGATTTAGCTTTATAACGCTACCGCCTGTGGGCAATGCATTTCCATCACTATCAAATACAACTAAGCTCTCTATGGAATTACTTGTTATATTAAACACAACTGCTCTTGTTACATTAACATTTGCGGCAGCTGATATAACAACTTTGACTGGTCCTACTTTTTTAGGAATTACGCTATATCTATTTGTATCTCCCCTTCTAACTATCTCAACATCGCCTACTGAACCTTCTTCAATTTTAGGAGGATTGATATTAGAGTTTTTAGTCATAAGTGGTAACACGTCAATTATTATAAAGGCGTTTAAATCATCAATATCGACGTTTATAATGTCATCTTTTCCAATAACCTTGTTATTAGAGTCCCTAATTTCTATACCAAACGGGTTGTCGGGAGTAGTGATGGATATAACCCTACTAGTGGCAGTTAATGCCATAGTAACGATAATCGGAATTAATAGAATTATGAAAATTAAAAAATTTCTCATTTATATAACCCTTTCACCATCAAATCCTTTTATTTAGTCAATTTTATCTAATTCTTTGCCACCTTCGTTAAGTAGCGAATCTTTCTATCCGGTCAACTTTTACCCGTTGCTTTATAAGCTTTTTATTTGGTCAATCTCCATCTATTTCTTTACAGCTCTTGCTAAACATCAAATCCTTTTACTTAGTCAATTTCTGTCTATCTTTTCTCAACCCTTCATTGCATGACTTTGTTTTCTGTCCTGGCGAGACTAATAGACTGTTTTTTAACTTTATTTTCTGTATCCACGAGATTAATATTCTCGTTATCTTTAATATTTTCTATGTACTTGCGAGACCAACAGATTAGTGCACGCTCTATTTTTAACCTACATGTATGGAGAATTTATGTGTCTATGTAGTCAAATCTATGTTTCAACCTGATAAAGTATGTTAAAAATGACAATATCAGTAACCCGCCAGCTATGCCCAAGCCGTAGTAAAGGGCGACTTGAACTGACACCAAGTACCCCAATAGCATTGCACCAACACCAATTACTAATGCTATCAAAAGTCCAATGCCTACCGACATCGTTGTATTAACATTGTTTTCAACAAGCTCACCTTCTCCAGACACATTGAAATATGGCTTTACAATATCTCTTCTCATACTAAATAGTGTTAATGCAACTGCACAAGCCTGTACAACACCTAGAACGCCAAAAGCATGTTTTACATCCATTTGCTTTGTAAAAACTATGACAGCTATAGACAAAACATTGGCTAGAAAAGACACTATAAAGTACATAGTAAATTTAGCCGCTAACTGTACAAGAGGTGATACGGGTATTATTTTGATATGGTATACATTATTACCTTCCCTGCTTATACTTGTTGCTGCAAAGGAACAAATGATGGTAGTGAATATAAGCATTACGAGTAATGATATTCCTAGAGTTATTTGCTCGCCTACTTGATTTTTTGCAAGTGCTAGTGTTATCCGATTACAGAAAAACACCATTATTGGCATAGCACAAGCTAACACAAAATATTGGAAACTATAGTTTACTGACCTAAATATCTCCAAAAACTCCTTATTCATCAAGGAGAAAAATACTGGTCTAACTTTATTTTTCGTTACTTTCTTAAATGCACTACCTTCTGCTTCAATGTTTCCAAGTAATGTCTTTTGATATAGTTTTACTATGACAAGTATAGTTGCTATAAAAGTTAGTGCTGTTAAGTAAATAAGAACGGGATAAGCTATATATAGCTCATTTAAAATCATCATGTCAGCTAGATATTTTACTGGAATTAGATACTTACAAATAGTTTTTATTATTCTAACCACTTCTGGCGAAAAGACAGAAAACTCGGTATCTTTTAAAAATTGCACCATACGATCGAATAAAAGCATATATGCGGCAAAAAATAGTGCAACTACAATAGTGAGTAATATGATTATAAGTCCGTGTTTATTTTTGATTTTATTAGCCATATGGGTACCAGGAATCGCAAATATATTTGCAATAAAAAATGGTATAAATACACAAAACAGTATAGAAAGAGGTATCCTGATGTAATATGATATCCCTACTTCTGTGACACTTGCATATCCTACTAACATTGGAACGAGGACTATCATGACTAGCCCTAATTGCGTTAGTATCAAAAACAATGTTTTACTGATAAACATGTGTATCGGCTTTATTGGAAATCTCATTAGAATTTCATTGTCACCCTTGTAATATAAAACCTTTGATGTACTGCTGACCCCAGATATGCATAAAAATATAAATACAACTGCATATACTAGTACCAATGCTTCATACAACATATCTGCCCTTTCAAACATATTGAAGAAAATCCTGCTGACGTAATAAAGCGCTGTCATTAATGCAGCTGCTCCAATAACATAAAACAGTGACTTAAAAAAAGACTTCGTGTCCTTTACCGATAATGTTCCAAATTTATTTACAAATTCCAGTTTTAATAGCGTTAGTACTGGATGTTTTTTCCTTCCCATATAAATCCTCTTGCTTATCTACTTTAGCTTGTTTATTTAATTTCGCTTACACTTCGACTTGTACTTGTGTTTATCTGCTTTCGCTTGTGCTTACCTACTTGCACTTGTGTTTATTTGATTTTTCTTGTACTTGCCTTCTTTCGCTTGTTTGTCTATTCTTATCCTGCATGTCTAATTTGCTTGTGCTTGTCTAACCTCGCTTACGTATATTTACTTTCACTTGCTTATCTACTCATGCTTGTAATTTAAGCCACTTGCAAATCTTTTGTTATTATCTTCCGATACCAAAGATATCGTCTGTTGTACGGTTGATAATATCTTGTTCGGTTGCAGTAATTTGTACAAACGTGCTTTCTAGCGTTTCTTTATTTCCTTTTATATGTAAATCAATGGTGCATTGCTGTACACCATCTTTTATGATACTTACTCTATCGCAAACTTTAGAAACCAAATCTAAGTTATGGCTAGAGAAAAACACCGTGTTACCTTCTTGGCAGTGATCGTACATCCTTTTAAGGATTTCTATCATAGATTGGTGATCAAGACCAGTCATCGGTTCGTCTAGCACCCATAGTTTTGGATTATGAATAAGTGCACCGATTATACTAATCTTTTGTTTCATACCATGTGAGTATGATTTGATTTGTGTATCAACGGCATGCCCTAACTTAAACTGCGCAACATATTTATCAAAACGAGCTTCTCTTTCGCGTTTGCTGACTTTATATATATCTGCTAAAAAGTTAACATATTCTCTCCCTGTTAATTTCTCATATACAGAGTGATTGTCAGGAACATATCCCATGTTCATCTTTGCATTTATTGGATCTTTTTGTATGTCATATCCACAAATCTTTATTGTTCCCGATGTAAATGGATATATGCCTGTTAAACATTTAATAGTGGTTGATTTTCCAGCGCCGTTTTGACCTAAAAAGCCAAATATTTCTCCTGGTTTCAATTCAAGACTCAAGTCCCTTACCGAAAACCTCTCGCTGTTTCTATATTTTTTATACAAGTTCTTAATCTCTAGCATCTAGCGTTCCCCCTGAATTATCATTCAATAGTATTATGAAGCTTTTATTTTAATGTTTATTTTAACACCTATTTTCTATTATATCATTTAAATATTTAATATTCACCTAATAAGAAACATTTTGTATTTTCTGAACCTTACTTTAACAACTGTCCTTTTTCACAGACCTTCTTATCGGAAGCTAAACTCACCATATGATACTCAAAGGTCTATTTAGTGCCCAACTTACTATGACAACTGTTAATTCTCAAGTTAATTACAAAGCTTTGAACAGCATTTACATTTACCAATTAACCGTTGTGACTTGACGATAACCAAATCTTAATTGATAATAAATAAAATAGCACTTTTAGTGTCTCTTTGAAAACTATGATGCATTTTAGTTCAATGTAAAGTGATAAGATATATATACACAATCTAATGTTGCTAACCTTTTTACTGGTTAAATTCAAACAACATTATCATACGAGGAAGACATGAGATTTTATCTAGCAAGAGATGTAAAGGAAGTAAATAACATTGCATATAACTTAATTCGTGTTGAAATACTTAGAAACCCAAAAATTATATTAGGTCTTGCAACAGGCTCTACCCCACTTGGATTATATAAGCTTATGATAGAAGATTGTAAGCGTGGCAATGTGTCATATAAAGATGTGAAAACTATAAATTTAGATGAGTATATTGGAATTCCAGAAAATCATCCTCAAAGCTATCACACTTTCATGTATGAAAATTTATTCAAAGATATCGATATTGACCTGAAAAACACAAAGATTCCAAATGGCAACGCTAAAGATTTAGCTAAAGAATGCGCAGATTACACTGCATATATAGATAAATTTACTCCACATATTCAAATACTAGGTATTGGAAGTAACGGACACATAGCCTTTAATGAACCAGGCACCTCTTTTGATTCAACCACTCATGTTGTGGATTTGAAAGAAAGTACAATAAAAGACAATTCTAGATTTTTTGATAGCATTGACGATGTTCCAAAACAAGCCATAACTATGGGTATTGCAGATATTATGAAAGCAAAAATGATAATTCTTCTTGCAACGGGTACAAGTAAAACTGATGCTTTATATAACGCTGTGCTTGGTCCCATTAATGAAAACTGCCCCGCAAGCATATTGCAACAGCACAAAAATGTTGTAGTTGTTGCCGATCCAAACGCCAGCTTCATGGTCAAAACAAAAAGAGCCTAAAGCACCATACTTTAAAACAACACCAACCACCGGAAGCTCTATCCTATCCACTAAAAATTTGCAACACTCGGATGTCAAACCAATTAAAGCTTAGTTTGTGAGAATAATCTAGTGTATTTGTTCGTTTGCATTACTATCAAAAAACCCACCTGATTTTTCAGATGGGTCTAATTATTTTAAATTGATTTACCCTCTATTTTGTAACGGTAATTTTTTTCATATTCCTTGGCTTATCTGGGTTTAATCCTAGTGCTTGAGCCATATATACCACGAAAAGTTCAATTGCCATGGTATAAATAAATGGAGCAGATGTGCCACGCGTAGATGGCATTTTACATGCTTTTTTACTTATATTAAGAACTTCAGGAATATCTGTAAATGAGTAAATATCGGCTCCTAAAAGTGATAATCTGGTTGCCATAGATATGAACTCATCGCTAAATTCAGACCTTGGTGCTAGGAACACGATTGGAGTTCCTTCTTCTACTATTGATATAGGACCATGCATAAAGTCACAGGTTGAAAAAGGTCTTGAAAGCTTATAGCAAGTTGTCATCATCTTAAGTGATAATTCTGATGCTACACATTGCGTTTGACCACGAGTTAGTATTATAAAGTTATTGATATCTTTCGAAGCTTCTGCAAATTCTTGTATATCTGATTTGTAATCATTTAAAAAAGAAGCTATCATTGGTGGCAATGTCGAAACATTCATTTTTGCCGTGGATGGAGCTAATGCATTTGCTAAAATATACATGCTAGTTAATTGGGCTAAAAAGGTTTTTGTAGCTCCTACACTTTCTTCCAATCCTGCTGCTAAATATATATGATAGTCACAAGCTTTTGCGAGAGGTGAGTTTGGATCGTTGGTAACAGCCACTGTTAACGCACCTGTCTTTTTGGCATTTTCTGCAACCATTAAGGTGTCGGTAGACATTCCACTTTGGCTGATTGCAAGAAGCATATTGTTTTCTAGATTTACTGTAGCACCGTACACAGTTGTGATAGATGGAGTATATTTACTTACAATTACCTTCCCTATCATTTCTACAATGTATTTAAAGTACGTCGCAGCATTATCGCTGGTTCCCCTTGCAACTGTTGTAATATTTGTAATGCCCCTAATTTTAAACTCTTCTGCGATTTCAGCTATAACCTTTTTATTCTTGTTAATAACTCCACGCATAACATTTGGCGCATCTAAAAACTCGTTTAACATTATGGACATAATACTTCTCCCACCCATCAATATTTATGCTTATTATAGTTTATGATACTAATTTTGTAAAACAAATTAACGCTTCCATAAACCCACACAGCTTTAGTCCGTTAAACCATCGCTTAAATTCCATAGTGAATTAATCTACACGCAGGTTTTAATTGTTATTTCTTCCCTCCTGAAATCCTTGCCATTACGCCCAAGTTTGACAAACAACTTCGTTCAACCTCAACTGCCATTTGTCACAGTCAGTTGATAGTAGATTAACCTCCGTACATTACAGGCAAACGCAACTATTAAACTAATTAAAGAGGTTGACACGCTAATGTCTTCCCCATATAATATGTAAAGTAATTAATTTACTTTTTCAAAAAGAAAGTGATTACAACAATTTTATAACTTGCTGCTATGGCTCAGTCGGTAGAGCACGTCCTTGGTAAGGACGGGGTCACCGGTTCAAATCCGGTTAGCAGCTCCACAAAAAACACCGAGCGAAAAATCTCGGTGTTTTGCTTTTGAAACTTCTTAATCCTAAAGGATTTTAATGCACCTTTTATTTAACATATTTAGGCAACCAGCTCAAGGTTAACCAGGATTATTTTATCGATTTGAATGCATCTTTTATCTAGCGTACTCGGGTAACCAACCGTCGCCGTGATGGAAGTCATAGAGTTCATCACACATTTTTATAATATCTTCAATTAGCATTTCGGAAGATGTATGCGGATCTAGTGCAACTGCCATATATACATAGTCCATCCTTCTTTCTTTTGCAGCTTTTATTGCCATTTCTTGGGGATTGATATTAGTTCTATTTAAGGCAGCTAACTCGTCAGGAATCCTTCCAAAATCTTCAGCAGCAAATCCGTTTGCATCTACAGTCATAGGAACTTCTACACATGCGTATGGAGGAAGGTTATGGATGGTCTTTTTATCATTTAACATACTTCCACCAAACTCATATTTTTTATTGGTATACGCTCCTTGAATTATTCTCGATCCATACTCCTTACTCTTATTGTGTTTTAGTTTTCTTTTGAAAGATAGTTTGAATCTTTGTAGCTTCCAAAGCCTAATTTGCCAACGGCATCTTCTAGGATATTCATCTAGTGGAATCTTAAATTCATCTATTAACTCTGGGCATCTATTTTTAATGTAGTATGGTAAATATTCGGATGCGTGTTCCGATGATTCTGTTATATAACAACCAAAATTATGCATCATATCGTGTCTTACAAGGTCAGCCATTATAAGATATACAGCTAGTTTATAGTTTCCGGATTTAGAGCGCTCTTTAATTTCTGGATACATGTCCACTCCATCTTTATCTTTTATATCAAGTAGCCAAGCTTGATGATTAATGCCCCCTATTTTGTATGTTGCACCATCTAGCTTGTCTGACATTTGAAGCATTTTTAGAAGTTGTGGTACACAAACCTGTACACTATGGCATAGTCCCACAATATTGACTTTAGTGTGCCTTAACATATACCCAGTTAACATAGCCATCGGATTAGTGTAATTTAAAAACAATGCATTCGGACAAACCTCTTCAATGTCTTTAGCAAAATCCTCAAGTACTGCAATAGTACGTAACGCTCTAAATATACCACCTACTCCTAATGTATCTGCAATCGTTTGTCTTAGACCATATTTTTTGGGTATTTCAAAATCAGCAACTGTACAAGGGATATATCCCCCTATTTGAACAGCATTTATTATGTAGTCTGCATCTCTTAAAGCCTCTTTCCTATCTAAATGCATACTTATTACAGCAGGACTGTTATATCTTCTATTAACAGCAGAAACTACCACATAGGATTCTTTCAGCCTTTTTTCATCTATATCGTGCAGTGCAATTTCAAAATTACCAAGTTCTGGCGTACGAATACAATCGCCCAAAACATTCTTTGCAAAAACTGTACTTCCTGCACCTAAAAAACATATTTTCATTTATATCCCTCCTAACATTTATGCAATGTATAAATCGTGTTTAATCAACTTGTTTGTATTATCATCATCTATTTATGTAAAGTTCGTAACAGTTGAATATCAGTACCATCTATTTGAAAACTGAAAGGCTAGTTACTATATCCGTAACATCATTTGCCAAATCATCTAACTCTTTAAGTGTCAGTATAGACATTAGATATGGCTCAAGTTTTACAAATCTCTTAAATATTTCCTTACTTTCTAAAGCTAGTGCTTTTACTGCTACAAGAGAGGCGCTGATATAATCATTAATTGCTAATGCACATTGAATTGGGAGACTTACTTGTTCTGCTGTAATGGTTTTATTCCCAACTTTAAAAGGAATCTCCACACATGCAAACGAGTCAAAATCTGATAGTGAGTCACAGTTGATTTTATTTAAACAAACTCTTTTTTCCTCTAACCCAATGTATGCAGAAATAAACTCTTTCAAAGCTGTTATATTATCCTGACTTTCAACATTTGCTGAATGATAGTAATGGAAAAACTTTAAGCATCTTAGTGCATCTCTAGTGAGATCATTTCTAGTTACACGAAGGTCTAAATCTTTAACGCTTTCTCTAGCTTTAGGATACAAATCTTCACCTTTAAGTGTCTTAATATCCGTTATCCATAAGTTATTGTTAACTCCTGCCATTTCAGATTTTACTTTCCCTATATATTCTAAAAGGCCGGTTTTAATCAAGAAATCATCTACTAAATTAGCTCCCTTTAAGCTTAGTCCATAACTAATGATTCCATACACTTTGTGGAGATATATAGTGACTAAATCTATGGGAGAAGTGGCGTTAATAACTAGTGGCTTTTTATCTATCTTATCAATCTCTTTAGCCATTTCATCAACCGATGCCTTTACCTTTGTAAATGATATTAAGTTCAAAAGACTCGTTGCTTTTTTCATATCAACGCAGTACTTTTCTGAAAGTTTAAATACTTCATCTTCTACTGGGATTTCATCAAATAAGTTGATTACAATATCACAGTCTTTGATCTCTGCTACGATATTTATTTCTGGCGAGACTTCCTTTAAACTGTTAGCTATCTTTGATTTAACTTCCTTTGATGCATAAACAAATACCTTCATTGACTCTCTCCTCTGCTATATTTTTACGTTTAAAATTTTAAACGCTTAAGCCGTATGCTTGTATTTTAACAAATTTATGCGTGTTAATAAATGGTCAATATAATATACAACGCAAAATCGCCCTTCTTTCTGCACTAATTTTTTAATATGGGTTGTAATTTATTTAATAAATAGTGTATAGTTATATAAGTTATTCAAATTTTTTGAGGAGGGGATATGAGTACACAAACAAGCGCAAGTGGGAAAGTCACTAACTTTTTACATAAGTTATTTGGCACAACCCCAGGACTAGGACTACAACCGAAAGAAGCTATTGCTTACAGCATAACTGGTTTTGGTCAAAACTTAATTTGCACAATTATTGGTTCTTATCTAACAATTTTTATGACAGATGCTCTAGGCTACAATTTAGATGTAAACCTTGGGAAAATATCGGGTGTATTGGCTGTTGCATTTTTAATGCTAGCAGTTAGACTGTTTGACGCATTTAACGATCCTATAATGGGCTCTGTTGTAGATTACACAAGAACAAAATGGGGTAAATGTAGACCTTATTTAAAATGGATGGCTATTCCAATTGGGGTTATTACTATTTTATGTTTCTTGCCAGTGTATCCTAGAAACGTAGGCGGCTTTGTTGCTATATCTTTGGTTTACGTCGTATGGAGCGTTGCTTACACTGTTGCTGACGTCCCCTACTGGGCACTATCTAGCGCAATGGAGAGCGATACAGATAAGAGAGGTAAAATGCTAACAGTTGCAAGACTTGCTTGTACTGGTGCTTCTGGACTTGTCACCATTCTTGTCCCTTTTATCACCAAAGCTGTTACAAAAAAATATATGTCTGCAGATGGTCTAATTTTAGCTGAACATGCTGCACAAGTTCGCCAAACATTAAGTTGGACATATTTCATTGTTGCTGCTGTTTTAGTTATACTTGCAATGCCTATGTTTTTCTATGGCTTCAAGCACACAAAGGAAAGAAACCAAACAACAGAAAAACCCGTTCCACTTAAAGAAAATATTAAACTATTGTTTTCAAATAAACCCCTAATGCTTATCGTGTTATCAGGTGTTTTAGGCGCGGCACGTATGGTTTATATGTACACCGGTGGACTATATTTTTGTAAATATGCCTTAAAGGATGAAAGCCTATATGGTCTTGTAACCATGTTAGTAGTACCTGGTGGTGTTGTCGCCTCCGTACTTGTTCCATGGTTTACTAAAAAATTCAGTAAGAAATGGACATTTATAATCTCTCACTTAGTTGGTGCTGTAGCTATGCTTATTATGTATTTAGTGGGATGGCAATCAACCGCAGGACTGGTTGTTGCAATTATTGCGATGATTATACTCGGCATACCACAAGGCTTTTCTAACATAATGACCTATGCTTTAATTGCTGATAGTATTGACTATTTAGAATGGAAAACCGGAAAAAGAGCAGAAGGCATTTGTTTTGCTATGCAGACCTTAATTAACAAGATTGGTATGGCGGTGGGCGCATTCATTGGTGTTGTCGCATTCACGATGGCAAAAATTAGCTCAGATGACCCGATTGGTTCTATGACAGATGAAGGCTTAAAGAAATTATGGGATATGCTAGTATTATCTGGCGTTGTCAGTATGTTTGCATGTACAATACCAATGTTCTTCTATCACTTTACAGAAGATAGGCAAAGGCAAGCAGTTACTGAAGTCGTTGCAAGAAAAGTAAATAATGATCCTAATTTCATAGCAGAATATGCCGGAGACATTGATCTTCTTGCTCCCTACTTAAATGAAGGAATCTTAGAGCAAGCAACTGAAATTCGTAATGCACATTTAGCAAGTGAAGCATTAAAAGAAACTGAAAATGTTGTAGTCGTTGGAGACGATAATGTAGATAACGAATAATCACTATTTCAATTACACACTAAACAAATAGCGTGGACCAACATCCACGCTATTTTATTTATCTTAACCACAGCCTATTATTTCAAACGACCACCAGTTAACTTTGAAGCTATTTTTTCTTCTAGAAAGACTAATGCCCGCGTTACCGTGTTTTCCAACCACAGCCAAAAATAGTACGCCACTAGCAGTCATTACATATTATTTTTAATCTCTTCTGCTCACTTCCGTAGTCAGTTAACTTGGGAGTTACTTTCTTCGTCTAGGTAGGCTTAATGCTAATGTTGCAGTACTTACAACAACAACTGAAAGTAGTACTGCTACAGCAGTTACTATGATACTATTTTTAGTTTCTTCAGCTTCTTTTTCTACTACCATTTCATCCACTAATTCATATGTGGCATCTTTTAAGACTTCATCAAAAGAATAAAGTATAGTGTAGTGGTCCCAACCATCAAACAATACTATATCTTCAGGATCTGCATCCCCTGCTATTGCGGATACTGTAACAACAGTGCCATCACCTTGCGTAGTATTAATCATTTGCTTAACTAGAGTTACCTTCCCAGTTTCTGGGTCGGTTACAAACTTAGTTTGAAAGCCGCCTGGCACGTTAGTTCCATTTATATACACTGTATCTACAAGTTTAGATGCAAATATTTTACTACCATCGGCTTGTGTTACATAAAAGCAATCTCTTGCTTCTAGCCAATCTCTCATAGGGACTTTTAAATTACCTTCTGAATCTTTAGCCCATGGTCTTGTGCAATAGAACTCCCATAATTCTTCCTGAGTTTCAAACTCCATTCGTTCTCCATCTAAATAATACCCTGCAGTTTCTCCATTGTACTCATACAAAAACATCTCATATGATGGAAGCAATTGATATGGTGTATACATGTTAACAAGAGATTTAAATTGCTTGTCAAAGATCGTTGGTACATCAAAAGCAGAACTAATTCCTTCAGGTATCCCCGATATCATATCATCTATATTTTCTAAAATACCAATAGCTGAAAAAGACCCAAATAAAGGTGCATTAAAACTTATGAATTTTGAAACCTTTTTACGATTGGCTTCACTTCTTGCAAGATATGCAGTTATTACTGGTCCACCATTACTATGCCCCATTAGCACAACATCGGTATATTCTTGCTCATTTATATAATTTTCTAGTTGCTCTGCATTATATCTTACATCTAATCTAAAGTCATAATTAAATACTTGAACTTCATATTCTTCGCCATATCTTGCATTTAACGATGTCCACATCTCTTTTAGGGAATTAACAACTCCATATTTTAATCTATTGTCAACGCTCCAAGGCGCCCTTACCACTTCTGGGTGTACGGGAGTAGCGTCTTCATTCATAGCTATCATATTAAGCAAACTATCAGGCTCACCAGCTCCGTCATTTGCAAGTATCTTTCCTAATTCTTCCAATACTATTTCATCCATAAACAACGCTACGATGCCCTCTAAATTTAATCCATCTTTGTTCATGAGCATATCAAAACTTACATCATCTTTACCTTCAAAATTATCCCATATAAAAGAGCCGTCTTCGGAATTCATAAGACCACTACCAAAAAGTCCAGGCAAGATAATCATTGCCTTTTTCTCCTTTTTGTTTAATGTGCCTACAAGGAATCCAGTTCCTACCAGTAACGCTACTGTTGATATCGCAAGCATAACGGCTATTACACTTATAAAAATCCTTTTGCCTTTAGTCATTGTCTGTCCCTCCAAGTAACTAAATCAATATTATTATTTTAAACCAATTACTATATTCATTCAACATACAATTAGTACGTATTGTTACAATGTTTGATGAGTTAGTTATCATAGTAAATGCATCTATATCTATAATTTCTCAAACTCAACTTGATACTGTTTCTAAACACATTTACAAATAGCTACAAAAGTTTGCCAGTTCCTGCACTGATGAAATAATTAGAGCACAAAAAAGAAGACCGCATTTGCGATCTCCTATATTGTTAAATTACAATTTCATTAATCTACATTGTGTGGTTTTATTAAAAACACATCATCTACTGGCAGGCTAAACATAAAACCGATTGCTCTTTTCTTGCAATTTGCAACAATCCTTCTTACAGCATCTACAACTTCAAGAACTTGTTCTTCTTTCATAACTGTAAATATTGTTTTAGAACCAGCTTTATCCTCAGGATCTGATTGACCAAAGAAAAAGTTATGGTGCATGTTTTGAAAAAGATCGGACTTTCTAGTTAGAGCTGCGGCCATGCCTTCACTATCTACAATCGTAGCACCCTTAATATTTTTCTCTAAAAACATCTCTAAAATAGCTGGAATATACTGTGTTTCCCTAATGATGATAAAAAGTACTTTCATTTTCAACTCCCATAAATGTTATGTTACATATAGTTTACACAATTTAAGAAAATAAAACCATACAAACCGACATCATTTACGCACTTTCGAATAATTCCTCAAAAAACGTGATAATAAAAGATTTTTAGCTTTTGCATTTTGGCTTTTTATCTAGCACTTTGACATACCCAGTACCGTACTGGACGCACTTACTAACTCTACTTAACGTTGCAGATGAAATATCAGTCTCTGAAGTAACCTGGTTATATGTTTTTCCATCTAAAAGTAGTTTTGCAGCATGCACTCTTTGCGCCATTTGTTCTATTTCTTTAATAGTGCATAAATCTGCAAAAAAAGCTGCACAATCTTCTTTATTCTCAATGCTTAAAATTACATCATATAGTTCATCAATAAGTTGTTTTTTCACATCAAATCTCCTAATCTATTATGCCATCATTATACTTTAATACATTAATTAAGTAAAGTGGGAAACAATCTCTTTAAACAAGATTCAATGTTAGTTTTAAAAATGAACTAAGTAAAAAAGTTAAGCCAATTATTTTCTAATTACACAGTACCAATGTCGGCGTTAGCTACATTTGCCCGTAGTTTAATATTGAAGTCCACAACACATCAGTATATTATGACTTGTTTTTGCTAGCTGGGGGCTCACCATAGTACTGGTAATAGTTACATTTTATGTCTGCATTATGGAGTTTTCTTACCTTGTCAGCTTTCTTACCAAACTGCTTTTCAACAGATGGATATGCGGATAATATATATGCGCTCCAGTTATCTAACCTATTATACATACTCCAAAACTCTGAATATAAGTTGCCCAAATTATCACTTTTCAGCCTTTCGCCATATGGAGGATTAGTTATAATTATCCCATGTGCAAAGCGACTGGAAAATGTCTTCATATCTGCAGTCTGGAAGTGAATGTGCTTATCTACACCAGCGCTAGTTGCATGCTTTACAGCTAGTTTAATTGCCTTTGGATTAATATCATATCCATAGATTCTTAAAGCATTGTCTTGCTCTAAAGATATAGCTTCTTCTAATGCTTTATCTTTAAATTTAGTGCCGTTTGCAAACTTTTCGTAGTGGAAGTTCCTATTTTTACCAGGAGCAATATTTCTTCCAATTAATGCAGCTTCAATCGGTATTGTGCCAGAACCTACAAATGGATCGAGCAGTACTCTATCGTGTTTCCAAAAAGATAGTAGTATCATACCTGCAGCTAAAGTTTCTCTTAAAGGTGCGTCGCCAACTAGCGTCCTATACCCCCTTTTATGCAATGCGTCTCCAGATGTATCTAAATATACACAAACCTCATCTTCATATATTGATACTTCAACCGTTACCTTATTTTTATCTGGTAGTCTATTTTGACCTCTTTTTTTCATGAGCCTTACAATAATTGCCTTTTGCGTAATGCTTTGAATGCTTGAAAAAGCCATAAGTGTGCTTTTTAACGCCTTTGCAGTAACTACAACACCTAAATCAGATGGTAGTATATCTTCCCAAGGGATAATATTCACGCTATCAAACAACTCATCAAAAGTTGTAGCTTTAAATTTTGAAAGAAGGACATATACTCTACTTGCAGTTCTTAAAAACATATTAGCACGAGCTACATCTTTCATTGTTCCTTCAAAGGAAATTCTGCCATTAATAGCCCCACTTGGCTCATAGCCAAGGTTTATAAGCTCATGTTTGAGAACTATCTCTAGTCCACTTTGTATAGAAGCAACAAGCGTTAATTTCCCATCTAGCATACTCATAATTTTCTCTTCATCTCAGCCTTTTATTATGGTTATTTATAATCGAGTTTGTGTAGATAAAACTAGCGTTAATTTTCCACCCAATATGCCAATAATACTCTCTTCGTTTTAGTAATTTATTCTGGTTATGATTATACCATGTTTTAATTATTATGTATGTTTTTTATATCCATCGTATATTGTGTATACTGTAATTAACTTACTTTACACTACAACATTACAATGCTAAAATCACTAGAAAGAAACTTTGAGTTGAAAATCAGCATAAATGACATACGGGCAAAATATGATATACTTACTAAAATGTTGCTTACTAAAAACTACTGAATGTTACAAAAATGTGCAAGTTAAACCCTATTAAACTGGTGAAAAAGTCGTTTCTTAAATAAGAATTAATGTAACAAAAACGTACAAGCAAAACATACACTTTCAAAAGTATTTACTTGATATAACAAAATTATGCAGGAAAATTATGATTACACTGATAAAAAAATTGTTTATAAAAAACTACCAAGATACTGAAAATAAAGAGGTTCGGTTTAAATATGGTATTGTTGCTGGGGCATTTGGCATAATCACTAATTTAATTGCTGCCATTATAAAAATAATCATTGGAATAATTAGTGGAAGTATTGCCATCATAGGTGATGCTGTAAATAACATTTCAGATACTGCCTCATCAGTTACAACTTTAGTTGGATTTAAAATATCATCTATACCCGCAGATAAAGACCATCCCTATGGACATGCCAGATTTGAATATGTTGCAAGTTTAATAATCTCTACAGTTATGCTCATGGTTGGCGTAATAATTGCAAAAACTTCTATAGAAAAAATAATTACACCAGTGGATATAAGTATTAATTATATCACCTACATTGTCCTTGGGTTTTCTATACTTTTAAAACTATCTCAAATGGCTCTATATATTAGTTTTGGAAAATCGGTAAATAGCGAAGCATTAAAAACTGCAGGGGTTGATAGTAGAAATGACATTATTTCCACAATCGCTATAATTATCAGTGCAATAGTATTTAATGCAACAGGCGTCAATATTGATGGTTACGCTGGACTTTTAGTTGCACTCTTTATCGTTATCTCAAGCATTCTTCTTTTGAAAGACTCTATAAATCCCCTACTTGGACAAAAACCTGACAAAGAGCTTGTTAAAAAAATTAAAGATAAATTACTTTCATATGAAGGTGTTGAAGGCTTACACGATTTGATGATTCATGACTACGGCATCAACACTGCTTTTGTGGTAGTCCATGTAGAAGTACTTTCAACCTCTGATTTTGTTGATTCCCACGATTTAATAGATAGAATTGAACGTGAATTTGAAGAAGATTTAGGAATGCACTTAGTTGTCCATCTAGATCCCATAATTACTGATGACGAAGAGGTTGTAGCTCATAGAGATAGGTGTATAAATATACTGAAAAACATCAATCCCGACCTTTCTCTTCATGATTTTAGAATGGTAAAAGGTCCAACTCACACTAACATCATTTTCGATGCAGTGGTTCCCTTTGAATGTAAGATGAATAAAGCATCTCTAACCGAAATTTTTACAAAAGAATATGCAAATGAAGAAACCAAATTCTTTTTTGTAATTGAAATTGATAGACCATAGTCAATAACTTCCACAATTTATACAACTCTTTTACAAGTTACGACAACCGACGCTTGCATAAGGATTACTTAGCCTTAGCTTCCATATTTTTCTACATCGCTTGAGTATATTTACTGTTTCACTAATTTTTGTCGTATTTTATCACATATTTTATGTTAGACTTGTTGATACACTTTTATGAGTGTAAAATAAATGTAGATGTAAATGTAATGCAATTATCACTAATGCAATACAAATCCAAAACTATTTAAGGGAGGAGTCTATGACCGTTTTAACAATTAGAGCTTTAAGGCTAAAAGCTCCAAAAGTAGAAAGTAAAGAAGTTAAAAAAATTACATTTGATGAAGAAAAAGCAGTTCGCGATTTAGGAGAAATGATTAAATGTAAGACCGTTTCATATCGTGATAGGAGTTTAGAAGATAATGCTGAATTTGAAAAATTCTATGCATACCTAGAAAAAGCATTCCCAAACATTTATGAAAACACCGAATTAACAAAAATTGAAGATAGAGGACTACTCTTTAAATGGAAGGGATTATCATCCGATAGTCCTAGCGTACTAATGTCCCACTTCGATGTAGTCCCATCTGACGATGAGAAATGGGATTATCCTCCATATAGCGCAGAAATTGTTGATAATGAAATGTATGGAAGAGGTACACTAGATACTAAAATAACCACAAATGCAATATTTCAAGCTGTTGAACAATCCATTCAACAAGGCTTTGTCCCACAAAACGATGTATATTTAGCATTTTCGGGTAGTGAAGAAACATCTGGACCACACGCAGTTACGATTGTAGATATTTTAGAAGAAAATAAAATATTTCCACGCCTTGTACTAGATGAAGGCGGAGCTGTTACTGAAAAAGTATTCCCAGGAGTTAATGTCCCATGCGCTATGATTGGAATTGCTGAAAAAGGTATGGTCAATCTTAAATACACCGTTAAAAGTTCAGGTGGACATGCTTCTGCGCCAAAACCTAAAACCCCAATCACCACCCTATCAAAAGCTGTTGCAAGAGTTAATAAAAAGCCATTTAAAGCAAGACTTGTTAAACCTGTAAAAGATATGTTAGAGGCGATGGGAAGTTATAGCGATAACTTTTTATTAAAACTCTTATGTGGAAACCTTTGGTTATTCAAAGGTTTACTAGGGTTTGTAGGAAAGAAAATCGGGGGAAACATAAATGCAATTATGAGAACAACTACTGCATTTACAACAATGAAAGGTGCAGATGCACTTAATGTAATACCTACCGAAGCATATCTAACATCTAATCATAGAATACTACCTGGAGAAACCATGCAATCAACTCTTGAGTATGTTAAAAAAGTGGTTAACGATAAAAACGTGAATATTGAAATAATTAATGGACAAGAACCATCAACTATTTCCGAACTATCTGGAACATATGATACTATAAAAGATACTATTCAAGAAGTTTGGCCGGGACTCCCAGTATCTCCATACTTAATGGTCGCAGCAACGGATAGTAGACATCACTGTAGAATATCAAAAAATGTATATAGATTTTCACCTATGCATATAAATCACGATGACCTTGCATTAATACACGGTCATAATGAAAGAGTATCTATTGATAACATACTAAAAGCAACTGAATTTTACTTAAGACTTGTTGAAAAACTATAACAGATGAAATAAACCTTTAGGAAACAATATAATACACAGACATACCGAAAAGGTATCTATTAATAATATACTAAAAGTGACCGAATCTATAACTCGTTAAAAACTATAACAACTAAAATCAACTTTTATGAAAAAACATTAACCATATGGCAAAAATGTCATATGGTTTTTAATTTACATATATTTTACTTAACGCAAATTATGTACTTTTCTGGCGATTCTTCACGATATGTAATATGTGGTTTTTGCTATGTTTTTGTAGCCATAGATACCAATATTCAATATATTTTCGAAATCTAGAAATTATTGCAACTAGCTTTTTGTTTAAACCCGTTCGCTTTTGAAGGTTGAATTTGGGCAGAAAAAAATATCAGCGAAACTCATGTTTGACTTTACTCACATATAATTTTATTATATATATTATCACCGAGCGCGTGTTTTATTTTTCGTGCTCGCAATTTTAAAGCGGGAGATTTTTGTGGCAATTAAGAGGTTATCAAAAAAATCTAAAAAGGTAGATAGCAAGCTCGAAGAGGCGAATATAGAAAACAATCCTTCTGAAGATGAGATTAGTTCTACAAACGCCGAGAACCCTTCTGACGAGAAACCAATCAGCGATACGACAGTTAATGATGCAGTTGTAGAAGAAACCCCTTCCTCTACCGAGTCCGAACCCATCGAGAACGAAGCCAATACTGAATCTACCACAAATGAAACATCTCTCCCCTCTACCGACGAACCCACAGACCCTGAAACAAATGTAGGCAGCAATGAACCTAGCGAGGAACCTTCCATTGACGAAGTTTCTTCCTCTACTGACGCTGAGCCCATAGAACCTGAAGACAATTTACCTAACGATGAGGAGTCCGCAAGTTTAGAAAAGGACGAACAAATAGAAACAACTGAAGATTTTAATGAAACATCAAGCGACGAAAGTTTAGATAGCTCTTCCACTGATGCTGAGGCTTCCGAGCCCGCAGATGATGAAAAACCTTTAGATGAACCCAAAGATGACTCCTTTAGTGATATCCCACCACTTCCAGCGGAAGATATTGAGGAACCAGAAATCATATGGGAGCCAAAGACAAAAGAAGATTCAGAGCGTTTACGCGAAATAGATAGACTTGCAAATGAAGAAATCGATGCAATTGATGCTGAGATAACTGCACTTGAAGAGCAGATTATAAAAGAAGAACTAGAAATTTCCGAAACTGAATTCGTCCCTGAGACAGAAGAAGAAAAACTTGAGTTTGAAAAAATCACCAAGATGGAAGAAGAAGCTAAAGAAGTTAGAGCTGAAGTGGAGGAGATGAAAAAAGAAATTCCACCACGAGTAGAAAAACACGATTCCATTGAGGTTTATGTTCCTGAGTTTGCAAAAGACGATCTAGATTCTGATAATGACCAAACCGACGATAGTGACGATGCTGATGAGGAAGATGAGGAAATAGAAGAATCTGAACCAGCAGTCGATGAAGATCCGTCGGTACAAGAAGAAATAGATAAAGCATATGAATCAGGAGTCAGTGGCGAATTAGATGAATGGGATAGAACAATCTTACTCCCGATTTTTGAAAACAGACTTAGAATGAGCAAAAACTCTCTAAAATATGCTTATTCCAAAATCAAAAACACCATAATGTCTTACGTAGATGTAACAGCATCTTTTCAAGGAGCACTGGAAAACTTTAGATACAACAGAAAAATTATTTTACGATTTGCCATACATAAAAACACTTTGCAGTTATATTGCGCACTTCCAGTTGACTCTTTAGACACAAATGTATATCCACACAAAAAATCCAAAGGTGACCATGCAAAAGCAACGCCAATAGTTGTTGACATCAATTCAGACGAGTCCGTAAAGAATGCAATTGAAATTATTGCTGTTGTCATGGCAAAATTTTCAACAATTCAAAGAGAACAATTTGTTCCAACGGCGTATGCTGAAAGATATCCTTTAAATCCAAATGCTGTTTTACTTGGAAAAGAACATATTGAACCCGTACTTGGACAGTATGATAACGATTTTGATTATGCACCTATATCTGGCGAAATAGTTAACGGCATAATAGAAACAAAATTCACCAAAGAACAAATAGAAGCAAAAAAGGAGCTAAAAGGCAAAGAAGTATTAGACGATCTAAGGCAAACTGCAACAACCATAAAAGCTGCAGTAGCACTTTCCGAGCCAGTTGTATACTTCTTCGATCCAGCGGTAGCAAGAGACTCTAATGTGGACTATATAGGCATTCAACAAGTACTAAATGATAAGTTTTTAGGAAGGCTAATACCCCAAATGTTTTTTGCTGTTGCAGAAGGAAGTGACCGAATTGAGAAATTCAATTTCCTAGCCCTTGAAGAAGCTGTTAAGCAATGCAATAGCTATCCAGAACATAGATTTGCACTAGCAGTTAGTTGCAGGTTATTAATCCGTGATGCCGTATTTGAAAGACTTGTTAAAAGCGCGAAAACCGAACGTGAAAATTTGATACTTTGTTTTGACTGTGCACTTTTAGAAGCTCTAGGAAATCTAGGACTAGAAAGAATTAGAAGGCTTAGAAATGAAGCTGGCGTTATGATCATGATAGATAACTCTGAAAATGCTGGCATGAAAGTTTTAACAGAATATGACATAGAGTATATCCGTTTCGATGGAAGATTCTACTTAGGTGATAAACCAAGACAAAGAGCACATCTAGAAATGATGACTGGATATGCAAAGTCACAAAACATAAAGACAACATCGATAAATGTAGCTAGTTTTAAAGAAGCACAACACATGATTGAAAGAGGTGTCGATGTTATTCAAGGTACAGCTGCAGGAGATCCAAAACGAGTAATAACACTTGCCTTAAAATCAGCACGAAAAATGCCTATCGTAAGATAGTAAAAAAATATAAACTTCAAATATATGACACTCATTAGACAACAAAAGTTTACTTAGTGTTGATATACTGAACAATAACTATGGCAAAAAAGAAAGATAAAACTGAACAATTGTCAATAGAGGAACAACTCTCTGGTAGAACTGCGCCCGAACGTTCTGAAGACGGTCGTGGTACTCTTGTTCGCAAACCTAGTAGACGTGCCGAGAAAAAACTCAAAGCCCGTGGCGAGAACATGGTTGAAAATACTGATGAGTTAAGCGGGAAATATGAGTATATCATCAAAAGTAAAGATGTTGAAAAGGAACATAAAAAGAGAAAAATTGTTAGATGGTTGATACTCTTCTTACTCCTTTTGCTCCTAATAGGTGGCGGCGCTTGGGGTGTTACTTCCTTCCTTGAATACAATAACTTCCGTGTTGTCATAGATAGACCCGGACGACAAATTTTTGCTATCAGTAGAGATGGTTTATTCCAAGATCAAAACTGGAAAAACACAACAGAAGTGTATAACATATCTGGTCCAAAATATATGGACAATATAACCATATTTGGCAACGAGCAAATATTCTTAGACATAGAGACAACAGATGTACCTGCGAATAGAGAAAATCTAATTGCAGCGACTTTCTATCTTGTCAATAAAACCGATGAGCAAAGAAGTTATATAGAGTACATCAATGTCAAAGAAGCAACCCAAGGAGTAGAACAAGCCATACGAATTATGATTGTAAAGACCACATATAATCCTGATGGAAGTGTTAAAAATAGACTCGTTGATGTATATGCAGCGCCGCACTCTCATGATGAAAATGGGAACCCCATTCCTGAACTTGTGGTACCTCTAGCTGAATATAATAACGAAATTAGATCCGACTATTATGCTGGTGCAAAGATGCGTCAAACACAAGCAACTTATGAAGAAAACGGCAAGACTGTTACAAGAGAATTAGTTGATGAGAATGCGACTCAAATGCAAGCTTGGTACACAACACCATTTGCGTCTCAAGATATTGTTATACGAAACGACATAACAACCGTACCTGAGGAGCGCAGAAGCGACTACATTGTTCCCCCAATGGGAGAAGGTGGAAAGGTAAAAATCTCCCTATTCATTTGGCTAGAAGGAAATGATAAAGACTGTATCAATGATGTTCTAGGTGGAACCATGAGACTTGACCTATCTTTCGACGAAATGCCCATCCCATCTGACCTCAATGTTCCAACCCCATAACCTTCACAAACACTCCCTAACAACTCAAACATTTATTAATCCCCCTCAATTTAAACTTCGCTATTTTTCACCAGTCTTTATCGACCATGCATAACAAATTTAATTTTCTCCAAAATCCTAATTCAGCTAACTCTCTTATCTTTACAACTTGGTGAAAAATATAATTTAGCTCGATGTCCTATTTTTACTTATTTTTTGCCATTCTTTGCCAAGTTTAGGTAATCTTTATATTTTCGCTTGAATCCATAATTCAGCTTACTTTTGCCCGCAATATCACAAAATTAGCCCTTTTATGCCCAAAAGGGTCAATAAAAAGTAAAACTTTACAAACATTTCACATAAAAAACATTGACACGAGCGCGCACACACATGATAATATGTGTATATAAATAGGGATACGCACGATAAACCACATAGAGTAGCCCGTATTATGATTCTTTTAATTACATTTCTATTGTATTTCGTTTTTGGTGTGATATACTATTTACACAAAACTAACAAGGCTTTGACTTTAAATTTATTGCAATTATAACCATAAAGTAATGTTAGATTATCAACAATGTTAATGGAGATTTTCTCAAATGGAGAAGGTTGGCAAAATGGCAAAAAACTATTTTCGGTTAAGACGGTACGCTAGTGATGCGAGGTTACTAGATATGTACTGTGAGGTAGATAGCTAGTACCACACTGTAGTTTTTGGTAACTATAGCATTTTTATTCGCCAACCAACAAAGTAAGAGAGAATCAAAGTTATAAAACAAGAAAAATAATATAAGGAGAAAAGAAAAATTATGAAGACAAAATCATTATTTATTTCAACAGTCGCAATGGTAGTCATGCTAATCGTTGCACTATCAGTTGGAACCTTTGCATGGTACACTTCACAGAATGAAATATCCACACAAAGTGTCACAGTGGCGGCGACAACAACAGATGCATCAGCAATTGGTATTGGCTGGACTACTTCTGCCGAGGCAAGTACAGTCGAATTGAAAGCTGGTACCGTTCGACCAATGATACCTCAGACAAAACCTGCCACCAATTCTGAAACAGAAGCTTTAACTTTCAATGAAGCACTGCTCAAAACAAACGCGCTAGGAGAGCTTGAAATTTCAGATATTTCCGACACTAGCGTACCTTGGAAACAACAAGAAAATATTGTAGAAGAAGCTGCAACCACCCTCTATGTCAACAATCTAGACATAAACAGTGCTATAAAAGTAACTCCTAAAGTAACTATTCCAGATGCAGCGGCAACTGGTGCCAAACTTGGTCCTCTACTAAGAGTTGCACTATTTCATAAAACGGCAACTGAAAATGTATATCTTGGAACTTGGGGAAGCGACGCCCCTAACAAAGCCTACGCTTTAAAAATGAAAACAGCTGGAGAAGCAGGTGCACCACTAACAGGTAGCCCAGATCAAATTACGGTTATGGCTAACGAGTTTAATGTAACTGGTTCTGGCACTGCTGGCAGCGTGCAAATTTCTTTAACGGGCGGCGGGAGCGCGCAGATTCTTATTTACGCATGGCTTGAGGGAACAAAGTTAACAATGGCCAATATGAATTTCGATGCTGCAGCCTTTACCGTAACTTTCACTTCACAACTAGCTGAATAAACCCAAAAATAACTCAAATGATTAAACCGTCTTGAAACTAACCGAAATGTACCAACACCCAGTAATAAACTGCTGGGTGTTGGGAAAGTTATTTTATAGAGTAAAACGCTAATAATTCGCTTTATTGTATAACATAAATAAGTTGGGAGAATTAATGTGAACGAAGATAAGAAGAAAAATTCAATTGTCAAATCATCTCAGTTGTTTTTCACAACTATTATGCTAGTAGTATTACTTGTAGTTGGTCTTTCGACTGCCACTTTTGCTTGGTTTTCGTCCAATATAGAAGTTAGGTCAAATGAGTTGATATTTACAGCTAAGAATGTTGCTGGTGCAAACATTTATATTACTTGGGACGACCCAGCGAATATTGATTTTGCAAGCCTTGATGCCACAGCTTTAAAAGCATTGCGGACAATTGAGTTTTCCGATCCAGAAGAGATTGCCCCTATGGTTCCCAATGTTGCTCCCGTCAAAGATACAACAAAAGCAATAGACTTTACCAGCTCGTTTTATGGCGCCACGACAGATGTACAAGTAGATGAACAGGATCCTTTAGTATTTAACATGGATGGATATCTCGAAAAACCATATACTGGGAATAATGGTGCAACGCCGGCTCAAAATTATTTTTACATCATTAATGGAGATGCCACTGCCACTAATGTGTCTGCACTAGTAACAATCAAAGGTGACAATCTATCTCTATTACGCATCGCCCTATTTGTTGAAGATAAATTCAAAGGCATTGTCGTTGCTAATGATATCGACCCAAATGTGTCAGCGACGCATTACGGTGAAATTAAGTATGGACAAGATGCAACTACTAATGGTTTTGCAAAAATAGCTAATGAAGAAAATCTAATCTCATTTGAAATTCCAGGCACTGCAAATGAAGATGGAAAAGATAACTATGTAAAAGTAGCAATTGTTTGTTGGTATGATGGAGTTTGGTTGGATGAATCGGGCCAAAACAAAACTGCTTCTGTATCACTTATTTTTAGAGCTGATTCAACTAATAACGGATAATTGTAAGCCCCCTGTTATTAACTCAAGATAAAAGTGCGCACAAATTATTCACTTTTTAACATTTATAGACTAGATAAAATGCTGTTGTTTAGTGTATCAGTCTCTTCATCCCTAATATACAGTGCATTTGTACCATTAGGCTTTGTATTTGTTGAGATTAAATGTAGCCATACGCACGCGCGCGCAATTTGTATTGTATTTTAGTTAAAAATATAGTATATTTGTATATGTAGAGGTGTTGAGTAGCTAATTAACAAAAATACTCATCGCATGTTGTAACATTGCTTTTATATCATACCTCGGTCAAGTTAAGGAAAATAATAAATGGGGAATGTAGAGAAAAAGAAATTACCTAAATTGAACGATAAACAAAAGAAGGTTGTTAATATAGTAGTGACATCTGTCCAAATATTACTGGTGTTATGTGCTGTTATCTTTTCCATAATAATTTTGGTTAATCCAACTAGCGATAGCATTGCAGATAGGAAAACAGTGCTTATGTCGGTTCGTTCGGACTCAATGGCAGGTAATCAAAAAGATAGTTTTAAAGCTGGCGATGCCATAATAGTCAGAACTCCAGGAAAAGATAATAAATACTTTGATCCTACTAAATTAGAAGTTGGGGACATCGTTACATTTCAAGACAATCGTGTAATCGATGGTGTTACAATCAAATATGTAACTCATAGAATTACCAAAGTAACTTCTTATGATGGCGGAGTCAAGTATACAACAAAAGGTGATGCAAATCCCGTTGAGGATGTTAGGCGTATTGACTCAAAAGATGTTCTTGGACTATACAAGGGAAAGTTGGTAGGATTTGGAAAAGTTATATTATTCTTGCAGACACCTAAGTATTTTTTGTTATGCATAATCTTACCTCTAGCCATACTGTTTATCTATAACCTAGTTATGTTCATAATGATGTTTACACAACATAGAGCTGAAAAGATAAAAGCGGCTGCGGTCGCAAGTGTTGATACTGAGGAAAAAAGAGAGCAAATCATTGCTGAATACCTTGCACAACAACAAGAGCTTGCTGATGGTAAAAAAGATGAAGATGCAAGCGAGGAAACTAAGTGATGATGAGGGTTTCCTTGAGGTAACCGAAAACTGAAACGCCCTTTTAGATATGGGCGTTTTTGTAATATATAATAAATAAATCATGTTGGATTAAAAAGCTAATTAATGTCACAGGAAATACTGGTTGGAAAAAGTAAAGATAAGCCATTTAGATTAGAGGGCTGATTAACTTTATAGGATGTGCCATTCGGAAAAACTGATTCATCGCTTGGATTAGAAAGTATGATTAAGTTTAGAGGATGAACCATTTGGATGATAGATGATTAACTTTATGGAATGTAATGTTTGGAAAAACAGATTAACCATTTAGAAGATAATGATAAACCATATGGGGAAATAGGATAGACCATTTGGAAAAATAAGACTACGAGGATAGAGTGACGTATGTTTGGGAATTTTGTTAAGGACTTTTTAAGTATTTTCTTCGGAGGAATTTTAGGATTCTTTTACTCCGGGCCTGAGGTTGGTAATTATGGTGGTATATTCGGTGGACTTCGACAGATGTTCGATGTTCCTAAATATATTGAAGTTTTCAGCAAGTATAAAGATACTTTAACTGCTGGAGCTTGGGTAGGCGCTGCGTTTTTAATCTTGGTTGTTATCGCTGCCCTTGTTGCAATTATATGGGTTGGACTGTTTTTTGGAAAACGACTTTGGAAGAAAATCGTCGGCGATAAGGTTTTAAACCAAGACTTACTAGATGAAATTGATAATCTGAAACGTGAACTTATTAAAGTAGCGAGAGAAAAAGATAGAATCTTAGGACTTAAAATTGCTTATCAAGGCTATGATGTGACTGAAGGTGAAGATGGAGAAACTACATCTGGTGCTAAGAAAGAAGGTGAAAGCCGTTTCTATAAACTAACTGAAGTTGACACCTTTTATAACGACCCCGAGTTTGTAGAACGCGAATATGAAAATACCTGGGACTTAGAAGAACTATGCGATAGATTTAGAAACTATGCTTGTAATAACCCTGATAGACCTTGGCGTAAACTATATTATGAGCCTAAAATTATTAGACTATATTGGGCATCATTATCCACTACTAGACTTATAATCCTACAGGGTATTTCTGGTACAGGAAAAACATCCCTACCTGAGTGCGTAGGACACTTTATTAAAAACGACACCACTATTGCTTCGGTTCAGCCGTCTTGGCGTGATAGAACCGAGCTTTTTGGTTATTTTAACGAATTTACTAAGCGTTTTAATGAAACCGAAGTTTTAAGAGCTTTGTATGAATCTAAATACCACGAAGACGTACACTTCATCGTCCTAGACGAAATGAACATCGCCCGTGTTGAGTATTACTTCGCAGAAATGTTATCCATTCTTGAAATGCCTTCAAGAGAACAATGGGTTATCGACCTTGTCCCTAGCGGATGGCCTTCTGACCCTAAGTTTGTTGAGAAAGGTCGTTTCAGACTCCCCGATAATGTTTGGTACTGTGGAACAGCAAATAACGACGACTCTACGTTTGCAATATCAGATAAGGTTTACGATAGAGGTATGCCTATTAACATTAACTCAAAAGCAGCACCATTTGATGCTCCTTTAACTGAAGGTATGCCTGTCAACTATAAATACCTTGAACACCTATTCCAGTTAGCACAAGAAAAATACAAGGTGTCAGATGAAAACATGCGTAAGTTTGAAGACATGGACGACTACGTTATCGAACACTTCAGATTAGCATTCGGTAACCGTATTGTTAAACAGTTAAAAGAGTTCGTCCCTGCATATGTCGCTTGCGGTGGAACAGAAATAGACGGACTTGACTATGTTCTCTGTAACAAAATACTTCGTAAGTTTGAATCACTAAACTTAGCATACATAAGAGACGAAGTTGATGACTACATTCTTTACCTGGATGAACACTTTGGTGAAGAAAATATGACTGAATGTAAAGAATATCTACTACGCT
Organism: Clostridia bacterium; assembly: GCA_035409945.1. Taxonomy (GTDB): domain Bacteria; phylum Bacillota; class Clostridia; order Christensenellales; family DTU072; genus MWEH01. The sequence continues at coordinate 286,268 of DAONQC010000002.1, forward strand.
TAAAGAAGTTGTTCTAATACTTGTAACATAAGTAAACTGTTATTACTAAAAATGCATACAATGTGCTTTTAGATGATAGGTTAAATAACTACTACGGATTAACCATAAGATAATAATTAAAGGACGGTTAAATGTCTAGAGCTCAATATGATCAAATAGTTCACCAGATTAATAATCTCTTAAAGCAAGAGGATATATATCCCGCATATATGAATGCGATTGGTTCTGGTAGAAATGATTTTAAGATTAGCCAGGTATATACCAAGAAAAACTATGATGATAGTTGGATTACCACTCTTGAAGAGTGTATTGTTCCTCTAGACACAATTGTCAGAAACCCCCGTAAGTTTATAGTTGTTGAAGAAGATATAGTCGACATTTCACTTGCAAGGTCTATTTCTATAGAATCTATTAAACACCTTGCACAACATACTAACTTCATTGCTGCCGTTAAAAAAGATGGTTCAGTTATACCTTCTAAAATACTTAATACCAGTAAAGAAGAAAGCTTTGAGGTTTACGAAAACCGTTTTATATACACCCTACTTCAAAAAGTTAAAGACTTTATAGACCGTCGTACAGATATAGTCAAAAAAGCTTTAATGCAAGCTGGTGCTTTAGGTGTTGATATTAAGTCTAGCTTTAAAATCGATGATTTTTCCATAGATTTTAATATGGCTAACTCAGCAAACTTCCCATTTGAAGCAGCATTTAAAAAAGCAGGTGAAGAACACTCGGATTTAGAAAGAATTGCACATATAACCAGAATTTATCAAGACTTCTTGAGTTCTCCATTTGCTAAAGAAATGCGCAACTCTGCTCCCGTTCGTCCCCCTATCACCCGTACAAACGTCATTTTGAAAGACCCTAACTTTAAAAAAGCTCTAGTTCTATGGCAGTTTGTAGAAAGTGCTGAAAAGATGGATTACCGTATAGATACGGTTACTGAATCTACAGATTTAAATGCAGTACTCACTGAAAAGTATAGAGGTATAGTTTTTCTAAATGCAATAATGTTACAATCCATTGCAGAACAACGTCAAGAAAGCGAATCGCTCGAGTCTGCAATGAAAGAAGATCAGGTTCTTGCAGATGAATATGTCACAAAGAGTATTGATGACTTTGTCCCTGATGACTTCCCACAACTTAAAATGGACTTAGAGGAAGTACGGCGCATATATTATAGAATCCCTGGACAAAAAACTTTAAATCTAACTGAAATTGCTAAAATCAATGCAGCACTTGATAGAGTATATAGACAATATAGGATTAACAAACTACGAGACGATAGTATTACTCGTAAGCGTCTAATAGCTCAACAACTAGAAGAAGAAGCACAAGCTAAGCGTTTAGCACTTAGAGAAGCTAGAGATTTAGAAAGACAGAAAAAGCATGAAGAAGCAAGACTCCGTCTAGAACAACGAAAAGCCGAAGCCGCACGAAAAGCAGCCCTACTAAGAGCAGAACAAGAAAGAATCGAAGCTGAGCTAAAAGCAGAAGAAGAAAGAAAGCGCCTTGAAGAAGAACAAATTAGACTTGAAGAAGCAAGAAAGAAAGATGAAGAGAGAAGACGCATAGAAGCTGAAAGACAAGCAGAAGAAGAAGCTCATAGACTCAAAATCATTGAAGAACAAAAAATGGCAGCTAGAGTCTATAAAGAAATGGAAGAATACAAAAAGCGTATTGAAGAAGAGCGTATACGTGTTGAACAGGAACTCCTTGCCCGTCAAGAGAACTACTGGGAAAAACAAAAACAGTTACAACTTAAGCTTAATGTTGAACTAGATAGAAAGGAACTTGGAGAACGTGAACACTTCTTTATGTCTAAGATGAAAAAAGAAGAACTTGCAAAAACCAAGAAACTTGAACTGCTAAAGACAACACTTAGAAACTCTATGATTGTAGAGCACTATGCAGAAATTGAAGCCATCTTAAGTAAAGCAAAAGAAAACTTTACAGAGGAACAAATTAGCGAAATTAGAGCTACTTTGAAAAAGGAAGAAAAGAAGGAAGAAAGACAACAAAAACGTGCAGCTCTAAAAGCAAAGAAAAAAGAAGCACGACAAGCAAAGCTTGCTAAACGCAGAGCTCTTAGAGAAGAAAAAATAGATAGCGAGGTTGAAGACGAAGATTAAAGTTTTCCCCTACTGGATTTTTTACATAAAATGTTGTTTATGGAATTTTCATGACAAAAAGCACTTTAACTATAGATAAGAAAAAGAAAATAATCCGTATTTCTATTTCAGCAATAACGTGGGCTATTTTTATAGCCATTGTTATTATGTTTTTGTCTGTCTTTTTACAAATTATTACAAAACGTACTCCTGCCTTATTTGGATACAGATTCTACTATGTTTTGTCAGGTAGTATGTCGCCTGAAATAGAGCCAGGTGAAGTTATCGTAAGTAAGGTATATAACGCTAAAAAGAACTCTCCTGAAATCAAACTAGATGATGTTGTTACTTACATTGCCCCTGAAGGACATGAACAAGCAGGCCTCCCCATTACACATAAAGTAATTAAAGCTCCATATGATTATAAGGGTATTACATATATACAAACCCAGGGTGTAGCTAATCATAAAGCTGATGAACCTATACCTATAACTGCTGTGCAAGGTGTTATGACTAGAAAATCACCTGCTATGGCATCATTTTATACTTTACTAGCTAATAAAAATTCTATAATGATATTTATAATGATAGTGCCACTATTTATAACTATTGTATCTTTAATATATCGATTAGTTGTAACTATTAAGCAAAAACCTAATGATGAAAATCAAACTTCAATTTCTGAAGAAGAATATAAACAAAAAGTCATAAGTGATTATTTAAAATCACAAGAAGAATATAGTAAAAAAGTTATTAGCGAGTATTTAAAATCACAAGAAGACGAAAAAGAAGATGATGATAAATCATAAATAATCGTTTGTTATTATGAAAATTTTAATTACCCCAGATAGTTTTAAAGGAACAGTCTCTGCAACTAAAGTTGCTGAAATTATATCTAAAGCTGCAAAGCAGGTTTTCCCTGACAGTGAAATTATTCAAATCCCATTTTCAGATGGTGGAGATGGAAGTATAGAGTGTTTTCAAAAAGCAATTGGTGGGGAAATTATCACTACTAAAGTTAAAGATCCGTATTTTCATAACATTGATGCTGAATACTTGATTAAAGATAATCTTGCAATAATTGAGTCAGCCGAAGCGTGTGGCATTTCTTTACTTAGCCGCGATATACTTAACCCCCTTCTTACCACCACATTTGGCGTAGGAGAGTTGATTTCTGATGCTTTAAGTAAAGGTGTTAAGAAAATAATATTAACCCTTGGAGGAAGTGCTACAAACGATGGAGGCACAGGCATGTTAAGTGCCCTTGGTGCAACTTTTTTTGATTCTCAACACATTTCTTTTACCCCTACCGGAGGAACTTTAGGTCTAATTGATTCTATTGATTTATCTTGCATAAATTATAAAGTTTTTAACTGTGAGATAATTGCTATGTGTGATGTTGAAAATACTATATGTGGCCCACTTGGAGCTACTTATGTATATGGTCCTCAAAAAGGTGCAACTGAAGAAGGATTACATTATTTAGAAAAAGGTATGTGCCATTATATAGATAAATTAATGGAAGCTTGTAATGATAAATCCCTATTAGATTTAAAAGGTGGTGGTGCAGCTGGTGGTCTTGGGATTGCAGCATATGCTTGTTTAAATGCCACTTTAGAAAAAGGTACTGACATTATGATAGATGTATCGGACTTAAAAAAGAAAGCTAAAAACGCAGCATTAATCGTGACAGGTGAAGGTAAATTAGATAGACAGAGTTTTATGGGAAAAGTTATAGATGGCATTTCAAATATCGCCCTAGAAAACAAGGCTCACCTAGTTGTTATTGCTGGGACTATAGGAGATGATATAACCCCACTTGTTTTAGAACAAAAAGGTGTTTCCCTTGCCTTTGGAACCGGCTCTTCTAGAACCTCTTGGGAAGATATTAAAGCTCATGCCGAAGAAGATTTATACAATACTTCAATAAAAGCTTTTCAAGAATACAAGAAAAAATATGTAAGCTGATCCCCAAAGACTGAACCGGAATTTGCTGTTATGAAATTATGCTCAAAGAACTCCTGTGCGATACTTCAATCATTTTGAGAATAGACAAGAATATTGGAGTGTTTTAGATATGTGAAATATGTTCTTTCACTTTTTTATAAAAACTTTCACCATTCAATCCATAGTTACAGTTAAAAACTTCTGCAATTGTTGCGCCTATATCACCAAATGTCTTAAGTGTACCTAAATTGACATTTTTTCTAATTCGATTTCCATATATTAACATTGGTACATATTCTCTAGAATGATCGGTTGAAGGAGTTAAAGGATCGCATCCGTGGTCTGCTGTTATTATTAAAATATCATGGTCTTTCATATTGTTTAAAAATCGCCCTAGCCAGCTATCTGTTTCTGATAAAGCTTTAGCAAAACCATCTACATCGTTTCTATGTCCATACAACATATCAAAATCAACTAGATTTGTAAAAATTAAACCCTCTACATCTTTATCTAAATATGAGTAAGCTATTTGCATACCTTCTTTATTATTCCTAGTATGAATTTCTTCAGTTAATCCTTGAGAGGAAAAAATGTCCCCAATTTTTCCAATACCAACAGTATCAAAGCCATCAAACTTTAAAATATCTAGTAGAGTTTTACTAGGTGGGACTATGGAAAAATCCTTTCTATTTGATGTTCTTGTAAAGTTAGCAGGCTCCCCTATAAACGGCCTTGCAATAACTCTAGCAACACCGTGTTTTCCAGTAAGTATCCTTCTTGCTATTTTACAATATTCATATAACCTTGATACTGGAATGATACTTTCATGTGCAGCTATTTGGAAAACACTATCTGCAGAAGTATACACAATTAAGTCTTTTGTTTTAAGATGTTCTTCCCCGTAGTCATTAATAACCTCCGTCCCTGAATAAGGTTTATTACAAAGAACTTTTTTGTTAGTAACTTTTTCAAACTGTGAAATAATCTCATCAGGAAAACCTTCGGGATATACTGGGAATGGTTCTTTTAATACTAGCCCCATTAACTCAAAATGGCCAGTAGTTGTATCTTTCCCTTTAGATAGTTCTTCAACTCTTGCATAGCTAGCATATGCCCTGTCAACAGCAAATTTCTTATTATTTCCATCTATGTTGAATAGTCCTAATTTAGTTAGATTAGGTATATTAAAATACTTACTTTTGGAGACTGAATCTAATGTATTACTTCCTACATCGCCGTAGCTTTTAGCATCAGGAAGCTCGCCAATACCAAAACCATCTAGTACTATTAGATGCACTTTCATGCCTTTTTTTGCTAGAAGAGTAAAAGGATTAAATGAGCTATTACTATTCTTTTTTACATACTCAAACTTCATAGGTTCAGAATCTAGATATTCTAAATCTAAACTGTCATTTAAGTTGTTTTCTAATAGATCTGATTTTCCCATACCACTACCAATTGGTCCATCCGGAGTTAAATTGTTTCCGTTTCTAATATATTTGATTTTTAAATTCGGCTTCCTTTAAGGTATATATTAGCTGATTTTTGCAATTTCCATAGCTACTATAAACATGTCTGAAAATGACCTTTCCCTTTCTTCAGCAGTTAAGTTAAGTGCTTTATCATCTACTAAACTGTCTGATACCGTTGCAAGAAGCAGTGCTTTTTTACCAGCTTTGTATGCATTCATATATAAAGCCGCCCCTTCCATTTCAACTGCAACTATATTATGCTTTTTATAGTAATCCATTTTTTCCTTTTCGCCATAAAATACATCGGATGAAAAGATATCACCTACAACTGGTTTAATATTTAATTTCTTACAAATTGATACTGCCTTTTCAACTAAATCCACACTCGCTTCTCCTAAAAAATCTTTAGGCAAACCAAAGTTTTCTGCAAAGCTAGATGTAGTATATGCTCTTTTCCCAATAACTAAATCTCTTACATTAACGCTTTTATCGGTTGCGCCACAAGACCCTATTCGGATTATGTTATCTACATCATAAAAATTAAATAACTCATATGAGTATATCCCCATTGAAGGCATTCCCATGCCTGATGCCATAACTGACACTCTATTCCCTTCATAATATCCAGTATACCCTTGAATGCCTCTAACATTATTTACAAGTACTGCGTCTTTTAAAAAGTTTTCAGCTATATATTTTGACCTTAGTGGATCACCTGGCATTAATACTGTTTTAGCAAAATCTCCTTTTTTTGCCGTTATGTGTGGAGTTGGTATCATATCTTTTATCTCCTTACTTTAATATATGATTTTTATACATCGTTTAAATACTTGGTCGTGCACCTAGTATCTGCTACTGCTAGTTGCAATATGCCCGATATGTATTTAATCTCTAACTGACCATTACCATATGCCTGCTATGTGCTTGACTGCTGCAACAATGGAACTAGCGCCTATTCTATCGCATCCTAAATCTAGATACATCTTTGCATCTTCTAAAGTTCTAATCCCACCTGCAGCTTTAATCTTTACTTTTGAATCTACATGTTTTTTGAACAATTCAATATCGCTTACAGTTGCACCGGCAATAGAAAAACCAGTTGATGTCTTTATGTAATCAACTCCTGCATCGCTGATAATTTTACACATTGTTATTTTTTCTTCTTCAGTAAGTAAACATGTTTCTATTATGACCTTCAATATGTTGTTGTGCGTTATGTCTTTAATTTCCCTTATCTCATCTTCAACAAGTTTGTATTTTTTATCTTTTAAAGCACCAATGTTAATAACCATATCAATTTCGCTAGCACCGCCTTTTAATGCCTGCTCAGTTTCTTTTAGTTTAGTGCTAGTTGTATTATATCCATTTGGAAAACCTACGACTGTGCAAATATTTATGTCTTTTGAAGTTTGATGTGCAAAGTGAACAAAAGATGGTGGAATACATATGCTTGCTACCTTATATTCCAAGCCCTCTTGTATAAGGTTTAAAATCTCTTTTTCAGTGCTACCTGGCTTTAAAAGAGTGTGATCTGTTTTTGATAAGATATATTTAAAATCCATTGTCATTCATAATTTATGTTTTACCTATTAGTTGTAAGTTTTAGATATATTTTTAAGCTATGCTCCTGCATGGCATTAAATGCATTCCAGATTCTAGTTTCTTCTACTACGCTTTATTTCTAATTTGTTTTTTATACCTTTTGTTTGTAGGTTTATGGATATATTTTGAAGCTATGCTCAATGCTCTTGTATGATTTAAGCAAAAGTCGAGTTCAACTGCATTTTCTACCCTAGGTACTTTCCGCTAATCTTTAATCCTAATTTGTTTTTATACCTTTTGAGTTATAGGCTATGGATATATTTTCTTTAAATAATTTAAGCTATACTCCATACTCTTATATGGCTTAAGTGAAAAGTCGAGTTCAACAACGGCATTCTCGACTCCCGCTTCTTCGGCTACTTTTAGTATGTCTACAAAATCTATGTCACCTTTACCAACTGCTCTGAATAACGGAACACCCAGTGTCTTTTTATAATCTTTCAAGTGCAGTGTGTTAATTCTTCCCGTTAACTTTTTGATATAGTCTTGTGGAACATATCCACCAACTTTAATCCAATAGGTGTCTGGTATAAATTGCACTGCTTTATCGGTATTTTCTATCATGATGTCATAAATAATTCTATCGCCATATTTATTAAATTCAAAATGATGGTTATGATATGCAATTGTCATATCATATTTAGCAAGCTTTGTAGACGTTTCATTTAATAGCTCTATAAATGACTTAAGTCCATCTTCGTTCGCTCTATATTCGCTAGGCATCATACCAATACCAATATTTTTGCAGTCATAGTCAAGGTGCTCTTCAGCTAACTTGTCTAAATCGTTTTTAATTCTGTCTACTGGTGAATGTGTTATACAAATAGGAAGTTCATATTGTTTAGAAATTTCTCCAAGTTTCTTACTATCAATGGCGCACATCCCTGAAACCTGTACAACTTCTGCACCCATCTCTTTAACTTTTGCAAACACTTGAGGTACATTTTCCTCCTCTTGCAGATATCTTCTAAGTGAAAATAACTGTGTTCCGATTTTTATCTTTCCCATATCATCACCTTCGTTATTTATTTTTTATTACTCTCTTTCTTTTCTTTTTCTATTCTTTTTTGAAGTTCACTAAAGAATAAATCTTCATCTAAAGGTAGCGTAATTTCTTTATCTAGCCAGCTAGATAGATAAACTGCATTTGATAAAGTTAGACCCTTGATACCATCCATGCCTGGTGCTATTAATTCTTTACCAAAAAGTATAGCTTCTGAAAAGTTACGAATAATCTTTATATGTTGTCCTACTATTCCTAAGTTAATTGCGTTTCCAATTATACCTATTTTTTTGACAATCTTCTTATTTGGGATTCTTGGCATGAAAACTTTGTTTGTCTTATTAAATTCACTTTCTTTGGTCTTTAGCTTGGTGTATGTTAATTTCTCATTTAGCATTCCCGTCCATTCAACTACTAGCTGGCCACCATCACCATCTATTTCTAGTCTATTTGTGCCAGGAAAGTCATGTGTGCTTGTTACAAATACCCCAACTGCACCATTTTCATATTCGGTCATAAAGGTAACATCGTTTTCAACATTAATGTCACGACCTACACCTACTTTAGCTTTGCCATACACTTTAATGGGCATTCCACCTAACCATTGGAATAAGTCTAATTGATGGGGACATTGATTAATTAGTACACCGCCACCTTCGCCTTCCCAGGTTCCTCTCCAGCCACCTTGGTCATAGTATGCTTGAGGTCTATACCAGTTAGTGATAATCCAGTTAATTCTTTTAATTTGTCCAAGTTCGCCACTTTCTATTATTTCCTTTGCTTTTCTATACATAGGGTCTGTCCTTTGGTTATACATAATACCAAACGTTAACTCTGGATGCTTTTCAGCTACTTCATACAACTCTTTTACAGCCTTTGTATATACGCCAATAGGTTTTTCAACTAGTAGGTGCTTACCAGCCTCTAATGCTTTTATACCTAGCTTTGGATGGTCATAGTGAGGTGTCGCTATTATAACGGCATCAACTTCTTGAGAGTTTATGAGATCTTCGGGATTATCAAAAATACTTACATTTTTTAGATTTTTTTCTGCCCACTCGCGTCTATTAGCATTTACATCGGCTACAGCTGTTAAAATAGCATTTTTATCTTGACCTAGTGATAGCCTCTTTGCATGTTGGCTACCCATTTTACCAATTCCTATAATTCCATATCTTACTTTACTCATTATTTCCTCCTTGTTTTAAGACAACTATCGTTTTAAAAACACTTATTTTATTCATACTCAAAACCTACTTTTTGAAGTAAGTTAGTTAAGTTTTCATACTGCCACAAGAAAACATCTTTTCTTGTTACTTTCTTCCATCTTCTAATGCCTCTATCTTTATCAATTTGTTTATACACTGCTCTACTATTTTTAATTACCTTGTAGAAAAATGGTAGCACTGCAAATGCTCTTCTCGTAAGGGCATATTTTGCAGTATGAGGCTCCATCGTGAAAAAGCCTTCATAGTTTCTTGCTTTTAAATCGGCCAATATATCTTCAATTCTTCCCTGTCCCGTTCCTAGAGGTACTTCCACTCCATCTGTACAATCTTTCATGTGATAATATACTGTCCAGTCTCTTGTTTGTTCATATGCGTCGTATGGGTTTACTCCACATTGGATGTAGTTTGAAGCATCATAACAAAGCTTAAAGTTTGGGCTATCCATTGAATGATATATCTCTAATGCACGACTTGGAGTATCTCCATAAATGCCTTTTTCATTTTCGTGTAGGAGTATAATATCTGTTCCTTTTACAAGCTCTAAAAAGCCCTTCATTCTCTGCATAACCTTTGCGGAATAATTGGCATACTCTCCATTTTTGTCTACGAAAAATGAAAATATTCTGATATACTTACAATCCATACTTTGTGCAATTTTAACTAGTTCATCTAGTTTCTTTAATTGAGCATTATATGCTTCATCATCGTTTAAATCGACTTTACCTATAGGAGAGCCAATGCTTGAAAACTTAATTCCTGCTTCTACCAATTTAGGTTTAATCTGCTCGTTAAATTCCTCTAGTGTATAGTCTGCAATGTTTTTTCCGTTGATGGTCCTAGGACACATATACTTCATATTTAACTCTTTTACTATCTCAATTTGTTTATCAAGATTTGATCTATACTCATCTGTAAATCCACTAATTTTAACCATACTATCTCCTCCTAATTGTATATTATTATCTATATTTAGTAACCATAACGTATTGATTTGGATTACTATGTGCTTACTTATTGTTTTTTGCTTTGAAAGCTTTTTTGGCCTGCCTTACTATTTAGCACTTAATTTGTTGGTTTAATTCCTTTTTGTTTTTTGTCGCTTAATTATGTGGTTTAATTACCGTTCGTCTTTTATTCTTCCTCGCGTATTTGATTTTCTATTTCTTTAAGCATTGATTCGGTTTCTTTGTTCGCTTGTTTACTACTGTGCTTTTTAGTATCTTTTGCCAGCATTGCTTTTTCATCTTCTATTTTTAAGCGTAGACGCTCTTCATATTTTACTGGATCTACTGGAATTGCCATTTTTTCACCGCGCCAAGATGATGCGTATATCCCATTTACTAATTGCACTGCACCTAACCCATCTTTTATTGGGGACAATAGTTTTTCCTTTCCTCTTATTGCATTAATGAAGTTTTTGATTAGGCATGCTTGCTCTCCAAAATACCAAATTATTCTTGATATAAACCTTAAGGTATAACTATATCGTTTGGTCTTCCTGGTAACAAACCCATATCCTTGTTTGGTTTCTGCATTGACTTCTGGTTCGCTCTTTTTGAAGGTGTATACAGTCATCTTGTTGTTTTCGATAACGATTCTTCCTTTATCACCAGCAATTTCAAACCTGTTTGTGCCTCTTAACTCATGGGTGCTTGCTGTGAGGATTAGATACACATTATCTGGATATGTGAATATACAAGCCACATCATTTTCTGTTGTTATATCTCTTCCTTTAGTGCATAGCTTGGATTCTACTGCTTTTGGCATACCTAGAATCCACTGTAATAAATCAAGTTGATGTACGCACTGATTGATAAGTGTTCCACCACCTTCTCCAGAATAACTAGCTCTCCAGCCCCCTTGGTTATAATATGCTTGTGATCTATACCAGTTTGCTATTATATAATTTGCTCTTATAATTTTTCCAATTGCACCACTTGAAACTAATTTCCTTGCCTTTTGATGGATGGGATTGGTTCTTTGATTCCACATAACAGCAGTGATTAAACTCGGTTTTTCATTTGCTTTTTTAATAACCGACTCTGCTTCATATGCAGTAACTGTCATAGGTTTTTCAACTAAAACATGTTTATCTTTTTCTATACAATACTTTGTAATTTTTCCATGCTCATAGTGTGGAGTAGCAATTATTACTGCATCGATATCTTCCTTTTCTAGCATATCTTTATATGAAAGGTATGTAGGAATCTTTTTATATTTCCTTTGATGTGCTTCTAAAACATGCTTATCTATATCACAGACAGCAACTAGCCTCGCGTGTGGTATTCTATGCGTTCTAAGGTTACGGGCATGAATTCTACCCATCCTTCCTATACCAATTACCGCTACTTTAACACACATATCATTTCACCTTCTCTAATGATATTATTTCTTTTACTTTTAGATATGCGTTGGAATCTCCATAAAGTGGGATTAGAACGTCGATTATCTACTTGATCTCATTTCTTACTAATAAAGAAATTCGATATTATATTACTACACTCCTGAGTATGTGCTGAAGCCCCCATCAATTGGGATTACAACACCGGTTATATACGCTAGTTTCATTGTACCCAAGGATTGTTATGTTGTTTACTATACTCCTGAGTATGCGTTGAAGCCACCATCAATTGGGATTACTGCGTTAGTTATATGGCGCTGATTTCAGTGTACTCAAGAATTATTGTTTATTTACTATACTCCTGAATATGCGTTGAAGCCACCGTCAATTGGGATTACAACACCGGTTATAAAACCACTGGCTTCATTATCACATAACCAAGAAAGTGTTCCTAGAATTTCTTTAGGCTCGCCGAATCTTCCCATTGGAGTTTTGCCTATTATCTTTTTAGATCTTTCAGTTAAACTGCCGTCGGGATTAAATAGAAGTGTCTTATTTTGATTTGTTGCAAAAAAACCTGGCGCAATAGCATTGACTCTCATTCCAGTTTTTGCAAAGTGCACTGCTAGCCATTCAGTAAAGTTGGATACTGCAGATTTTGCAGCTGAGTATGCTGGGATTTTTGTAAGTGGTGAAAAGGCATTCATCGATGAAATGTTAATTATGTTTGCACCTTTTTTGTTTACCATATCTTCTGCAAATACTTGAGTCGTTAGGAATGTACCTTTGAAGTTTAGATTAAACACGAACTCAACACCTTCACTTTCTAGTGAAAAGAAATTTTTTCCTTCACCTTCACCATGAAATTCAATGTCTGTTGTTGCTCTTGGGTTGTTTCCACCAGCACCATTTATCAAAATATCTGGTACGCCAAAAGTTTTAACAATTTGGTTTTTTACATCTATGAGGTTTTGCTTATCGAGTACATTTGCTTTATATCCCTTTGCCTTAAGCCCCTTATCAGTAAGCTTTTTTTCTAACTCTAAAACCTTAGCCTCGTTAATATCTAGAAGCATTACATTGTCGCCAAGTGACGCAAAATGTTCTGCTATTGCTTCGCAAAGCACTCCTGCTGCTCCAGTAACTACTACAATTCTATTCATTATTTCCCTCGTATGATAATGCTGTTTGAATTTAACCAATGTAAACGGTTAGCAACATTATTTTATATTTTATCTTTTATGGTTATCTCCTATATATTCCTACTCAACTAGTGTTTAGGATACATTTTTTTACTTTTTTGTTCCCCTAGATTTTACTTTTATAATAAATTAGGGTTAACTTGTTTGTTTTTTCTGCATATATTTTATTTTGATAGCAAATTGGATTTTACTTAGTTATTTTTTACTACCTTTTTCTATGGCTTCAAATAGACCACCTATGTATGTAGCACCCAGTGCGCGGTCAAACAGTCCATAGCCATATCTACCCGTTTCACCCCATATCATTCTGCCGTGATCAGGTCTAATATACCCGTCAAAGCCAGTATCATGTAAAGCCTTTGCAATTTCATAGATATCTAAACTTCCATACTCAGATGGATGTGCAGTTTCCTCAAAATCTTTTTCACCTGAGTTTTTGACATTTCTAATATGGACAAATGGAATTCTGCCTTTTGCTAGTTTAATTATATCTATTAAGTTATTATCTTGCGCAACCCCCAGTGAGCCTGTACATAATGTAATGCCATTTGAAGGGCTATCTACTAGTGATAAAAATCTCTTTATACCATCATAGTCTGTTATTATCCTTGGTAGTCCAAATATGGGCCATGGCGGATCATCGGGATGTATAGCCATCTTTATACCTGCTTTTTCTGCTACAGGTATGATTTCCACTAAGAAAGCTTTAAGATTGGTCCAAAGTTCCTCGGTTCCTACTTTTTCGTATTTTTTCAGTAGTTCTCTTAAGCCTTCTTTTGTATAACTGCTATCCCAACCTGGAAGCGATAATTCGGACTTAAGGGGATCCATCTTCATTATTTTTGCGTGATTATACGAAAGTGCGTTAGCGCCATCTGATTGAAGTGTTTCTAAATCACTTCTTAACCAGTCAAACACGGGCATAAAGTTATAACAAATACACTTTACTCCCACTTCTCCTAGTCTTTTAATGTTTTCTTTATAATTTTCTATATACTGCTTTGCGCTAGGAAGTCCAAGTTTTATATCTTCATGGACTGGAACACTTTCAATGACTTCGCATTCAAGGCCTTTTGCTTTGCAACTGTCTACTAGTTCTTTAATACTTTCCCTAGACCACACTGTTCCTGGGGGCGTATCATACACTGCCGTCACAACCCCTCTAATTAGTGGTATTTGACGAATCTTATCTAGCGTTATTGGATCATTTTTTCCATACCATCTAAATGTTAATTTCATACTGTCCTCCTATCTATTTTTAATCTTTATTTATGTAACTATATAATCAACTAAAACGACTGTTGTTATATCCCTATTATGTTTTTTATGTTGTAATATGATATATTTTTTGCAACTTCAATTAGACTATCTATATTACTTCCGTTTTCGAATTTAGCTAAATACTCTGCCAGTATTTTTCTAAAATATGCATGTCTTGTGCAACTTAAAAAACTTCTGCTGTCTGTCAACATTCCAGGTATTGCACCAATATGAGATAGCTCTGAAACTGCATGTAGATACTCTTGAATGCCTCTTTTATGATCGTTAAACCACCAAGCAATTCCTGGCATACAACCTGGGAAAGAACCACAAAGTGTAATGAGTGGATAATACATAGTTGGGTTTAAGGTGTATATTATTGCCTTGGGTCTTTGTGCTCCCATACTATCTAGTATTTCAGCAAGTGCTCTAATTGGGATTACATCACCTACGCTATCAAATCCAGCATCTCTTCCTATCGTCCCTAATGCCTTTGTGTTGGGATTTCTAAGCGCGCCTATATGGATTTGCATAATTATGTTATTTTCATAATATGCTCTTCCTAAAAAGACATACATGTATCCTTGTAACCCTTCTCTTGAAGATGCGTCTATTTGCTCCCCTGCTAAAAGCTTTTTAACGGTAAGGTCTGCTTCTTCTTTACTTGCTATTTTTCTTGGAAAGTGTTCAATGCCAATATCTGAAAAACTACACTTGTGCTTTTTGAAAAATTTAATTCTTTCAAGTAGTGCTTTTTCTAAACCATTAATGCCACCAATTTTAACCCCTGATACTTTTTCTAAATTAAATAAATAGTCTGAATCTTTAAACTCCATTAACTTATCAGTTCTAAATGTTGGTGTCACTATGATATCGGGATCCTCAATTTGTGCATGGTATTCTAAACTATCACAAACATCATCAGTTGTTGCCACGTACTTTACATTTGTTAGTTTTAAACATTTCCTTGGTGATAACTTGGTCTTTTTAATGTGTTCGTTTGCAAATACCCAAATATCACTAGCTGTATCTTTATTTAAAGGAGTATGTATATCAAAATACGTAGCAAGTTCTAACTCTAACCATTCTTTTACAGGGTTGCCAAAAGCCGTAGAAACAACTTCAGCAAACTTATTAAACTTTTCTTCATATGTTGTTTCAGAACCAGTTATGTATTTTTCCTCAACGCCATATGTTCTCATAAGCCTCCATTTATAATGGTCGCCTTTGAGTAAAAGTTCACCAATATTTTCAAAAGGTTTATCAAAATAAATCTCTTTTGGATCTAGATGGTTATGATAGTCAATAATATTAAGATCCTTAATCTCATCAAATATTTTTTCTGATATTTTTGCTCTACATTCTTTCATCTTATCCTCTAACTCTATTCCAGTTTATTGTATAATCATATCGCTTATGTATCTAAATAGTTACCTTTGCTCTCTCCCTGCATCACGAACTTTCATTTTGCCTGCGAATATATTTCGTTTTGTTTTAACTACTATGTGATTGCAGCGATTTACGAATCAAAAGATATTACCTTTGCACTCGTCCTGAGCCACTGCCCTTCATTAAGGCTTCTACCTCTTTAACAGAAACTAGGTTATAGTCGCCTTCTATGGTTTGTTTAATTGCAGATGCTGCGACAGCAAAGTTTAATGTGTCGATAGGAGATTTCCCGGTTAAGTTGCCATAGATTAAGCCAGCTCCGAAGCTATCTCCACCACCTATTCTATCTACAAGCTCTATTTTATACTGTCTACTCTCAACACAAGATCCGTTGTCATAGTATATTCCAGCCCAACCATTTGTGGAGGCTGAATAGCTTTCTCTAAGTGAAAATGCAATCTTTTTAATACCAAACTTTTTACTTACTTCTTCAGCTATTTTTTTATATCCCTCGACTGAAAGCTTGCCATCTTCTATACAACTACCATCTGCAGTTATACCAAACACATCTTTGCAATCCTCTTCATTGGATATGAGTAAATCCACATACTGCATAAGTTCAGTCATAACAGCTTTTGCTTTTTCTTGTGACCATAGCTTTTTTCTATAATTTAAATCACAAGATACAGTTATGCCTTTTTGCTTTGCTGCTTTTAGAAGCTTTCTAGTTAACTCTTCCGTTTTATCTGAAAGTGCTGGCGTTATTCCTGTAAAATGTAGCCAGGTGGTATCTGATAATGCTTTATCTAAATCGATTTCAGAAAAATCCATTTCCGAAAATGCCGCATATTTTCTATCGTATGTAACAGTACTTGGTCTTTGAGCAGCTCCTTTTTCACAGTAATATATACCAAGTCTTTCTCCACCTCTTGCTACGAGCGATGTATTTACACCACGTTCTTTTAAGCTATTTATAGCACTATCTCCAAGAGGATTATTAGGTACTTTAGATAAAAAATATGAATCTATTCCATAGTTAGATAGTGATACCGCAACATTTGCCTCAGCACCACCATAGAAAACATCAAAATCACTTGCTTGCACTATCTTTCTGTATCCTTTCGGTTGCAAGCGTAGCATTATTTCTCCTACACATAAAACCTTCATATTTCCCCTCACATAATCTGTTATATATTTAACCAATGCAGATGGTTAGCAACATCTTTTTAATCTTCTAACTGTTTTTTACTAGGCATATATCTATAGCAACATCTCTTTTACGCCCCAACTGTCATTACCTTAATACCTATATGTTATCTATCGCAGTAACTTTTAGGGTGAGATTCCATAATCTAGTTGTTATGGATTTTATCTACCCACAGTTTTGCGTCCTGAGTTACGCCATCATAGTCTTCGTTTTTAGCCTTGTATGTTAAGTTGGAACCAGCGCCCACTGCCATAGCGCCTGCTGCAAACCATTCATCTAAATTGTCTACACTAACTCCACCAGTTACCATAAAGTTTGCTGATGGGAATGGTCCTTTCAATGCTTTTAGTCCTTGGGGTTTTGCTATATCTCCAGGGAAAAGTTTCAATACTGTACACTCTTTTCTTAAAGCCCCTGCTATTTCAGTTGGAGTAAACACTCCTGGAACATACACAACTCTATTTCTTTTACAAAAACTATTTAAATCTACATTAAAGTCAGGGCTTACTATGAACTCAGCGCCATGCTCAATTGCGTCGGTTGCCATATCATCATCTAGAACAGTACCTGCACCTATTATGATGTCAGCATCTTTATATTTCTTGGTAAGTACAGATATGACTTCGGTTGCATTAGGAGTAGTATAGGTAATTTCTATTAACTTAATCCCCCCAGCTATGCAAGCTTCTGCTGTTTTAAGCGCAGCTTCGCCACTACTACCACGAACAACTACCACTAACTTTTCTGCTTTCAGTATCTCTAAAAATTCTTTCTTATACATATTTTCCTCTCTACTAAGTGACCATATCTTTATTATTTATACTCTGTTCTACGCTTTTTAATACGCATATCTTTGAAGGTACGTTTTAATACACCAAACCAAACAATTGAAAATACAATAATTCCTGTAGCTACAACACAAGCGATAACGATACCTGCAATGGCACCACCAGATAAGTCGGTTTTTTGAGTGGGCGCTAAAATTACATTAGCGTATTCATCGTTTGTATCAGGAGTTTCTATTGCATTTGCAGATAAATAAGTTGCCTCTATCCTCATAGGACCATTAACCTCTATTTCTTCTCCTGCATTGAAGTTTCTACCATTAATTACCCAACCTTTAAATGTATATCCTTCCTTTGCTGGACCAGCTGGTAATGTGAATTTATCATTTATGTTGTATGTTCTTGCTTCTAACACTGGTGTAGAGCCATATGTGAAAGTAACACTATAGTCAATTTTTTCGTAGTATAGTTTAAGCACAAGATTTCCATCTGCAGTGATGGTACCTGTAGCTTTACTATCCGCATGTTCTATAGCTGTATGCCCAGGAATGGAAGCAACTGCAGTAATTTCTAAATCTGTCTCGCCTTCTAAATTATCAGTCTGGATTTCTGTCCCATCAGCTGTATAGTGTATGACTTTATACTTGGTATCTTTTCTAGGCTCGAAAACTGCTGTTAGCGTAATTATTTTCTCTTCGTTTTCAGGGTCAATTACTGTGTAAATACTGCCTGGAGCAAACACCGAATCTTTACCATCTACCTTTGTCCCATCTTTCCAGCCAACAAGTTTATATCCTAGTTTATTTAAAGATCCACCATCAGCAAGGTGTACTGAAACATCAAATTTATTATCAAGGCTATCTGCAGGGGCTTCGCCCGTTACGCCAGTTTCATCTTCTGCTAGCACATATTTTAAGGTGTATTTGTTTCTCGTGTAGTATAACTCTAAAACTAACTGATTTGCGCTATCTGCAACTACTGTCCCGGAATATTTGTCTACTGCTTTTGTCTTTATAGGATCAAATGTAAACCCTTTTATAGTAATTATTTTTGCATCTTCCTCGTTTATTTTGATTTCAACAAAAGTATCAGTTGTGCCTTGATATGTTTCAACTTGCTTTACTCCAGGGGGATCGTACTTGGTTTCATCTTTTATGGTCTGTCTATAATATTTCACTTTATATTTAGTATCGTTTCTAGGAGTCCAGTTAGACTTAAATGTTATTTCTACTGCTGGGTTTAAACTAAATGTTTTTTCTGCGTCTTCTGGCTTATTACTCTCATTTGAAAACTTAATAGGCACATCTTCACCTTCTACATTTTTGACATACCCATCTACAGTAAAGTGGCTAAAATTATATCCTGCTTTTGTGAAATTTGATGGTCTTGAAATAACATTGCCTGTAAATTTATTATTTTCCGCATCATAGGCTATGTCTCCTGCCTGAACCGTTATTTGTTGAGTGCCTTCTTTGAAAATAATGGTTGGCTTTTTAGCTATTGAAACACTCACTGTTGCCTTCATTGCAGCTCCTCTATCTGGTTCCTCTGCAGGTATATCGAAATTAGCCTCGTTAATCCCTTCAGGCACATTAAATACTAAATTAACATTTTGTATTACTTCAGGCTCTGCGGTAGTTTCATTAGTAGTAAAAATACCACCCTTTGTCGCATCACCATCTAACTTTGTCTCAGTTGCTGCAATACTCCAGCCCATTGGAAATACTATATCTGCTTTAGTTATACCAATTACAGCCTTAAACACCTTAAGCGTATTATCAACTTTATTTCTTAATAAATCCTTTGGTTTTACGGGTTTGATTTCATATTCAAATGTTGTCGTCTCACCCTCTTTTTGTACACAAGTATCACCTTTTATTGTTACCTCTCTAGTATAGATGCCAGCAAGTACAAAATTATTATTAGCATCTAAATCAGTAAAGACCTCTTCGCCTGGTGCTTTAAAACGCCAATGTGTATCTTCTTTAAACACAAAATCCTTTCCTTCTTCTAGCTGTGCACTTTCGCTTTCAGATATTTTAAACTTTGCTAAAAACTTATTTTCAAGTGACTGACTCTCACCACTATATGGAGGTTTATCGCCTGCGCTTGATTGATGGTATATAGTTCCATATACTTCAATTTTTGTAGTTTCTTCAGCTGAAGCAATTATGCTTGCGCTTGAAAAAACAAGTGAAATCATAATAAATAACGCTAAAACTACTACTAGTAATAAATACTTTTTCTCTCGATTAATACTTTTCATTTTCCACCTTGTATGCCTTTTTTAATTTTATATATATTTTTAGTTACGGTTTTTCAGTAACTACATGACCATTATATGATTAGGTACTCTGCAATCAGACAAAATGCTGGACCAATTATTGTAACAATATGAAATATTGTGTGCGTAAACGGTTTTTTAATTTTATAAATAATGGAACCAAGTATACAAACAATTGCTCCTGCTAAATACCACATCTTTGCTTCAAATGGAACTAAATCCCTGTTTATTATGTATGCTACTAAAAACAGTACTCCTACTACGAAGTTGTTAATAAATGAAACCACAGTAAATACCTTAAAGTTAACAAAACAACCTATGTAATTTACAATAGCAATGGCTAGAGAAACACTAATTGCTACATAATTGTATACACTTGGTCCAGTTGCAAGTACGGTTCCTATTCCACAAGCGATTACCACCAAAACAACACTTGCATGGTCGGATTTTCTAATGTATCTTTTCCATTTTAAATTGGTAAGAGAGTGATACACTGCAGAATTGGTATACAGTACTAGACAACCTAAAAATATGATTATCCCCATTGCAATAATATTAGGCGTTGGTGATTTTTTAATCATCAAGATCATAGCTACTAGTCCTAGTAGCACACCTACTCCATGCGTTATGGCATTTAAAAGTTCTTCTAACGGGGTATAGTAAACAAGACCAAGTTCCTTATATTCGGCTTTTAGTTCTTCTATTGCTTCAGCATCTGGATACCACTTTTTTCTTTCTTCTACTTTTTCCAAAATCTTACCTAATTTTACCTCATAAAATGTTGTCTTGCATGCGCGTTAATTTAAATACGGGTTTTTAAACGCATACGCTTTAATTATATATTAATAGTAATAAACTGTAAACAATTCAATCAACTTAACCATTCGGCACTTACACCTGCGTTCGAGGGGCTATCTACCGTTACACTTACTTTGATAACTAACATTCGGCACTTACGCATCGCCCTATAACGTTCTATGATTCTCCTTGCCGTTATATTTACGATGATAACTAATATCGACACCCCACCCGTCGGCACTTAATGCAAAAAATCAATGAAATGATAAAGACTTTGGCGAGGATGCGTCTCGTATGGCATTGCTAGATACAAAAACGCCACCTATAAAAGTGGCGCTGTGAGTAACTATAGATGTAATTAAATTAAAGATTACTAGATATGAGGGAACCTCTTGAGTCTTGTTTTTTCATATTTTTCGTGTTGTTTAGCTTGTTTTGCGAGTAACTTGCTTTTCTTAGCTTGATAAGTACTATTTAGACTATTTATCATAGCTGTTCTATCTGGACAATCTGGCAGTGCTTCAATAAGCTCTAGTTTAGATAGATATTTCTTTTCTAATTTATATCTTGCCCTATATTCTTTGTATGTTAAAATGCCCTTTAGGGTTTCTTCGGAATCAGTTAATGATTCAAGTAAGAACCTGATACTTTCCTTTTGCGCTCTGTTAGCACCCGGCATCCAAATTTTTAAATGGAAACAATGGAATCTATTCATAAAAGCATTGTTATCAAACTGTCTAAACTTTAGTCCCTTTTCTTTACATGTTTTTATAACCGCTTTGTTTTGTGCTCTTGTTGCAAAGTCTTGAGTAGCTGTTACAAACATAATTTCGGGAAAATCTACATCTAAGGCTTTTACAAAACTGACGTAATCTTTATAATCATATGCTGTTTCAAATTCTTTACGATTCTTTATTGGTACGAAACTTTTAATCATCATATCCATTATTGGAAGGAACATTACTTTATTAGGATATAACACAGCGCTATTTAAAATTGCTTTTTTAATCTTTACTTTAGGCTCCTCAATTCCTAGTTTTTCTCTATACTCTGCGCTTTTTTCAATAGCTATTGCCATAGATGCAAGATGACCACCAGCACTATCTCCAGTGATAAAGAAATTATCTAAATCGAGGTTGTATTTCTCTGCATTATCATATACCCAATTCATAGCATAGTTAATATGCCTAAATGGCTCGGGGAATAGACTCATTGGGGAAAGACCATAGTTTATATTGACAACAAAAAAGCCTTCATTTGCAAACTGCATACAAAAACCACGTCTGTATAACTTATCACCTGCTATCCATCCACCACCGTGAATGTTAAAAAGTATGGGATATTTACCTTCAATATATTTACCAAGAAGCTCTTTGTTATACAAAACATCTAGCTTGCAAGCATCAATATTTGCATCAGAATATTGAATATCATTTTCTTCAGTAATGCCTTGATATTCTAAAAGATTAGCTTTTTTATGCTTCATTTCATCATCTAAAATAAAGACATTTGCTAAAAAGTTTTTCTTCTGAAGAACTTCTGGACCAACATTTCTTCCTGCTAAAGTCCTTCTTGCCCAACTTTTAAACATAATCATAATTATATCCTCTCTTTGTAATGTCGCTTGAATTTAATCAAATTAGTGATTAACAACACTACCTAATAAACTAACATATTATACATTATATGCCTTTAGAACATATTGTTTCAATTTATTGTCTACCTTTTATAGAATATTTTCAACAATTTTAAATCTTTGCCTTTTCTATCATTAGTAGCTTTTTCTTGTTAACCTCTCCACCATTATACGCTCCAACAGTTCCATCGCTTTTAATGACTCTATGGCAAGGGATTATAATAGGTAGAGGATTTGCCTTACAAGCACTTCCTACTGCTCTTGTACATTTTTTACCAACTTT
Source organism: Clostridia bacterium (assembly GCA_035409945.1). Lineage (GTDB taxonomy): Bacteria > Bacillota > Clostridia > Christensenellales > DTU072 > MWEH01. The sequence continues at coordinate 308,820 of DAONQC010000002.1, forward strand.
TTCAGCAATATCCATATATGTTCTAGTTTCACCGTATGGGATTTCGCTTATTGCCTTCCAAACTTGCTTTTGAAATTCCGTTCCTATTATTTCATAAGGGACGGTAAAAGGCACTTTTTTACCAAGTAAATAATCATTGATTTGAAATGCTGCCAAGTTGGTTAAGTGGTTTCCGTTATCAGCATTTACAAATTCATCTACAAATTCAATTTTTACTACAGCAGTTGATGTGGCAGATATTTTTAACTTACCAATCGCTGTCAAATATGTTTCTGATACAATTTTATCCATCGCTATGTTCCTCTACTTTTATGTATTTTTCATATTGCCCTAGTTTGCCTATATGCTACCTATTGCTTCAAACATCTTCGCCCCATTGAAACTCTTGCCGAGGTTATGTACTTACAGATGGGGTGCGTTCTTATCCAGCAGTAGATTCCTCTTTTCGTTATATCGCTCTAGTTTGTATTTATGCTACTCTTATTGCTTCAAACATCTTCACCCCATTGAATCTCCCGTCTAGGTTATATATTTCTGAGGGGATATTTGTATCCAAGGCTAATTTCTCTTTTCGTTATATTATTCTAGCCTTTCTATACGCTGATCTTGTTGCTTCGAATATCTTTGCACCTTTAAAACTATCACCTAGGTTATATATCTCTGGTGCGACATTTTCTGCAAGACAATCAAAGTATAATTTGTTTGCGCTTCGGACACCCATAGCAAGCACAACAATATCAGTTTCAAGTTTTAGTTCCACAGGTTCGTCTTTAATTTTACGTAGTACATCTAGTGGATTAACTACATTTACTGGAAGTATGGGACTCCAGGTGTTGTAAGGGTTAGGAACATTTTTGTGAGTATTTCTTGTTACATACACCGTGTTTCCAACTATTTTATCTAGTTTAGTGCAATTTAACAGTTCCACCTCACCTTGATTTAGGTAATGAATTATGTGTCCTCTATTTGCAGTACAAGTGTGATTCATTATGTATTTATCCATCTCCACTACTTTTACATCTACGCCATGTTCATACTTTAACCAGTATGCAGCTTCTGCACCAACTACTCCACCACCTATTACTACAGCATTCTTAGCATCACCAAGTAAGGATGGGTCTCTAAATAAATCAACTGCTGTTACAACATTTTTATTGTTAATTCCTTCAATGCTACTAGGTCTGACTTGATTACTTCCTGTAGCAGTTATTATTACATCATATTTGCCTTCTTTAAGTGATTCAAGTGTAGCAGCCGTTCCTAGATGGAGAGTAAAGTTTGGGTTTTCCTTTAACTTTTCAACCTCTTTTTCTAAATATGAAAGATAGTTTTTAATTTCATACTTAATTTTTGCAATACTACCTGCAATTAAATTACCACCAAGCCTTTCGTCTTTTTCAAATAAGTCTACGATGTGACCTCTTGCAATTAACACTTTACTTGCTACAATTCCTGCAGGACCACCGCCTACTACAGCAACTTTTTTTGCCTTTTTAGCTCTAGGTATTTCTGCTGAAAACTCATGCTCAAAAGAGGTCCTTGGATTGACTGCACATTGAGGATGCCCACCCTCTACAAATTCATTAATACAAGCTTCTTGACAGCCTATACAAGGTCTAATACTTTCAGTATTCCCAGCATATGCTTTATTACACCAATCAGGGTCGGCAAGCAAAGGTCTACCTAACATTACCATGTCACATTTTTCATCTATGAGGGCCTTTTCTGCTAAATCTGGATACCCTAACTTCCCAACCGCAACTACAGGCACTTCTAATCCTTTATTGCTTAAAATACCATTATCCTTTAGATATTTTTTGGCAATTTCTGCTATTTCAAGATAACATCCTGGTGGCATTGATGATGGTGGATGTGGTAACCACCAATTATCATAACAGCCTAAATCCACGTCAAACATATCAACACCAGCTTTCACAAGTTTTGCCATATATTCTAGTGTCTCTTGAATAGTTCTTTCATCTTTAAATTTCTTTAGCTCTTTGATCTTTTTTCTATTCTCTTTATATGTAGCTTCAAGCATTAACGACAAGTCAATTCTGTACATTATTGGGTAATCGGGACCAGTTCTCTTTCTAATCTCTTCTACTGTTTCTATTCCAAATCTTTCATAGTCAGCATATTTGCCCATGACTCTTCTATTGAATGCCGGGTTTGCAAGTTGCTCAAACAAATACCCTTCATGCCCGTGAATATATACACCATCAAGATTAAATGCTTTTGCGTCTGCTGCACCTTGTCCAATTCTCTTAATTATCTTTCTTAAGCTCCTATCACTTAAGCGTAAGCAAGGCACATCGCTCATATACCAATTGGGGTTAAAAGATGCACTTCGTGGAAACTTGAACTGGTTAACCAAGCACTGTGGATTTCCCACTCTGCCCAGCCCTGCTGTCAATTGCACAAAGATATGTGCACCATGTGCGTGTACCATAGCGGTAAGATTTCTCCATCCTGACTGGACAGTTCTTGACCTATCGATTCTTGGAAAGTATGTTAATTTATCTAGTTCTATAATAGATTTATCTATTCCATATGATACAGGGATTAAACCAGTAGTTATGAGTCCTACTCCACCCTTTGCCCTTTCTTCAAAATATTTAAGCATTTTGTCATTTGGTCTACCAGTCTCATCGCACATGTTTATGTTACCCATAGGTGCCATAACTAATCTGTTTTTCAGTGTAAGTTTATTTACTGTTATTGGTGAAAACATATTTTTATACGGATATAGTTTGTTTGTCATTTCAGGTATTTCAAACCCGTGGTTCCACCAATCACCAAATTGACTATCTAACTCTCTTAACTTTGCTTCATAATCCATATCTGCCTCCCTTTAATACCTAAATTGGTTAAAACCTATCATTTAATGCCTTTATTTTTATATTTCCTCCTACGGAAACATCCACCCAACCACTAAAAAACAGGTAAGATTTATCATCAATCCTACCTTTTATGATATCAAAAAACAGTGCTAAAATAAAGATATATTATTAACTATATTGTGCCATGTCGCAAAGCTACATATTCTGGTCATATCGGACTTTTTTAAACAGCCATGTTACTAACTACACCAAACCAGGCAGGGCAAGTTGTTTTTAAACCACCCGCAACGGACAATACGCAAAATAAATTCTAGGCACATCCCAGACAATATGCAGGATAACTTTTAGGCAAATCCTTGACAATACGCAAGATAACTTTTAAGTAAATTATGGAGAAAACACAGGATAGATTTGGTAGAAATCCTAGACAATATGTAAAGTAACTCGAGCTACCTATGTTTTCTCTGTTACTCTGTTTTGTTACTCATTTTAGTTTTAAAAATCATAGACACATTGTCATATAAGATGGAATACAAATAATCTCCCCTTTTTTACAAAAATTTTTGGTATGGATTATGTATGCCTGTTCAATACGCTTGTGATATTTTGCAATGAACCGTTCTAGAGAGTTAGTTGTATATTTTGTCCCAGACTTAACCTCTATGGGACAAAGTTTTGGTTTGATTTTATTACCACTTGATAAAATAAAATCTATTTCTATATCATTACGTCTTTTCTCTACATTATATTGAGTATAGAAAAACAATCTATGCCCATTTGATACCAGACATTGCGCAATAGCATTTTCAAAAATCATTCCTTTATTTATACCAAGTTTATCATGTAAAATTTGCTTATAAATTTTTTCTTTTACAATCTCGTCTTCATCAAAAGCATGGCTTACAAGCAAACCTGTGTCGCCCATATAGCATCTTATAGAAGTTCTCTCTTCGTTAATCGACAAGCCCACATTTGGATCTGCACAGTTAAAACATTCATTAACAATCATAGAATCTCCAAGCCAGAAAAATGTTTCTTCATACATCGGAAATGTTGACTTTTTTTCTATAGTTGATAGACGTACTCTTTTGTCATGTTTGGAAAGAAATGCAGGAATCTGGTCAAATACAGAAAGTACCCGTGAGCGATAATTTCTATCAATCTTACTAATATCATCTCGATAAAGTGAAAGAATATCTCTTTTTTCTTTATCTGCCATTGCAAAACTACGATTGTTATCAATATATTTTTTGACTGCTTGTGGCATGCCACCTACTAAAATATATTGTTTAAATAGCATCATAGCCTTATGATGAAGACCTTCTTCTAGAGGTTTTTGTTCATTAAAACAAGTTTTTATGTAATCAATTAATAGATTTTCACCTAGCGCCCAACTAAATTCCTCAAAATCCATCGGGTACATTTTTATTTTTCTTTCTTCAGAGGGAATAGTAATGTCTTTCACATTATCTCGAATAGAAATAAGAGAACCAGTTTCAATATAATCATACCTTCCATCACTCACAAGTTTTTTAATAGACTGCCTTGCTTTTGGATATTTTTGAATTTCGTCAAAAATAATAAGAGTTTCTCTAGGATAAAGAGTTTTGTTATACTCAGTAGATAGAATTAAAAAGAATGTATCAAGATCATTTAAATATTTATCGAATGCATCTAGCACGACACTGCTAACGTCATTAAAATCAATCAATAAATAACTTTTATACTCATTTTTTCCAAACTCTTTAACAGTTGTAGACTTACCTATACGGCGAGCGCCTTCAATAAGTAGAGCTTTCTCTCCTTGAGTCTCTTTTTTCCATTCAAGCAATTTATCGTAGATTTTTCTTTTATACATGATTAACTCCTTCCCTATTATCATAACTTATTAATACTAGTATAGAACTTTTTCGGACAATACGCAAGATAGATTTAGCCGAAATCCCGGACAATACGCAACATGGTTTTTATGTAAATGGCGGACAATACGCAAGATAAGTCCTAGGCTAATCCCGGACAATACGCAGGATGAATCTTTAAAAATGCACCTGCAAACAAAAGCAGACTGCTACGATCAAGCAAAGCGGTGTGCTTATTTTGTTCTTATTGTATTTGTATTAAGGCACATAAATTAGGCTAAACTACTTAAAAAAGCATTGAAATGTATAGTCCACCTATTGCTGCAAATAATGTAGGAATAGAAACTACTAGGCCATAAAGAACGAACTTACCAAAGCCAAACTTAATATCATGTCTGGAAAGAATGTTTGACCACATTATACCTGCAAGAGCACCAACAGGAGTTAAATATGCTCCTATGTTAGTTCCTATAATCGCAGAGTAAACAGTAAACACACTAACTTCAGATGTCGTTATGACTGAATTAAATAAGACACTTGCTGGAATATTGTTAATTATATTACTTAAAAGATAAGTACCAACTCCATAAGTGATTACTGTGTCACCTTTATTTAAAAATTCTGCAACCATTTTAGTCACACCATTTTGCTCTAATGCTAGCACTATTATAAACATTGATAGTACAAATGGTATAAGTTCCCAAGGTGATCTTTTTACGCATTGCCAAAGTTCTTTTGGAAGCTGTTTTTGCACCGCCCTTCTTATCGTTATACAAATAAATAAACTAGCTGCAAAAATTAGACAAATTAGCCACATGTCTAAATTAATGTACGACGATGCAACTAAAAGTAAGGTACATCCAATTAAGTGAATTAATCCTGTAATGAGTCCTGCCTTATCTTCAACTTTAACAATCTCTACTTCAGTTGCAATGGTTTGTTTTTTAAGTTTTTTCCCAAATATCAAAAGCAGTACTGCATAAGCAGTTACCCCTGCAAATATCGTTGGGATAGCCATATCAACAATATACCCAAGAAAATCAATATTTGCTCCTTTTGCAAGGAAAATGTTTGTAGGATTTCCTATAATCAAAGCCATACTCCAGGTGTTTGCAGAAACAAATTCTGCTATTAGATATGGAAGTGGATCAATTTTTGCATTTTTAGCAAAGTAACATATAAATGGTGAGAAAGTAAGAATAATAATATCATTTGATGTTACAACTGTAATTGCACCAACCACAAAATATAGCACCGTAAATAATGCAATCCCATTGTTTCCAGCATATTTTAACGAAGCTGAAGCTAGATACTTAAAAAAGCCTACCTCATCAAGATAAATAGACATCACTGTCATTGAGATAAATAGCACTAATATCTTTAATGGATTAACTGCAGTATCTTGAGTAAGTCCTTTGATGACGAAAGAAAAATCTACATTTTGTATAGCTAGTAAAATAATTGCTGCAACTACAGCTGGGAAATAATAGATGGCAACTTTATGCCCTTTTATTTTTACATACGGACGAATTAAAACTAGCAGTATCACTGCAAGACAAGCGATTAAACCAACAACAATTGTTACTATCATATAAATCCTAAATGCTTAATTTCGATTACAATTTATATTGTAAAGCGCTTAAAGTCAACGGATTTAATGACGATTAAAATTAAACTGATTTTTACTGATTTAAACACCATTTTTAGCGGTCTTTTTAGACACTAAATTCTATATTTCCAGGCCTAAAAGTGAACGGCATATAACTAAGAACGAGGTCCTTTTAGATACTAAATTCTATATTTCTAGGCTTTTATCATTTAGTAGAAAATCAAATACGCTCATAACTAATATGCCATCTTCGTTGTATAATGGTGCAATTGCATCTTTTGTAATTATTATTTTTTTAAATGCATCTTGAGTCAGAAGTAAAGATTTTTTCTCTTGTTCTTTTTTCTCCTCTGTTGGCATATATAGAGCTGACTGAATATAATATCTAGTTGATCCTTTGTTACATACAAAATCAATCTCTCGTTGTTTTCTAATATTTTTCCCGTTTTTATCTACCTCGTTAGAATTAACAACACCTACATCAACATTATAGCCTCTCACTTTTAACTCATTAAATATGATGTTTTCCATTGCATGACTTTCTTCTATTTGTCTAAAGTTTAACCTAGCATTACGTAATCCTAAATCAGTAAAATAATATTTTAACGGAGTGTTAATATACTTCTTTCCCTTTACATCATATCTATATGCACTATCAATGAGAAAAGAGTCTTCAAAATACTCCATATATTTCTTTATTGTGTTCTGAGTAATTTTTATATTTTTCATACTACTAAATGTAGCTGAAAGTTTATTTGGATTCGTTAGAGATCCTATACTAGAAGCAAGGATATTCAACAGTTCTTCTAACTCTATTCTGTTTCTTACATTATGTCTACCAACAATATCTGTTATATATGTCTCATTAAATAAACTCTTAAGAAAATCAACTTTTTGCTCAGGAGAATTAATTTGTAGTACTAGTGGGATCCCACCATAAAGAACGTAATCTTTCCACCCTGCATATATATCTCCACTATATACACTCATAAATTCAGAAAATGTCAGTGGATACATACGAATTTCATCTCCACGACCTCTAAATTCGGTAATTATATCCTTAGCAAGAAATTTAGCATTGCTACCAGTTACATAAACATCAACATTAGGCATGCGTAACAAACTGTTAAGTACTGCTTCAAATTCTCGTAATAGCTGCACTTCATCTAGCAGAACATAGTACATTTTGTTATCTTTAATTTGTGATTTTAAGTATGGTAAAAAAATCTCTGGATCTTGGTATTTCATATTCTCATAAATATCAAATGACATCTCGATAATATGGTCATCTGCTATTTGTTCCGATTTCAAATAGTCACGGAATAACTTAAACAAAAGATATGATTTACCGCATCTTCGAATACCTGTAATTACCTTAATTAATCTGTTGTGTTTTTTAGATATCAGTTTATTTAGATATATATCTCTACGAATTTCCATAAAACCCCTCTAATGCAAATTTTTGCGGATTTCCGCACTTTTCTTCAATAGTATTATAAACCTCTAATCACCTATTTGCAAGTCTAATGCAAATTTTTGCGGATTTCCGCATTTTTTTGCAATAGCAGTATTTTAAAGTATTTTATACAAGTATTGAATCTCAGAAAAAATTACATTTGATGTATAGAAATAAACAATCTTATCAATTAGAAAAATGCACTCTCGGATTAGAAAAAATACCAAACTCTTTGGTTTTATAGTTAAATCGTTGGCTTATTCAAAAGTATCGCCTGCAGCGACAAATAGATGTGCTCTAGTTAATGCCAGCCTGCATCATAAGTTTCAACAATAGCTATTATTACATAAATCCATAATGCTTAATGATGACTACAATTTGTATTGTAAAGAGCTTGAAATCAATAGATTTAATGACGATTAAAAACAATTAGGTTTAATGGATGGAAACTGCATATCTTATTAAAAATCCAATCCAAAATACTGGTCTAACTTAGACATCTTTTTAAAAGCATTTTTGAAGTAATCATCATAATTCCATTTTGACTCCTCTATATCTTCATTTAGATATATTCTGCAATAATCTTCAAAAAATCTAATTAGCTTATTTAACACCTCATCGATATACCCTGGCTTTATTGTTATCCAGTCTCCCGCAAACATACCATTTTTATACTCGATATTTACCCCATTTTCCTCTGATATAACACTATCAGGATATGCTTTCTTAAGCTTTTTATATGATTCAACTGAGTTATGTTTAAGAAAATTATTAATTTTATGTAACATATCATAAGCACTATATTCCGAAAGATTGTTAATAGTTGCTTCTTTTTTATCTGGCAATAACTTATCTGAAAACTCGCAAAATACTTTAATATTGAAACTATTGCCCTGATAACCTAGCCTACTCATAACAATAAGCGTATATCTATCTACTTCGGCGGTAATTTTAGAAACAAATTGGCAATATAACGAATTAATAATTTTACTATATTGTCTTTCCCTTCTAAAGCTTTCCATCCTAGCATCGACACCAATATCATCATAATCATCCGAACAGGATGTATGCGACAGTGCCTCTAGCCTGTATTTATCCGCTACCTCCTTTGGAGTTGTAATATAGTTTAAAACCGGTTTATATTCTTGCACCCAGTCTCTAATTAATTCTCCAAGCAGGTCACGAAATATATTAACTTTATAATCATACTTTTTTTGTTTTGCTGGAATAAAATACACCGTATTTCTTTCTTTAAAAAGCCCATTAGGTAGAAACTCATCAATTCCAAAACCTTTGCAAATTTTCTTATACCGTTTTGTATCTATGCGGAGCCTGCCTTTTTTCGGATGTATGCCCCAAAATTCGTATTCTAACAACTCGGGAGAGGCATAATTGTGAAAATCTGTTTCAAATTTAGAGTAGTCAAATCTTTCTGCTTTACGTAATGATTTCATGTACACCTACTTTCATAAAATATACAAGATAGAGAAATACAATCATTTGCACCACTCCACTATAAAATATAGTCATAGGCGCAGCAAACACTGTTCTATCGGTTTGCCCTATGATTTTAGCACCTTTAGTGCTTTTTTATTCTATCACATAAGTAATTAGGCAACAAGGTATAATATATAGTTAGTCTATTAAGGCTTTTTCATTTAATAAGTAATACATGCTGCTAGTTCTGTATTCAACATACACTTCCCCAGCACATATGCTATATAATCCTATGAACCACATTATCCCAAAAATATATTGCGCTTTTACGAGCAGATCACAGCCGCAGCCTTAAATAAATTATTCAAGATACATCACTCTGTCTACGAAACCTAAAACAAACTTTTACGGATTGCCACATTTTTTCACTAACATTATTCTAATGCTTTGTGGACATCAAACAACGTACCTCTTCTTTATCCCCCTAGCGAAATATGGATGAGATAAAGAAATAAGTAACAGCGAAAACACAAGTGGCTCAATTTAGTTCACGCATCATAAAAAGTTATAATTCATTATGTAAACCTTGACAATCATATATATTTTATGTAATATTAACTTATTAGCTAATTAGTTAATATTTGGAGTTAATTTTTATTATGTTTGGAGAATTTCTTATATCATTGAGAAGCAAATATGGTGTCAAGCAATATCAATTGGCAAAACAAATAGGAGTTTCTGCACCCTATCTTAGTGACCTCGAGCGAAATCGGAGAAACCCACCATCTTATGAATTGTTAAAAAAAATACAATCTGCACTTGGTCTTTCTACGGACGAATCAAATATGTTGTTTGATTTTGCAGCAAAATATAATGAAACTACTCCATATGACATTGCACAATACATCAAAGATTTCCCCACTGTAGCAAAAATAATCCGATATGGGAAAAAATACAATTATACTGCTCGCGAGTGGGAGAGGATATTAAGGGAACTTAGATATGATTAATGAATTTGTTACAAAAAAATTTGCTGAATGCAATTTAAACGATAAATTTTTCGACAGCCTCAGAGATGATTATGATGGCTTCGATGATTGGTTTAGACGCAATGCGGATAGAGAGGCTCTTGTTTTCGAAGAAGGCGGTATGATACAAGCATTTTTATCACTCAAAGAAGAATATAATGAGGCTATTGAGCTTTCTTCTTCTACAACACCAAGAGAAAATAGATTAAAAATTTCCACCCTTAAAATCTCCCAAGCTACATCTGGAAAGCGAATTGGTGAAGGAGTAATTGGATTAGCCCTTTGGCAATGGCAAAAAAGTAATTTAGACTACATTTACATTACTGTTTTCCCAAAACAAGAACTTCTTATATCTCAACTCTCTAAGTATGGATTTAAACCATTAGGAACAAAGGAAAATGGCGAACTGGTTTATCAAAGATCTAAAAAAGGCATAGACTACTCAAACCCATTTACGTGTTTCCCTTTCGTAAACCCAGAGTTTGTTGAGGCTGGGATTATCCCTATTGAGGCACAGTATCATGATACCCTATTCCCACACTCTAAGTTAAAAAACACTGAACAAGAAATTGAAAAAATCGCAGCAGCAAATGGGCTCAAGAAGGTCTTTTTAGCCACGCCATATACTATGATTGATTACCCTGAGGGTTCACCTACACTTATCTACAGAATTAGCGATAAAGGACCAAGACAATATACTTCAGTCGTAACATCATCTTGCTCTATCGTAGACGTTACAACTATTAAACTGAATAATATAAAACTAAAAACTTATGATGAATTTTTAAAAACTGTTGGGAATAGATCGGTTTACTCAAATGATGAGCTAGAAAAGAAATACAAACAGCAAAATCTATTTGTTATTACCTTGCTATATAATGTATATTTTGGAGAAGGTAATAATGTTAATTATAAAACGCTTAAAGAGATGGGTGTGTGGGGCGAAGGACATCCTTACCAAGTAAAAATGAGTAAAAACGATTTTATACGAGTTCTCGAGGAGGCAAAGATAAATGTGCAAAATGTTATTATCGATTAATCCAGAACATATAGAAAATATATTTAATGGCAAAAAACGGTTTGAGTTTCGAAAAATTAAGTGCAAAGACGATGTCGACACTATTATCTTTTATTCCACAGCCCCAGTTAAAAAAGTAGTCGGAGAAGCAAAAATCAAAGAAATTCTTGTAGATGTACCAAGCAAGATATGGGAAAAAACGAAAGTTTATTCAGGTATAAAATACTCCTTTTTTCAAAAATATTACCTAGGTAAGAAACAAGCTGTAGCATATCATCTTTATGATATAAAAAAATATAATGAACCCACTGACCTTTCCGATTGGGGCATAGATTTTGCACCTCAATCATTTGTCTATATATAAAGTCCGTTTTTACAAGCCTTGCATATTATAGTCAGTACCAACCTGACTTGTTTTCTGTATTTAAAGGTGAGGTTTTAATCTAGCCCTTTGCAAAAAATTACACACCTTGTTATTCCAAATTCAAAAGCCAATCTCTTGCATTCATTTGTTTTATACCTTCATGGTGAACTGCGAAACCTTCATCAAGAGTTAAAAGGATTTTGGGATAATGATCTTTTATCGCCTGTAGTGAGCGTAGTTCTCTTTCTAAAGTTTTTTCGTCACGGACTGTTAAAGCTACTTGAAAATATGTTATTCCTTTATTATCCTTAGCAACAAAATCAACTTCATAACTATCTACTTTACCGATATAAACAGCATATCCACGCCTAAGTAATTCTAAATAAACAACATTTTCTAAAATGCGTCCTAAATCCGCACCATCATTTCCAAGTACCATTAGTCGCAATCCCACATCTACAACATAATATTTTTCTAATGTTTTCAAATGCTGCTTTCCTTTTATATCATATCTATTTGCTTGATATATTATGTAACTCTCCATCAATGCATCTAGGTATTTTTCTACTGTTTTAGTATCAATTTTACGACCATCGCTTGTCATAGTATCGGCTATTTTTTTAGGAGATACTACATTCCCAATATTATCAAAAATATATCGCAAAACACTTTTCAGCCTCATAGTATCTGAAATTCCCTTACGTGTTACTACATCTTTGATTATTATGGTGTTGTAAATGCCTTCTAAATAATCGCGCAGTGCGTTAGGTTGATTTTTTAATTCTAATGCGTAGGGAAATGAACTATTTTTAATATATTCAGTAAACTTAACTCCCCTATCTTCCATGCTTCCCGTACTTTCCATATATTCTTTGAAAGAAAGTGGCAACATTTCTATTTGAACATATCTTCCAGAAATAAGTGTGGCAATCTCACTTGATAACATATATGCATTTGATCCAGTTATATATAAGTCAACATTATCCTTAATATATAGACTATCTATAACTCTAGGAAAATCCTCAACGTTTTGAATCTCATCCAAAATGATATAGTTAACTTTATCTGGTAGCATTTTACCCTTTATGTAGGTATACAATTTCCTATAATCAGTAAGTTCCTCATAATCTAGATCTTCAAAATTTATTGATATAATTTGCTCATCAGTTACACCCTGTTTTTTTAGCCATTGTTTATATAATTCTAACAGTGTAGATTTCCCACAACGCCTAACGCCAGTAACTATTTTTATCAACTTTTTATCTTTAAATGCAATAAGCTTGTCTAAATATTCTTTTCTTTGAATAATCATGTCAATAAACCTCTAATACGATTGTAATTAAATTGTACAACATTTAAAGCCATAAAACAATAAGTTTTGGGAATTTATTCCAACAAAGTCTTAAATTTAGTAAGTTTTGGGATTTTGTTCCAATAAAGTCTTAAAGCCAAGACGGCTTAAAAATTTTATTCTACCAAGCCAATCATATGCACATTTAAAATCTATTCCTATGAAATCCAATGAACTATGTATAAAAAAACGACACATCTCATATCGAAACATGTCGCATTTTTGATTGTGGCGGAGAAAGAGGGATTCGAACCCCCGTGGGCTTGCACCCAAACGGTTTTCAA
>DAONQC010000003.1:0-290595 GCA_035409945.1 Clostridia bacterium
TATGGTGCCGTTGGCCGGACTTGAACCGGCACGATGTTGCCATCGAGGGATTTTAAGTCCCTTGCGTCTGCCTATTCCGCCACAACGGCCAATTCTGGAGGCACCACCCAGATTTGAACTGGGGATAAAGGTTTTGCAGACCTCTGCCTTACCACTTGGCTATAGTGCCATCCTGAAGTAGTATACCACACGATAAAATTGTTGTCTAACATTTCATTTATAAACTGCACAAAAGTTCAAGCATAATTTTAAAATCCTCTAACTATATATCTATACCTTCTCTTTACATTTAATACCAAAAACCAAGAGGAGTTTAAGCTTTTAAACTAACACGAAAGTTCATGTAAATATATATAATTTAACTATCCAATCCCTATACTAAAACTTAAATTGGCATAATAATTTACTACAATTTATCTCTACATATTTTACATAAAATTATAATTATTAGATGTTTTTAATGTTTTTTTTGCTATTTTTTAAACTGAGCATCACTGATAATATTGTTATTACTGCAGACAAACCCGCATATATTCCTAACACTATAAACACAATATTTAAAGGACGTATTTCACTAGTACCAACTTCAACATTATAAAACACATAAAACTCCCTTTTGTTTGTGTTACTCTTAATGCTGAAATACTGCAGCCCTTTTTCATATTCGTATACAGTAGGGTTTAAACCATCAATTGTAGAAATTATCTTTAAATCTGTAATCGCGGTTTTACAATCAATATTAAACATTAATGGCTCGTTAGGTACAACATATTCATCATTTTTAAACAGTCCATATTGTATCTTGATGATATGGTCATAATGTTCGTCTATTAAGGAAAGCACCTCTGTTAATATGTCATTATCCCCCACATCGTCTACTGTTATATGCAAAGTGAGCTCATCACCCGTAACTGTTTCAACTATGTCTTCATTAAAATTTGTACATTTAATTTTAGTACCCATACCACTACTATTTGTATTGTCAGATATATGTAAAACAACAACTGTCCCTTTCATAGCGTTTTCAAAAGCAAATTTCGCGTCATTAAACTGTTCGTAAGCCTGCCTTCTTACGTTCTCATCTTCTTCGGTTGAAAAAATGTAATATATATCACTTAAAGCTTCCTTTAATTCTTCCACCCTAATTTGTGAAAAGTCTTCTCTTCCTTCATAATACAGAACATATTCCTCAGCTTGCTCTAAATAGTCTGTGATCGACAAATACCCAAAAGCATATTTAACTTTAAAATCTGCACTCTTGGGTTTTTTATAGTGCCCTAATAAATAGATTGCCATATTACCAACATTATCCTCTAATGCTAAATAATAGTACCCATCTTCAATAAATTGAACGTCTAACCAAGCATCGTCTAGAGCTGTTGTTTGTACCTTAACTGAACTATATCCTGTCTCTTCCCGAATCACATCAAACGATAAATTTACATCATCACTTGGTTGCTCTTTTTGCTTCATATATTCAGTTAATTCTTTATCAATTAAAAAAAATTCAGCTCTTTTAATACCACTATTTGCGGTTTCATATCTAAGGCCTGAAAAACGATCCGTAACTTTTGTAGAAAAGCTAACGCATTGAGCATCAGCATAAACTAAAACACTGTCGACAACAATATTAGGAGCTACCCAGTCAATAACTAAAATTCTTTCGTATGTTTCTATAAAATTGACCTCGTCATCTTCTTCGTACACGCACTTTACATATAAATAACCATTGGAATGTAGAGTAATTCGCGTTTCAAATTTACCTTGTTCGTTTAACGTTGGTCCTCGATATGTTTCAGGTTTTTTTTCTTCTAGCTTTTTTATAGAAATATAAGGAATTTCACCAGGAGGAACATCATCTGCACGAATTATCCAATTCTCTGCATCATCGTCGAATGCTATTAGAACATCGGTTGTTTGGTTATTTGTTATGATGCAATACGTAGCACCAATTAACGAATTAAATACTTTGTCTTCTTTATTGTCTAATTTTATAACAATAGTTGGTGCTGCTAAAGCCTCGATGTTTGTACGGCTATCGCTAGCATAAAAAGACACAGCAATTATTAAGAGTAAGACGAATAACATACAACTAACAAGTGCTATAATATACTTCTTGCTGTTTACATTTTCCATCTCCGTCTCTTCTCTCGATCTTTAATCTGCTTATCCATTTCAGCCTTATTCTCAAACTCTTCTGCTCGTTTTGCCCACTCATGCGTCTTGCGCATATCCGATGTGATGGTAACCTTACGCCTCTTTTTGGGTAATAATACGAAAATCAATATTGCTCCAATAACTAAAATTAAAACTACGCTTGCAACAATAATAATCCAGTAAGGAAAATCATCTACGTAAAATAAAATTTCCCCAGACGTGTCTGCATAGAATGTAATATAATCTCCTTCCTGCGTAAATTGAATAGACTGGTTGGATAAAGCTCCTAGCCCTTTTACTTCCAGGTTTTGAGCACCTAGGTAAGCATCTGGTATTTTTACATAGTATTTCACTTTTTCGCCAAGCACTGTATCTAAACCATTTTCTTTTATTGATATGCTTTGTACTATGGCCTTTTGTCCAATTAAACTAGTAAAGAAATTGGTCCTATTAACTGAGTCATATACCTCACCAAAAGACACTGTTATATTGCTATCAAATCCAGTAGAACTAGTTACATAGGAATCAGATCTTTCATCTCTGATAACTTTGTTTGTAATATTAACTTTCAGAGAATAGACTGGTTCTCTAACAGCATAATTTGCGGCATGCAATCCGGAAAGCTTCCAACCTGAAATAATTACGTCATGTTGTCCTACATTTGTAGCCCACTTATCAGTGTGTGCTGTTAGTGTTAAAAACACCTCATCTTTTTCCCTTACCCCACTAAGCACACCAGTAACCTTTATATCGCTCAATCCATCTACAGGTTTATCTTGTGCCTTTATGTTTTCAATATTCAGCTCAAGGGGTAATATCTTGAACACAGCATCTCTAGACTCAAAAATATAATTTTCATCTATAATCTCTACTCTAACACCATGGGTCCCAGCTGTTGTAGGAAGTCCTGACGAACCAGGGAAGTAAACTTTATATTTAACTGAGGCCGGTGTTACAAGAACTGATGGCATGGTTACATTTCCATATACCTGTGTTGAAAGAAGTGTATGATCAAAATCAAGCCTCTCAACTTTTGCACGAGTAATTTCATAACTTAAAGTAGCAATACTATCATCTAATCTATAATTATTGTGATTTTCTATACGTGCAACCACTAAATATTCACCTATGGCATAAGGTCTATTGACTGTGAATGGCATATTACTATTCGCGCTCTTATAATAGTACATTATGTGTCTTTCAATTTGTTCTCTATATGGTGCATCGATAGCAGCTAAAGAACTCGGTTTAATTCTAGCTATTGGCTCCACTCTTTGTCCGTACGATGCGACATATTTATCTATGGGGGCAGTGCCCTGATAATATTGAATATCTAGTACTTTTTTCGTTATCACAACATTATAAGTGATTTGTCCTGTATAATTATGATCGCTTATAGTTGCATTAAATACATATATGCCAACATCCCTAATATTATACATGCTATCTTCGAAATCTTGATTGAGTACTGTCAAGTTAGCTGGGCTAGTGACAAACCTAGGACGTTTGATTTGGTCTCCATAAACAAACTCTGTGTCAAAAGCCTGTATCGAAGCACTTGCTTTCGTAACAGACACAGTTACGGAACCTTCAAATGTTTCATAATTTTTATTATCGACTGGGATGAAAACAAACCTCACGTTTGTATAATCCCCTACAGGACCAAGCATAAGATCTGGATTTTTATACTCAAATATGCCTGCAACTGAATCTCTACCAATAACATATACTATTTTACCACCTAACAGAGAACTCTTGTTTAATGCCTGGTTATACTCAACAGTGGATGCAGTGGGCATTATACTTTCACCGAGTTTTATGTTAGCCTTAACAATTTGGAAACCATCTAATACGCTTCTTCCCTCATAGTTTTCATCGTGAATTGTTGCAATTATTTTATATGTCCCTACTTCAACAGCGTTTGTAACTGCTAATCCATCTCGTTCAATAGTATATTTTACATTTATGCCAAGTACTGGATCCGTTGCAATTAACGGCAATTGCGGACGCCCATTATACTCTAAACTTGTTACGACAAAGTGAATACTTGCACGTCTTTTATTAATTGTTATTTCACTAGAAAAAGTAAGAGGAGCGTAATTTTTGTTAGTGGGTTCAAATCTGACTTGGACTGTCTGTACTCCAACTGGCGGTGTTAGGTCCGGATTAACAAACACGAATTGGCCAAACACCCTATTAGCTTCCATATCAGCACTAATCACTTCTCCACCGCTAAAACCTGCTGCGTTTAGTTTTGTGCCGTATTCTAACGAGTCAATTTGAGGAGCAATATTTAATTCTAATGCAATTTGATTAATTGTTAACGTTACTGCTTTTGAGCCATAGTAGTTTTGATGATTAATGGAAAACTCAATTCTATATCTACCAACATTAGTTGGCTTTGTGAGTAGTGGTAACGATTCTCCTATTAAAAAATATGACACTATGCAATTTTTTATTGAAAGTCCATTCCCTATTTCAGGTTCTATTTTGTAGCTTTGACCATATCTAAATACATATGACTCGTCAAGCCCAAGGGATAATTCTTTTTTACTTATTGTATACGGTACTATTTTTCTCGCAATAAAATATTTATCTTCCGCATCAATTGAAACTTCTAACCAATAATTACCAGCATTTCTAGGGGGTAAATAGCCATAATCGACGGTTTTATCATATGACCAGTATTTATATACAACTACTGACCTAGTGTTTTGTAAAACAAGATTATAATTCTGAGCAAAACTTACTCTTGCTGTCGGTAGATTGTCTGCATATATGCGTTCAGTGTTGCTTATAGACATAAATTCAGTGATATCATTTTTTAACACGTCATAACTGAATGTATACTTTCCGGCATACCAAGTATCCTCTATTTCAACTGTTATGTTATATCTGCCTGGGACCAATGAAGTAGACATATAATCAGTAATTTTTTCACCCGCCAAATTACTGATATCTGAAATGCATAATTTACCTTCATCGATAACAATATCAGTATCACTTATAATTATACTGAAATCACTAACTTGCGTTATTTTCCCATCATAATACTTTCTTGCGTTTATTGCTTCGAAACTACTTGCCTCTACATATTTATACACTCGCACCGGAAGTTCCACAGTCATTTCATTATAATTAGTATCAGTCAACTTAAATGCAATTTTTGCTGACTCATTTGTATTTCTAACTTTGAGGTATCTCCCTCCCATAACTGAGTCATAATAATACTCATTAGATAAGCTGGAACTGTTAATACTATCGATTTCAAAAGCAGTAGTCGTAATAGCTATTTTAGGATTTAATGTGATGTTAGGTTTATGCTTGTTTTGTACGACAAAATTAATATGCAAAGTATTTTCTGGATTCGATAAATCAATACTTTCCCCAGCATATATACTTATATGAGAAGCATCTTCATCAAACTGCATTTCCGCCTTGTCGATATAAGGAATTACAACAGAACCTTCATAAATATTGTAATTTGAAATATCTGTTGGAATAATTCTGTAATGCGCACTACCGCCAACCGCAACTATTTCGTTGCTATCAATCCATTCCCAAACTCCCACTTCGTCACTTAATGCTACTCCATTTATCATGGGAGTAATTGAAATACCAGTTTCGCATAATTTGGTACCATAAGGGTATCGTATATCGTTATTATAACTATCTTTTGCAGTTAATACGCTGACAGAAGTGACATCCAAATCTGTTCCTATAACCTTTACATCAACTTCAAACGAAATGATTTTATAGCTGGTCGTTTCATTTGGCATAAAATTAACTAGGACCTTATGGATATTTGCCTTATCCATGGTTACTAACGAATCGAACTGAAAGCTCCCTTGAACTTTTATATCATAATCTACTGGATTAACCACATCGCCTGCTGAAATAATATCATCATTACATAAAGTTTCTCCCCGAGGAATGTCTCTCACTTTTGGAGGGGTGGCTATTAGTGGTTCAGCCATAGAAATCCTATATTCTATTTCATCTGTCATCCCTGTATAGTTATTATCATCTATTATTTTAACAACTAAAGTGTAGACTCCAACTTCTTTTGGATCTTCTACCACTCCATTATATTGATATGTAAGTTTAATTCTCCCTTCATATTCAGATGGAATATTAGCGGCAAGTTCATCAATAGAAGCAGTAGCTCCTTGACGATTTCCGGAGTAGATTTTGTTTAAAGACTGTTCGTCGATATTAATAAAGTTGCTAATATCTTTTTTTGATATATTAATAATCATTTCTGCTTCTTCTTCACAGAAATTGATATTTATCGTTTCATTTGGTGTAAATCGAACACCAACTGGATATGAGGTGCCTACGATATATGAACTTGTATCATAACTCTCCATTATTGACCAAGTTCCTTTACTGCTTAAAATCTCACCAGTAGTATCAAATCTAACTTTTCCCGTCCCTTCTTTAAATACAATCTCATTGGAAGGAGTGCTAAATTCAATTTTTTCTGTAAGAGGTGTTTCTACAATTGTCAATTTAGCTTTCTTAATTTCGTAATCTGTTTCTGCAACACCTATATAATTTTCGCTGCTTAATTCAATCTTTACTCGGTATAGTCCTGCTTGAGATGGTGCTATTGTAGAAAAAGAATCTTCAGGAGCATACTTGCCTCTGTAATATATGGTTGCATCGTGTATTTCTATTTCTGCAGGTAGAGGTAAATCAGTTAAAGGTTGTGTTGCCCCAGTGTACACCGTTGAATATCCGTTTTCGTCTAAACCAGATTGAAAACCATCAGAAATATCTCTTCTGTTAATAACTAGTTGTTGACCAGTTATGATTTTATTATAGCCATTCTCAGAAAATCTTATTTCTAAATCATATATACCTGCATTGCTTATGTCTAAATTAGATGAAAATTCGGTCTGTCCTCCCTCATTTAAAACGTATCTGTAAAACACAGTATATTCTACTGGCTGATGACTTTCTATAACAGAATACACATTTCCAAATTCATCTGTTTGTGTTTTTGTGACTTCATTGAATTCAAGTACTACACGATTAATTCGTGGAGCATTAGGGTCTAAAACCGTAGGAATATATGTCTGCTCTAAATTTTTAATTTCTTTGATTGATGGCTTTATGTAGAAATTAATATTTGTTTCCTCAGCCATATAATTTTTAGTTATTAGCTGTACGTTAGCCCTATATTTGCCCACGTTTTTAGGAGAACCTGTCATTTCTAGCCCATTATGGTCGAAGTACTTAATTTTGAAACCGTCTGTATCGTTGATAAAAAACTCTCTTTCATGTGTGTTAGGCATAAATGAATAAATGGGAACGAGTCCCTGAGGAAGTCCGGTATATTCTTTGTCATCATATGTTGTATCAATAGTTACGAGAGACTGAGTTATTTCAAGAATCACTGATTTAGAACCTCTAAATTTTTCCTCCGAATTATCTATCGAAACTATAACTTCGTATATACCGACCTCTGCAGGTGCAACATGCATGGGCGGAGCTGCATCTGAAATGAAATATTCATAAACTAAAGGTAACAACGTACCTGTCTCAGGATTTATTACAGATGCAATAATAGGTTTAGGGGCTCCGGTAAAGACATAACACGTATTTTCTGGAACTGATATTTCTAAAGTTTTCTTAAGCACATTGATAGGCACATATGTTTTTACAGGTTTAAAATTATTGTATAAAGATTCACTACCAACCCTAGGCATAAATTCAACCAAAAAACTATCATTAGTGCCGACTTCTGGCGTTAAGTTTGAATCAACAAAGAAAAATGCTCCAGGAACACTAATAGTATTTGTTCTATTTTGTACTAAAATCTGTGAAAAGGTATATTCTCCTAAGCTTTGACCATACTCAAGAGTGGGCGTACTAGGTTGTGTATAAAACAAGTCAGCTTTTATTACATAAAAATCTTCAAAAGTACTGCCCGTATAATTACTGCCCAGTGGTCTAACTAGCATATAATATTTACCACTTTCAGTTGTGCTTGAAACACGGGGTAACCTAACATAATCATCATACCCCTCTACATAACTCTCGCCTGTTTGAAGAGTATAATTGGGACTAGGTTTTGTTTTGAAATAAAGATATTCTAATTGTACGTTTGAAACTGTCTCGTCAGTATCTACGGTTTTAACCATAGTTGTCGGGCGAACGTACATTGACCCATATTCATAGACAATACCAACGATAATATCTGATGAACCACTATCGTACTCCTCTGCTGTTATAGTCCTCTTCACGTCTGGTGGAAATGATATTTGTATAGCTCTACTTTCAACACTAATTGGAGCATATAAATCATTTAAAGGTAGATATTGTCGTAAGTACTTTCCAATTGGAGTTAATGAATATCTTACATTGTGTGTGCCACCATTATAAACTGTTTGGTTGTTTGTTATTAAATTCAGCGAATAATGCACATTACGCTCTAATACTCTTCCATTAGAAACAACATCTCCAATAAAATCAGAACTAGATAGTTTTTGTCCATATGTAATATCACTCATTGAAACACTATCAACATTAGCCCTTGCTCTAGCCACAACTATGTCAGTAGAAAAAGAAACAATACTAAAATTTTTGTTGGCCACAAATTCATTATTTAGGTACTCACCCGCTTCCCAGTAAAGTGTTAATATATGAGGTACTACTCTGTTTGCCATATTTCCAGTTCCATAATTAACATCTAAAATCCTTCGTCCGTTTACATTATAATGCGCATCCTGTGGACCTGGTTGCCTTTGGTAATACTCAGCTTCAGATTCAAAATAAAACCTGCCGGAGATTGTCTTTTTAACATTGTTACGGTATGTATAAACTGCTGTAGTGCTTAACCCCATCAGCATGTTGGATATACCATCTGCCAATGTTTGTCCATACTCTAAATGCCCTATATTCCCCTTAGGAGTGCCGTCATAATCAACAACAGGATAAGTTCTCCTAAATTGCGGTATATCTACACTTAGAAGATTTCCCAAAGATGTTCCTTGTTCGATTACAAACATTGCAATCAGTTTCCCTGAATAGTTTTGATTTTCAATCGTTATCTCAGCAATATACCAGCCAGCAGAAAGCATATCGCTAAGTAACACACCAGGGAGAGTCTGGTTAATCCAGTCTCCGAATGGATCTAGAGTTTGTCCGTTTTCGTCTTTACATTTAGAGAATGAATGAATTACTCGTAAGCCCGATATTTCTTCGAAATTTTCGCCATTATAAACTCCAAACTCGTATAACGGAACCTCTAAGTAACCGTATTTAAATGTAAACTTATGATTAAACGAATACTGCGCACCTAAGCCAAAGTTATTAGCATCTAAAAGTTCTTCATAAATATAGTCTCCTAATGCCAGTTCTCCTTCTGGAGCGACTGGATATATATTCAATTCTTTCTTGTCAATTGTAAAATTTTGGTATACAGAAACATCATTTTCATAATTTGAACTATTTTTGTCAATATCAATCTTAGCCTGATAATTTCCCGCAGCCTCTGGTTGACCTTGTATCGGTATTCCCGTTGTTCTGTCCGTATAAGTTATAATAAATGGTATATCAGATAATGGGATATCCGTCGTTTCGTCAAAATCTGGATTTAAATATGCCTTTACAGTCAGTCCTTGTGGCTCTTCATTATATACCTTTCGAATTGTCCCATAATCTACACCAATATAAGCTTTAGCATGCTTAATTTCAATGTTCATCTCGATTACTTGTATTTCATAGTTCTTACTGTGACTTTTACCTGGTTTCAATGTATACTCATACACAGGGCCTATAGGATTTATCATCCTTCTATCGTAATATCTAGAAAACACTGTATCCCAATTATTGTTCAATATTTCATCAGTAACACCTGCAATAACTTCAATTGGATGGAACTTGACTGTGATTGGCATAGATAAACTGACTGGAGGTTTAACGTATGCTTCAGTACCAATTTGTGGTGAAGTTATTTCGAAATATCCATAAACACCTGCTGATGATAAAAAGTAATTTTCTGAGGCATATTCAAAACCAGGATCGGTTATAAGGGAACCGCTTTCATACGAGCTAGCAAACATCAGTTGATTTAAACTATCTCCGTAAAATAGCGTATTCTTAGTATGTAAATTATGCACATTCGGAGATGCTTTTTTAATTTCAAAAACATCTATACTTTCTCCGAAAACATTTATGTCGCCTGTTACATCAACCGTAGCCTTATAAACATATTTACCAGCATCTATAAAACCTACTTTATTTCCATGTTCTGGCATAAATCCTTCAGCGGCATATACTTTATACCCTGTTACAGGAGTAAGCTCTCTCCTTTTTAATGTATGTAGCAACGTACCGGGCTCACCTAACAATTCGGGGATAAAAGCAACACTTGAAACTTTCGTATTTGCTAATAAATCATAATCATCTGGAACGTGATACTCCTCACCACGATAATTGATATATCCCCCTTTTTGCGTAACTATCTGTCCATTTATTTCAGCCGTAGCAACATAAACTTGATATTCTAGGTGTTCATAATAGGTAATATCGATATTTGGCTGACGTTCCGGGGCTGTTTTCACACCTGTGTTGGGGTCATAAGGGAAATATGTTTCAAAAAAACTACCTAATGAAACTATGTTTCCATTCCCTATTTGGTCTTTAGAATAAGTAAAATCAGTTGTTATTAACCCAACTTCAACTCTCTTGTTGAAGTACATAGTAACCACCCCTGATTCACGTCCACTATTCCAAATTTCATCGTTAATAAAAAATGTAATTTCATAAACACGAGAATTGTCTCTACCTGCTTTAAATATTGGAGAATCTGAGACCATTCCCTCCATAGCAGGCTGATTACTATACTTTACTAGCCTGTAATTATTATAATTTGCCACAGGCATTATCAATCTCAAAGTAACGGGTATATCACGTTTGGTAGGATGCGTTAATTTATTAAACACACCATCTCCAGTGGTAACCGTTTCAGAAGCATTGCAGGTCCATTTTTGAGTTGCGTCATCTTTGTCATGCCACGCCTCACCTAAGAATATGGTTACACTACCAATAGTTGATAGATAATCATAATAGAAAGAAATCTCTCCATACACCAAGTCAAAGCCTACTTGCTGTGTGGTGTCATCCACCCGCACAGCCTGATTATTTCCCGTATGATATATCATAGGTGAAGAAACATTCCCTGCCTTGTCTACAGCAACGAGAACTAACGTATATTCTCCTGAGGTTATAAACTCCAAATCGAACTTTTCAACACGATTTGCAGTGTTAGAAAAAATCCCTAGATCTTGCCTATCAGCAAATTCATCAATACTTGAATCAGATCCATAAAAGCGGTATCTAGTGGACGGATGTCCGTTCGGTAATGAAAAATCGCAAATTGAAACATCAAATGTACTCACTTGACTACTTAGGACATATGCATATACATTTTCTTTAGAGTTGTTTTCAAAGTCAGTAGTTAATTCCGAAGAATAGTCCAAAAAAATGTTTCTAGATTGTGTGTACCATCTTCTGTCCTTGATAGTTTGACCAAACGTACTACTTTCTTTGATAATAGGTATAGAAGGAGATACGTTATCAACTTTGACAACTATTTCTATGTTTGGGATATCGCCAACACTATATTCATAGTATATGACTTGCCCCCTTTCAATACTTATCGGTAATCTGGGCAGTAATTTAACTTGAGGCGTATTTCCTACTCCATCTTTTACTTGATAAGAAACACTATAGCCGGATTTTCGCGCTATTTTTGCTTCATCAGACGCAGACGCTGGTAAAGGAATAGCTTCAAGATAAGAACTTATAGTTTCATCATAACTCATATTGTATGTATGCCAATCGATACATGTTCGAGAATCAAAATTATCATCAACCGGATAAAAGAGTGCGGTATAATAGGTTGGAAAAACATATGGTAAATTAGCCTTTTCAACAGACGCTGTAAGATCAAGTTGATCTCCCGCCTTGACAAACGTATTATTTAAAATTTCTGGTCCTGTTGAACTAGGATCTTTAATTCTTGATATAGTCGTTGTTTCTCTATTTGTGCCAGAAACCTCTATTGCGTACTCACCTACATTTATGGAAAGCCCTAAAGCTTCCACGTCAATATATACCCTTGGAGACCGAATAAAAATATCAAAGCCATCAGAGGCATTGCCATTGTCCTTAAAGGTAATTAAAAAACAAGCAGAATTGTGTACAATATTAACTCCTGCAGTGTATAAAACATTAGTATCATCAACAGAAGCCCCACCAGCATCGGCATTCTCTCCCCCGATGTCTAAAATAAGGCTGAAACTATCTGAACTCAATGGCATCAACGATGTTTTTGTTGCGTATACAGACTCTGCAGTCCCTGTGGGATACCACAAAATCTTAGTTTCTAAATTTGCACCTGCTGGGCCTGTGCCAGAAATTAAAATATCACATTCGAATCGAACTTTAATGATAAAATCTGCACTTGTTAAGGCTTTAGCTAAAGCATCAGCAGGATAATTTTCGTTATTTATTTTAAGTAATGTACCTACTGAGCCATTTTTGAAAAGTAATGAATCCGAACTAAAGCTAACTGAAGAACCTGCATCTGCGTAGAAATCTTTACCAAAATATTCTTCTTGACTAACCCCACCACCAGCAGGAAAATTATTAGAATGATAATCATCATAAAACGCAGCAGTACTCAAAGAATTTAACCCAGGCTTGAGATATCCTGGAACAATTCCAGTATCCAAAGTAGCTGCCTTATCAGATTTGGCAAAAGCCGTTAATTGTTCACCTGAGCTGAGTGAAAAGAAAGCTATTGAGAGGAAAAACACACCTGCAATCAAAATAAACCCAAGCAATAATGTAAGAATATTTTTCTCTTTCCTTTTTTTACCTGAAACCATCACGAACAAGACCTCTCTATAATTAAAAATATAATACATTATTACGCGTGCGCAAGTCAATAACAAATGTAAACCATAACATCTAATTCATTTAATAACCAACTTGCTTTCACCGACTATACAACATAAAAACATTACTGAGCGTGTATTCAGTTTGAAAATTAAGAGAACATTAAAATCACTTCTAATTAAAAGCAACACGAGCCTAAAAAATTATAACATGGCATGCCACGCTCTACACTTATATGTAAGAATTGTGGATGCTACAAATATTAGATTTGATAGCAATCTTAAACTTTTCCATATTTACAATAATAATTTAAACAGGATTTGCCAACAAATATACGGAGTTGATTAAGTCAACTAAACTACTAGTTTTTGGCTTTGAATATATCATTATTTATTGGGTAAAAAAAACTACTAAAAAGCGACTAATGTTTGGCAGGTGAAGAAACATAACTTTCAACCAAACGGTAGCTATGGCTACAGAAACTATTATAACAAACCGTATTATTCAAACTTTTGTTTGGCTTAATCGTTAAGCAAATCGCTATACTTATCAACAATCACATTCGCTTCTTTAAACATCTCCATGGAAAAGTTATCAGGATATCCATTATCAAATACAATCCGTTTTATTCCACTGTTAATAATCATTTTGGCACATATGCTACAAGGTTGATGAGTGCAGTATAATGTTGCCCCTTCAACAGAAACACCAATTTTGGCTGCTTGAATAATTGCATTTTGTTCTGCGTGAACAGCATAACATATTTCGTGACAAGTCCCAGAAGGAATATTGTTTTTAATACGCAAACATTCACCTCTATCTTTACAGCTCATAATACCACTCGGCGCTCCATTATATCCTGTTGTTAAGATACGTTTATTTTTGACTATTACAGCTCCTACTTGCCTATCATTTTTAAAGCATGAAGACCAACTTCCAACAACATAGGATAATTCCATAAACCTTTTATCCCATTTATCCATCTGCTTGCACCATCCTAGATTATTTTATCTATCATAATATATCACAAGATTTAATTTCATTTCAACATTAACCACAGATAACTTTTTAATATATGATATGATAATTGCTCTAAATACAACTGTATGATTATGTTCTTCTATGAAAGATGCTTTACAAAACAAACAATATTGACTGCAAAATATTTTAAATATATCATAATATTTATTGAGCAGTGGTAACACATTATATTAATCAATGCAAATTGTTTACCCATTATTGTGCTGATATACACTGATTTATCTATGACAATATCAGTATAAATTTTAGTTGCAAATAAGTTTTCACTATGCTACAATTAAAAACGTTGGCACTCTCTCAATGAGATTGCTAGCAAACAAAATAAGAAAGGAGTAGACTGATATGAATTTAAGACCTTTATTTGACAAAGTTGTTGTTCAACACATTGAAAAAGAAGAAACCACTTCTTTTGGGTTGATTTTAACAGGAAGTAATCAAGAGAAACCTCAAGTCGCAAAAATTATTGCTGTTGGCGATGGAGGTGTTGTTGACGGAAAAGAGATTAAAATGATCGTAAAACCAGGACAGAAAGTATTATACAGTAAGTACTCTGGTTCAGAATTTAAAATTGATGGAAAAGAGTATATAATCATACGCCAAAGCGATATACTCGCTATAGTTGAAGATTAGGAGGAATTAAAATGGCTAAACAAATTTTATATGCTGATGAAGCAAGAAAAGCTTTAGAAACAGGTGTCAACACATTAGCAAATACTGTAAAAATTACACTCGGACCAAAAGGTCGTAATATAGTGCTTGATAAGAAATTTGGACCACCTGTAATTACCAATGACGGTGTTACTATTGCAAGAGAAATTGAGTTAGAAAACCCATTTGAGAATATGGGAGCACAAATTATTAAAGAAGCGTGTGTTAAAACAAACGATGTCGCTGGTGACGGAACCACCACCGCTGCAGTTCTAGCTCAGGCTATAATTTCAGAAGGTTTAAAAAATGTAGCTGCAGGAGCAAATCCTGTTTTATTAAAGAAAGGAATTCTAGAGGCAACCGAGCTGGCAGTAGAAGAATTAAAAAGCATCTCTAAGCCAGTTGTTAACAAAACTGATATTGCAGCTGTCGCAACGATATCGGCATCAAACGACCAAATTGGCAAATTTGTATCCGATGCAATGGATAAGGTCGGTAAAGAAGGCGTCATTACTGTACAAGAAGGGAAAACCCTACATACTGAACTCAAAGTCGTTGAAGGAATGCAATTTGACAGAGGGTTTGTAAGTGGTTATATGGCTACGGACTTAACAAAAATGATTGCCGAAATTGACAACCCGGTTATTTTAATCACAGACAGAAAAGTAAACAACATACAAGAGCTGTTACCAATCCTAGAGCAAGTAATTAAGAATGGATTAAAACTCGTCATTATAGCAGATGATTATGAGCAAGAAGTCACAGCTACTCTAGTTGTTAACAAATTAAAAGGCGTCTTTTCTTGTGTGGCGGTTAAAGCCCCTGGATACGGACCTAGACGCAAAGAAATACTGGCCGATATTGCTATTCTTACCGGTGGTCAGGTTATAAGCGAAGATTTAGGTTTAGAACTAAAAGATGCTAAACTATCTCACCTTGGCAAAGCAAAGAATATTCGAATCGATAAAGACAACACTACTATTGTAGGCGGATCTGGATCTAAAACGGCTATATCCGAAAGAATTAAATCTCTAAAAACCCAAATAGCAGATACAACTTCTAACTACGATAGAGAAAAATTACAAGAAAGATTAGCCAAAATATCTGGTGGTGTTGCAGTAATTGAAATCGGTGCTGCAACCGAAGTAGAAATGCAAGAGGCTAAACACCGCGTAGAAGATGCTTTAGCTGCAACAAAAGCAGCCGTAGAAGAAGGCACTGTTCCGGGCGGAGGAATCGCTTTAATTTCTATTATGAGCAACCTCTCAAAGAAAATCGCTAACTTTAAAGACGATGTTAAAACAGGTGCAAATATTGTACTAAAAGCACTTGAAGCCCCTATTCGTCAAATTGCAATGAACAGTGGTGTTGATGGTGGTGTTGTTGTAAACACCGTCAGAACTGCTAATACCACAAACTATGGGTACGATGCATTGAATGATACTTACTGCGATATGATCAAAGCAGGCATTATTGACCCAACTAAGGTTACAAGGTCTGCGCTACAAAATGCAGCAAGTGTTGCCGCAATGCTATTAACAACCGAAGGTCTAGTGACAGACATCCCAAAGGAAGAACCCCCTATGATGCCTGATGGCGGTGGCGGTATGTACTAATATCCGCTAAGAAGTTAGAAAAACAAATTAAGGCAACGGTGTTTTTATCGTTGCCTTTTTGATTTACAAAAACTTGTAAATCGAATTGATTCTATTTAGTCCTATGATATTATGGGCTAGTTCCCTTTGTATATAGTATTTCTTTTGAACTAGTGTTTGGCTTTCCGAGGTCCCAAAGGCATTCCCCAAGATCAAAATAAGTATTTGTTCGCCCGCTTAAAAATATATTGATTTGATTCCTTTCACTAAAATAAATCGCTACTTCTCCCATACTCTGCCCCAAAAAACTATACCTTATTGGATAAACAAAACCTTCGCTAGGGTTTAAATAATTACTGTAAATATATACTTCAGACACATTTGAAATAAATAAAAATGCTGAGTCTAGCTGGCCTGTTTTTACGTCATTTATCATCTCTAAATTAATCCAAAGCCTCATGTTTCTATCTGGCAACGAACTTCCTGCATTTGCAAAAACATTTTCTTTAATAACCATCTGGTTTCCATACAATAGCTCAATATATTTTAACTCTTTACACGAATAGAATGCATTCTTATCTATTAACTTGAGATTATTGTTTGATTGAAATTTTTCAATTTTCGTAGATTTAAATGCAGAATCTCCAATTTCTTCCAAGTCAATGTCTTTTATATCTTGCAGTATGTTACTTGGAGTCTTATTCTTATCATACCAATCCACAAGATATAAATTTTTGGCATCTCTAAACGCATTCTTGTGTATTACTTTTATACTGCTAGGTAATGATACCTTTGTAAACCCATCATCACTGACGACATACTCCCCTATTTCAAGAACATCTTTTCCATCAACCTTAGCAGGTATTTCAACGCGCCCATTAATGAGAGAACCTTTCTTAAACATGTTTGTAATTCGTACCCCAATTATTACATCTCCTTGCTTAATTGGATCATATGATATTTTTACACCATCGCTACCAAGTAAAGTATAAATGCTATCTTTACTTAAAATAGGTTGAATATAATTTTCATCTAACTTCCCTTTGTCATTAAACCACCACGCTCCCTCTGGATTTTTGTAGTCATTCACTTGCGACTCTGGAACGTATATCTTTGTATAACGGGGCATCCCGTGTCCAGCAAGCTGATTCAAGGTAAAGGTCGAACTATGTGGCAAGTATGTAACTATGGGTGCGTCTTCTTTCAAATCAAAAATCAAATACTCTATGGGAGCAGCAAAAAATGCAGTAGCAGCAAAAGTTTTTAAGCTATAAAACTCCATATTGGTAATAAAAGTACTTTGAAACGCCTTATCTCCAAGTGTTTCAAATTTACTTTCTTTATTGTCTGGAAACCTTGCTTGACTTAGGGCTGTATTATTAAATGCCTCTTTCTTTATCTCTTTTAGTGTATTAGGAAACCTTATGTTTACAACACTATTCATGCGCCCTTTATTACCTGCGCCATCAGACATAAACGCAGCTTCGCCTATTACTTCTAAGCCTTCAGTTAATACACTCGAGGGTTGACTGCCAGTATCAATAATTAATTTTTTATCATTAAAAAACCATCTATCACCAATAATGTTCAAACCATTTGTTCCATTAGGAGAGACCGTGCTTGAATTCTCAACAAACTTTGCTCCAGTGTATAAAATTTGCAGTTCCGAACAGTTTTTAAACACTTCTGTACCGACATTTTCTGGTTCTAAGTATATCCCATCCCAAAAATACACTCTAGTAAACTTGGAATTAGCAAAAGCCTCATTTCCTATCTTTTTTACATTTGCAGGTATTACTAAAGTCTTTGGGTTTTTGGGATCACTCGTTGCTCCGTTGTTGTATAGTGTTGTATCCCAGACACACCCTACGAAAGCCCTAGTCCCAATTTCTGTTAACGATGGAGGAAAGCCATTTCTCGCCATTGTTATGCTGCCCACGTTCAAAAAGGCCTCTTCTCCAATTGTTTGTACATTTTTGAAATCAATAGACACTCCCCTCGCATTGGCAAAGGCTCGCTTACCTATACGAGTTACACTACTTGGTAATTCATAACTAGCTGCAGTCATATCTACAAAAGCGCCTTCTCCAATCTCCTCAACAGGATACCCTTCGTATCTATCTAATACAAATATTTTTTTGCTTGTATTTGTTTTGCCTATTGGCGTAATAGCACTAACTTTTACATAACTTATTTCTTCAGTTGCAGGGTCTACTACATATTCATATTCGCAAGTTAAATCATAGTGAGCATACAAAGTAACATCCTTATTAAATTTATAATCATCTAGTAGCGCATTATATCTATTGCCCTCTCCATTGGGAGCATCAAACCATCCAGCAAAAGTAAATCCTAACTTTCCATATCCATCCTCGTTTTGCATTTCGTAGTCGGATGACATGCTCAATCTGCTCCCATATTTAATCTTGCTTGTTACTACTTCCTCACCTTCACCCACATTTGCTTCGCTCATGTCAAGCGTTAGGTTAAATTCAGGATTAATTAAGAATGTAAATTCTCTAGTTGCTTTGGTAGCTAACTTTTGTTCATTTGGAGTTTGGTAGTATACTTTATCTATCTTTAACTTAAATTCTCCTTGATTTGTATCAATTTGATATTGCTTTATACTAACTGTTTGATAATCACTCCCTTCAGCAAAAACAGATTTTTTATATTGAACTCCATTTAAATAAATCATGTTAACGGTTCTTCTTTGTGGATTGTCAAGTTCTATTAATAGATCTATTGTTTCACACTGATTTGTGTTTTTATCGTTAATCAAACATATTGGCTCTTTTGTTAAAGCAGTAACTCTATCTTTTTGATACCCCCTGCTAACATACACTTTATTAATTTTAGGCTCTACATCTTCTTGAACTGTAGGTTTATCAGCACAGGAAATCAAGACAAAACTCGTAAGCACGAGTAAAGCTACAATTAATGAGTATAACCATATTGTTTTTTTATGCCTATATACTGCCATTTAAAGATTTCCTCCTCTTGATAAGAACGACAATTATAATAACAACTATAGCTACAAATGCTGTAGAGCCTACTACAATTCCAACAATGGCACCTGTTGATAATTTACTAGTCCTTTCTGCGATAATTTCACTAGGGTCTGTTGGTGGAACCGTGGGAGAATCTTCTACAGATTGATTAATATCATTCGTACTATTAGCTAATCTAACATTAATGATAGTTTCAAACAAAACTGATCCGCTTCCATCTGCCGCGATAAGTTGAACTTTAACGTTATCTTCACTTTGTTCGAAAACATACTCATTAGACTCACCGACAAGCTTATCATTGACTTTCATGTATACATTTGGCAATCCTTCAACTTTAGAAAATGAGAGTGTATATATGTTAGCATCCGTAACTATCATATTATCTTCAAAATCAATCTCAGCGCTCTCACCAACTTTATTCCCACCGTAAAACGTAAAATCTGTAGGACTTATGTAAGTTTCAATAATAACATCAAATTCAGTATTCTCATAATTATTTTGATCTTCAGGTATAAATACAGCATTATATGTATTTTCCCCGAATAACAACGTCTGCCCTTTTTCAAAGCTAGCACTACCGGAGATATTTACATCGTTGTGTTTACTAGTAAAGCTCAGCGGAATATCTACTAAATTATAGCCGGACCGATATGGCAACTCTATTTTCTCCACCATTACTACGGCCGTTGCTTTTCTAATAATAACCCTCGAAAATATAGTTGCAGTTACATAGTAGATTTTACTAATGGTTGTAGTTAAATCATAAGACCCTACATTTTTAGGGGAACAACTGTAAAATATAGTTGCATCTTCAATTTCAACTTCTGGTAGTTTTATTTCTCCATCATATACCACGTCTATATCTTGTATTTGCACATTAAATTGCCGTTTAGACACTAGTATTTCTTTCACAGTATTATTAACTTTTTCAAGGTTAAAGTTTACGCATACCTCATTATCAAGTAATAAATTAATTTCCCCGCTAAAATCACCTGATAAATCTAACTGCGAATCATAACCTACAACAGTAAATCCAATATCTAAAATAGATTGTTCACTCTGTAAAATCGCCAATGTCTCAGTATCCGCAACGAGTCTAATTGTTTTAGAAGGTGAAAGTTCACTTTCCTCTCCACTCGTCATATACTGTACATCTCCAAACACAAAACTCGGTGGTTCAGCACCTGAATACATATTCATATCGCTGATAAAATACTTAATAGTCCTAGGCATAATTCTCACAGTTTTGGTAGAAGGAATACTTTCTAGCAATTGGAAATTAGTTACATCAGACAGACTCGCCTGCACTGAAAAAACCTGGCCAGCAGATAATTCACAAACATTTTCTTTATCTACTGTTATTACTATACGTGAAATAATGCTGGGCGGCAGAGTATTCAAGTCAATATTTCCATCGTCTCCTGGGACAATTACTAACGGGCTATTCTCACCAATTTTATATGCTATAACAAAATCATTGGAAAACTTATTAAGTTCAGGTGATTTATATAACACATTTCCTGCAACGACATTATCCCAATCAAAGCTTATGTATCTAGGATTAATTTTTAGTTTATCATCTCCGCATGTAACTATAAATTGAATGCATAGCACATGATCACCATTGCTAAATAGGTGATAAACTGCTTTTGCCTTATTAATCGTATATGAACCCACTACAGGAAATGCATTTTCCTCTGAATTAATTCCTAATGTAATTTCTTGTTGAACGATATTTCCATTGAGAGAAATATTGAATATTCGTGGCGATAAATATGCTGACCTTTGACTTAAGTAAGTTTTTTCTATGGCTGGTAACTCAGTTAAATCTAAAACAACTTCTGCAGGAAGAATTATAACACTGGCTACCGTAGTATTGTCTGATACAGTATTGTTAAACTTATAATTGGGATTTTTGTTCAAAATAATAATTTTATAAAGCCCAGGGTATTTTATCTCACTTGGTTTTGGCATTTCTTTCGTATAATTCATCGGATTGTTGATATCTCCGTCAATATGCAAAAAATAGTTACTTATTGTTATACCCATATGACTTTCTGCGTCAAAAACATCTTCCCCTACATAAACCCCCTCTTTAGGTGTAAATGAAGGTATAATTCCCGTTCCCGTATAAGTGTCAATGACCATATCTGTGGACATTTCCAACTCTCTTGGAATAATTTTAATTCCTTCAGAATAGTGCTTTTGGTATGGTTTATAATTTTTAATATCATTTTCATCTGTGTAACTTATGGTTAGACTGATGCCTCGATATTCTCCTACATCTCTAAAAGTCATAGGACCGCTAAGTACCTGATCTCCATAACTAATTTCAATAGAAAACCTTGCTGAAGGTAATTCAGAATCTTTAATATATACTTGCCAATCTGCTCCCAGGTATTCAGCAATATTATTCCCTTGACTAATAGGCCTTGGCTTGTATTCTCCTGTTGGACTAATTAAATAAAGACCTTTAACGCCAAGTTCAGCTTGTATAATATCAAAATCTATTTCAACCCCTTCAATCGGTAAATATTTATAATCACCAGGAAAATCACATTTAAGCATATATTTATTCGCTGCAGGTCTGACACCTGTCTCATATAAGCTTACATTAATTGGAGCTTGATTTAAAAGTGTCATATTCGAATCTTGTGTGCTTACAGAATACCATTGTCTATTACTAGGCTCTAAATTGTATATAAAATTCAACTGTACCGTATTTCCAGTATAAACAATTTCATTAGTACTAAGTTCAGGATGATATTCTATTTTTTTAATGGACAGCAAGCCATTACTATCATCACTACTAGCATTAAGAATAATAGTCATATTTGTATAGTCATTAGCAGTTAGAGCGGAATAGTTATCTATTTTTATTGCTAACTTGTAACAGTTGTCACCGAAATCCCATTTCTCAGGCCAGCCAGTAACAGAAGAACTTACATAATCACAGGAATACTCAACATCTATTCCCTCTTCTATAAGTTGACTTCGTATCAAGTTAGACACATCTTCGTTTGTTTCATTTTTGAATGCTTTAAAGCTCCAATT
This sequence comes from Clostridia bacterium, assembly GCA_035409945.1. Lineage (GTDB taxonomy): Bacteria > Bacillota > Clostridia > Christensenellales > DTU072 > MWEH01. The sequence goes on from DAONQC010000003.1 coordinate 22,421, forward strand.
AGGTTCATTATCACCATAAAAAACAACCTTGTCTTCTGCCTTTAGCCTAACAGTTAATTTCTTTATTGTTAATGAAGCAGTCACCTCAGCTACATTATAATTATTGCCAGCATCTAATCTCGCGGTGACAGTGTATACACCAACATTTTTAAATGGGGGTACTACATCGCCATAAATGTATTCTACAGAAACATTAACATTTGCTGGAATAATTTTTGATACATCTACAACAAACTCTTGGTTTTCCCCATCAAATGTTACTTCTTTATCTACGAATGGACCATTGGACAAGTTTAAATCTGCTGGGCTAACAGTAAAACTTAATTTATCGGGAACCAAGCTAGTACAATTATAATAGTTTAAATAGTTTCTGTTTTCGTCTGTGATTGTATCTACATACAAATTAACTTCATATGTCCCTATACCAGACATGCCTGCGACATAATTGCTGGAAAAACTTACGACTATTGGGTAATTAGGAACATCTCCTTCAAAAGAAGTAACAATGCCAGGTATAGAATCGCAGTATACTATGTTATTATTAGGCATTGAATTTGATACAACTAAAGTTTTAGGGTTTATAAATAACGATATGGGAAATTCTTTAATCTCATACTTTGTGCCAGAAATTTTTAAAATACAATTATATTCACCAGCTAATATAAATTTTGAAGCAGTTGATTCAGACCCATCTGGACGAATGAGCTTTGTTATAATCAATTCCTTTTCATACAAATTAGGTTTTACTTTATCAAAATTCAAACTAGTAACGAAATTTTCAGGATTCCCTGTGAAAACTGGTGCTCCTACAGGACTATTCAAGCCGTTAATACTACTTAACAACTCTTGCTCTGTCATGTCAAAGATGCCTTTTTCTAGCCTAACATTATATTCCCTATAAAATTTCGTGCGTTGCGTTGTGCTTTCTATCAAAGCAGAAAAAATGTAATCTCCTGTATCACTGAGAATACTATTAGTTAAGTAGTTATCTGGGGTCTCTTTTGCTACCTTTAAAACTAAATTCTCCACAACAGAATCTGCAGGTAAAGAAGGAAAAATATCATCATAAAATATTGAATTTGCATATAATGTATAGTCTTTTCTTTTGAAACTTAAAATTTTAGCATCAGCATTATATAAAAACGTCCCAATAATATCTACATACTCACTGTACATATGAAAGCTATATTCTTCATCACGTAGCACCAAGTTAGGCCCTGCGACACCCGCCCAAATGAAAGCTTCATTATTAATCGCTGTTTTGATATCCTCAGATAATCCCATTTTTGTTAAAACTTCAATAGCTAATTGTGGTATAACATTATCTTCCTGCAATCCAATTATGTAAGAGGATTCTTCTTCTCCATATCTAATTTTGAAATTCTCTCCACTATATATCTCATTCGAAAAATCCCAGCCTGATGCCATATTCATTGTATCGATAGTGATTTCATTATAAGAAATAGGATTGCTTGCATATCTTTTGCTAATTGGGGCAGAATACACATCTCTTAAAAATGTAATTTCTTTGTATGTTTTATTATCATTTGGGAACACAAGTTCAGGGATATCTTTTACAACGCCTGCTTTAAAAGCAAACTTACCTCTATCGTTAGACTTAAGTGGATAAATCCAACCAAGTGGATAAGTACAACTAGTAGTATAAAAAGCTTTATTCTCATCTGTTACTGGCGTTAATGAATAAACATTGTCCCCAGTGCTTTTTATAGCACCAGTAGCGTCTAACCACGAACATTTGCATAAATTCTCTGTTCCTATTCCCCACACATCATTTACGTTTGTACAAAATTCAATTGATATGCTACTTGGATTTGCGCTCACCCCTACAAAAGAAACACCATGCACACCCTCATCAGTGGAATATAAAGAGGTGGTTCGCGTGTGCGAAATTGAGCTTGTTCCAGAACTATTTTCCGTGCAATTCTTAGCAATCGTAGCAACACCTATATTACCAGTAGTCCTTAATGTGCTTAATGTAATAATTGAATCATTGGTATAGACCATACCAACGCCATTCTCGCTAGTTATTACTACATCAATCTCGACATTTTCTATTACACCTTCATTCTTCTGTGCTAATAAAGCATAATCTCCACTAACCTGCCCACTCAGCCTTATGTTTTTAACTGTCCCACTACTAGAAATATTTCCTATTAGAGCAAATCCAAAAATATTTGTTATAGAAAACCCGTTCCCATCTAAAGCGCCATTAAAAGTACTTATTAATGGCTCCTCTATTGCTAACATATAAGGAGACATATCTATATTGTTTGTCAACATATAGTACATATTAGCCGTACTCTTATCAGATAAAAAACGCAAATCAGAAACGCTCTTTATTAAGTATGGATTAACTTTAGTTCCTTTAGTTTCTTCAGACCCCATATATTCTAATTCTAATGATGGATCTGGTAGCGTTAAATAAGTACAATCTTTAAAACCGTAAAAGTCAAGCCCGGCTTTTTCTCTATTGTAAAAGTTGAAGCCATTTCTAATTAATTTATTTGATAAATCTGGATCTTCACTATCAGAAACTCCACTTAAAACTTCAGAACAGAAAGGAAACTGATCCGGATCGATCGCTATATTGTAGAGATTGATGTCATTTTGTATTATTGCATTTTTAATGTCTGCAATGGGCTTGTGTAAAGCTAATTCGGCTTTTATATATTCTAAATAACAAACAATCCCCAAATAATCTTTAACTAAATAATTCCCTGTATCTTCTATAAGATATGCATTTGGAACTGAATCTACAACCTTTGGCGCGTCCTTTATTTGATTATATTGAAACCCGTTCCAATCGACATCTTGACCCATCTGGCACGTGTTTAAAGCATCATCTTCATAGGTATGATAGATATTGCCAATCAAATTAAAAGCATTTGGATCTTCTGGATCAGTATTATAGACTCCTGCACTATTCATAGCAGTTATATAACCTGCTACTCGGATTCCCCCTTCAACTTCAGGGGCATTTGGATTCCAGTTAGAAACCGTTACACTTGCCATAGATAGCGAATTTTGAATTGTCCCAAGATTAATACAACAGATGCCCCCTGCCCATTTATTACCATTTACTGCGCCTTGAACCTTAACATTATCTACAACACCAGAATTAGTGCCTACAAGAATCGCTGCACCCGCGCTTGCAAAAGACACTTTTGCGTTAATAATGTTTAAGTTTTTAACACGACCCTCCTTGCCGATTACAGAAAAAAGTGCAAACCCATTATTTTCAGCTATAATTCTTTCTCCATTTGTATACCACGCTCTTATATCGTCAATTTCAAATCCAATAATAGAGTGTCCCCTACCGTCAAACTCTCCATTAAAATAACCTGATATCCAAGTTTTTTCTTTTGAAATATCATAGCTTTTACGAGTTAAATATATATCATTACACAGGATGTATTTTTTACCAGTTGTTATTGATTGAATATCAGGGGCCCCACTCAAAATATTATTATTTGAGCCATCAAGTAAAAAATTTTCAAAATCTGCTTCAGTTTCTATATAAATTACATCTTGAGGTGATGCCTCAGAAAACTTAGACTCTTCAAACCATTGTTTATTGCTTGAAAATCCTATAATAACCATAACTAGAAGGCATATGACTAGTCCAATAAATAAGCTATATAGCAATTTTTTAACTTTCATATTCACCAAATTATTCATACTATTTTTTCTTTAAAATCTTTATTAATACTTGTTAGAGGCGCATACGCGCACATATCTTCACTGTAATATTAACATGGCAATGGTGTGCTTACAATGTATTATTTGTGAAATAACAGAAAAAGCCCCTGTACCTTCATAAATACAAGAGCTTCTAATAATTGCATTTATAAAAACTAAAGTATTGGTTGATATTATCTCTTAAACTCAGGATATATGTCTAGTGTAGCGAAATAATCATTTGGGGTTTCAGCTCGTCTTATTAATTCAAATGTTCCATCTTTATTCAAAAGTACTTCTGCACTCCTAAGCTTTCCATTGTAATTATACCCCATCGAGTGTCCGTGCGCCCCCGCATCATGAATGAATAAAATATCTCCATATTCTAGTTTTGGGAGGTCCCTATCCACAGCAAATTTATCACTATTTTCGCATAGCGAACCCACTACATCGTATTTAGTATTTGGGCTTTCATTTTCTTTGCCCAAAACCGTAATATGGTGATACGCTCCATATATTGCAGGTCTCATAAGGTGTGCAGCACATGCATCTACCCCAGCATAATCTTTATAAATATGTTTGAAATGTATAACTTCAGTTACCAACCCTCCGTACGGAGCGAGCATATATCTCCCTAACTCAGTAAATATAGAAATATTCCCATAATCTTTACCCAGTTCTTCATTATATACCTTCTTCACGCCTTCGCTAATTTTATAGATATCTGCTGGTTTTTCTTCTGGTCTGTATGGAATGCCAATTCCGCCACTTAAGTTTACGAAAACAAATTTTGCTCCTGTTTTTTCAGTAATATCTTTAATTAAAACGAACAGTAATCTAGCAAGCTCTGGATAATAATCATTTCCTGCAGTATTGCTTGCTAAAAACGCATGAACGCCGAATTCCTTAACACCTTTTTTCATTAGTTTTTCAACGGCCTCAAACATTTGTGGTCTAGTCAATCCATATTTTGCATCGGCTGGATTTCCCATAATTTTTGTTCCAATTTTAAATTCGCCACCAGGATTAAACCTTAAAGATATTTTTGATGGTATCCCTGCATGCTTTTCCAAAAACTCGATATGAGTTATGTCATCTAAATTAATTATAGCATTAAGTTTTCTGGCTAGAACATATTCCTCCGCAGCGGTTTCATTAGAAGAAAACATTATTTCATCACCTTTAAAACCTAACTTTTCAGCCATTAGCAGTTCGGTATATGAAGAACAATCTAATCCACATCCGTTTTCTTTCATTATTTTTAAAATTGCGGGATTTGGGGTCGCTTTAACAGCAAAGTATTCTTTAAAACCATTATTCCAAGCAAATGCTTCCTTCAACCTTTTTATATTATTTTCAATTCCATCTCTATCATATACATGATACGGTGTAGGATATTTTTTTTGTATTTCTTTAGCTTTTTCAAGTGTAATAAAAGGTTTTTTCATAATAACTTCTCCTATATCATCTACTGTATGGAAGTGCCCTCCTGTCGCTTTTCAGCGCCTATGCGGTCTATCCTGCCCCTATTATATGGAAGTATCACTTGCTAGTCAATTCTAATGTCACATTATCACAAATTTTAACATTTTTATGCATTCTATTTGCATTTAATTCAAAAACCCATGACGGGTTCAATCTTTACAATTAACAACATGAGAATTAGCAATTTTAACACTTAAATTATAATTCTTGAGGATGAAGGGACAAGCAACATTTAACTATTATTTACTAAAGAACTCTCTAAACATAGCACTTAATTCTGGATGAATTGTAAATGTATTAGATGTTTTAAATTGCGCAATTTTTTGCAACATTTCATCGTAGCTATCCGTAGCGATATCAACTTGTTCTAGATTCGCTGTCGGAGTATACAGCCCCCAATAACTACCGGGTTCCTTAACTTTATATGTCCAAACTGCCCAACTGATATTTTCTTTTCTATACTCAGTAAGAGCATATTCCCAAGAAGGAATGTGGTTAAAAAAATTATACTCACCAATGTAGATAGGAATACCAAAATTCGCATTCTCAAGATTTTGCATTTTTTTATCAACAAACTGCATTTGAAAATCTAACTTTTCCTCTTCTGGTAATGGATATAATGGCCAATTGTATTCGTGAAATGAATACACGATACATCCTTGTCCCGTGAACCATGCAGGTGAGGGTAAATTATCGGTTTCCCAAACGCTTTCTATGATTAGAATATGCTCATCACCTATTTGTCTAATTGCATTACACAATTCAAAATAAAACAACCATTGCTTCCATCCAGTTTGTCCCTCTGCTCCTTCTGGTTCATTTAACAAGTCATAACCAGCTACAATAGACCTGTCTTTATATCTATTTGCAACTGTCACCCATAAATTAATTGTTTTTTCTTTATTGGTAACATTATCGAAAAGATCTGTTCCTGACGTGTCTCCTGAATGATGCTTTCCATTTTGTGAACCGTAAGCGCCATGTAAGTCTAAAATGACATATAGATCCTTTTCATCGCACAAATCAATAAACCAGTCAAGTTTCTCGAATTTTGTTATATTCCCCTCCGCATCCTCTAAGTTCATATAAGTAAAGGGCAATCTAATAGAATTGAAACCAGCATTTTTTATGTTATCAAAATCTTCTTCACCCCACCAACTATCTTCATACGCCCTCATCAATTGACGAGATTTATCATATCCGAACCGTGTTTCTAATTTAGCGAGTATTTTCTTTTGGTCTAACTCGCCTAGTTCAGTAGAATCCGTTACTGGGCACATCCACTCCTCTAGAACAAATAGTCCTCCTGCATTAAGCCCCCTTAGGACTACTTCCTCCCCTTGCATATTAACAATCTTTGTGCCACTGGTAGATAAAAACCTATAATCCTCTTCTGTGTTGATTTGTTTTTTATCCGTTATAACTAACAAAAACGCTTGTGTTAAAACAACAGTTAAAAACAACGCTAACGCTATAATAACAATTAAAGTCTCTATCTTTCTTTTCATATTTGCTACCAATTATAAACAGTTACATCAATAAAAAGTCGTAACTCTGAATATATATTTCATCTCGAATATTATCACATAAAATGATACAAAATTCAACATAACCTAATTCTCTCATTTTACCAATATAATCATTAAGATAAGTTTGATTATTTAACAACGATAATGATACAATATCTTAAATAAAACAAGGAGGCATTGTCATGACTGAGAATAAAGTTATTTTAGATTTTATCAATCAATACGCAAAATTAATGAACCCAGATAATATCGTTTGGATTGATGGTTCAGAAGAACAAAAACAGCAGCTAACAGATGAGGCTGCTTCTACAGGAGAAATAATTAAATTAAATGAAAAATTACTTCCCGGTTGTGTTTATCATAGAACAGCTGTTAATGATGTAGCAAGAGTTGAACATAGAACTTTTATATGTTCACATACTAAAGAAGGTGCGGGACCCACAAATAACTGGATGGATCCAACTGAAGCATATAAAATGCTTGATAAAATTGCTGAAAACGCAATGGTAGGTAGAACAATGTACATAATCCCTTATTCAATGGGTAAAGTTGGATCTCCGTTTGCGAAATACGGTATTGAGCTTACCGATAGCATTTATGTTGTATTAAATATGATGATTATGACACGAGTGGGTACTAATGTTTTAGATGCAATCGGAGTTAATGGTGAATTTGTTAAAGGCGTGCATAGCAAGGTCAAATTAGATGCAGAGAACAGATATATATGCCACTTCCCTGAAGATAATATGATATATTCACTGAATAGCGGTTATGGCGGTAATGTTTTACTTGGTAAAAAATGCTTTGCTTTACGTATTGCCTCTTATCAAGCTTGGAAACAAGGATGGTTAGCTGAGCATATGTTAATTCTCGGGATTGAAAAACCTAATGGCGAAACCAAATATATTACAGGAGCTTTTCCATCGGCTTGTGGAAAGACTAATTTAGCCATGCTGATACCACCCGAAACGTACACTAAAAAAGGATACAAAGTAACTACTGTTGGTGATGACATCGCTTGGATAAGACCTGGCAAAGATGGTAGGCTCTATGCAATTAACCCTGAAAATGGATTTTTCGGTGTTGCTCCTGGAACGAATGTAAAATCAAATCCCAATGCTCTAGCATCAACGAAAAAAGATACAATTTTCACTAATGTCGTATACATCCCTGAAACAAGAACTGTATGGTGGGAAGGTCTAGATAAAAATCCTCCAAAAGATGCGGAAGACTGGAAAGGCAATAAATGGTATGGTGGAATGACTGATGCTGATGGAAACATTATTAAAGGAGCTAATCCAAATAGTCGTTTTACTTCTCCTGCTATCAATTGCCCCTCATTATCACCTGAATTTGAAAACCCACAAGGTGTACCCATTTCTGCTATTATATTTGGAGGCAGAAGAGCTAAGGCTGCCCCATTAGTATACGAATCATATAACTGGCAACATGGAGTTTTTGTAGGATCTATTATGGCTTCTGAGACAACAGCAGCTGCGACAGGCGCAGTAGGTGTTGTTAGACATGACCCAATGGCCATGCTCCCATTCTGTGGATATAATATGGCTGATTATTTTGCTCATTGGCTATCTATGGGTAACAAGCTTTCTAATCCTCCGAAAATCTTTAATGTAAACTGGTTTAGACTAGATGACAATGGTAACTTCATATGGCCAGGATTTGGAGATAATATGAGAGTTTTAGACTGGATTTTACAAAGATGTGAAGATATTGTCGATGCAGTTGAAACACCCATCGGCTATATGCCCTATCCAGATGATATTAATCTGGAAGGACTTGATTTCACCAAAGAAAAACTCATCAGCATACTAGATTGTGACAAAGATACATGGAAAGCAGAAGCAAAAGAAATAGAGAATTTCTATACAAGTAAATTTGGTGATACTCTTCCAAAGGAATTATATGAAGAGCTAGCGGCATTAAAACAAAGGCTTGCCTAGTTGACTTCTATCTAAAATTAATTCAACGATATAAAAACTGACCTCCGATGTTAAATTATCATAGTGAGGTCAGTTTTTAATTTGAAAAGAACTTGTCAATTATTTTACCTACATATGAATTATCAAGTGAAGCTATTTTAGATTTTGTTTTTGTTACATCATAATCTAAAGCATAGTTATTAATAATCACTTCTCCACATTCATCAATTTCAACACTCCCGAATTTTGCTATGCCTTGATTTGCATGAGGAGTACCAAGTGGTCCAAAGTTTATATACCATCTAGTCATATGTTCTTTCTTAATATTTATAGAATGCTGAAAATGCGTATGTCCATAAAATACATATTGGCTTTTTACGTCTTTGAACAAGCTCTCTATTTGTTCTTGCCTTGGCGGACATACTGCTAAAGACTCAGTATCGCTTAAATCTTCTTTCCAAGCAAAGTGTTTAAATGTTAATTTTTTTCCATTAATATTCCTAGTCAATGAATATGGTAAACCCTTTAAAAAACCGTACACTCTAGGATTTGTATTTTCTTTCATAAAATTAATATATTCAATAAATTCTGACGCCAACCCATTTAATACTTTATTTTCATAACAGTAAATATAGTATTGGTCGTGGTTGCCTTTTACCATATAAAAATTAGGTAAATTTGAAATGATATCAAAACACTCATTGATATCAGCGCCAAAATGACAAAGATCTCCTAAACAAATTATTTCATCACAACTTGAAAGTTTATCAAGTGCTATTTCCAAAGCTTCTTTATTGGAGTGTATATCGCTAATAACACCTATTTTCATAATTAATAACTATACTTCTGTATCAAGGGTACGTATTTTTATTTGCCCAGTTTCATTTGAATTCTCTTGACCCATTTCTTTAAAATTTAAAAAGGGTAAATAATAAGGAGGCATATTAGCTGTTGTTGTTATGTTTGAAACAACTAATCTTACATATGGATATAACACACTGCAAGCGTCTTTACTAATTTCTGGAATATTACTTTGCGTAAAATTACTAATACTAAATTGTCCAACTATGGATACTTCTAAATCAAATGGAGTTAAATTGTTTTCCGTTTGTTTTAGACTAACCGTCGTTATTAACCTACAACGATTTCCTTTAATTCCAAATTCAAACTTAATATTGGGGTTTAATTGAAATGTATCTTTAGCAGATGCATCATTAGTTGAAAACTTAATATTCGTTACTCTATAACCTAAAAAACTCAGTGTGTTACTCATTTCCTTTTTTATTCCTCCTTCTTACAGGGATATCGGTAGCAACATCAAAACCGAATCCGTTAACTTCTGAAGCTTTATTAATATACATAAAAGCGTTAGGATCAATTCTTTTTACTATCCTTTTCAGTTCAGCAGATTGCCTCTTTTTTACAACGCATATTACAACTTTTCTTTCGCCACTTGTAAACACACCTTGCCCCTTTAAAATCGTAGCCCCTCTCTTAAGCTCGCTAATGATTGTTCGCCCTAACTCCTCAGCATGCTCGGTTATGATATTGAAAACTAAACTTGAATGCAAACCATTAGTTAATACATCAGCAACTTGAGATGTAAGAAACAATGTAACGAAAGAATAAAGTATTGGAGTCATTACATTCAAAAACACATCGTTACTTGTTTGATCAGGTTTTGACTGTAATAAACCAATCAATCCGGAAAACACAACCACAACACAATCAAAAACAAATATTAACCAATTAACATTAATTCTTGAAGATTTTAAAGAAGTTAGACGAGCTATAATATCAGTCCCACCAGACGAACTATTGGTCATTAGGTTGACACCAAGTGAAATGCCGCTTAAAACACCGCCTGCTAAACTTGCTAGAATCACAACTCCACTTTCTATTCCAGCTCCTTTAAAAACAGGAAATTTAATGGCGCTTAAAACACCCATAAAACCTGCGTATACAACAACGCAAAATATTGTTCTCACTACAAATTCTCTATTCAATAGAAAAAATGCTACTATCAGTAATGGTATATTTAGAACAAAAATCGTAACAGCTGGATTAAAAACAGTTGAGGCTAACCTAGGGTTGCTAATGTTAACTATGTTAAACAAAATAGAAGCGATCCCTCCTATCCCTCCGGGAGCAAATGCATTCGGTACAATAAACGAATATGTTGCAAAAGCTCTCATTATACTAACGAAAGTAAACAATAGGTATAACAAAATAGTATTTACTGTTTTTTTAGTCGATAATTTCATTTTAATTACATCCATTAATTCATATTTTCTCTGCCATTAGATTATATAAACATTACAGCAAATAAGCAAGAAAACATAGGAGCGTTTCTTGGGAATAATAAACGAAAAACAGCCTGTGCTTCATATTCACAGGCTGTCGTAAAGATCAAAAATACAATTATTTTGTGCCGAACAATCGGTCTCCAGCATCGCCTAAACCAGGTAAGATATAACCATTTTTATTTAGTTCTCTATCACAAGCTGCTATAAATATTTTTACATCTGGATGGCTGTTTTTTACCTTATTAATTCCTTCTGGTGCAGCTATTATTGACATGAGTCTAATGTTGTTACATCCTTTCTTTTTTAATAAATCTATAGCTGCAACTACGGATCCTCCGGTTGCAAGCATTGGGTCTAATAATACACACACTTTCTCTTCTATCCCTGCTGGAAGTTTACAGTAGTACTGATGTGGCTCCAGCGTTTCCTCGTCTCTATATAACCCAATGTGACCTACATATGCTGTTGGGAATAACATATGTACACCGTTAACCATCCCTAGTCCTGCTCTCAAAATCGGTATTATTGCAACAGACTTCTCTTTAACCATTGTTTGTGTACACATTTCCATAGGAGTTTCTATTTCTACATCATATGTTGGTAAATCTTTAAAACACTCAAATGTCATTAATGCAGTAATTTCAGATACTAGTTCTCTAAACATCTTTGATGTTGTATTTACATCCCTTAACATTGCAATTTTATGCATTATCAGAGGATGACTAAAAATTGTAATATTTTCACCATAATCACTCATATTTAGCTCCTTCATATCATACAATCCACAGCGTTACACCTAGATTATTTAATCTCCCAAACTATTTAAGTATTCGCTTAAATATGTATTAGCAGAGTAACTATCATTGTTACTCAACATCATCTTGAGTTTCATCTATTTCAGGCACATCTTTTGCAGCCTCGACATTATTTTCTGTCTCAATTGTTTGTTCAACAGAAGTATCTTCTGCACTCTTTTTAGAACCTTTTTTTCTAGATTCAATAAATGATGATATTTTAGCACGAAGTTTTTCAACATTCTCTTCAGTTGGATAAATTATATTAAGTAAAATCCCCAACACTGTTGCTATCGCTAGAGGAGAAATCTCGACAGAACCAGCCATAATTTTCAATTTAGAACTATCAAAATCTAGATTTAAAGCACCGATTATATCGCCTGCTAAACTTAAAGCTCCTAGTCCTAAACCTGTAGCTAGAATGACTGAAACAATCATCATATTTCGGGTATCTGTGAAATCCACCTTCGCATCAACTAAAACTCTTAATCCAGACGCTGAAATCATTCCAAACAAAACTATAGATGCACCGCCTATAACAGCACTAGGTATAGTTGCAAGCAAATCTCCAAACACAGAAAATACTCCAAATATAACTGCTAAAGCACCTGCTAAAAAAACATTTTTGGGTTCATAATTTTTGGTAATAGCCAGTACAGCCGTGTTTTCGCCATAAGTAGTATTGGGCGGACCGCCTAGTAATCCAGCAATCATTGTCCCAACTCCATCACCTAAAACAGTACGGTCCAAACCAGGATCAACCATAAAATCCTGCCCGCAAATATAACTATTAGCCGAAATATCACCCAGATGTTCCATAAATGTAACAATTGCAACTGGGACAACTGCTAAAAACCCTGTTAAGAAGCCTGCGCCAGTCATGTTTGCAAAACCTTTATAAAAAGATAGTTCCTTACCTATATTCTGGAAAATGATTATCCTATCTACACTAAATGCGCCTTTAAAGTTAATTATCCCTATTATGGCACTATATATGTATCCGACAATAAATCCAAGTAAAACCGGTATAACCTTTAAAAAACTCTTAGGTTTGGAAAATGCACTAACTAAAAGGATTGTTAAAGCTGTTATAATTGCAGCAGTCCATTCTTTCCAAGTAGCACTTCCAAGTACTAGATAATTGAAAAGTATATTATTCCAAAACATTTTCGGAGCTAATATCATACCAATAATTATGATAACCGGTCCAATAACTACTGGCGGGAAAAACTTCTTAACTTTTTCCGCTCCAACTAACTTAATTATTCCAGCAATTGCAACATATACAAGCCCCGCTAGTATAATACAAAGAACAGCAACCGCCATTTTGTCTTGCCATTCCGTTGAATATTTTACCACAGATGAGCCAACAAGCGAAATAAGGGCAGGTAAAAAGGCAAACGAACTGCCTAAAAATACAGGTACTTTTCTTTTAGAGATAAAATGAAAAGCAATTGTACCTAAACCAGCCGAAATTAAAGCCATAGGGATACTCATGTTTGTTAATATTGGCACTAATACGGTAGCACCTAGCATAGCAAACATGTGTTGAAATGCTATAAATACTTCTTTAGCAGAATATTTATAAAAGTTAAATTTTTTCTTGCTCATATCCTTCCTCCAATATGATTTTTTAAATTTTAACAAATACGTATACTACTGTCAATAAAGATTGGTTTTTTAGTTAATTTTTGAACGAAAGTCTGCATCTGAAATGGAGGGTTATCACGCATAAAATTCCAATTATTTAGTCAACTAAACACATTAGGACCTTATCATTATCTTGAAAGAAGAATGGTAACTGGACCGTCATTCACTTGAGGAATAGTCATATGCGCCCCAAACTGCCCATATTTAACCTTTAATCCTAATTTCTCTAATTCACTCCCCACTCGAATATATAGCTCATTTGCAACCTCTGGTTTTTCTGCGTTTGTAAAATCTGGTCTATTTCCCTTATTGCAATTTGCAAGCAATGTAAATTGTGAAATTAGTAACACCTCACCACTTACATCTAAAACGCTGTTGCTCATCTTACCCTCTTCGTTTTCAAATATGCGTAAATTGGCTATCTTCTTGGCAATATATATAACCTCATCGATGGTGTCTCCCCTAGCCACACCTAAATATACGCACAAACCATGATTGATATTCGATACCTCTAGACCGTCAACGATAACACTGGCTTTCGTTACTCTTTGTACAACTGCATGCATATATCCTCTACCTCAAATAAAAATACTTAATGCTTTTTTAAGCTAGCAAACTCATGAATTTAATATTGATGTAAGAGTTATAGGATCAACAATAACCCCGTCTTTATAAACTCTCATATTGCCACTAGAAATTTCATCCATCAAAATAACTTCATCATCATAAAAGCCAAATTCAAATTTAATATCCCATAAATCCAATCCTTTTTCTTTTAAGATATCTACAACAATTTTCGTAATCTCAAGTGTTTGTTTCTTCATGTTCTCATACATTACTTTTGACATTATTCCCAATGTCACCAATCCGTCGCATGTGACTAAAGGATCTCCTCTTAAGTCATCTTTTAGAGTAGTTTCAACATACCATTCTTTCAACGGCGTTGCATTAGATATATAATCACCATATCGTCTAATAAAGCTCCCTGTAGCCACAAGTCTACAAATAACTTCGAGCCCTTTACCGAACGGTTTACAAGGCAATACTTCCATTGTACTATCTTTCAAATTTGAGGATATATAATGAGTTTTAATCCCCTTTTCTTTAAGCTTTTTGAAAAACATACTTGATGTTTGCAAATTAGCACGCCCCATACCTTCTATGCTCAAACCAACGGTATTCTCACCAGGGTCGAATTTACCGTCTTTTCCCGTCACATCATCTTTGAACTTAAGTAAAATATTACCATTGCTTAACTTATAAACATCCTTTGTCTTCCCCAAATATAAAATTTCCATACTTAAAACACCTCTACTAAATGTTACTCTTATATTATAAATATTTGCATATCGTATAGCAAATAAACGCCAGCAAATATCAATTGAATTAATGTTCAAATCTACAATAATATTGTCTTTAAATATGACATATAACTTTTGATTACCTTCACAATATTTGACACTCGTAATGTGCTTTGTTATAATCAAAATCGTCATTATATGGGGGCATGGCTCAGTTGGTAGAGCGATGCGTTCGCAACGCATAGGCCAGGGGTTCGAATCCCCTTGCCTCCACCAAATAAGAACGCATTTGCACTGTATATAGCAAGTGCGTTTTTATATGTCAACACACCAACAAAAAATATAACTACCAGCATTTCCACTTAATAAGCTTGATAGATACAATATAATTATTACATAAACCGTAGCTATAGCTACTATTTCTTTCAGTATCTCGCCAGTATTCGATAATGAATCGGCATATTGCTTCTTAATATTTGCTTGGTTTAAAAACACTATAAAAGGGTCAGTCTATAAAGCTGACCCTTTTTCATTTGGAGCTAATGACTGGAATCGAACCAGCGACCTGTTCATTACGAGTGAACCGCTCTGCCAACTGAGCTACATTAGCATCACATAGCCTTAGTTTAGACTATGTTTTATTACTTTACTACTTGTTGTTTTCTTGTACTGCAACAGCTACCGATACGGTTGCGCCAACCATAGGGTTATTGCCCATACCAATTAGTCCCATCATTTCAACGTGTGCGGGTACTGAGCTAGACCCTGCAAATTGTGCATCACCGTGCATTCTGCCCATAGTATCTGTTAAGCCATAGGAAGCTGGACCTGCGGCCATATTGTCTGGGTGAAGAGTCCTACCAGTGCCGCCACCACTTGCTACGGAAAAATATTTCTTTCCATGTTCGTTCGCCCATTTTTTATATGTACCACACACTGGATGTTGAAATCTCGTAGGATTTGTGCTATTCCCAGTTATGCTGACATCCACACCTTCGCTAATCATTATTGCAACGCCTTCGTTAACATCATCTGCTCCGTAGCATTTAACATTAGCTCTTTCTCCAGTGCTGAAAGCCTTTTCACTTAATACTGTTAATTCTTCGGTACCTTGATTATACTCAGTTTCGACATATGTAAAGCCATTAATACGGCTGATTATGTATGCAGCATTCTTTCCTAACCCATTCAATATTACTCTTAGATCTGTCTTTCTTACTCTATTTGCCGAACGAGCAATTCCAATAGCACCTTCTGCAGCAGCAAAACTCTCATGCCCTGCTACAAATGCAAAACACTTTGTTTCATCTCTTAGTAGCATAGCCCCTAAGTTACCATGCCCCAATCCTACTTTTCTTACATCTGCGACGGAACCAGGCACGCAAAACGCTTGTAGACCTTCTCCAATTGCTTCTGCTGCGCCAGCCGCATCTTTTATTCCTTTTTTGATAGCATAAGCACAACCTAATGTATATGCCCAAACTGCATTTTCGAAAGCAATAGGCTGAATGCCTTTAACTATTTTTTCTACATCAATTCCTTTTTTTAAACAAATCTCTCTTGCTTCTTCTAAGCTTGCAATATTAGCTTTTTTTAAAAACTTTTCAATCGATGCAATCCTTCTATCATATCCTTCAAACTTAACGCTCATTTGACACCCCCTACTATTGAATCCTTGGATTTATGAACTTAACAGCATCCTTAAACCTACCATAAGTCCCAGTGCATTTTGCTAAAGCCTCTGCTGGTGCAACACCCTTTACTGTTATCTGCTCCATCATTGGACCAAGTTTCACAAACTCATACCCTATGATTTCATCATTCTCGTCTAAACCAAGCCTTGTAATATATCCTTCAGCCGTATCTAAATAACGAGCGCCCTTTTCCAATGTGGAATACATTGTACCCACTTGGCTTCTAAGTCCCTTTCCTAAATCTTCAAGACCTGCCCCTATTTGTAAACCATCTTCGGAAAATGCAGACTGACTTCTTCCATATGCAATTTGCAAAAAGAGCTCTCTCATTGCAGTATTAATTGCATCGCAAACAAGATCTGTATTTAATGCTTCCAATATTGTTTTCCCTACTAAAATTTCGGCAGCCATAGCTGCAGAATGCGTCATGCCTGAACAACCTAATGTTTCTACTAGAGCTTCTTGTATGATACCTTCTTTGATATTTAATGTAAGTTTACAGGCACCTTGTTGAGGAGCACACCAACCTATACCGTGAGTAAATCCACTTATATCCTTAATTTCTTTAGCCTTAACCCATCTTCCTTCAACTGGAATTGGAGATGAGCCATGCTTGCATCCTTGTGCGACACATGTCATGTTTTCCACTTCTTTTGTGTAATGCATATATTACCTCCTGTGACATTAGCTTAATAAATTGCTTAATGCTAGTTTACATTATTATATTAAATATTTCAATTAATTAAGCGCACATATGTGCATATTCGCTCGCATCTTTAACCTTTATCATCTAAAGCAACATAACTTATTATTACAAACCATAAATATTGTAATGAAATAATAGAAACAGCTGACAGACACTTTAAAAGCAAAAAAGAAGATGCACGATTTGTGCATCTTCCGCTAAGACAACGTTAAATTAAGATGTTCACAACCCGCTGTTGGCAGGTGGGCTAACTATCGCAAACACTCTGTCTTCCCCTAGCTGCAGGTTACCCTGGGAGGCTTGACATAACTACCTGCGAAGGACCTTCGTATGCCCTATGTGATAGTTGGGGTTTAATATACTTAACCCAACGTCTCCTAGACCATCTTTATTATATCACCAAGAATCACCCAATTCAATATACAAACAAAATAAGCTATAAATAAATCATATTTTGCAATTAACATGAGACTTAACGATAAATCATATTAATGGCTTAATCTTTGCAATTTACATGAGAATTGACAATTAACATTAATCTTCTTTTACAAACCCAGCATTGCGAATTTCAACATAGAAATTACTCTCTGCGGTGCCTGACATAGTCCTAGAAACCCCATCTCTACCTATAGAATTCTTATTACATACCTGCCACGCATTCCCAGTTGCCAACTCATCTTTCGGTAAAAACCTATATTTTTCAGATGGTACGCCCAAATTAATATTAATTGTACAGCCATATAATCGTTCGTTCAATAAACATTTATAGAATCCATCGGATTCTGTGGTGATATTAAATACTTGTGCATCACCACCGCCTTCGGGGGTTGCAACTATTGCAAAATTATAACCAGCTATTTGTGCGTCTGGTCTAAGATTTACAAAAATAGAAGAGTCTTTTGAATTATATATATATCCGCATACAAAAAAACCATTTTCCATATTTAGGTTGGACACCTGATTTGCCTCAGCCTGAAAACTAGTCATAGTATAATCTGTGTAATTATTACCATTTATAGTCTGCATTTTGTACTCAACACCTCTCATAGCCCTAGTATACACCGTTGATGTCCAGGCGCTAATTCCATACTTCAATGAAAAATTACCACCTGTGAGCACCGAAGCATGTCCGCGGCTGTCATAAACAGGCACTAATCCCTCTCCGCGATCACTTATATCAACATCGCTGCCTCCCGCAGTATAAAGATACCAATCGAGGGTAGCTCTATCATATTTTGCATATTCTGGTGTATACTTAGTACTAAAAGTTTCCTTTAGAGTTAAATAAGCTACTTGCTTTTTTATTTCTTCATACAAGTCAGTATCTAGTCCCGCTCCTTTTGAATAAATTATACTTCCGTTATGTTCAATAGCCATATAGCCATCATAAATATTATCGTAACTATTAAAATAATCTAAGTCATTCTCTATTAACTCAAAAACAACACCTTTATTCGCTAATTCTTTAATCCTTTTTGCATTGTATGCAAGAGCAGACTCTAAGCCTGCATTTTTTCTAAAGGTCACTTTCGTCTCCTCATCTTTATCATTCGAAAACCAAGGATTTACTAATGTAACTCTATTAGGAACGTATGTTGCAGGTATTATGTTTTGTTCATACGCAGCATATAAATAATCCGAACAGGAAATTGCAAGATTAGCACCTACTGAATTTCCAATAAAACGAATCTCTTGTAAATGTGTAGGATAGGTATCATTTGAGAGTAAGTTATTATCCACAATAGTTTTTTTCCAAACATAATAAAAAGCTTCTGTTAAACTAAAGTTAGCACTCTTTATCTCACCATTTTTATCCTTGTATGTACTTAAACTATTGTCGTATATTTTTGAGTTGATACGAGATAATTTTTCTTCATCAGCAAAATTTTCATAATGAAAAACCCCTATATTACATCCATTCATCAACTTATTCCAATAATATGACAAGTTAAGGTTCAATTTGCCTTTAATTGATGACTTGACTATGTCTGTGCTATAAATGTCAGCAAGAAGGGTCATCGTTTCGCGCCTATCATACTCAGAAAAACCATTGAATATCACAACTGTAGGTTTATTTTTATTAAACTGAGTCACTGCTCCAGTTTGATCAAACCATTCAATTGTTAATGCATAATCTTCTAACCCTAAAGATAAATCTAACTCAACATTGTTTATTGTTACCTCAAGCACTTCTTCAATAGTCTTTTTAGGAGTACAAGCAAAAGCTGTCATAACAATAACGATAACAAATAAAATTAAGAGTATTAATTTAATAAAATTTCGCATTTTTAATCCTTCATATCTATATGTGTTATATACAGAATCAGTTTACTACACTAAAGTTGAGATGGCAACTAACTACAACAAAAGTCTCTCTCATTAGAGGCATAATAATGCAAACGCCCCAGTAAACACATTGAAGCTTTTTCAAACTTTTTGCTTTGATTCTATGCTCTGCCATATAGTCTAAGCATAGAATGATAAAAATGAGTATCTATATCATCAAAAGCAGATAATGTACATCGATACTCCCAATTCCCTTCAGGAATTCCAGGGATATTGGTTCTCGTATCAGAACCATATGCACATAAATCTTGGAAAGGGAAAATAACAATTTCAGCCACCGATGCAATTATTGACCTAAGTATTGCCTTCACCCCTTCACCATCACGTCCGCCTGCCCCCCAGTTTGCCCCTCTAAAATTGACATATTCCAGAGCCTTCTCACGCGTATTATAGTCTAACGAATATAACCAACCAAGTGTAGTATCATTATCATGAGTTGCACTATACACGACCTTATGCTTTTCAAGATTATGAATTAGATGTGAATTATTTATATCACCATCAAATGCAAAATGGAATACATTCATTGAAGGTATTCCTACCTGTTCTCTAAATTCTATTACTTTTTCATCAATTATACCCAAATCTTCTGCTACTAATTTAATCTCTGGATTCTTTTTATTTATGGCGTTCCAAAGCTTAAGACCAGGTCCTTTTTTCCATTCACCTTCTTTTGCAGAACTTGCCGTATTCGGGATAGACCAATATTCACATAATCCTCTAAAATGGTCTAATCTAAGATAATCATATAGTGCAGCAGTTTTAGTAATCCTATCAACTAGCCAAGAAAAATTATTATGCGACATTTTGTCATAATTATATATCGGGTTACCCCAAAACTGTCCTTCTTGAGCAAAATAATCGGGAGGCACACCAGCCAAGGCAGTTGGCTTCAAATCAGCATCTAGCTGAAATTCTTTTGGGTTTGCCCAAACATCAGCGGAATCATAAGAAACATATATGGGGATATCTCCCATTATCTCAACACCAATGCTATTGGCATATGACTTTAGGTCAAACCATTGCTTATAAAACATATACTGCTCAAAATAATAAAATCCCAGCTTATCAGCATACTCATACTGTATTTTTTTTATTGCCTGCGATTCTCTAAACTTTAAATCGTCGTCCCAGTCATACCAACTCTTTCCAGCGACTTCCCTTATGACCATAAAGGTAGCATAATCTATTAACCAAGATTTATTAGCTTCGACAAAATCTAAAACAGACCTTTTATACTCGTCATCAAGTCGAGTATATGCTAAATTTAATAGCCTTGTTTTATTTTCCCTAACGCGTCCATAATCTACACGATATGGTGAGTCTATCTCTGCACTGCGTATTTCATCTGCACTCAAAACCTCTTTTAAGTCCATAAGATCAATTAGTAAAGGGTTTCCAGCAAATGATGACAACCCACTATACGGTGAATTACCAGCCCCTACTATATTTATGGGCAACACTTGCCATATTTTAAAACCCATCTGAGCAATAAAATCTATAAACATTTTAGAGTTCATACCCATATCACCTATGCCAAATTCACTTACTTGAGCACTGATAGGTAATAATACTCCTGCCTTTCTCATAACATTCTCCTGAACTATTTCCTTGCATTTAATATTACCATTTAGACATTTAATATTCAAGATATGAAATAGTGGTAATAAACACTAATATACACCAGTAACATTCGGACCTATCTACAGTTGACCTTACTATGTGGCAACTGACAAACGATATTGATACACTATGTTGTAAATACCACTAATGAAAGAAAGGTTCAGCTGAACCTTTTTCATAAATAACATACAAAGATAACCTATCAATAACGCTTGAAGAAAAGATAAACTTAACGATTATTCTTTCCTATTTCATAACCTCTATTAAAAGCAGCTATGTTACATGGAATGACTTTTGGTTTAGATGCAAATACTTCACTTATAACTTTCTCTATTGTCTCTTTAGAAAAAATATCGGTTTTTCCAACAAGCACACCTAACATAACAATATTTGCGGTCTTTAAGTTCCCTGCTTGTTCTGCAATACTTGCTGTATCTACATATATTATATCCACATCATCTCGTCCCACCGTATCAGAAATTATGGATTGATTAACAAGTAATAATCCCCCTTTTTTGACTGAATCTAGAAATTTATATAAGCTCGGGGTATTCATTGCTATTAAACAATCAGGACTAGATATCACAGGACTTGCAATTGGCTTTTCACTAATTACAACGCTACAATTACTAGTTCCGCCACGCATCTCTGGCCCATAACTGGGTAACCAACTTACCTCTTTCTTCGAATGAATGGCACCATAGGCAATAATTTGCCCTAAACTCAAAACACCTTGTCCGCCAAATCCCGCTATAATAATACTCTTATCCATATTAAGTCTCATATAGTGATGCTGTTTGAATTTAACCAAAACAAACGGTTAGCAACATCACTTTATATATTTCATTTTGTGCTTGACTATTGTATAGTTAGCTCCTAACAATCTTTATAAACACCTAAAGGATATACCTTAGTCATTTCATTTTTTACAAAGTCAAGGGATTGTACAGGTGTCATATGCCAGTTTGTTGGACATGTTGACAACACTTCTACCATAGAAAACCCTTTACCATTAACTTGCTTTTCAAAAGCTTTCTTAATCGCTTTTTTGGCTTTCATTACATTGGCTGGATCCGACACTGCGACTCTGGCTAAGTAGGATGGCCCATCTAATGTTGCTAGCATTTCTGTTAACTTGATTGGATTGCCTTGAAGTTTACCTCTCCCAAATGGAGACGTAGTAGTCTTTTGGCCCACTAGAGTTGTAGGAGCCATTTGCCCACCAGTCATTCCATATATTGCATTATTTATAAATATGACGGTAAAATTTTCTCCTCTTGCGGCAGCGTGAATAATTTCAGCGGTGCCAATACTTGCAATATCTCCATCGCCTTGGTACGCAAAGACAATCTTGTCTGGATGACATCTTTTAATTGCAGTAGCACAAGCGGGCGCTCTACCATGAGCTACTTGTTGCATATCACAGTTAAAAAAATCGTACGCAAATACAGCACAGCCTACCGGTGCTATCCCTATGACTCTCCCTTCTGCATTTATTTCTTCTAGCGTTTCTGCGACTAGTTTATGTACTATACCGTGTGCACAACCTGGACAATAACTCAAAGGAACATTTGTTAACATTTTTGATTTTTTATATACAACTGCCATATTCATCTCTCCTTAATTACGTAATTAACAATGTCATCAGGAGTAATCACAATACCTCCGACTTTACCAAAGAAATCTACAGGCTTATTACCATTTACTGCCAGTCTAACATCCTCTACCATCTGTCCCATTGACAACTCTATCGCCAAAAACTTCTTTACACTGTCTTGTTTGCTTAACGATAGGATTTGTACCGAAGGAAAGGGATATAAGGTTATAGGTCTAAACAATCCAGCTTTTATGCCTTTTTCCCTAAGTGTATCAATCGCACTCTTGCTGATTCTAGCGACTGTACCATATGCGACAAATACTATCTCAGCATCATCTGTACGATATTCTTCATATCTGGTTTCATTTTTTGATAATGTCTTGTATTTATCTGCCAACCTATTATTCAAATCCTCGAGCGCTTCAGGTTTAATTTTTAGTGTGTTAATTACCCTTCTAGACTCTCCCACACCAGTTCCGTCAGTCGCCCATTCCTTTTTGGGTATGGTTTGAATATCAACCATTGCAGGTAACTCAATAGCCTCCATTATTTGTCCTAACACACCATCTCCCAACAGCATTACGGGTATTCGATATTGATCTGCCTTATCAAAAGCTTTGTACATAATATTAACTGCTTCTTGGACAGTACTTGGCCCATATACCAGCATTTTATAGTCGCCATGTCCTCCGCCTTTTACAGCTTGAAAATAGTCAGATTGAGCAGGAAGTATACCGCCTAATCCTGGACCACCCCTAACCATATTAACAATCACGCAAGGTAATTCTGCAGCACAAATATAACTTATTCCTTCTTGTTTTAAGCTAATCCCAGGACTAGAACTAGAAGTCATAGCTCGCACTCCTGAACCTGCAGCGCCGTAAACCATATTAATTGCAGAAACCTCACTTTCTGCTTGTATAAAAACACCATTAACCTCTGGCATTCTACGGCTAAAATATTCTGGAACTTCATTTTGTGGGGTAATTGGGTAACCAAAAAACGCTCGACACCCTGCTCTAACAGCGGCTTCCGCTATCGCTTCATTTCCTTTCATTAATACTTTCATTTTCTATCCTCTTTTACTACGGTTATGGCTGAATCTGGACACATCATTGCGCAGATTGCACAAGCGGTACATTTATCACTTTGCATTTCAGCTACAGCATATCCAGATGAATTAACAACACTATCCGACATTTTAATTAATTTTAATGGACAGAAAGAAACACAAACAGCACAACCTTTGCATATTTCTTTATCAACATATATTTTTGACATCGCTTCTCCTCGAAAAAGTAGTAACATTTTAGTTATACTTACACTTCTCTCAAATTTCAATAAGAAAATCGTTAACTGATTATAACACCAGTGAAGACAAAAACTCAACTCTAATAAATGCAGGCAATAAGAATGATAAAAATACCAATTTTTATAATGCAAACTAAATAGTTTTTGTATCTATGGCTACCATTTTAAATTATTAAAGCAAATATATTACAGAAAAAAAGGATATAAGTCGCTATAACTTACATCCTTCAATATAATCTATTTAGCAAACAACTGCTATTTTAAATAATATATTTTGTACGACAAAACTATCAAAGCAGTAAATGCCTATAATAACACGTCTTTTCTTATTATCTACAATTAAATAAAACTATCTGCTATACTTTTTCAGCACTTCGTTGGCATCTAAGACAGCACGTGATTGTGCAAGATATGGGTTATCTTTCTTTGGTGCGGGTTGCTGAACTGGTTTAGGTGCTTTTTTAGGCTTATCACTAGCAGGTCTACGTGTAGGTGGTGCTGCATATCCTTTTCTCAATGCAGACTCAGGTACAGCTATAAATCCTGTATAGGCATACGTATACTTACCTTGAACTAGGTTAATGTCATATGTATCAATCCCTCTGCTTTCGAACATATTTACAACAGGTAAAATATCTCCATCTCCAGAGATAATTCCAACTGCATCAATCTTGCCAACCGCAGCAATATCTGCACTGTCAATAACTTGTCTGCTATCTAGCTTATTACGTCTGCGGCTAGCACTTGGGAGAGATGTTTCAAACCCATTGGCAGCGATATATTCGTTATAATCTCTATTTCTTTTCGCTACATAACCGTAAAACTTACACGAGACTACATTAAACTTTGTTTCTAAATTACGGACTAACTCTTGAAATCCCTCACAAGAGATTTTCAGTGCTGCAATGTCTGCTAACACAATCATCTTTGGCTTACTACTCATTATTTAAAATCCTCCAAACATTATTTTATCTTTCATTTATTACTGTGTGTCCACTTCGCATATAATAAAATATATACTGTTGGGCATATCCACTTAATTTACCATAGTATTCAGATAAAATGTCTGCTTTTTTGACAACACTAATGTCACTAGCTCCAAACAAATTATCATAATACTTCTCTATCCAAGTATCTGTTGGAAACACTTCAGTTCTATGATAAGCAAAAAGCATTATACAATCAGCAACCTTTCTGCCTACTCCCATAAGGTTCATTAAGTGTTTTCTTGCGGTAACAACATTCATACCTGCTAAATCTAGAGAGAAACCATTTGCTAATGCATCAACCGTCTTTACTAAATACTTGGCGCGATATCCCGCTCCTATATTTCTATAGAATAATTCTCCTTTAGAACTTAATACATTAATTTCAGGAAATGCATAATAATCATCTATCCGCTCACCACATTCATAGCATAATCTTTCAATTATCTTTTGAATCCGTGGAATGTTATTATTTGCAGAAATAATAAATGAAATTATCATTTCAATCGGATCTTGATTTAAGATCCTTATACCTGCCCCATGCGAAATTATGTTTTTCATATTTGGGTATCCCATCAATGCTTGTTTGATTTCCCCATAATCGCGGTTTAGGTCAAAAAAATGCACAAACTCCTTAAGATTATTTGTGCATATTATATCACGGTGTTTTTCACAAATCAAGCGGCAGGTTTTATTTGTTGAATATATATTAAATTTATCTTTTTCAACCGTATATCTAAAAATTTGCCCACTTTCAAGAATTTGCTTAGCGTTAAAATCTTCTGATTTTTGTATTCTTATTTCTTCCGAGTCGCAAACAAACTCCATTTGCCTAAATTATCAGCAAAATATTAAGCATAAACACTTACTTGTGTTCTTTTCTTACCAGCGCGCTCAAATCTAACCGTACCTTCAATTAATGCAAATAATGTATCATCCTTTCCACGACCGACATTGTTGCCAGGATGTATTTTTGTACCTCTTTGACGAACAAGAATCGAGCCAGCTGTGACAACCTGACCATCAGCTCTTTTTGCACCCAACCTTTGGGCATTGCTATCTCTACCGTTTTTAGAGCTTCCGCCTCCCTTTTTTGAAGCAAACAATTGAATATCTATAGTAAACATACTTATTCCTCCATCTTGAGATGTTTAGGATATTGTCTTGCTAAATCTTTTATAGCTTCTTTGAAAGTCTCGATAAGAATGTCTGTTTCTGCATTTTTAGCCACTTCAAAGTACAAATACCCATCACTTTTTTTTATTATTGTCTTTTTTTTCAATACATTTTGTAAACCTATTACCGCGCCCTGAGCTAGTGCTGATACAGCAGCGCACAATATGTCTTTACCTTTAGTTGCTACCCCAGAATGACCTGAAACTATGACAAATGTATTTTTCCCTTCTTCTGATATTTTAACTAATATCATTACTATTTTGAAATCTTCGTTATTTTAACCTCGGTGTATGGTTGTCGATGTCCCTTTCTTTTGCGAACATTTTTCTTGGCTTTATATGTAAAAATATCTATTTTTTTACCTTTACCATGGAACATAACTTCAGCTTCCGCAAAAGAGTTAGATGTTTCATTTCCAACTAGCAATGCACCAGAGTCGTTGACAAACAATACGGGTAACTTAACCATGTCTCCAATAGCTGCATCTAGAAGTTCAACCTTTATTATATCGCCTTCTTGAACCTTGTATTGTTTTCCGCCTGTTTCTATGATTGCATACATTTTTTTACCTCCTATAGAGACTCGCCATCAAGGCGGTGCCTTATTGGCACGCTTAAATTGCCCTTTTTGTGCGGCTTTTATACATTAGCATAATAAACAACATTTTGGCAAGAAAAAATTAAGTTGTATTAGTATAATCTATGATAAAAGTTATTAATAACTAGTAATTCTAGTAAGTGAGATAACGTTATGGCTATTGTCTGCCATTAGGTTGATACATTTGAACTTAATTATACCTATCACCGTTCTGCATTTCCGATAGGTATACATCTGTATCTATAATTTTCTCAACAGAAAGTAATAGGCTTAATTTTTTTGCATTACTTATACTCAACTTTGTATTAAGAATAGCATTCATAGACTCAATAAATTTATCAATCCTTACATTTTGATGCCCCGTAGGTAATGTACAAATCAACGACGACTTTCCCAACTCTCTTATGAAACTGTTGTTTACAATATTGTCTTTAAAAGAATATTTACGTGGTTCTTGCAAGAATTCTGCAATTATATCTCCATCTGATGAATATATACTTTCAACAACGTATGTTGTAGCTGTTGCATATCTAGTAATTCTAGGCATTCTTTCCGTTTTCCAAGAATTAATGCATTGTACACCGGTAGGTAAAAATAAGTTTAAACTATCCATAAACCCTGCCGCATTTTCATGCTCAATTGCAACAGAAAAATACTCCGCTTCTGACGCGACGCCTAGCGGAATAGGAGGAGACATCTTAAGGATTGGATGAGGATTGTGACCCATAGAATATTTAGGAATAAAACCTGCTCTTTTAATGGCCCGCATTAGCAATCTCTGCATGTCTAGATGCGACACATATTTAGCTGTTGAATCTTTAGTATGTTTTATAGTTATCATAGTTCTTTATTCTTCTTTTATCCCCTATTATGTCCTAAACTACAGCATAACATTCAGATAGTTTAGTTATTTTCAACTGAACATTTTGCTAGTTTGTTGGCGCCACAACCAGAACATTTCCTTTTACAGCCTTCTGTTGTAATGCCAAGTTTTGACTTTTCATATTCCGATTTTAAATAATTGTCTGATACCCCAAAATCTATAAATTCCCAAGGTAATAATTCCTGGTATCCTATTTCTTTAGTATAATTCATAGGGTTTATGTCGCACTGTTTAAAAGACTTTTCCCATGCTTCAAAATTCATTTGATCTGTCCAACTATCAAATTTAGCACCATTCTCATATGCTTTAATAATAACTTTCGAAAGGTTTTTGTCACCCCGTGCAAAAACAGCCTCTAAAAAAGATGATCGTTCGTCGCTCCAGTTGAATTTAACACCTTTTATATTTTTAATTTCTTCACGTAAAAACTGACCCCTCCTTTTCATTTCGCGCATAGATATCTGGCCTGCCCACTGAAATGGCGTAAGCGGTTTGGGCACAAAGACGGCAGTTGATACATGTATGTTAATATCCCTCCTTTTGGTAAATTCAAAATAAAGATTTTTAACTCTTTTAATAATTTCAACTATACCTAATAAGTCTTCATCCGTTTCGGTGGGTAGCCCAATCATAAAATATAGTTTTACACTACGATATCCCATATTAAATGCTATTTTCATTGTATTCTCGATGTCTTCATCTGTAATATTTTTGTTTATAACATTTCTTAATCTTTGCGTCCCAGCTTCTGGAGCAAATGTTAAACTGCTCGTTTTCCGGGTATGGGATATTAATTCTTGCGACAAACTATCCAATCTAAGACTTGGAACTTGTAATTGTATCTTATTGTTTTCGGCTAGAACTATTAGCTCCTTCAAAAAAGGCTCTAAAAAAGGATAATCGCCAGTAGATAAACTCGATAGACTCAGCTCTTCGCAACCAGTATTTTTAATCA
Source organism: Clostridia bacterium (assembly GCA_035409945.1). Taxonomy (GTDB): domain Bacteria; phylum Bacillota; class Clostridia; order Christensenellales; family DTU072; genus MWEH01. The sequence goes on from DAONQC010000003.1 coordinate 50,999, forward strand.
GTGCTTCTGCTTGTTTTAACAAAGTTTCAGGTTTTTTAATTCTGACTGGACGATAGAAAAAACTAGCTTGACAAAATCTACAATTTGAAAAGCATCCTCTATACAATTCTAAAACAGGTCTATCGTGAATAACCGATAAATTCGGGACAATAGGAGAAAGAGGATAAGGTGCGATATCAAGATCTTTTACGACAGGTTTAACGACCAGTTTTTTACCCTTCATTCTCTCTAAATGAATACTCGGTACATATACGCCTGGGATTTTTGAGCACTCTTCAATAATGGCTTTCTTATTTCCCCTATTCACTATACATACATCAGCTATCTGGGATATAGTGTCTTCTCCTTCACCTAAACTAATGATATCAAAAAAATCCGCATACGGTTCGGGGTTTACAGAACACGGACCTCCAGCTATTAGAACTGGATATTCGTCCCCTCTCTCAGTTGCTAAAAAAGGAATTTTAGACAGTTCCAACATATACAGAATATTCGTATAAATCAATTCATACTGTAAACTAAATCCAAGAAAATCAAACTCTTTAAGCGGAGTCTTAGTTTCTAAAGAAAACAACTCAATACTATGTTTCTTTAACTCTGCACCCATATCTAGCCAAGGAGCAAAGCATCGCTCACAAATTACATCATCTTTGTTGTTTAACACTTCGTATAGTATTTTTATCCCTAAATTACTCATCCCGATTTCATATATATCAGGGAACACTAAACAAGTCTTTAAGGGATTCTTTTTATCAAACTTTGGAATGCCAAACTCACCACCAACGTACCTTGCAGGCTTTTCAACATGCTCTAATATATGTTTTATTGTATCATCATACACTTCTTTATTTTCCAATATTTTCATACTTTAACTATCCATGCATAATGCTGCAGCGCCTAGTATCCCTGCATCATTTTGTAATTCAGCTTTTCTTACGGGGACTTTATAATTTCGATCACCTCCGTAACTGTATCGGCTAACTCGTCTCTCTATTTTTTTCATCAAATATTCTCCCTCATTAGAGACACCGCCACCAATCAGTATACAATCGGGCCTGAAAATATTAACTAACGAAATCAATCCTTCTGAAACATATTTAACATATTTACTAACAATTTTAGCACCTGTTTTGTCTCCTTTTCTAGCAGCTAAAAAAGCTGTTTTACCCGATGCTTTACCATCATGCTTTATGTTTTTTGCCACTTCGCTATCTGGATATTTAGCCGCATATTCTTCAGTTATGCGGATTAGTGCTGTTGCAGAGGCATAACATTCCCAACAACCTTTCTTACCACAAGTGCACGGCAGTCCATTATATATCAAGGTCATATGCCCGCCTTCACCTCCAGCACCAAATTTCCCTAATAATATCTTAGATTCCACTATAATTCCTGTTCCTACTCCTGTTCCCAGAGTCACAAGTATTAAATTTTTTGCCCCCTTTCCAGAACCAAATTTCATTTCCCCAAGGGCTGCTACATTGGCATCATTTCCAATTTTAATAGGACAATCAAATGTTTGTCTTAAATAATTTACTATCTTAATATTTTCAAAATTTATATTATTTGAGTATACGATTACGCCTTTTTCAGCGTCAATGGACCCAGGAATACCAATACCTATTCCAGCTATCTCTTCGGTATTGATTCCCCCTCCTTGAATTAGATTTATGCATAAATTTTTAATGTCTTCCAATATCTCTATCGAGTCTTTTGCAGCTTCGGTTTTTATATTATCTCTGTAATAGATAACACCTTTTTCGTCTATTAATGCCCCTTTAATGCTCATGCCGCCTACATCAATTCCTAAGTAATACATATCTTCTCCCTCGTATAAGAGTGTTGCTGGATTTTAACCAAGTATAAATGGTTAACAACACTATTTTTTATAATCTATTTTTGTTCGACTATTTATAGTTAGCCCTTTACTGTTTATGCAGTCATATAACTCATTGACTGTGTAATAATATATACAATATATAATACACTATTTTACATACAATATCATTTTATCGGCTTGAATCATTCAAGCATAACGAGCCGATGGTTTAGGCGCCCTCTCCTAATGTAACCGCTATCACACTTATCAAGTTATCACTACAAAGAGTATCGCTAAATCCAGCTGGAACTACTACAGTATCGCCCTTTTTAATCGACAAACCAGAGGATAGTTCACCTTTCCCTTCTAAAACCGTCAAAGAAACAAAGGATTCTTTGTTATATATGCAAACTTCTTTTATTTTATCTAATTTGTATACATTAAAATATTCATTTTTAACAAGAGGATTAAAACTTTCACCCATATCATAGTTAAAGTTGCTAATATTTACATTTTCCATCACAAGCTTTTCTAGGTTGGAAACTTCTATGGCCTTTTCAATGTGTAATTCTCTACTATTTCCGGCACTATCTTTCCTGTTATAGTCATATAGTCTATATGTTAAGTTACTATTTTCTTGCACCTCTAGGACTACTAGGCCAGGACCCAATGCATGTATTGTCCCGGGATCTACAACGAAAAAATCGCCCTTTTTTACATTTATCTTGTTTAGATAATTTAAAATATCCCCTCTAAGTAAAAACTCCTTTAAGTCATCTTGGGTTATACTCATTTTAAGTCCAAGATATATGTAGGCATCTTTCTCTGCTTCTACCACATACCATATCTCCTTTTTTCCAAGTTCTCCTTCGTTTTTTAGAGCATAATTATCATCAGGATGAACTTGAACTGATAGAGGCTTTTCTGAGTTTATTAGTTTAATCAGTATAGGAAAAAAATTATATTGTTTAATCTTAGATCCAAACACTTGTGGCACTTCGTATAATAAATCTGAAATTTTTCTACCCTTATATTTGCCGGTATCAACTAGACTTTCTTTACCATCATAAAATGAAAGTTCCCACGACTCAGCAATGAAATCATCTGCGGATTGTTTTCCCCATTCATTTTTCAACTTCTCTCCCCCCCATATATAATTTGTTAAATATGGCTTTGTTCGAAATGTTTGTAACTCTTTATCATTATTCTTCATTATTATCCTCTTTAACACTATACCAGTTTTTATCCTTATTTCCCAAAACAGTCATTACTTATAGTGCATTTCTATCTTATTATTTGATTTAATATCTTTCAGGAATAAAATGCCTTTTTTAGTATGGTATTATTTTAGTGTATTTATAGTAACCAGGCTTGTCAGACTCAACCTGTTTGGCATAGTTTGCATCGATATAATTAGAAACGCTCAAATCTGTATCTAAATATATTATATCCGCATTAAATATAAGTCCCCCCTGGTCGATTAGTCTAGCAATCTTTGCTAAAACATACGGACTCTTTATAACTGCCACTCTTAACGAAGTGCAATCATCAAACGCACCTGGACAAATATTTATAACATTTTCATCAATTACGACTGAATTTAATTTAGCACACCCCTTAAAAGCATCCTGGGATATTTCTTGCAAATTTTTAGGCAACGTTAAAACTGCTGGGGTAAATGAACTGCAATTTTTAAACGCCCCTTTTCCTATTAGCCTTATACTGTCTTTTAATTCAATATCCGCAAGCTCAATAGCCCCATAAAAACAATAATCACCCAACTCTAAAATATTATCTGGGATTATGGAATTTTTACAGCCTAGAATTAATCTCTGGGTTTCTCTCATAATTAAGCAGTTATCAACAGCTTGATAAGCCGTATTATTTTCATGAATTTTGATTGAGCTTAATTGATTACAGTTTGAAAATGCTGCAGTACCAATGTATGTAATATCCTTTGGTAAATTAATTTCAATTATCTCTTTAGTATTTGAAAAGGCCTTGTCTGGGATGATTTTAATTCCTTCTTTTATAAATAGACAACCATCTAAATCATCTCCGTGTTTATAACCATATGCTATCTTATTTAAGTATACTATTCCAGCACTTGCTTTTTCCCACCATAAAGTATCACAAAGAATATCTTCTTTCACAACATTTATACTATCTGGCGCGTATATACTTGATAATGATGCACAACCACAAAAAACTTCTTTACCTATAGTTTCTACTTTATTAGGTAATACAATATCTTCTAAGTTCTCGCATCTTGCGAATGCTTTATCCCCTATTTCTTTAAGTTCACTCCCTTCTTGAAACTCAACATGGTTAATTTTTGTACATCCTAAAAAAGCATAATCGCTTATTTTTGTAACATTTGATGGGATATATACAGACAAAATTCTGGAGTTGTTCTTAAATGCATTCGCCCCAATTGCTATCACAGGTTTATCAGCGTAATTATTTTCTATCTTAATTTCTTTTTCTTGACTATTGCCAATACCCGTAACAATATATCCGTTCAAACCAACATCTAGTGTATAACTAAGACTAGAATTAGTAGGAATAGGCTCTTCTAAATCCTCTATGGCAGTATCGCTAGAATCATTAAATTCTTCCGATGATGTTTTATTATCTTCTGTGGAATTATCAATATGTTCTACTTTTTTACACCCATATAGACAGCCAGATGATACAATCATCAGCAGCATCATAAAAAAGATAATTAACAATTTTGATGTTTTAATCCTTTCACCCATCATACAACTACTTTTGATCTTTAGTTAACATTCTAAAGCATCTATCATACTAAAATACTTACCTAGCAAGCCTGTTCAGAATTATTTAAATTGAGAATTTTCTATATTTGTAATTTTATCCAATCTAAGCTGGTGTCTTCCTCCAGCAAATTGTGTCGATAAATATTTTTGAACAAATAGATATGCTTCTTCAGGAGAGGATACTCGTCCTCCAAGCGCAATGATATTGGCATTGTTGTGTTCAGCACACATTTCGGCTTGAAAAACATCGGTGATATGCGCACATCTAATCCCTTTATATTTATTTGCAGCTATAGATATCCCAATACCCGTTCCACACATTAGTACACCTTTATCTGCCTTTTTATCTTGCACCATCTTTGCTACTTTTGTAGCAAAATCTGGATAATCAACCGAATCAGAAGTCATAGTTCCACAGTCTATATATTCATATCCTAAATCTGTTATAGCATTTATGACTGCTTCTTTTAAGACAATTCCGCCATGATCACAACCCAATGCAATTTTCATATGTATCATCCCTCCATTATATTTTATTAGGCTTCTCTGTGGCTTTTGCAATCCTATTCTGAAGACCAAAATATTTTGCTTCACCTTCGAAGCTCTCAATTATTATAGCATCACTTGCACTTTCGTTTTCTCGAAGTAACTTAAAATAATTTCTCATACATTCTTCAGGAGTTTCTCCTAAATGAACTGTTCTTCTATCCCCACAAGCGTTTAAAAAACTTTGTCTTGCAATTATTAGAGCAGACTTATAATTGTCATAGATTTCTATTGCCTCGTCTGGTGTCTTCGCCATAAAACAATCGCACACCGGTTTATAGTGTGCATATTTCATACCAGGCGATGCCGCCTTCACCACCTTACCTTTATGATTTACAACTTTACCTAAACACTCCGATAGCATTTCTTCCGTTATGGCTCCAGGTCTAAGTATCGTCGGTATTTCGCGAGTTAAGTCTAGCACAGTACTTTCTATCCCAACATTGCAAGGGCCTCCATCTAGTATTAATGGGATTTTACCTTTCATATCATCATAAACAAAACGCGCTTCAGTTGGACTGACCCTACCGCTAATATTAGCGGAAGGAGCAGCTAACGGCAGATGAGATCTTCTAATTGTCTCTAACGTAATGCCATTATTTGGAATCCTTATTCCAACCGTTTCGAGACCTGCAGTTGTAATATATGGAACAAACGGATGTTTTTTTAACACAATGGTCAATGGTCCTGGAGAAAACTTTTCCCATAGCATATATGCTACTTCTGGAATATCTATAGCCACCATTTTAGCTTTACTAGCATCTTCAATATGTACAATTAACGGATTATCTTGAGGTCTTCCCTTTGCTTCAAAAATCTTTTTGACAGCATTTTCGTTAAGCGCGTTCGCAGCTAATCCATAAACAGTTTCAGTAGGAATAACAACAACTTCTCCGTTTTGCAAAAGTCTTACTGCTTCATCAACTTTTTCTATTCCGCCAATTATAGTCTCCATCTTTTTCATATATCCCTGTCAGTTAATACACTAACATACTGTTTCAACAGTATTGACAACAGCTTCTTTTTCTATTCCAGCAATTATAGTCTCCCTTTTTATATATAATTGTCGGTTAATGCACTAATGTACTGTTTCAACAGAAATGCAGTAACTTCTTCCTGCTGTAAAGTTTTACCGCTTCATCAATTTGTCCTATTCCGCCAATTACAGTCGCAATCTTTTTATACACAATCATCGTTAATGCACGATATACATTGCACTAAATATAATCAATATTATATATTACTTTATGCAAAAATACATAACACTCTATGATAGTTTATAAATAGTGCTTTTACCGTTCTCATTAACAATGACTGTCGATTTAACGAACTTTCCATCGACAAAAAAATCATCTGCTACAAAAATATAGTCACGCCGATCAAGTAACATCTCGCCTTTGTTGTTGTATAGTTTGTATTTATCTCCTTCTTTCACTATATACATTCCATAATGTAGGGAGTAAACGAACTCATTAATCGCTTGTTCATTGCCGGATCTATCAATTCTATAATATTTAAAAAATTCCAAATCTTTCGTTGGGTGTTTTTCAATTTTTCCACCTATTGCATATTCGCCAAAATATGGTGAAATTACATCATACTCAAAAGGTCTTATTTGAACGCCTTGTGTATTAAATATGGCAGATGTGTTGTCAAGATTTTTGTCTATTTTCAAAGCAAATATCATTCCTGAATGTATTAAATATGGGTCATAACCAGTACTTGAATCAAGACCTTTAATACAGACTCTTTCTCCATTTTCATACTTATAACATTCAACATCTCTTGGAGGTAATTTAAAATTAGGATCTAAATTCTGTATTCCATAACCATCTACGTAGACAACAGGAAGTGCGACATCCTTAACAGTTATCCTAGAAGCATCTTTGTCATAAATCTGAAATGTGATACTAAACGTAGCGTTGCCATCAGAATCATACAATGGGAAATATGTATATACGATAGAATATCCATCTTTAACTATTTCGCTTGTAGGCAACACTGATGTAGTATAAACTCTCTGCATCATGTCTGGGGTGTCAGTATTAATATACTCTGAGCTTGCATATGTGTTAATAAGCGACACTATATCTTTAATGTAATTACTTGTATATTTATTTGCCACTAGCGCAACCCGCTCGGTATCATAAAACTGTCTAGAAACAGCATTATATCTTTGACTCCTAATTGTTAAATAATATGCTTTATTTTGATAGTCATTCTGCACCACTTCATAACCCTCATATTCTGTATTTGAGGCGTAACTTCCTGAAAAAACGAACCAGTTATTACCTAAATAATATGCCTCAATATCAACCTGTCTCAAATCAAACTCTGATTCTGAAAATGGCATATAATAACTTTTTTTAATTAAATATCCTCTATCATTGATAGAATCAAGGGAATAAATATTAGCACGACCTGGCATCGTTATGATGAGATGCCCTTCGTTAAATATAAATTTTGCAGAATTATTAATATCCTCAATTTTAGCAACTTCCAACAGCCCATTTGAGCTAGAGTAATCATAAATGATTGCCTCTTCATTATCAGTAAGGTCAGTAACGTCCATCCCTCCAAGAATCGCGATATATTTATCATCTAAAAACGTATATTGTTGTATTAAAGAAATGTATTGTTGCGAAAATCCATAATGTTCTGGATCTACCTGCCCACTTCCTTCCCCTCGTATCTTAACTATTCCTATGCGGTATTCAATATCATTACCTGTTGTGAATGGCATCGTTACAGTTGCATAATTACCTTGAATATCTAAAACTTCACTAAATCTAGGTTCCACTAACTCTTTATTTTCATCACAAAAACCAAATCTTGTGTCTTCCCCGTAAAAAACTTTTTTAGTTATATATATTCCTGTACGATTATCAAAACGATCAATTGTTGTGCCTTCACCCAACTTACAAGAAACAGGAGTTATGTGTGAATATGGTTGAGTAGATTGGAAATTCTTAAAATATTGAATTGATTCACTATCATTATCGGGTTTACAAGACATTAAAATCGATAACGTAAAAATCAAAATTGCAGATAATGCAATTTTTAAAAGTAATTTTGTTATTTTTTTATTTTTCATGTTAATTTTCGTTACGCTTTAGTATACACTTAGAAGGACACTTACTAGCACAAATACCACAATTTGTGCATTTAGAATAATCAATCACAGGTAAGTTATTAACCATAGTAATTGCGCCTTCTGGACAAACTTTACTACAAATAGAACAACCTATACAGCCGGCCTTGCAGTTTACTCTAACATTTTTACCTGTTAATGGAGTAGAGCAAGCAACATAGTAATATTTATCAGTTGGAATTCTTTTCATTAGGTTTTTAGGGCACTGCAAAATACAAACACCACAATTGGTGCACTTATTATTGTCTATAACAGCAACACCTTGAATAATTTCAATCGCATGCGATGGACAACCTGCAACACACGTACTCATCCCCATGCAACCTGAAGGACACGTTTTTCTTCCACCAGCAAGCAGCTCAACACTCTTACAATCACCATAACCTTGATAATCATACTTATCTTCACACTGATTTCCACCATTGCATGCACAAACAACTGTTGTATCTAATATGGACGCATCAGTGCCCAATAGTTCTCCTATTTTTGTTTTACCTTCTTTAGACGTTGCATTACAAAGCGCTAAGGATGCTTCGCCCGCCACTAAAGCATTAGCAAAATCTTCACACCCTGCATATCCACAAGCACCACAATTTGCACCAGATAAATTGCTTAAAACCTCTTCAACCATTTGATTAGTTGGGACTTCAAACTTCTTGCTGAATACAGCTATAAGAATACCAAAAAATATCGCTAACCCAGTGAGAATTGATACAGGAATAATGATAAACATTTGCACTTGCCTCCCTTATTTATAAACTTAACCCTGCAAACGCAGTGAAGGCCATTGCCATTATGGATGCGGTAATTAGTGTTATTGGAAATCCTTTAAATCTTTCTGGTATATCGGAAAACTCCATTCTCTCTCTAATCCCTGCCATTATTAACATTGCAAGCGTAAACCCCATACCTGAGGCCACACCGTTAATGAAAGCATAAAATACTGTTTGTTTAGCCAGTTCAGTTACATTCATAATTGCCACACCTAAAACCGCACAGTTTGTTGTTATAAGAGGCAGATACACACCCAGTGCTGTATATAAAGAAGGTGCAAATCTCTTAATCACAATTTCAATTAGCTGAATCAGTGCAGCAATAACAAGAATAAAGACAATTGTTTGTAGATATTCTATATCCGCCAACACAAGCAAAAGATTTAATCCGTAAGTAATTACACTTGCAACTCCCATAACAAAAATAACAGCAAGCCCCATCCCCAATGCAGTTTCGGTTTTTCTACTAACACCTAGAAATGGGCATATACCTAAAAACCTCGATAACACAAAGTTGTTAACAAAAATTCCACTTATGACTAAATAAATCCAATATGGCATTATATTTCATCTCCCATACAATACTTATTCCTTTGATTTATGCTTTCGATTTTCAACCTTATCTACTATAGTGTTGAATATTACTAACATAAACCCATACACCATAAAGCCTCCTGCTGGTAAAATAAATATTACCATAGGTAAGTTGGCATTAATTAATGCATTTATAGGCATCCCAAAGAAAGTACCTGCACCAATAAATTCTCTAATGATTCCCATAGTAGTAATGCTTAGAGTAAAGCCAAGACCTATTCCCAGTCCATCCATTATAGAGGGTAACACTCTATTCAGTGAGGCAAAACTCTCGACTCTAGCTAACAAGATACAATTAACGACTATCAAGGGAAGAAAAAGACCTAACTTAGAATACAGCTCTGGTAAAAATGCTCTTGTTACCATTTCTACTATTGTCGAGAATGTTGCAACAATCAAAATATAGGCAGGTATTCTTACTTTCCTAGGAATAAAATTTCTTAACGCAGAAACAATGGCATTTGAAAAAACTAACACAAATGTTACAGCAAGCCCCATTCCGATACCGTTAGTCGCTAATGTCGTAATGGCAAGTGTCGGACAAGTTCCCAATACCAACCTAAAGGTGGCATTATTTTTTATAATACCGTTAGTAAACGGAGTAATTAAATCTTTTAGTTTTAGTTTTTCATTTTTTCTCATTTACTTACGCTCCATAATACTTTACCACTCTTACTGCAGCTAATATTGCCTCGTAAACAGCACCTGACGACCTCGTCGCACTAATTACAATAAACTGTTCGCATGTTTTTTTATCAAACTGATCCACATTAAGTTCATTGATCGAAAGACCAATATATTTGTTAAAATGTTCTTCTGCAAACGCCTTTGTACCTAATCCAGGGGTTTCAGAATGAGAAAACACTTCGATTTTCAATATTTTGTCATCTTTAATTACTACGATAAGCGAAACTCCAGCTGCACTATACCCTTTTTTAGACTTTGCAACAACTATGTGGGCTCCATCTTCAGCCCGTACATATTTTTCTATTTGCGTTTTTTCTACAGGTGAATACCCAATTATTTTATCCACATCTATTGTTTCTACTATGGCTACGGAGTACACACTGCTTATTTTGTCCATTAAAGCCTTTTCTTTATCCACCTTCGTGTAATTATTAATAACGGACAATAACAAAGCAGATACTAATGCTAGTATAGTTATAGCTAAAACAATTTTTACACTTTCGTTAAGCCCTTTCTTTACTTTTTTAGGCTTTTCTATAGTGCTACTTTGAACATCTTCTATGTCCGTACTTTTAATCTCTTCTGACATGTTAGACATTAGCTTTTTTCTTCCTCTCTTTTTTCGGCTTTACATAACCAAACGGCTTTGGCTTAACTATTTTATCGATAAAGGGCACAATTAGATTTGCAAGCAACACAGAATAACATGCACCTTCTGGCATCCCACCGAATCTTCTTACAATCATAGTAAACAATCCCGCAAACACAGCAAATATAATTCTTCCAAGTTCTGTCCTTGGAGATGTTGTATAATCTGTTAGCATGAACACGCCAGCGAACAGAATTCCACCACTTAAAATGGTAGGTAATACATATAAATATCCGTCCTTGTAAAATGCCAATGCTAAAACAGCACATGTTACCACATATGTCACTAGTATCTTCCAATCTATTACTTTAGTTACAATCAAATACACTGCGGCAATAATAATAGTTAAAGAACAAACTTCACCTATACTTCCACCAATTCTTCCAAGAAACATATCTAGTAAATTTAAACTAGATATTCCTCCTACTTCAATTGAGTCTTTAATCGCCACTAAAGGAGTAGCAGATGTCACGTACGTTTTTGTAAATCCTGCGACAAAATCTTTCGCTCCGTTGCTATAATTTAATGGATTCATAAATTTTGTCATCTGTACCGGCCAAGCTAATGATAAAAATATTCGTGCAGTTGCAGCTGGATTTGCAAAGTTTTGACCTAATCCACCAAAAAGCATTTTTACTACCATAATAGCGAAAATGCCTCCTACTATTGGTACATAAAACGGAACTGTTGGTGGTAAGTTCATCCCTAATATCAAGCCAGTTACCACAGCAGATAAATCAGGTACTGTATTAGGTCTTTTTCTAATTAAATTATAGAGCGTTTCTCCTAACACGCTTGCGCCAACCGCTAATAAAACAATAAATAAACTATATAGTCCAAATATAACTGTTGAGGCAATCACAGGAAACCCTAGAGCAATAATGACATGGAGCATGATCTTTTTTGTTGTAAGATTGCTTCCTATATGGGGAGATGATGATACTAAAAACTTTGTTTTCATAATCCTTCCTTTATGCTGGTGTAAGTTTATTTTTCCTTATTAATTTTTTTGCCAATCTTTGTGATTGAACAAGAGGTCTTCTTGCTGGACATACATATGCACAGCAACCACATTCTATACAGCTCATGGCATACGATTTATTTGCGCCTTCTACATCTCCGTTAAGTATAGCTCTATCTGTCACCATAGGCAGTAGAAACATCGGACAAGCTTTTGCGCATCTTCCGCAGTTAATGCAGGGAGTAGGTTCAATTTCTCTAATTTCCTTTTCGGTTAGTAATAACAAAGATGAACTTCCTTTGGTAGTTGTGGATTTGAAGTTATGTAATGAAATCCCCATCATTGGACCACCAAGCACAACTTTAACGACATCTTCCTTTAGTCCTAAATACTCAACGACATCAGCAAGCTGAACACCAATCCTTACGTGCAGATTCGCTGCTCTTTTAATCCCATTGCCAGATACCGTCATATATCTGGAAATTAGCGGCTGTCCAAGATATACCGCTTCGTATAATGCATATACCGTGGACACATTAAATACAACATAACCTAAATCTGAAGGCAAGCCTCCCTTAGGAACTCTTTCTCTTGTTATTGCACTTATTAGTTGTTTTTCCCCACCTTGTGGATATTTTGTTTTCAGTTTACAAAACTCAATCTCGCCGTCTGTATTTACTTCTCTTAATTTATCGATAGCGTCAGGCTTATTGGATTCAATCCCAAAATATACTTTATTTACGCCTAATGCGCATTTAACTAATTCTATACCCTTCAATACTTCTGCCGCTTTTTCTAGCATAAGCCTATAATCAACAGTTATATATGGTTCGCATTCACAACCATTAATTATAAGTGCTTTTACCTCAGTTTTAGGCATTAATTTAACTATAGTGGGAAAAGTTGCTCCCCCCATTCCAACAATACCTGCCTCTTTACATCTATCTAAAATTTCAGCTTTTGTTGGCTTTTGTATTGGGTCTAAAAAGTCAGTTTCGTACTTATAATCATTTTTGATTACTACATGGGGAGAAGGTAGTCCAGTTGCACAAGGCATATCTACTATACCCGTTACCTCGCCAGATATCGAACTATGAATATTTGCAGAAATAAATCCATCAGCTTCTCCAATTTTTGTGCCACACTTTACTTTCGCACCTACTTCTACCAATGGAATTGCGGGTTTCCCAATATGTTGTAATAAAGGAATATAAACAAAATCACCTACGGGATATTCTTCAAAAGTCATGTTTTCTGTATCTTTTTTTCGACCTTTAGTTTTAACACCATGTTTAAATGTTGGTATCAATTATTCCCTCCATAAATGTGATAATGCTCTAAGATTGTTCAATAATTTTTGCTCAACAGTCTGCTTTTATTAAACCAATGAGATTATACTACATTCCCTACAATAAGTAAACATACAAACCTTTGAAAACCGTATAATATATCTCATTTTTATGCATACTGTTTGCATTTAATACCAAAAACCCGTAAAAGATTTAAACTTTATAATTGACATAAGAATTAACAATAATTTATCGCATAATACATTACAAATTATACTAGTTTATGTGTCAACAAAAAGCACTGCTCATATCTAGCAGTGCTAATGTTAAATTAATCAATCAACGTATGCTCACTTAGCCGTGCAACATGGAAAGCAACTAGTCATCAAACTTATCAATTTCCTGAGACTCTTGTCTATGTTTTGTCGCCTTAGCTTTTTCCTTTACAGGTCCGTCTACTGGAAGTTTACTCTGTATGACAACCTTCTTATTCTTGGCCATTCTCTTGCCTACCCTACGAACAATTAACACTATAACTGTTATGAGTAAAATAGCTCCGATGACAACCGATGATACAAGTAGCCATAATTGAGGGTCAACTTCTTTTTTAGACTCCTCTTCTTCTTTATCCTCATCTTCTCCTTCCTTTTCTTTTGCTTCTTTTGCTTCAAATGAGTATTTCAAAGATGGATCTTTACCTTCATAAAGCGTAACTGTTGCTTCATTTGACTCTAGTTTTGAAATAGTGACATCATCTACAACTAATATACCCTTAAAGAAGTTTTTAGTGTCTATTGATTCTCTAATCCCATCATTTGTACCTATGTGGAATGATATCTTATTATTTGAAACGGAGGAGCTTTCATCTTCGTTGAAAATATAAAATTCATACTCTTTCTTGTTTTGGGAGTCTATTTTTACTGTGGACCATTTGGTTGTATCATTACCGTATATGAAACGGAATTCTGGAGATTTTCCTTCTGGAACTAATGCCTTTGCAGTAAATGTAATTTTATAATATGTATTGGCTGCAACATCAAATCCTGACTTAAATTCATATAACTGACCATTATCAACTATATTCGCCATAAGTAAAAAGTTAGCTCCGTTACCAGTATCTTCTTGTAAAAACTGTCTTACTTCGGCTTCTTCAAAACCAGTTTTAACTAAATACTCTATTACTTTATCTGTGAGTCTTCTCGTATTATATACGCCATATAGCATTGCTGGAGAAGTATCTTCGTCGCCTTCTGTTGGAGTTTTATAGCTTGTTGCATCAGTTGCATCTCTATGGGTATATGCACCTGGGGTATGTCCATTATAATCATCAGTTGCTTCTGTATAATTATCAAAGCTATCGGTTTTTAACTCAACAATTTTAAACACATATTTGTTATTATAGTATGAATTTGTAAACTCGTTTTTTTCTTTTAAGCCGTATGGTTCAACTCTCTTATCTTCCTTCAAATAGTCTTCCTTATCTACGCTTGTAGGATCTTCAAATCCATACGCTTGCAAATTAAAATTACTTAAAGATTCAATTTCTTCAACATTGATATCATCAAACAATACCGTTCCTCTAGATAACCCTTGCGAATACTTTATATTACCATCTCCTTCACCTGAGGAGATTTCCTCAGCATATCTATTACCTAAATATAATTCGATAGTAATTTTTCCTTCAGTAAACCCAGGTTTAACTAGAAATCTGTACTGAACCCATTCGTTATTTGTGTCGATATTGACAAAACCTACATGCTCGCCATTAACCGCAAAATTACTGT
This sequence comes from Clostridia bacterium, assembly GCA_035409945.1. Taxonomy (GTDB): domain Bacteria; phylum Bacillota; class Clostridia; order Christensenellales; family DTU072; genus MWEH01. The sequence continues at coordinate 66,032 of DAONQC010000003.1, forward strand.
TTTCATATTCTGTAAGAGCAAGCGTAGAAGAAGGGTCTTTTAATGTTATGGAGGCTTTTGCATTACCAATTGTTTTAACCCACACACTGACCAGGTAATACTTATCTTTGCTTGCGGGATGGTTACCTGACATAGTGTAGCCTACAAAAGTGTCTAACTCACTAGAAATATACATTAAATTATCACTTGCTATGCTTTTATAGAAACCTTCTTCAGGCTTCCCATACATGTCATCCTTTTCAGCTTGGTTAAATCCTTCATAATGCATATAATTTACTACACCCGCTTTGATGTCAAACCAATCCTTATCAACTCCATCGTATTTAGCAGGCATCACACCGCCAGTAATTTTGGTAACCTTTTGTGCTGTAGACTTTGCGGAAAACATTCTATCCATTCCTTCAACGCCACCAACTGCACGCACATAATACGACCCATTGCATTTAATTTGATATTCTTTGTCGGTAGTCACCGCCAATAACACATCGTCTTCTAGCTTAGCAGCCTCATTTTCTTTATAACCATCCATGAATACAAAATATTTTGTTGCCTTATCTACGGCATCCCAACTCAAAGTTTTATGATCATCAGATAACTTTGGTGCAGGTGTTTTTAAGGTCGCTTTAGCCTCATTTTTATTCCAACTTGATGGTTTTGCAACCCCAATTAAATTACCTTCGGCATCAAAGAGTTTTTCATCATCGTAGTTTGAACTATCAATCTGTTGGAAAAATCCATTTGTTATAGTTGGAGATGGAGTAGTAGAACTTTCACTAATTGTGCGTTTCTCCACTCTTGGTATTGATGTCTCTGAATTAGAAGACACGGCACCTTTGTACTCGGTGTATTCTATTTTTTGCCAAACCATAGCTGTTAGGAAAAATGAACCCTTCCTATGTTCGTCTGGATTGTATATATCTCCACTTCCAAGAGTTACCTTAATACTGAGTCTTTCCCAATCAACAGCACGCCCTTGCACATATAAAACTAATTCTAACCAGTCCTCGTTATATATGTTTTTATAAGTAGCTAATGCAGAACCAGTGCTAGGTTTAATTTCAATTGTCGCCGCCTTGTCTTTTGAAAATCCCACGGTTTTTACCCACATAGAAAGTCTATAGAAACTATTAGGATTCACCTTTAATAATTTATCCATTTCAGGATTTGCTGCAATTGTTTCATCCGTTATAACAAATTCTGCACTCGACGCTGTTGGCTTGATATGATTAATCATGAAAACATCCAAAGCTGTTTCCTGTCCATTGTACAATATTTTTATAGTTTCAGGGCCACAACTAAGTCCCTCTAATCCATATGTGGTACTAGGTTCAGTGGAATTTATAAAGTTGCTGTTCCCGCCAATGATTCCTACTGAATAGTCCTCTTTAGATGTTCTAGCATCTTCTACTTTGTGTTTCCATAACGTTTTAGAATCTACTAATGCAGTGAAATCACTATTAGATACTGGGTCGTTATCTATTAAACCAAATAGTTTATAGTCTCCCTGCTGTAACGCTGATAGCTGATAAAAGTCATTAGGATTATCAACAGTTTCTTCAGTGTATTTTTCAATAGTTAAATCATCAAAGAAGCAAGCTCCTGGATAGAGGGTGTCATCCCCTAATTTGCCTTCACCATACCAAAACTCAATATTAACCTGTCTCGCAGACAGTTCATTTCCTTTTATTTTAAGCGTTAACTCTTCCCACTTCCCACCAGTTTCTCCATCCCAACCTATTTTTGATTTGGCTTCTAATTTAGCTTCGTTAGAAATACTTGCCCCTGTAAGTCTAAATGTTGCTGATACATTTTTAGAACCATCGTAGTACTCAAGGTACTTGTTGTATGCAACCATTTCTTCTTCATATTTACTAACTTTTGCAGGATCAGATTCGTCCCCTTCTTTCAATTTTGGCTCTGCCATCTCGGGTATCCATATATAGACCCAAACAGATAATTTATAATAAGTGTTCTTTTCAATTTCTAATTTCTTCTTGCTTTGGAATCCTGCTCCACTTATCTTATTTTTTGGATGGTAAATAAGTAGCGCATTGGTATCATGTGAACTTTCGGCCACTCTACCACTATTTCCGTCCTTACCCTCTATTGCATAAACCCAAGATAAATCAGCGTTTTGTTTGTAGAAATCTTCATGTGGGGGTGCTTTAAAATCTTCATATATGGTTGCATATATATTTTTATGTCCCTCTTCATTGAATGAGTACAACTTAGACATATCAAAAACACCTAACGGGAAAGTGGAATTATTACTTTCGTTATAAGTTATTCCTTCGTTTCCGAAATCATCTTTATCTGTTGTAGATAAATCGCTCTTCCCTACAAAAAACTTATAATTCGGCGATGCCCCTTTCTTAGCAGAGTAATAATGCTTAGTGTACATAGCATACGTAGTAGTTGCATCATAAGCAGTGTATTGCGTCATTGCGGGATCTGGGAATGTAAGGTCGAGGCGCGTTTGCACGTTGCCATTTTCATCCGTAGTTTTTTGTTGATTTGAAACTGTTTCAGTTACATTCTCATACTCCTCTTGTTCTATTTTTGTTAAAACCACATTATCATATAGCACCACACCGTTAGCAAGATAAGGATTGGCATCCGAGCCAATCTTTGCAGGACCGTGCCCTAACCAAAGCTGAATTTGAAATTTTCGATCCTCAAAATTGTTCCCTTTTATGTATATGCTATAAACATCCCAAGTCTTATTGGTGTCAATTGATAAAAACTCGACAAAAGCACCATCTGTTATGCAAATAGCTGCACCAGTTTTACTATTGCCTTCAGGTTTCTGAATATCGGTGTAAACGTCAATACTAAGTAAGTAGTGTGTGTTCTTTTGTACTGTTACATCTCCGCTTGTAAAGTAAATAGAACCCGCATCTTGTGAGCCTGGGATGCTAAGTAGTAATGCGTTTGTGTCTGTAACGACACCTTCTTCTTTTGGCGTAGACGGAGAAACGCCAGGATATGAGTCAAAATCGCTTATAAAACCTTTGTTTGCTTCAAACTTATTTCCATCTAAGTCTATGATGCCCATTTCAATTCCTGTCACGGTTGTTGATTTTGAACCGTTTTTCGCAGTCCACCCAGTTACTGTTGATTGTACATAACGTTTAGAAGAGGTCGAGCCAACATTTGCAAATCTGCCATTCGGCACAATTAGCCCATCATTAATTGTTTCTTCCTCTACAGGCTTATCTTTACCATCATCAATCACAGGGGGTTTACAAGCGATAATAAATAAAAGGCAAAAAGCAACAATCGTTACGATAATTAAAAATATAGGTTTGTTTTTTCTCATCATTCCACCATCTAACTATTCAAAATATATAAACTACTCTCATTCTTCCAAAAACTTTTATAGTCTACACAATCAAAGTTTGGAAATATAAGCATTAAAATATTATCATAACGAGCGCATAAAGACAACAAAATGCATAATTATATATTTTAGTAATTTAAAATTAAGGCCAAACCTATTCATCAATGGTACCAATATCGAGGCATGTTGATTTGCACAATTATGACAAGCATGCTATTGGGATATATTTATTTGCTAACCTGCCCACTTGATGATATACTAATTTTGCAGAGTAGATGTGTTGCGTTAAGTGTCACAGAATGGGATGTCGTCTGTGAACGAAAGAAAATAACTGCGGTAACACATCGCATCCGTTGCGAGATTTTCATAAATATAAAAAAGATATCTTTCAATATGGTTGTCCTCTCTGCAAGGAGGACTTTTTTATGAATAATAGGAAAACCTATTTTACAACTAGGAAAATTGCTTATACTGCTATTTTTATAGCAATTGGGCTTGTAGCAAAATTTTTCAGTCTTACCATAGGAGCACAAAAATTTACAATTTTTTATACAACTTGCGTACTTGCAGGAATGTTTCTAGGGCCTATTTCTGGACTACTTGTGGGTGGGCTATCCGATCTTATTGCATCACTAATGCAAGGCGGAACACTACCTTTAATCACCTTAGGAGCCGCAATGCTAGGGTTTATCCCAGGATTAGTTTCAAAAATACCCAAGTTAAAACCACAATTTAAAATAGCTATTAGTTATGTCTTAATCTACATTATTACAACACTCGTAATAAATTCACTAGCACTTTATCCTATTTTAGGCGGAGGTAAAACCTTCTGGGCATTCCTAATCTACAGATTGCCTAAGCAAACTATTGTACTGGTTATAAATATATTTTTGACATACTTAATTTATTTCCCACTTGCAAAACTTTTTTATCGAAAAACCACTCAGCAAACTAAAACATTTGCAACTACCGAAAATACACAAAAAAACGCTGAAAATACCGACATCAAACCCATCCCTCGGCACTAATTAAATTGGTAGCATATTCTTGAATTACTTCATTAAGAATTTATCTTATAAACCATACAGCATTGTTGTGCATCTTACGCTACATAGGCAATAAGTCCATATGCTATCTGTTTTCACCCTGTAAAAACTCCCGGAGGCTCTCCCCGGTAAAACTGTTTTCATTTTCCATGATGTCCTTTGGAGTACCAGATGCTATAACATATCCGCCAGCGTCTCCACCTTCCGGTCCTAGATCAATTACAAAGTCAGATGTTTTAATAACATCTAGATTATGCTCAATAACTATAACAGTATTTCCACTATCTACTAATCGCTGTAGAATTATTAACAACTTTTCAACATCAGCTGCATGTAGCCCTGTTGTTGGTTCATCTAGGATATAGAGCGTTTTGCCCGTATGTCTTTTGCTCAATTCAGTTGCCAATTTAACTCTCTGCGCCTCACCGCCAGAAAGGGTCGTTGACGGTTGCCCTAATTTGATATATCCAAGCCCTACGTCCTGCAATGCTTTGATTTTATTGTAGATCATAGGGATATTTTCAAAAAACTCACAAGCCCTATCCACTGTCATATCTAAAACATCAAAAATTGATTTCCCTTTATATTTAACAGCAAGCGTTTCTTTGTTATATCTCTTTCCATCGCAAACTTCACACTTTACATATATGTCGGGTAAAAAATGCATCTCGACTAACAAGCTACCATCGCCTTTACAATTTTCACACCTTCCACCTTTTATATTGAAACTAAATCTTCCTGCTTTATATCCACGAGCCTTCGCATCGGGTGTCATCGCAAATAAATTTCTTATGTTGGTAAAGACCCCAGTATATGTCGCTGGATTTGACCGGGGGGTTCTTCCTATAGGGCTTTGATCTATAACAATAACCTTGTCAATGTATTCTAGACCGTCAACCCTATCACAATCACCTAATTTAATATCTGAACCGTTAATTTTCCGGGCAACATATGGATATAGAACATCAATAATGAGAGAAGATTTACCGCTACCCGAAACCCCTGTTATTGTTGTAAAGAGTCCTATAGGGATATCTACATTGATATTCTTTAAATTGTTCTCCCTGGCTCCTACAACAGTGATATATTTATCAGATGTTTTCCTGTAATTCTCTGGTGTGTTTATATAACGGCGCCCAGCAAGATAGTCTCCAGTAATAGACGTAGGTTCAGACATTATATCTTGAACTGTACCCTGGGCTACTAAATATCCTCCCTTTTCTCCTGCATAAGGACCTATGTCAATAATCTGGTCTGCTGTCCGAATAGTTTCTTCATCATGCTCTACAACAATTAATGTATTCCCGCTATCTCTTAATTTTAAAAGTGAGTTCAATAGCTTCTTATTATCGCGTTGATGTAGGCCAATACTTGGCTCATCAAGAATATATATAACTCCAGTTAAGCCACTTCCTATCTGGGTCGCCAATCTGATTCTCTGACTTTCACCACCACTCAATGTAGAACTCATTCTTGATAATGTTAAGTATCCAAGCCCAACATTTATCAAAAAGTTAATTCTAGCTTTTATTTCATTTATTATCCGTTCTGAAATTTTTGTATCATTTTCGGAAAGCTTTAATTGTTGAAACCAATTATATAACATGGTAATTGGCATATCTGTAAGTTCTACTATATTGCGATTACCAACAGTAACAAACATAACCTCTCGCCTTAAGCGTTTACCATTACATTCATTGCAAGGTATTGGTGCCATATATTTTTCTATATCTAGTTTGACATACTCAGATCTAGAATTATCATATCTGTCCTTGAGCATATTGACAAATCCTATAAAAAATCCACTATGATCTGACTTGAATAAATTTGATTTATATTCTTCAAGAGAGGAGCCTTTTACGCCTTTTCCGTATAGTAGCATATCTTTAACTTTTTTATCTAAATCCTTCCACGGAACATTTAGGGAAAAGCCATATTTTTCGCTCAAAGCCCTTGTCGTTTTCTTTACTATGTATGGATATTCCATCAAGGCATAACCGCCAATTTTTATAGCCCTATCTTTCAAAGTTAAATTTTCATCAGGAATAATCTTTTGTGGGTCTACCTCCATACACACACCTAAACCTGCACATTTTGGGCAAGCACCAAAAGGACTATTAAATGAAAACATTCTCGGAGACAGTTCCGGTATGGAAACATCACAATCAGGACAAGTGAATTTAGTGGAATACAAAGTTTCTTTGCCATCTATTTCTACTATAATCAGCCCTTCGGCTACTCTAAGGGCTGTTTCTACACTGTCGGTTAATCTACGTTGCATATCTGGTTTAACAATGAGCCGATCGATAACAGCTGATATATGATGCTTGATGTTTTTTTCAAGGATTATTTCTTCGTCTAAGGTTCTCATTTCACCATCAACTTTTACTCTTGTAAAACCTTCTGACTTTAATGTTTCAAAAATCTTTTTATGCTCACCTTTTCTCCCATTTACAATCGGCGCCATTATTATGACACGACTTCCTTCCAATGAATTCATTATCATTTCGCTAATTTGATCTACAGATATTGCCTTGATTTCCTTTCCGCAACTAGGACAATGGGGTATCCCTATACTGGCAAATAACAATCTCAAATAATCATAAATTTCCGTAACCGTTCCCACAGTAGATCTAGGATTATGCGAAGTGGTTTTTTGATCAATTGAAATCGCTGGAGATAATCCATCAATATATTCTACATTCGGCTTTTGCATCTGCCCTAAAAATTGTCTTGCATAACTGGACAAACTCTCCATATATCGTCTTTGTCCTTCTGCAAAAATCGTGTCAAACGCCAAGGAGGATTTTCCGCTCCCACTCAGCCCAGTTAGTACTACCAACTTGTTTCGAGGGATTTCAACATCTATGTTTTTCAAATTATTCTCTTTTGCACCCTTTACAAAAATACTATCCCGCATTTCAACCTCTTCCTTGCTATAATATAAATTAGTTAACTTTCGCCCTAATCACATATATTAAACGAATAAAATACATAAAATGTACTACGTTACTTATCTCTTTGCTCTTTCAATCTTGCTATTTTATCTCTTATTACTATTGCACTTTCAAAATCATATGTAGATGAAGCGACCTGCATTAGTCCATAAAGTCTTTCTATTTCAGCGTTGATTTCTTTTTTATTTAATTTAACCGATTCTTTAGCAGCTTTTTGTGTTATTAGTAATGTATTAACTATCGGCTTGACAATAGTTTTTGGTGTGATGTTATTTTCAATATTATGTTTAATTTGTATATTCCTTCTCCTTTCTGTCTCGTCTATAGCTTCTTGCATACTTCTCGTTATTTTATCTGCGTACATTATTACAACTGCATCTTTGTTTCTAGCAGCTCTACCAACCGTTTGGATTAATGAAGAACGAGACCTTAAAAAGCCTTCCTTATCAGCATCTAAAATTGCCACCAACTGCACTTCAGGAATATCTAAGCCTTCTCTTAATAAATTGATACCTACAATGACATCTATCTCTCCTTTGCGCAAACGAGTAATTTTTTCTATTCGTTCTAGTGTTTCAATATCACTGTGCATATATTCGACTTTTATATTATTTTCAATCAAATAATTTGTTAAACTCTCTGCCATTTTCTTTGTTAATGTTGTTATTAGAACGCGTCCCGAATTCGCTTTAACACTGTTTATTTCCGAAATCAAATCATCCATTTGACCCTCGGTTTTTCTCACTTCTATTCTAGGGTCTACAAGCCCTGTTGGCCTTATTAACTGTTCTGCAACTACAGTAGACCTTTCCAGTTCATATTCAGACGGCGTAGCAGAAACACAAATCATTTGATTAATTCGCTTATTAAATTCAATGAAGTTAAGAGGTCTGTTATCATATGCCGCGGGCAATCTAAAACCATAGTCAACTAAATTCTTTTTACGAGACCGATCTCCGTTATACATTCCTCTGATTTGTGGAATCGTCATATGACTTTCGTCTATAAAGAGTAGAAAATCATTAGGAAAATAATCAAGCAAGGTAAATGGTGGTTCACCGGGTTTTCTACCATCAAAATATCTAGAATAATTTTCAATGCCATTGCAATATCCAATTTCCCGAATCATCTCAATGTTGTAATTAACTCTCTCTCTGATTCTCTGTGCTTCAATAAGTTTTCCTTGTTCAATAAAAAACTTTTCTTGCGTTCTCGCATCTTCGCCAATTGTATAGAGAATATCCTCAAGTGGAGTATCTCCTACGATGTAGTGTGAAGCAGGGAAGATTGCAACATGAGAAACCGTATTGTGCACTCTTTTTGTTACAACATCAACCTCGGTAATCTTTTCTACCAAATCATCAAAAAACTCTACCCTAACTGCTATATTTGAGGAATAAGATGGAAATATTTCTAAAACATCTCCACGCACACTAAAAGTTGATCTAGTTAGTTCAAAATCATTTCTATTATATTGATTGGCAATCAATCGATCTATTAGGTCATCTCTATTAATTATGTCTCCTTCCCTAATTGAAATAACATTTCTAAAATATGTTTCTGGAGCGCCTAATCCATAAATACATGAAACCGACGACACAATAATCACATCTCTTCTTTCGCCTAAGGAAGAAGTTGCACTATGCCTCAACTTGTCAATCTCATCATTAATTGCAATGTCTTTTTCTATATATGTATCACTTCTTGGGATGTATGCTTCTGGTTGATAATAATCATAGTATGAAACAAAATATTCTACCCTATTCTTAGGGAAAAGTTCCCTAAATTCATTACAAAGTTGAGCAGCCAAGGTTTTATTATGGGCCATAACCAATGTTGGCCTTTGAACGTTCTGAATAATATTAGCCATAGTAAATGTTTTCCCGCTACCAGTAACACCTAATAAAACAGATGTTTTATCACCCTTGTTCACGGCAGTTGTTAATTGCGCAACCGCTTGCTCTTGATCACCAGCTAAAGAAAAATTAGAAACCAACTCAAATTTATGTTCTTTACTCATACATTATATACTAGCACAAAATAGGTGCATTGACTTTATTTTTTGACCAATTTACTCAACTGACGAGTATCAAATCGACAAGACCCTCTCTACGAGTTTCTTTGGATTTAAATAACCATTTTATGTCTATATTACTTAGCCTACTTTTAAACTTAAAATATTAATATACAAAACTACGAGCACTATAAGCTCTTATTTTAAATATCAAAATTAAATAATAGCGTCAATTATTACTTTTACAAGATATCCAACAATTGCCACCAATACAGCAATGCCTAGACGTATATACAACTTTTTACGTGCAGTTTTTTTATCACGCTCATACGACTTACCTAAATCTTTCAAAACTATTACATAAACAGTCTCATCTTTCCTATGTGCAATATCATATTCGAAATAACCTTCTAATCGTAATGCATCCAATGTCTTCTCTACATCTTCTATGCGAAAATCGTATTTGTAGGGGATGTTTTCTAAAATCTCTATAGGCGAAACAATACATTGGCCTGTTTTCGATGCCAATTTAAAAATAGTTTCCATTAAAATTTTTTCTTTTTTTCCTAATAACATACCTAAATATTGACTTGTATCAAGCTTTAATTTTTAAAAACTATTATGATTACTGTGCGCTAGTTATCGATTACCACTCCTAAAACTCCACCTCAACATAACTAAATTAGACAACCTTATTATGTTCTACTTTTTAAAAATCATTATGACTGCCATAACGATAGCGACGATTACTCCTCCTAAAATTCCACCAAGTAGTCCAGATATGAAATGTTTAATATTGTTCTCTCTTAGGCTAATAACACCGCTCACATTATCAGACTTTTCACTTCCTGCAATAACTAATCCACTCAATGAAGGCTTGACAACTATACTTTTATTATCATTTAATTTTATGTCAATATACTTTTTTAACTCTAAATACTTGATTAAACCATCCAATTCCTCTAAGTTATCACACTGGTCTTTTAGAGCAGATTTTACTTCTAGTTTGTTTAGTACAACAAACTCTCCTTCTATAGAATTACTAATGATGTATTGCAATAACCGTAATGCTTTCTTGTTCATATTAAATCGTTATTCTAGTATTTAACTAACTTATTAAATTATAAAACTCGAATCAGCGCATTAACTTTATTCACTATATCCAATGATTTGATTTCTTTAATAGCTTTTGATACTGCGCTTTCTTCAGTTTTATGTATCATAAACACAATGTCTGCAGCCCCTTTAGACGCTATTTGTTCCACACTATTAATTGATACCTCATATTTTCCAAATGTAGCCGCTATCTTTGCAAGAACTCCAGGTTTATCAACTACATTCATTCTTACATAATATTCGCATTCAAAATCGTCTTCGAAATCGTCAAGGTTTATTTTATCAAACCTCATTACCTTATGTGTAGTTTGTTGCGCACAAAAAACTATATCTGACACAATAGCAGATCCTGTTGGCAAGTCACCAGCGCCTCTCCCGTAAAACATTACATCTCCAACATTATTTCCATTGATCATAATTGCATTAAAGGAACCCTTAACACTTGCTAATGGGTTATCGTTTGATATAAATGAGGGATGTACTCTAGCTTCTATTTTTCCATTATTTAATTTTCCAATAGCTAATAATTTAAGGGTATAGCCAAACCTACGGCCATATTCTATATCTATCTTTTCTATATTAGAAATCCCCTCTCGATATATTACATCTATCGGAACTCTCTTTTTAAAGCACAATGAAGAAAGTATCGATAGTTTGTACATACTATCATAACCTTCAACATCCGCGGTGGGATCTGCTTCCGCGTAACCTAAATCTTGAGCTTCCTTTAGTACGCTTGCATAATCTCTTCCCTCGTCAGCCATTTTTGTAAGTATGTAGTTTGTTGTTCCGTTTACAATACCTTGAATTGATAATATTTCATTGCCTTGCATGCTTTCTGTTAATGCTCTGATAATGGGAACGCCTCCCGCAGAAGTCGCTTCAAAATATAAACCTGCATTCCCTTCAACTGCAGCTAATTCTAATTCAGACCAATGTTTAGAAAACATCTCTTTATTGGCAGTTACAATACTTTTTCCTGCTTTTAACGCCTTTAATAAATATGTTCTTGCAGGTTCAATCCCCCCAAAAAACTCGGCAACAATACTAACTCTATCGTCTTTTAAAACTGCATCATAATCATCTGATATCATACTTGGGTCAAGACCAAACTTTTTTGCTCGATCTTTATTCCTATCAATGATGTACAGTACCTCGATATCCACTCCTTCAGTCTGTTTAATTTTTTCTTTCATGGTTGTTAGAATTTGGTACGTTCCTCCACCTACTGTTCCTAATCCTAACAGTGCTACTCCGACTTTTTTCATACTGACTCTCCTTATTTGTGTTATGTACTTTGATACTATTTTTAGTTATTTAAATAACGAACCTTAGGCATTCAATTCATACAAAATTTTAAGGCCTTTGAGCGATAATGCCCTATCTACCTTATCAAAAATATTCCCGTTGCTACCGACCAGCTGACTCATACCTCCAGTTGCAATAACCTTTAAATTATCAAAATTACTTTCTCTTTTCATGCCATTCACAATCCCCTCCACGAGACCTGTGAAACCATAAATTATTCCTGACTGCATATTTTCTATAGTTGTTTTTGCTATGATGTTTTCTGGTTTCACTAATTCGATGCGAGGAAGTTTCGCAGCTGTGTTCGTTAATGCTTCAGCACTAGTTTTAATTCCAGGAGCTATAGCTCCTCCAGCGAACACGCCTTTTTCTGTTATTAAATTGAACGTTGTAGCACTTCCAAAATCAACAACTAAGCAAGGGCCACCATATATATTATATGCAGCAACCGAATTTACTATTCTATCGGCTCCTAAATCTTCAGGGTTTGTATATCCTAACTCAATCCCTAAATTTAATGAACAGTTTACTGTTATGGGTTTATGCTTAAGATAAAATGAACACATGTGCTCTATCGTATAGTTTAAAGCGGGCGCAACAGAACTCATAATTATACCTTCAACATCATCAAATGACCTATGTATATTGGCAAATAAATCATAAAAAATCATTCCGAATTCATCTGCGGTCTTGCTATGATCGCTTGCTATACGCCACGTATATACAATTTCTGATTTTTCCACAATCCCTATCTTTATGTTAGTGTTACCTACGTCTAGAAGAATAATCATATCGCCTCCATGTTTGATAAAATATTATCATATTGCCAGCATTATAGTCAATTAATCATATGATTACATACATATGCTTTACGCATTCGTTTGCATTTAATCCAAAAATCTAGGAAGGGTTAAAACTTTGCAATTAACATGAGAATAACATTTACGCCTTCCACTATCAAACGTTACACTTACCTTGTAATGCTCGAGGGCTGTCTATAACTCTTATTACTATAACAACCGACAACCTCACGCCTCTTAATTATACAAAAAAGCCGTCGGGTTAACCAACGGCTTCCTATTAACTGCATTGCTATGATTTAGTCAATCATTTCTAAAATACATCTTTCAGCATCGTCCCCACGCCTATTTTCTAATCTAATGATTCTGGTATAACCACCACCAACACCTAACTCAGCTTTCCTCGCAGCGTATTTAGGCGCATATTCTCTAAAAACCTTCTCAATTAGAGGGTATTTAATGTCAGCAATTCTTTTCTTATAGTCTGCTTTCTTTTCTTTTTCACCCTGAATCTCTTTTAAGTCTCTTAAAATAGTCATCATTTTCCTGCGCGCAGCCAATTTCTTAGGACCATCATTAATGTACTCAACTTTAATTGTTTCATCTTTTCGATTAAGTTTGTCTTTATTTACTTTAACTGTATCTTCGTAGGTGTTAATCCCTAGCGTTACTATCTTTTCTGCAATCCTGCGTACAGACTTAGCTCTATCGACTGTTGTTTCAATTTTTCCATGCCAAAGTAACTCGCTTGCTTGATTCCTTAAAATAGACATCCTTATGCTAGTTCTTTTGCCTAATTTTTTATTCTTCGCCATCTTATATCTCTCCTTAGTCTTCCTTCTTTCTTAAAGACAATCCTGCTAACTCAAGCTTCTCCAACACTTCTTCCAGAGATTTCTTTCCTAAATTCTTTACCTTTAGCATTTCATCCTCTGTCATGTTTATTAATTGGTCAATAAAGAATACGCCATGTCTCTTTAGACAATTCAATGGTCTTACAGAAAGTTCTAATTCCTCAATACTACGTTTAGAATAATCTTGAGTCGTTTCTTCTTGCGTTACTTCTTCAAAAACATTTTTTTCTTCCATTCCATCAACTAAGTTTATAAATAAATCCAAGTGATTATTAAGTAACTTAGCAGCTAGTGATACTACTTCTTTGGCAGTCGCGGCTCCATTCGTTTTAACAAACACCTTTAACTTATCATAATCGATCGACTGCTCTACACGAGTGCTTGACACCTCATATTTAACAGCTTTTACTGGGGAGAAAAAACTATCGATTGGAATATATCCTATTGGAGATGAAGAAAGTTTATTATCTTTGGCAGATTTATATCCTCTACCAGATCCGATTGTGAGTTCCATATCGAGACTCGCTTTATCATCTAATGAGCAAATATATGCAGATTTATTTGTAACTTCAATGCCTAATGGCAGTTGAATATCCCCAGCACAAACAATGCCAGCTTCGTTTTTTACAAGTCTAGCTGTAACAGTCTCAAACTTATCTAAATTAGTGGCTTTTATTGCAATTTCTTTAAGATTTAAAACTATCTCCATAACATCTTCTCTAACGCCTTCAATTGTTGAATACTCGTGAGAAACACCACTAATTTTAACTCCAATAATTGCTACCCCTGGAAGCACGGTACTTAACACTCTACGCAAACTGTTTCCAATTGTAATTCCATTACCTCTTTCTAAAGGCTCTACTGTAAACCAAGCTTCAGACCCATTTTCCATTTCTTCCACTAATATTTTAGGTTTAATTACTTCCAACATTTATGTTTTCCTCCCTATTACTTAGAGTATAACTCAACAATCAAGTGTTCTGAAATCTCAACATCTATATCTTCTCTAACTGGTAGTGCTTCTATTTTGCCGGTCAGTGTAGCTGGATCAAATGTTAGCCATTTGGGTAGATTGGATGCTTTTGATGCTTTTACTTCCTTGAAGAATGCTTTTTCTTGTTTGCTTGTCCTTACTGAAATGATATCGTTCTCTTTTACTAAAAATGAAGGGATATCAACTTTTTTGTCATTCACACAAATGTGACCATGTGTAATAAGTTGTCTTGCTTGTGCACGACTAGTGGCTATTCCCATACGATAAACCACATTATCTAACCTTCTTTCTATCAGGATAAGCATGTTTTCACCAGTTACGCCCCTCATGTTAGTTGCTTTATCGTAATAACTGCGAAATTGACTTTCTAGTAATCCATATATCCTTTTGGTCTTTTGTTTTTCTCTTAACTGAATACCATATTCTGTTCTCTTTTTCCTAGATGCACCATGTTGACCTGGAGCAACGGGTGTTATGTTTTGATTAAACGGACAACCCTCGCTCATGCATCTATCACCCTTTAAAAATAACTTACTCCCTTCGCGTCTGCATAACTTGCAAACTGGGCCTGTATATCTTGCCATATTTAACTGCCTCCTAAATTATAACCTTCTAACTTTTGGTGGACGGCATCCATTATGTGGAATTGGGGAAACGTCTCTAATCATTGTAACTTCCAGTCCGCATCTTTCAAATGCTCTAATAGCAGACTCCCTTCCTTGTCCTGGTCCTTTAATGTATACTTCCACTGTTCTGAGTCCGTGTTCTTTCGCTATATTTGCTGCGTCCTCTGCAACAGTTTGAGCAGCATATGGCGTTGATTTACGACTTCCACGCATCCCAATTTTACCTGAAGATGACCAACTTATGGTATTTCCATCCATATCAGTAATTGTAACTATAGTATTATTGAATGAGGCATAAATATGTGCCTGCCCCTTTTCAATCTTTTTTAAATCTCTTCTTCTTTTTATAGCTGTTCTTTTTTTCACTGCTGCCATAAAATTGCCTCCTATTAACTATTTAACTGGCCTTTTTAGCACGACCTACCGTGCGTTTAGGCCCTTTACGTGTACGAGCATTTGTCTTTGTAGATTGTCCACGAACAGGCAAGCCCTTTCTATGTCTTATGCCTTTGTAAGAACCTATATCTTGTAACCTTTTAATGTTTTGACTAACTTCTGAACGAAGTGTTCCTTCTACTTTATAGTGATTTTCTAAACATGAACGAATTTTTACCACATCGTCTTCAGACAAATCTTTCACACGAGTGTTTGGATCAATTTCGCATTCTGCAAGAACTTTAAGAGATGTTACTCTACCTATTCCGTAGATATAAGTAAGACCTATTTCAACCCTTTTTTCACGAGGTAAGTCTACACCTGCAATACGAGCCATTTAATAACCTCCAAATTATTTTTTATTGATATATATATTTGCAATCATTGTATCAACTCAATATAGAGTTCAGCCGCTTCAATGATTGTTTTTATTCACAAAACCAAAAGCAAGTATACCACGACAGATTATATTTTTGCAATTGATTTTACTACAGCAACTAACATTAGCCCTGTACTTGTTTATGGTTTGGATATTTGGAACAAATAACCATAACCTTACCATTACGTTTAATTATTTTGCATTTATCACACATAGCTTTTACTGATGGTCTTACTTTCATTTTTCGCCTCCTAGTTTTTGTATCTATAAGTGATTCTACCCATTGTAAAATCATATTGTCCAAAAGCAACTCTAACTTGGTCACCCTCGGTTACTTTTATAAAACTTTGACGCATTTTCCCAGATAGGTATGCCATTACAATTCTGCCACTTTTTAGCTCAACCTTAAACTTTGTACCTGGCAAAACTTCGATTACTGTTCCTTCTTCTTCAATAATACCTTCTTTAGACATCTTTTCTCCTATTGTTATATCGTTATATCAAGCACTCTTTATTGTTACATAGATCCATTGTATGGCCTTAAAGCGCTCTTGACTTCTGCATCAAATAATTTTTTATTTTGCTCTAACTTTTCCTTTATTTTGTCAATAGTTACACCCTCTGTTTTTAGGTGCTTAATTTTCTTCTTTTTGGGAGAATCTACTCTCCTTAAATTTCCATCGGCAATGAGAACATATTCATCATCCACAATTTCCACTACTAGATAGAATCTCCCTGCGTCTCTACCTGATAATGAAAAAACAACTTCACCTAATGTTAAAACTTTTACTCTCTTCATTTTATTATAGTGTTAATATCTCGATACCTTCGTCACCAATGACAACCGTATTTTCATAATGTGCCGATAATGAGCCGTCTTTAGTTACAACAGTCCAATCATCTTCCAAAACCTTGATTCTGTGATTACCTGCACTTATCATTGGCTCTATTGCTATCACCATATTCTTTTCTAATCTTAATCCTCTACCCTGCACACCATAATTGAGAACATCTGGATCTTCATGTAGATTTCTGCCTACCCCGTGACCCGCTAACTGTTTAATAATCGAAAATCCATTCCTTTCTACATAACTTTGTATTGCGTGTCCAAGGTCACCTAATCTAACTCCCGCTTTTAGTATTCCTACACCTTCAAAAAAGCTCTGTTTACACACATCCATAAGATTCTGGCGTAGCGAGTCTATTTCTCCGATAGCTATTGTCCGTGCAGCATCGGCATGAAATCCTCCAACAATAGCACCTGCATCCACTTTGAGAAGCGTACCTTCTTCCAAAACTCTATGAGAGGGTATACCGTGAACAACTTCCTCGTCGATTGACGTGCAGATTGCTCCAGGAAACCCACCATATCCTAAGAAAGATGGGGAAGCATTACACTTTTTAATATACTCATAAGCAATTGTGTTAAGTTTTCTAGTAGTTATTCCAGGCTTTGCATGCTCTTCTACGATGGCTAACACATCTCTAACTACTGCACCTGCCTGTCTCATATATTCAATTTCTTGTTCAGTTTTTATTGTTATCATTTAGTTGCCAAAGTCTTTTGCAGGTTCTCAAATGTTTTTTCCACACTCTCGCTTCCATCTATTTGTATTAACAACCCTTTGTTTTGATAATACTCAATGAGGGGAGAAGTGTTTTTTTCGTAAACTTCTAACCGCTTTAAGACAGTTTCTTCCTTATCGTCATCCCTTTGATATAGCTGTTTACCACATTTTTCACATAATTGGGAGCTATAAGAGTTTGTGTTGTAAGTTGCGCCACAAGTACACATTCTTCTTCCAGAAATTCTTTTAACGACAATGTCCTTTCCGACTACTATATCAATAACATAATCTAAGTCTGTTATTTTACTTAAAGCCTCGGCTTGTGGAATTGTGCGTGGGTATCCATCAAGAATAAACCCGTTAACACAATCTGGTTCGCCTAACCTTTGCTCTACTATTTTGTCGACCACCTCATCTGGTACAAGTAGCCCTTTATCCATATAGCTTTTGGCTAATTTTCCGATTTCAGTACCCGCTTTAAGATGAGCTCTAAAAACATCGCCAGTTGATATATGTGGTATTTTATAATAGTCCGCCATAACGACAGCTTGGGAGCCTTTCCCTGCGCCTGGAGCACCTAATAATACAAATTTCATTATTTCAAAAATCCCCTATTGCTCTTTACTAATAACTGTCCTTGGAGCTGCTTATCTAACTCTAATGATACTGACACTACAATTAGTAAGCCTGTAGCTGAAAAAGCCTGCCCTAAACCTAAATCCTTAAATCCGTCAACCTGTTGTAGTATTAAAGTTGGAATCAAGGCGATGACAGCTAGGTATAATGCTCCAAATAGAGTTAATCTGTTGTTAATTCTCCTTAAATAATCTGCAGTAGGTTTGCCTGGAGAAATACCTCCTACAAGCGTACCTCCTCTTTCTTTCAGATTTTTTGCGACATCATCTGGATCAAACTGTATTTGTGCATAAAAGTAAGAAAAGAATATGATTAAGAAAAACATAAACACAGAATATAAGTGTCCATTTGAACCAAACCATGTGGACCAAAACATACCAAATTTTGATGTTGCAGCGCCTGCAAATTGAATGATCATTTGCGGAAATGTAATTAACGATGAAGCGAAAATTATTGGCATAACGCCGCTTGCACTAACTTTTAATGGTATGTATGTTGTTTGAGATTGTGTTTGCCTGTTACCTACAACTCTCCCGCCAGAGTATATTACACCAACTCTTCTTTCTGACATGTCTACATAAACAATTGCAAATATTAGTAGGAACAGAAGAAGGAAAAAGCCTAACAAATACCACACTCCGGTTGTGTCTGTTGAACTACCTCTTGCTATTGACAAAATCGCATTCATTATTGTTGTACCTAAAGAAGAAATGATACCAACGAAAATTATAAATGAAGTACCATTGCCGATGCCGTATTCTGTAATCCTTTCACCTATCCAAAGTACAAGTGAAGAACCACCAACTAAAATTATGACAATACATATCATAGTAAACACTTGATTAATTTGTTGCGCTTCGGGATCGGTTGATGTTCCAAATACTGGAACAATATAGTCTTTCCAGAGGAAAATTATTCCAATAGCTTGAATAAGTGCTAAAAGAATAGCTACATATCTTGTATATTGTGTAATTTTTTTTCTACCTTCTTCACCTTCTTTAGCAAGT
Organism: Clostridia bacterium; assembly: GCA_035409945.1. GTDB lineage: Bacteria > Bacillota > Clostridia > Christensenellales > DTU072 > MWEH01. The sequence goes on from DAONQC010000003.1 coordinate 85,112, forward strand.
CTACCAAGTTTTGGTATAACAAGCGTTAGCAATTCCATAATGATGTATGAGTTTATGAATGGCACTATTCCTAAAGCAAATATTGTACCATTAGAAAATGCCGAGCCAGTAATTGCAGATAATAACATAAAGAAATCATCTGTTATGGCTTTATTCATCATTTGACCTATATCTAGTCCAGGTATAGGTACAAAACAACCAATTCTATACATAAGAAGGAATCCTAATGTAATTAGAATCCTTTTTCTTATATCTTTATCCTTGAAAGCGTTAACGATAGTTCTAAACATTAGAGCACCTCTATTTTTCCACCTGCTTTTTCAATTTTTTCAATAGCTGTTTTTGAAAATTTTGCCGCTTTAACAGTTAAAGGCTTGGTTAATTCGCCTTCTCCTAAAACTTTTAATCCATCTTTTTCAATTTTCCCAATAACTCTATTGCTTAATAGGAAATCTGCGTCGATAACAGTATCTGCATCAAAAACCTCAAGAGAACCTACATTTACTATACTAAACTCGGATTTAAACATGTTTTTGAATCCGCGTTTTGGTAATCTTCTAATTAAAGGCATTTGCCCGCCTTCAAACCCTGGTCTGACGCCACCACCACTTCTTGCCCATTGTCCCTTGTGCCCTTTTGTACTGGTTTTTCCGTGTCCTGAACCAATACCTCTACCTATTCTTTTAGATTGTTTAACAGAGCCATCTGCTGGTTTAATTGTATGTAGTTTCATTTTTTTCTCCTATTACTTTAATTCTTCTACTTCAACAAGATGCTGCACTTTGAAAACCATTCCTCTAATAACAGGATTGTCTTCATGAATCTTGAACTGACCGATTTTGCGAAGCCCAAGAGCTGCTACTGTATCTTTTTGATCTTGTAAACACCCTATGGTGCTTTTTTTCAAAGTTATTTTCAGTTGAGCCATTTTGACCTCCTATCCTAGTATTTCTTCTACTGTTTTGCCTCTAATTGCGGCAACTTGCTCTGGTGTACGTAAACTTTTTAATCCTTCTACAGTCGCTTTTACGCAGTTGATTGGATTTGTTGTCCCGATTGCCTTAGTCCTTATGTCAGAAATACCACATGCCTCGAGAACAGCACGAACAGCTCCTCCCGCAATAACACCAGTTCCTTCTTCGGCTGGTAACATCAATACTTTTCCACGACCGTAAACACCTATTACTTCGTGCGGTATTGTGGTATCTTTCATTGCTATTGTAACCATGTTTTCCTTTGCCGCCTTCTGTGCTTTAGCTATTGCTTCTGGGACCTCTTTGGCTTTGCCAGTTGCACAGCCAACTCTACCCTTTCCATCGCCTACAACAACAAGGGCAGTAAATCTCATATTACGGCCACCCTTTACAACTTTAGCAACTCTTTTCAAGTCAACCGTTTTCATGATTAACTCTTCTTTTGGTTCTCTATTGAATCTGTCTCTATTTTCTCTTGCCATATCTATCTCCTACTAAAAAATCAATCCTGCTTTTCTTGCGCCTTCAGCAAATGCTGCCACTCTTCCAGTGTAAATGTATCCACCACGATCGTAAACAACTTTGGTATATCCAGCTGCAACAGCTTTTTCACCAAGCTTTTCGCCCACAATTCTCGCTTGTTCTGTTTTAGTCTTTCCGTTTATTGATTTGGAAATATCTTTATTTAATGAACTTAGAGACAACAACGTATTGCCAGCAACATCGTCTATAAGTTGTCCATATATATGACTTGTAGATCTATAAACATTGAGTCTCGGACATTCGACTGTTCCTTTAATATTCTTTCTAATTCTTAAATGAACTTTTTGTCTAGTTTTATTTTTATCTGGTTTATTAATCATTGCTTACTCTCCTATTTACCCGCAGCTTTTATTTCTTTACGAAGAATTGTTTCATCTTTATAACGAATTCCATATCCGTGATATGGTTCAGGCATTCTCTTAGATTTGATGTCCGCAGCACATTGTCCTACTCTTTCTTTATCACAACCTTGGACAACTATCTCTGTTGGACTAGCTACACTAATCGTAATTCCTTCTGGAGTTTCAAATTGAACAGGCTTACTATATCCAATGTAAAGAACTAGAGTCTTGCCTTTCATTTCCACTTTATATCCAACGCCATTAACTATTAGACGTTTTTCGAAACCATCAGTTACACCTTTTACCATGTTGGCAATCAGTGATCTATACAACCCATGCATAGCGTTTTGTTCTTTGCTAGTTTCGGTGTTTTCTAGTCTTACAACACCATTCTCATTAATAATTTTAATTTTACTCTTATTTGAAATTCTTTGAGTAAGGGTTCCCTTAGGGCCTGATACAGTTACCACATTCTTTTCATATTTGAATGTAACATTGTTACCTAAATTAATTGGCTTTACACCTATTCTTGACATTTTTTACCTCCTACCATACATATGCGAGAACTTCGCCGCCAGCTCCAACTTTTCTGGCGTTTTTATCAGTCATAACTCCGCTGGAGGTTGATATAATTGCAATACCCATACCACCTAATACTTTAGGTAGTGCAGTAGCTTTTGCATAAACACGTAAGCTAGGTTTGCTAATCCTTTTCAAGCCTTTGATAGCTTTTTCTTTATTCACGTACTTCAGTCCTATGATAAGTGTATCTTGTACTTGCCCTTCTTTTTTAACAACCTTTACGCTTTCTAAATAACCTTCTTCAACCATAATCTCAGCAATAGATACTTTAATTTTACTTGATGGCATTTCTACAAATGCACTTCTATTTGCTAAGCCATTTCTGATTCTTGTTAGCATATCCGCTATTGGATCTGTCATTGTCATGTTAATTACCTCCTACCAGCTTGCTTTACGAACACCAGGGATTTGCCCTTTGTGTGCTAGTTCTCTAAAACAGACTCTACATACTCCGTATTTGCGAAGAACTGCATGGGGTCTTCCACATATAGAACATCTAGTATATTCTCTTGTAGAGAATTTTTGCTTTCTTTTCTGTTTATTTATCATAGCTTTTTTTGCCATATTTTCCTCCTATCTTGAGAACGGCATTCCAAGTAAGTCTAGAAGTACTCTAGCTTCTTCATCCGTGTTTGATGAAGTGACTATTGTCACATCAAATCCTCTTATCTTATCAATATCATCATATGAAATTTCAGGGAATATCAGTTGTTCTTTAACTCCCATTGAGTAATTTCCTCTTCCATCAAATGATTTCTTTGACACTCCTCTAAAGTCACGAACTCTTGGTAAGGCTATCGAAATTAATTTATCAAAGAAATCCCACATATGTTCATTTCTTAAAGTGACCATTGCACCTATAACTTGACCTTCTCTAACCTTAAAGTTAGCTACTGACTTTTTTGCTTTGGTGTAAACAGCTTTTTGCCCTGCAATTGTTTCCAATTCTTTTACTGCTTTTTGCATTTCTTTTGCGTCTTTAGGATCTTTAACATCGCCTAAACGCATATTCAATACTATTTTCTCTATTTTTGGAACTTGCATTGGTGAAGTATAATTGAACTTTTTCATCATTTGAGGAATTACTTCTTCTTTGTACTTTATAGCCAACCTTCTTACTTCTCTTTGGGCGGGAGCTTCCTTAACAACTTGTTTTTTTGCAGCCATCTTGCGCCTCCTTATTCCTTACTCTCAGCTTTTTTAGTATCCGCTTTTGTTTTTTTCACAGTCGTATCAGTTGCTTTTTTGGTGGTTTTAGTTGATTCTGATTTTGTTATAGGCGTCTTTTTTGTGGCCGTATTTTTAGTCTCAGACTTTTTTTCAACTGTAGTTTTCGCTGATTCTGTTGTCGTTTTAACTGTCTTTTTTGTCACTGTAGCTTTAACCGCTTGCTTTTTTACAACTGCATCTTTGACTTCTGCGACCTTCACCTCGTTTGATCCTTCTTCATTTGTCACATCAGTATTTTTGCTAGGTTCTGGCTTAGTCTCTTCCCCTACTGTTTCAGTTCTTTTAACAGCGGCCGTCCTCTTTCTTACTGTAGCTTTTGCAGCTGCTTTGGCTGTAGCTTTCTTCGTCACTAATACAGCACCGCATTTTTTACAAATACGCACTTTATTTCCATCAACATCGGCGATTCCAATTTTTGTGGTTTTTCCACACGCACTACATACTGGTAAAACATTGCTTATATCCACACTGCCCGGTCTTTTAATCAAACCGCTTTTTTCATTAGGTCTTCGCGCTTTTACCGCTTTAGTGTTGACAGTAGTTAATCCTTGACCTTCAACATACACTCTGTTGTTTGTCTTATCTACCGCAATAACTTGAGCTGTTTTCCCTTTATCTTTTCCTGCAAGAATCATTACATAATCATCTTTGCGAATCTTAGTCTTACCCATCTCTTCCTCCTATAGTACCTCAGGAGCAAGGGATATTATTTTCATGTATCCCCTTTCTCTTAGTTCTCTCGCTATTGGCCCAAAAATACGTGTTCCTTTGGGTTGCTTTTGTACTGGATTGTCAATTATAACAGCTGCATTGTCGTCAAATTTAATAACAGTTCCATCTTTACGTTGTATTTCTTTGCGTGTCCTTACTATTACAGCTTTTATAACATCTCCTTTTTTTACAACTCCGCCTGGGGTAGCAGACTTTACGGATGCGACAATAACATCACCTATGCCAGCACTTCTCACATAAGCACCACCTAGGCATCTAATACACATAATTTCTTTTGCCCCACTGTTATCAGCCACTTTTAATCTTGATTGAGGTTGTATCATTTCCGTGTCTCCTTATTTTGCTCTATCAATAATTCTAACAAGACGCCAATGCTTATTTTTAGATATTGGTCTAGTCTCCATGACCTCTACTTTATCTCCAACATTGCACTCATTATTTTCATCGTGAACATATAATTTTTTTGATCTAGTAATATATTTTTTGATTATTGGGTGTTTCGTCTTTCCGCTAATCAATACAACTATAGTTTTATCCATAGCATCGCTAACAACCACACCAACTCTCGTTTTTCTTAAATTTCTTTCTTCCATTTTAATTTCCTCCAATGTAATTGTTACGCTTTAGCTTTTGTTGCTCTTTTTCTAGTTGTTTTTGTCTCTTTTACTGGACCTTCAGAAATACCAAGTTCTCTTTGGCGTATTATCGTAAGGGCTCTTGCTATATCTTTTTTGCACTTATTTATGCTTAGTGGATTCGATAATTGAGAAACAGATTGCTTAAAACGCAATTCAAACAACTCTTTTTTTAGTTCTTGAACTTTTACATCTAATTCTTCATTTGTCATTTCAAAAAAATTCTTAGCCTTCATTTGCTTCACCACCTTGCGTTTCATCGCTATCTGCCTTCTTTACAAACTTACATTTTACAGGTAATTTGTATGCTGCAAGCCTCAGCGCTTCCCTTGCTACATTTTCGGCGACTCCGCCCATTTCAAAAAGCACTCTACCAGGCTTAACTGATGCAATCCAATACTCTGGAGAACCTTTTCCACTACCCATACGCTGTTCAGCAGGTTTCTTAGTAACTGACATATGAGGGAATATATTTATCCATACCTTACCACCACGCCTAATATATCTGGTCATGGCGATACGGGCGGCTTCGATTTGATTATTAGTTATTCTTCCTGGTTCGGTAGTTATTAGACCATATTCTCCGTAGGTAATTTTGTTGCCTACTGTCGCCTTACCTTTAATCTTTAATAGATGTTGTTTTCTTCTTTTTACTCTCTTAGGCATTAACATTAGTTATTACCTCCTTTCTTTCCTTTGCCGAAAATCTCACCCTTGTATATCCAAACTTTTACGCCCAACACACCATAGGTTGTATGAGCTTCTGCAAAGCCATAATCTATATCTGCTCGAATTGTTTGTAGAGGGATAGAGCCTTCATGATAACTTTCAGAACGAGCTATTTCATTTCCGTCTAACCGACCACTAACCATCGCCTTAATTCCTTTTGCTCCAGCTCTTAATGTTCTACCCATAGCGCCTTTTAATGCTCTACGATAAGGTGTTCTTTTCTCAAGAGCTAATGCAATATTTTCTGCTACTAACTGTGCATCTAAATCGGTATTTTTAATTTCATGAATGTTTACATTGAAATTACAGCTTGGTCCAACAATTTTTCTAATAGCCTTGTTAATATCATCGATACCTTTTTCTTTTGTTCCCGGTTCGGTAACCGCTTCTTGTTTGTTGTCACCTGCTTGTGCTCTTGCTGCATGTAATTTTTTTCCTACAGCAACACCAACACGCCCGCAATACACATCTATCTTAACATTGTCTGCAGCTCTTTCGATTTTAATATCTGATATAGCAGCATCATAATAATTTCTTTTAATATACTCTCTAATGTCATAATCTTCTTTTAAGTACTTGCCAAAATCCTTTTTGCCAGCATACCAAGTACTACTAAATGGATATATAACACCTACTCTTAAACCTGTTGGATTAATCTTTTGTCCCATTTTATTTCCTCCTATGCCTTAACTTCATCAAGTATTATTGATATATGACTCGTGCGCTTAAAAATTCTAGCACCTCTTCCTTTTGCTCTTGCTCTAAATCTCTTTAGTGTTGGACCTTGTTCCACCACTGCTTTGGCTACATAAAGAGTTTCCTTGTTCATATTAAGGTTATTCTCTGCATTTGCCGCCGCTGAGTTTAAAACTTTTAATACTGGCTCTGATGAGGCTTTGTTCATGTTATTTAGTATACCGACTGCCTCGCCATAGCTTTTTCCGCGTATTAATGCTAATAAAGCATCAACCTTGCGTGGGGAAATTCTAATGTATTTAGCTTTCGCATGAGGCCTAGTATCTTTAGCTTCTTGTCTGGCTATAGTTTTTTCTCTTATTCTAGTTGCCATATGTTTCCCTCCTACTTTTTACCAGTTGTCTTAGAGCCTGCGTGCCCACGGAATGTCCTTGTTGGAGCAAACTCACCCAATTTTAACCCTACCATATCTTCAGTTACATAAACTGCGACATGCTTTTTACCGTCATGAACCGCAAATGTATGACCTACAAATTCTGGGAAAATTGTAGATGACTTGGCCCAAGTCTTTATGGGTCTTTTTTCTCCTGAAGCATTCATTGCCTCAACTTTTTTCAATAGATAGTCCGGTGCGTACGGACCTTTTTTTATAGATCTACTCATCTTGATCCTCCTAGTTGATGCGCTTAATAATCATTTTATTGGAACGTGACTTCTTTTTCCTTGTCTTGTAACCAAGTGCAGGTACACCCCAAGGAGTTTGAGGCGAAGGCATCCCGATAGGGCTTTTACCTTCTCCACCACCATGTGGGTGATCGCATGGATTCATTACAACACCTCTAACAGCGGGTCTAAATCCTAAGTGCCTTGTCCGTCCAGCTTTCCCAATATTAATGTTTTCATAATCTAGATTGCCTATTTGACCGATTGTTGCACGACATTGAATAGGAACATATCTCATTTCTCCACTAGGCAAACGGAGTGTCGCTTTGCCTCCTTCCTTTGCCATTAGCTGGGCTGCGGCACCCGCAGAACGAGCAATTTGCCCCCCTCTTTTAGGTTGTAATTCTATGTTGTGAATCATTGTACCAACAGGAATATTACTTAATGGTAGGCAATTACCCACTTTAATATCAACACCTTCAGTACCACTGTAAATGACATCTCCAACATTCAATCCGAGAGGAGCTAAAATATATCTCTTTTCTCCATCGGCATAATTTAGTAGCGCAATATTTGCTGACCTATTAGGATCATATTCAATAGTTGCAACTGTTGCTGGAATATTGTCTTTTAATCTCTTAAAATCAATAATTCTATATTTAACTTTATTTCCACCACCACGATGCCTTACAGTAATTCTGCCTGCTGAATTGCGTCCACCTTTTTTACTCTTGCTGACTAACAAGCTTTTTTCAGGCGTATCTGTTGTGATATGTGAGTAATCGATCACACTCATTCCTCGACGACCTGGTGTTGTTGGTTTATATCTCTTTATTGCCATCTGTTACCCCCTATTACGCCAAGTTCTCTAGCATCTCAATGGGCTTACTATCTAAGCTAAGAGTTACATAAGCCTTTTTAAAAGATGCGGTATAACCACTTGTTCTACCTCTTCTTTTTAGTTTTCCATCATAATTTACTGTGTTAACTTTAACTACTTTCACAGCAAAAATTTCTTCAACCGCCTTCTTAATTTGCGTTTTAGTTGCTGACTTTGCAACTTTAAATGTATATACCTTATTGGCAATACCAGCGTTTGTTTTTTCTGATAAAATAGGTTTTAAGATAATATCATACGAATTCATTACGCGTATACCTCCGTTATAGCCTTAACGCCGTCTTTTGTAAGCACGCATTTTTCAGCACGAAGAACATCATACACATTAACTAGACTCACATCCATCAAGTTAATTCCTTCGATATTTTTTCCTGCTCTATAAACTGTTTCGGCACTATTTCCAAAAGTTAAAACTAACGCAGTCTTAGTTACCCCTATATTCTTCAGAACTTCAACGAACACCTTTGTTTTGGGTTCAGCGATATCCATGTCCTTTAGAATAATTAAATTGCCCTCTCTTACCTTTTGGCTGAGCGCACTACATATTGCAGCTGCTTTCATTTTAGCATTGACCTTTTTAGAAAAATCTCTAGGCTTTGGAGCAAAAACAACACCACCATGCCTCCATATGGGTGATCTGTTACTACCACTACGGGCTCTACCTGTGCCCTTTTGTCTCCAAGGTTTAATTCCTCCACCTCTTACTTCAGCTCTAGTCAAGGTGCATTTTGTCCCCTGTCTCTTATTTGCTAGTTGAGCGACCACCACTTGGTGGATAAGAGACTCGTTATATGGTCTATCAAAAACATTACTATCGAGCTCAATGTTTCCTGCTGCCTTGCCCTTTGTATCTACTACATTGTACTTAATCATGACCATTCTCCTAATTAATTCTTAAACCACTTAGAACCTTTCTTGCTAACTTTGTTGGTTGACTTAATTGTAACAACAGACTTTTTAGGTCCAGGTATTCCGCCTGCTATGAAAATAGCATTTTTGCTTTCATCAATTCTGACTATTTCCAAATTCTTTATGGTTACTTGTTCATTGCCATACTGACCTGACATCTTTCTGTTCTTAAAAACTTTAGAAGGACTTGAGTTAGCAGAAAGAGCACCAACCCCACGATGATATCCCGAACCATGTGCTGATGGGCCTTTGCTAAACCCCCATCTTTGTATCACCCCAGTATATCCTCTACCCTTCGTCAAGCCTGTTACGTCCACTCTATCGCCAACTGAAAAAGCATTACAAGTTATAACATCCCCTGGTTTATAACTCTCGCTATTATCCAACTTTAATTCTTTTATGAATCTAAGTGGTTCTGATTGGGCATTGCGAAATTGTCCTAAGTCAGGTTTGTTTACTTTAGATTCAGAAATAGGTTCAAAACCTACTTTAATCGAGCTGTAGCCATCTTTTTCCTTTGATTTAATTTGTAGAACAGTGCACGGACCCGCTAAAACAACTGTAACAGGAATGACTGTTCCGTCCTCTGTGAAAATCTGGCTCATACCTAGCTTTCTTCCAATGATTGCCTTGTTCATAATGAGCCCTCCTTATATCTTAATCTGAATATCCACACCACCTGGTAGATCCATTTTCATTAATTGTTGAACCGTTTTAGATGTTGTGTTGTAGATATCTATTACGCGCTTATGCGTACGTAATTCGAATTGCTCGCGACTATCCTTATGCTTGTGAGGGGAGCGTAAAATTGTGATAATTTCTTTTTGTGTAGGTAGCGGAATAGGACCAGATACGCTTGCTCCTGTCCCTTCAGCTGCTTGAACAATCCTCTCGCACGAAGCATCAATCAAATTGTGGTCATAGGCTTTTAATTTTATCCTAATCTTTTGACCTGCCATATAGATTCCTCCTAAATATTAATATACACTTACCCGTGTGTGTCACCCAGCCTCTCATATAAAAGGCCTTTCAGCCTGACACGATTTGCTATAGAAACGTATTTGTGCAAGAATTGACAACCAATCTGAATGCAATATTCTTTCAAACGCACACATTGCCATTAAAAATAGCAACTTGTACATAATACCAACATGATTTTGGCTTGTCAATCAGTTTTTTCAATTATTTTATTAATTTTGATACAATTTGAATAAAAAACTAGGCTGTGCATATCCTAAAAGCCACTTTAACTCGTCACGGATGTAAAAATAACGAAATAATAGAAGAAAAACACACCATAAATTTAACTCGATTAACTAGTCTACGATAGAATTTTCTTTATAGAAATTATGAACGCTTGATTTGAACCTATCTGGCTCCATAACTATGGAACGGGCATGAACCATATCTTCGAATGCAACTAATGGGATAACCATTTATCTTGTCTTTAAGCTACTAGTCTACGATGCCGTTTTCTTTGAAGAACCTACAGATGCTTGATTTAAACTTGTCGGGCTCCATAACTATGGAACGGGCATGAACAGTATCTTCAAATGTTACTAACGGGATATCGGGCCGCACCTTTTTAAATTTCAAAGCATTTTCGTAACTAACAACCTTATCAGCTTTGCTGTGCATAAGTAAAACTGGGCAGTTGATTTTTGCCATAGCCTCACCGGCCTTGCTCTCTGCAAGGTCAAATTTGTATACAAGCTTGCATACCCCTCTAAACGCTGGCCAAACAATTTTAGCTATAGATTCATTTTTGACATACTGTTTCGTCATAGTTTGGAGATCATAAAAACCGCAATACTCTATTAATGATCTAATATCGCTGTATTTAGCGGTCACCATCGTTGCAGTTGCTGCCCCCATACTTTCGCCAAATATATGCAATTCACAATCCGGATATTGCTCAGTTAACACATTAATCCATTGAAGCACATCTTCATGCTCTAGAACACCTAAAGTTATACAACCCCCTTCGCTATGCCCACTGTATCTATGATCGGGCATAAATACATTAAACCCATGACCAAGAAACATTTCTAAATATTTCATTTGAGAAAGCGAGCAGGACCCATGTCCATGCAGTGAAATCATTATTTTATTAGTAGGTTTAGAATTTTTATAAAACTTAGCATATAGATTATATCCACGCTTAGATAACATGTGCATTTCTTCGAAAGGAATATCTAGCCACTTTTTTTGAAAGCCCTTCTCCTCCACTTCATAATCTAGTATCTCTTCGATGGTCCTACGGCGAGGTTTTACAAGGGTCTTTACATAGTAAAAAATAATTGCCAAATAAACGATACTTAAAAATAATAAAATTGCTGGTATTAACGCTAATAATTCATATCTCATTATTTTGATCTCACTATTTCAACAAGTGCATTGAGATTTTTGATAGTAATATGGTCTTTCCAAAAATCAAATATACCCTCTTCGCGCATCCTAATCATCTCACGTGACATTGACGGTCTAGATACATTTAAATATTCTGCCATTTCATTTCTGTTTATACCTAACCTAACATCTAAAGTGGCTTGTTCAACATATTTTTCGTATATTAGTTTTGCAATTTTAACTCGCATACTCTTCTCTTTTAAATATTCTGCATCTTTGTGCATCGTATTAATTCTTGTAGCCATGTATTGTAATGTGTTTTCCAATAATTTTTGATGAAAGGTACAATTTTTTTCACACTGTCTAACGATAGTTGAAATGGTAATGTATAAAATAGCCGATTCCTCCGCAGCAATAACAGAATATTTTGCTTTCTTTTCAGGGTTATAACCATCTATCTCCCCAAACATTTCTCCTTCACCGATTATTTCAACAACTTCTTTCTTTCCACCATCTTTTGTAACAAATTTAGCAGCAGTCCCTTGTAACACAATTCCGATTTCGTTAACCTCGTCATCTTGAGTATATAATATCCTGCCTCTTGAACACTTTAGTATCCTACCTTTCAGACAGTCAAAAATGCTATTTATTTCGCTGTCCTCAAAGTTGTTAAATAATTGATTATTTTTAATGAGTTTAATTATATTCATATCATTAAAATCCCCTATACTATCACATTTATAAACTGTAGCCAGAGCTACCAATTATTTATATTATACTTTCTATCCACTCTGTTTGCAAGCATTAAATTATAACGATAACAAGATTTTGGTACAAACAATAATGCATCTTACAAAACAAATCCTTCGCTTCATAAATTGAAGACTATTTTAAATACACAATTATTATACTATATTACGAAATTTGTTTAAAGAGCTTTGGATACATTACAAGACTTTTATTTTTTACTGTGCTATCATATAATCACTGTGTATAGAGGAATTTTATGGATGATAATGTACTTCAACAATTTGATGAAAAAATTGATGCCTGTTATAATTCACGTCTAATTTTAGTAGATAAGCCTATTTCTGAACTATTAAAAACTCTTGTGAGTAGACAGGACTATTTTTCTGTTTTAAGAGACGCAGCGAAAACCGCCTCTTTTTCTAATGAATTTCAAAAATCGTGCATCATGACTTCCGAAGGGAAAAAATTTCTTCTCCCTACTTCTGATACTAAAATCGTGTCACTGGTTACAGGCTTGCTTTTTGAATTTGATAAAGGCAACTTATCTATAGTTGATTTTGTTACCTCATTTTTTCCTTCAGCACATCCACATGGTTCATATATACAGTTTTGTAAAAATGTCCTATTGCCTTTTTCAGATAGTTTTTCTCGCCTAATGAAAGGAGAACCCCCGCACGCCGATGTAAACCTTACGCTTGATACTAATACAAGATCCCCACTTGTTGACAAGGTCAAAGAGGATTGTGATTACTGGATAAGAATAATGATTGATTCTGTTATTGGAGATAACAGCATTAATGAACGTTTACGGCAAGATGCACTTAAAATGCTTAATGGTTTTTTACATATTTTAGATTTAAACGATCCAATTATAACAAGTATAACTTGGACTGGGTTAAACTACACCCTGTCAGATGTAAATGCGGTCTATCGCGAATTAAGAGAGCTAGAACTTCTACTAAAAAAATATGGGGCGATTGACAAATAATTTTGAAAATTTTAGGGACATATCTAACTATTTTCATTTAATCGGCAAGCAGGAGGCATAAATGTTTAAACCCAGACGCATTGGATATAATAAATGAGGCGATTGACAAATGATTTTTGAAAGTTTTAAAAGTGTCGCATTATTACTACTTATGGCTATCCCGGGTTTTATCATTGCAAAAACCCATCTTGTTGTAAAAGAACAAGCAGTAACATTTTTATCTGTTTTCTTACTATATGTTTGCCAACCGTTTGTTACATTCAATGCGTTTTTAAGACAAAACTTTGATGTAAATGTATTATTTAATATGCTGAAGGTTTTCTTATTCATCGCATTTTTTATAATCATTATGGCTCTTATCGGCAAATTGTTGACAAAATTCATTTTTAAAAATTCATCTATTGAGGATAAAAGAAGCATTAGTTATGCGGGAGCATTTGGGAATATGGGATATATGGCTATCCCATTTTTACAGCTATTATTCCCCGATAATTCTCTAGTCATTTTGTACGCCGCATCTGCAATCACAGCTTTCAATTTAGTATCGTGGTCCTTTGGGATATACCTACTATCTGGGGACAAAAAGGACATGAATATCAAAAAAGCCATCTTTAATCCTGCTACAATTTCATTGATTGCTACTTTGCCTTTTTACATCTTCAATATTAATTTTGTTAATTACCCATTACCAGGGCTTCAAAATTTAATTAATTTATTTGCTACAATGATGGGACCACTTGCTATGATTTTAGTAGGACTAGAAATGTCCGATATCTCATTAAAAGAACTCGTATCCGACCCAAAAGTATATTTTTCCTCTTTCATTAAACTCTGCATTTCTCCAGTTCTTGCTTTTGCATTAATTGCTTTATTATCACTTTTTTTAGACTTTAGTCAAATCACTGTCAATCTAATAACTGCAGCAGCTGTACCATCTGCAAATAACTTATTGATGTTTTCAAATAAGCTAGAAAGGTCTGCAAAAACACCAACTAAAATGGTAGTAATATCTACTATTTTATCAATACTTACAATACCAGTAGCTTTAAATCTCTTCACGTGAGCTTATTTTTCGAAAACATATAAATATATCGTTAATACAACTCACCGATAATTCGAACTAAATGTTTCACCTAGCATAATACAAAACCTTCGTACATTAAGGGGTAATGTGAACCTTGCTGTTAATTCTTTACTCCTATTTTATTTATTTGAAAAACTTAACCGCTTTTAGCCAGACTCTATTGTATGAAAAAACACAACGTTTGAAAGTAAATGCACATTTTACTTATGAGCGTGCGCTTAGTTTGGGAATTATTCGTGCCTTAAGCGACTAACTGTTGCACTTACTATGACAACTTACTATGCGAACTTTAATGATATTTTAGTGTTTTAATCAGTTGAGTTTTAGCAGTTATTTAATATATACTAGTTAAGATAATTACAATAACATAACTGTTAGGAGGCATTATATGACAATAACGAAAGATACACCACTATTAGAAGCTTTGAGATCCGGAAACACCCAAGCTATGGCTAATGTATTAAGAGAATTCGGGATGCCTTGTTTAGGATGCGCTCTTGCAAGACACGAGACTGTTGGCCAAGCAGCTAGTTCACATGGAATTGATGTGGACACAATGGTTAAAGCTTTGAATGAAGCCGCAGTAAGCACTGACTAATTTCATAATTGAATTAGTTTAACAATCGATGGAGCATGGTGTAATGGTAACACAAAGGACTCTGACCCCTTTGATGTAAGTTCGATTCTTACTGCTCCTGCCAGGGAAACGGGGGTTTTTTCGAAAACCCTCGTTACCTATAAAAAGGCTCTCTAAGATGGAAAAACTACATAAAAGCAAAACTTTAACTAAAATTACTGGTGACATGCGTCGTGCAATACAAACCTTTGATATGATTCTTGACGGCGAGCATGTTGCAGTTGCCGTATCAGGTGGAAAAGATAGTATAGCTTTGTTAGTTGGATTGGCTAACTTGCAAAAATATAGTCCTATAAAATTTAGCCTTTCAGCAATTACTGTTGATATTGGTTTCCCCACATCCAATCCAAGTCGGTTTGATGATATCGAAAAGCTTTGTACAGGTTATTCTATCCCTTTTTATCTTGTT
This sequence comes from Clostridia bacterium, assembly GCA_035409945.1. Taxonomy (GTDB): domain Bacteria; phylum Bacillota; class Clostridia; order Christensenellales; family DTU072; genus MWEH01. The sequence goes on from DAONQC010000003.1 coordinate 100,261, forward strand.
AAAACCAACATATATGATGTTGTTTTCAACATTAGAAAAGAACCAAACCCTTGTAGCTTATGTGCCAATATGAGGCGGGGTGCACTTAATGCCGAATGTGTAAAGATCGGCGCTACTAAACTTGCGCTAGGTCACCATAAAGATGATTTTGTAGACACATTTATAATGTCTTTATTTCAAGAAAATCGATTATTCACATTACAACCCGTTTCATACATGGACCGGATGAAGATTACTCTCATTAGACCTCTAATATACGTTGAAGAAGCGACGATAAAAACTTTAACTGATGAACTTCATTTGCCCACCGTTTCTAATCCATGTCCACTAGACAAAACTAGTATGAGGCAAAAAATCAAAGATACCATCTCCACCCTTTCAATAGATTTTCCAAATATTAGAACAAGTATCTTTTCAGCAATAACCCACCCTGAACGATTAATGATTGTTAATGCAAACAAAAAAGAGGATTAAAACCAAACATGCTCCATAGAACCAGTTTGAATTTATACGGTTAATATTGCTAACCATTTATATTGATTAGATTCGAGCGGTAGAATCATTCTAAAATTAAATGTAGTTTTTCTGTTGTCTTAGCCCTCTTTTTATTAGATAATGTATCAATGAAAACCAAAATTAATATAAAAACATATCTATATAACATACTTCAACTCGCGTGGACCTTTTTTAAAATTGGTGCCATCACTTTCGGTGGAGGCTACGCAATGATTTCCGTTATCGAACATAATGTAGTAGAAAAAAAGAAATGGATTTCACACGAAGATATGTTAAATATAGTTGCTATTGCAGAATCCACGCCTGGAGCAATAGCTTTGAACGCATCGACCTATATTGGAGCTAGAATTGCTGGGTTTTTGGGAGCATTAATTGCATCTATTGCATCTATGTTACCTTCTATTATCATCATAGTCTGCATCTCACTGCTCTATAATCATTTTGTAGACAGTCCATACTTATACTGGGCAGGACTAGGTATGCGTGGCGCAGTCGCCGCTCTAATCCTAAATGCAGTAATCAATTTAGGAAAATTTTTAAAAACTGAACGTCGCCCTGCTATTTGGGCTGTCCTCATTATTTCTCTTACACTTGCTCTTTTAGCTAATTTTGAAGTTATCCACTTTGATAACATATTCATTATTTTAGGAACAATGGTAATTGGTCTTATCTACACAATGATAGAAATCTCTTTGAAAAAGAAAAAGGCATCAAAAACATCAGATTTGATTTCTATAGAACCGGAGAATGAAAATGACGATGTCTCAACAACCCTAATTAATTCCGAACTTGAGAACAACGTTAAAATCTTATCTACAAGCAGTTATAAACAGCCCGTCGAGCAAGATTCCATCGTAAATGTTGAGGAAAAAGTTCACTCTAAAAACAACGGAGTAGCAAACGAAGAAAATGGAGGCGAAAAATGAATATATATCTTGATTTGTTTCTTTCCTTCATGAAAATATCGTTTTTCACCATCGGCGGTGGATATGCTATGATTCCACTAATCCAATCAACAGTGACTGAAAAAGGTTGGATGACACAAGACATGCTAATAAGCTTCATTGGCATTGCAGAAAGCACCCCTGGCCCTTTTTCGGTAAATATAAGCACATTTGTTGGATATAATATGGGTGGAGCACTTGGTGTCTTATGCGCTTCAATGGGGATCTTGCTTCCCCCCTTCGTCACAATATTATTAATTTATTATGTAGGTAAAAAATTTGCTACAAATCCTTATGTTATTGGAGTTATGTCTTTTTTGAGAGCATCGGCTATCGCTTTAATATTTTCCGCCTTTGTGTCTATCGCATACTCAACTATCATAATCTCAAACAAACTCACTGGTACTCCAGATTTTAACTGGTTAGGACTTGTAATTATGGTTTTATCTTTTCTAGGTATGCGATTTTTAAAAAAAATCCACCCTGTTGTTTACATACTCCTATCGGCAGGACTAGGAATTTTGTTCTATGGATTCGTCCTCTAATCTAATAGCAAATTTTGTTATATTTCATTTAACCAATAAACTAACTTTTCAAGACAAATGCCTATTCAATGACTTCAGATTGCGTATTATTCAAGCTAGATGAAATTTCTATTTATTCCATGCTTTCACAGATAGTTTCTTTAGATGAACGTGACAACAATGACGCTGTGTATTATTTATTCCAAGCTTTCACGGATAATTTCGTCATACAGTACAATTCTAGTAGAAAATTTCAACTGTCACCTAAACATTATAGCGAACCATTTCAAAAAACATCTTATTTCGCAACTTCTTCAGTTTGTATATCGTGAACACCAGATGAAGCTTCTATTTCTTCCATGCTTTCGCGGATAGTTTCGTCATATGGTACAATCTTTTCTTCTTCTTTTCCCTTGTCTTTGAAGAAAAAGCCTATGGGTGTTACTAACATAGATGCCATCATACAAATTACGCCTATTACGGGAGCTCGCTTAATTCCTAACGAGATTAGTTCGCTAAACCCATTACCTCCACCTACGGCACCAAATACAAATATTAAAACTACCGTAATCACCAAAGTTGTAATCATTGATATATATGCGCCCACTCTAGATGCCTTTTTTGTATACAACCCATAAATATATGGACCTATAAAACAACCTGAAATGGTTCCCCACGATAAAGACATAAGAGTGACTATAGCCTCCACTCTCAATATAGCTAAAACCGCCGATAGCATTACAAATAACACACTAAAAACACTAACTAAATTCCTTACACTCTTATCAGAGGCATCTCTTTTTATAACACCTTTATACATATCAACCCCTACAGAAGATGATGAAACTAATGCTAGTGAAGAAAGCGTCGACATGCTTGCAGCAAGTACTAAAACACATATTAGCCCTAACACAGCATATCCCATGTATTCATTGCGCATAAACATATCGGGTATAACATGTGATGTACCATCCGTTGGCATCTCTGGATAAAATAGCCGCGAAAAACCACCATTAAAATAAGCCCCACCGCCTACAATTAAAGCAAAAAATGTAGATATGACAGTGCCTTGCATAATAGCTTTATCGTCTTTAATGGCATAGAACTTTTGTACCGATTGAGGAACAGCCCATACTCCAAATGAAGTTAGCAGTATGTTTGTTATCAAAACAACAACAGGTCTATCAAAGAAGTATTTTGTAGGATCAGATTTTGGGAAAAACCCATACCCCATCTCAGTTAGCGTTCTTAATCCTTCAATACCATTAACAGTTTTAGACGCTAACATCAATGCAATAATTAAGACAATACCTCCAAGCATAATAATACCCTGTACAAAATTACTAATTGCATTGCCTAAATATCCACCCAAAAACACATATAGTGCAGTGACAATAGCCATAATAATCACACAGTATTCGAACTTTAATCCAAAAACAGCTTCAAAAATATAGCCTATACCCTGATATACAGAAGTGGAATACGGGATTAGCAAAATAAAAATAATAACAGCTGAAAAAATCTTCAACCCATATGATGAATATCGTTTTTCAAAAAATTGAGGCATGGTTTGGGCATTAACTTTATTAGTATACTCTCTAGTTTTCTTTGCTAAAACTAACCAAGCTAACAAGGAGCCGAATGCTGCATTTGCAATCCCTATCCAAACTCCCGCTAACCCTATATTCATGCCAAATGTGCCAGCATATCCTACAAAAACAACTGCCGAAAAATATGTCGTTCCATATCCAAAAGCGCTCAACCACCCTCCGACGGACCTATTGCCTAATAAAAATCCATCTAAAGTTTTGGCTTTTTTCCTGGAAAACAATGCAATGGCAACTATAAGTGCTATATAAACGAACAACACTAAATAAGCTTGCCAAACGTCTTTAGGATTCCTCGTCACAGTTGACAATAAAATTGGGGACATGGCTTTTTCTCCTATTATTTTTCGTAGTCAATTATATCTATCCGTGATTCAACTGGTATTTCTTCACCTTCTTTAATTGAAAAAAACTCTTCGTCAAAATCCATATCATCTTCGTACATCTCAGACGCCATATTATTTTCATTATGTTGAACCTTAGATTCAAATATTGTATCAGCTATTTTTATGTAATCTTCAGTTGCAAGAGCTTCGCCTCTAACATTTTCATCATAACCCAAACTTTTAAGAATATTGACTACTTCTTCCTTCGTTAAACTTGGAAACGCACTAACTACATTGTTCACAAAAGTTTTTCTTCGCATATGAAAACCAGACCTTATGAGTGTCTTTAGCGTTTTTTTATCTTTAAAGACATATTTGTTGTTGCTAATGTCTATTCTAACAATTGCGCTATCAACCTTAGGGACGGGATAAAAAGCGTGTCTATTAACTCTACGAACTTTTTTTGCATCACCTTTTAATGAAATCCCAATTGTTATTGCGCCATATTCAGGGGTTCCAGGGTATGCTGTTAACCTATCAGCTATCTCTTCTTGCACCATAACAGTTATAGATTTCAAAGGCAAATCACTTTCTATAAATCTCATTAATAGTGGTGTCGTAATGTTATATGGGATGTTCGCTACTATCTTAAACTCACCTTTTGTTAAATCTAGAATATCATCATCTGTTAATTTCATAACGTCTCTAAAGTACAATTCTACATTTGTTAAATCTACCAGTGTTTCTTTCAAAATGTTTTGTAAGGACATATCAACGTCAAACGATATTACTTTTTTTGCTATTTTAGCAATTGAACGAGTTAAAGTCCCAGCTCCAGTACCTATTTCAAAAACAACATCTTCCGAAGTTATTCCAGCATCAGAAACAACGGCATCAAGTAAACTAGTGTCAGTTATGAAATTTTGCCCTAGCGACTTTTTAAACTTAAACTTATTTTTTAAAAGAATGTTTTTTATTTCCATATACTTCTCCAATTATTCCTAGCGCCTTTGTAACATTGGTAAGAATATACTTTGTTACACAATTATTTTTCGTATTTTCTAATTCTTAAATTAACACCCAGCTCATCCGCTATCTTTTGTGCTATTTTTTGATCTTCTAGACTTATCACATCTACCACGGAAAGCGTTACTTCAGGAATGTATTTTTTACATTCTCTTGTGAACTTTAAAATAGCCTCGAATGCCTCTTCACCGTACAAAGGATGGCATAAATCGTTATACTTTTCTTTAGTTACAGCATTAAGGGAAATACTGATTGAATCAACAGCTCCGCTTAACTGTTTTGCAACATTACCGCCAGTAATTAATTCCCCTTGACCGTTTGTATTCAGCCTGACCTTTTTATTTTTAGAGTGTAGATATTCTGCAATTTCTATAATCTCAGGCAGCTTATATGTTGGTTCCCCATAGCCACAAAAAACCACTTCTTCATCTGATGTTTCTAAATCCTCAAAAGATGCAATTACTTCTTTTGCAGTGGGTTCCTTTCTTAACCACAAATCTAAAGCATGAAAATCATCGGTGTTTCTTATGCAAAAATCACAGCAATTGCTACACCTGTTTGTCAAGTTAATGTATATTTTATTTCCAATTTTGTATGTATATGTATTGTTCATTTCTATATCCTAAACACCCTTTTGGCATTTTTCGTTGTCAATGTATTTATATCAATATCAGAAAACCATTCTTGCATCTTTTGTGCCACCAGATTTATATATTTGGGATAGTTTACTGTTCCTCTATATGGATGCGGTGTCATATATGGACAATCTGTTTCAAGCAACAATCGGTCCTGATTAATAGCTTTTACAACATCTTCTTTATTTGCATTTTTGAATGTTATCGCACCACCAAAGCTGAAGTAAGCATCAAAATCAGCAAATCGTTTAGCCATCTCTGCACTTCCGCTATAGCAATGCAAAATAACTCCATTATTAAGCCATCTAGTAGATTCTTTAAGTATGTCATACGTAAGCTGGTAAGCATCTCTAACATGCAACACAACTGGCAAGTGTAAATGGTCTGCTAACTCTAGCTGTTCTCTAAATACCTTTTCTTGTATACTTCTTTCGCTCCTATCATAGTAGAAATCTAGACCAATTTCTCCATATGCAACCACCTTGTCGCTCTTTGCCAAATCCACAAATTTTTCGTAATCCTTTTCTCCCTTTCTAGCACTATCATGTGGATGAATGCCTATAGTGGCGTATATATTATCATAGGTAGAAGCTAAGTCAAATGCTAACTCAGACGATTTCAAATCATAGCCAACACTGACTATGGCTTCAAGCCCATCTTCTTGCATATTTTTAACTATGCTTTCTACACTATTAATGAGTCTATCATCATTTAAGTGAGCATGAGTATCTATTAACATTCTCTTATCTATGATATTTTACTCCCACTTTCCATTACTTGTCCGGCCTGATACGAACACATCGTTTTCTGCACCATCTATGAATTTATTACCACCCAAGAGCACAAGCTTATATTACTATCTATGATATTTTGCTACCACTTTCCATACCTTGTTCAGGCTTAAGAAGTACTACATTACCTTTAGAGTCTTCGGCACAAAGTAGCATGCCTTCACTCACTACGCCCGCTAGTTTAGCCGGTTTTAAATTTGTTACCACAACTACATCTTTGCCTTTCATTTCTTCTGGTGAATAATATTTAGCAATTCCACTTACTATCGTTCTAGTTTCACTACCTATTTGTACTGTTGATTTTAGTAATTTATTACTATTTGGTAGCTTTTCACAATCTACTATTTTACCCGTCTTTAGTTCTACTTTAGCAAAAGTTTCGATTGATATCTCTTCCTTTTTCTGTTCTTTTTTCGAAAGTTCTACTTGTGCTGGTTTTACTTCTTTCTGCAATGAATTCAACCTGTTTTCCATATTAACCAATTCTTTCTCAATATTAATTCTTGGGAATAGTTGTTTCTCAGGCTTAGCTATCTGAACGCCTGGTTTTAACTTGCCAAATACCACTTCATTTTCAAACAATTTTGGTAATTCTTCGCCAAAACATTTTAAAATAACCTCTGGCGTTTCTACTAAAAATGCTGACATATATACTGCCACAACTCTAATAGTTTCAGCTAAATTATATAAAATTGTGCCTAAACGACCTTTGCTATCAGGGTCTTTAGCTAATACCCAAGGTTTTGTCTCATCAATATATTTATTAGCTCTTTGCACGACCTGGAATATACTGATTAAAGCATTTTGAACCTTAAGTTCGTTCATATCTTTAACAACCGAAGAATACAAATTGTTTACCATTTGAATAAGTTCGCTATCCACATCTTCAGGCGTATCATTTGCAGGCAATATACCATCGAAATTTTGTATAAGCATCGCTGTTGTCCTACTGACAAGATTACCTAAATCATTAGCTAGATCGCTATTGTATCTTGTTAAATATGACCTATTCGTATATACACCATCTGAGCCAAAAGGCACATCTCTTAGTAGGAAATATCTCAATGCATCCACACCGTAATGTGCGCAAAGATCAAATGGGTCGGTAATGTTACCTTTAGATTTGCTCATCTTATCGCCTTCAAATAAGAGCCAGCCATGACCATAAACTTGCTTGGGTAATGGTAAATCGAGTGCCATTAATATTGCAGGCCAAATTATGGAATGAAACCTAACAATTTCCTTGCCGACCATGTGAATGTCAGCAGGCCAATATTTGTCAAACAAACTCGTATCGTCGCTTAAATAACCAAGAGCAGTAATATAATTAGAAAGCGCATCTATCCAAACATAAACTACATGGTCCGGATCAAAAGTTACTGGCACGCCCCACTTTAGACTAGTTCTACTGACACACAAATCTTTTAGTCCTGGCTTTAAGAAATTATTTATCATTTCATTTGCACGGCTTTGAGGAAGTAAAAAATTAGGATTTGATTTAATGTGTTCAATCAACCTATCTTGATATGTACTAAGCCTGAAAAAATAACTTTCTTCTTTTGCCATAGCTACATCTCGTCCGCAATCTGGGCATTTGCCATTTACTAGTTGAGATTCAGTCCAAAAACTCTCGCAGGGGGTACAATATAAACCTTCATACTCGCTCTTATATAGGTCTCCCTTGTCATACAATTTCTTAAAAATTTCTTGCACTGCTTTTACATGGTAGTCATCGGTTGTACGGATAAATTTATCATACCTAATTCCCAAAAGTTTCCATAAATCGGTAATTTGTTTATATAACTCATCAACAAACAGTTGTGGTGACTTACCTGCTTGCATTGCCCTTTCTGCAACCTTTTGTCCATGTTCATCAGTGCCTGTTAGATAAAAAACGTCATAACCTTCTAATCTTTTAAATCGGCTTAAAGCATCACATATTACGGTCGTATAACAATGCCCTAGGTGAAAGCTCCCACTACTATAGTAAATAGGTGTTGTAATATAGAACTTTTTATCTTCCATTTTTCCCTCACATAACAAATATTGCGTTATGCATAAGAATAACACACATTTATAAAATATGTAAACTAAATGACTTTAATACTTGTTATTTACTTATTACTTAGTTAAATAAGTTACTTAGTTACAAGGTAAAAAATGACGATATGAATAAAGCAAATAAATTTGCTTAGATTTTTCCTTCTTGTTTGTTAATTTTATTATACGATGTGAAATTATTATATTTGAAGTTTTTGTATCCATAGCTACATAATTATGTGTAAAAAAACAAATGGCGAGAAATCCTCGCCATCATCGCCATTAATACTTTTGATTACGCACGATCAGTTGACAATCACGGTTCGTTAGAAAAATAAGGTTCTGCGATTTTCTTTACTAACTCAAATTCATACCCTCTTGATATCAAATGTCTGCAAAGTTTCTCATAATTTTTCTTATTAAGTTCTTTCCCCCTCATATATTTTTCGGCAAGAAGGGTAGCTGATTTAGCGTATTTTTCATCATCTATATTGTCCAAAGCTTTCTCTATTTCTTCTTCAGACAAACCCTTGCTTCTCAACTCAAACCTAATTTTATATTCCCCTTTATTCAATGCCTTCGTAGCAGCATAAGTGCTGGCATACTTTGCGTCATCAATATAACCATATTCACGAGCAAATTCAATAGCATATTCAACAGCCTTCTTTTTGAATCCTTTCTCGTAAAGTTTTTGTCTAGCCATCATTTCCGTCTTTGAGGATCTACTTAGCGAATTAATTAAAAAACTTTTTGCATTTTGTTTTTCATTCTCTAGCAAAAAATCCTTAAAGTAATCTCTTTTAACTTCCCCTTCTTTAATAGAGAATTTATACAACACTTCAAGACTGATGTTTTTATACACCTCGTCACCCACCGTGATTTCGGCCTTATTTTTTAAGTATTTGATTTTAGTTATGTTTATCAAACTTGAGTCCATTATTTTGTTAATAAATATTGTTTTACTCTTTTTAATACAATTTCGCTTTGTTTTTAATGCTTGATTTCAGTTCTATTTATCAAACTTGAGACCTTGAATTCATATTACAACGTCTTTTGCTACCTTTAATACAATTACCGCAACTATGTAAAGTTGCGGTAATGTGCTTTAAACTATTAATTTATTGGGATTACCCATCCAAATGGATCAGGATATCGACCAAATTGGATTCCAGTCAACCTATCATACAAATATTCGGTTATTTTCCCCATCTCGCCATTGTTAATTAAAAAATCTTTTCCTTCAAATCCAAGGACACCTACTGGGGACACCACGGCCGCAGTTCCTGTACCAAACGCTTCGTTTAGCGTTCCGTTTTCAAATCCATTTTTAATGTCATCAATTGAAATTCTAGTTTCTTCAATTGGGATATTTTCAGACTTTAATATTTTAATTATGCTGTCTCTTGTTATTCCGGGAAGAATAGAACCAACCAATGCTGGCGTTTTAACCACACCATCGAAAACGAAGAACATATTCATAGCACCTACTTCTTCAACATATTTGTGCTCATTTGAATCCATCCATAGCACTTGGGAATACCCCTTCTTTTTAGCGATGTCGCCCGAAAGTAATGAAGCAGCATAGTTGCCCATACACTTAACTTCACCCGTTCCACCTAACGGTGCTCTCACATATTTGTTTTCAATCAATATTTTGGTTGGTTTAAGTCCTGTACTGTAATAAGAACCGACAGGTGAAAGGATAATAAAAAATCTATACATACTTCCGGAACTAACACCTAACTGTCTGTCTGTCGCTATTAACGTAGGCCTGATATATAGTGATGTTCCAGGTTCGGTAGGAATCCAATCTTTTTCTAGTAGTATCAATTCTACTAGTGCATTGTAAACTACATCTATATCTAGTTTAGGCATGCACATTCTTTCACATCCATTATTCATTCTCTTAAAATTATCTAAGGCACGGAATAATGTAATTTTCCCCTCTTTATTTTTGTATGCCTTTAACCCTTCAAAAATACCTTGACCGTAATGTAGTATACTTGTCGAGGGATCCATTGCAAAAGGAGCATATGGAACAATCTCAGGCTCCTTCCAAGCCCCGTTTTCAAAATCCATAATAAGCATATGGTCAGTAAAATATTTGCCAAAACCTAATTGATTTACTGGTGGCTTTGATTTTGGCATTGTCGTTTTAGTTATTTTCATTTTTTTCTCCTTCTTTCATAATTATATATTTGTGTGCTAATGGCTTTAGCACGCCTTTACCCATTGTATAATTATTCACTATCGAATAAAGTTTTTCTTCCAAATTAACTGGCACCCCTGCAATTAGTTTTATATCTTCACCGTATTGAATATCTTCTACCGAGATTCCTTCCAAGCTAAAATTCCTTGTAATGACTTCAAGTTCTGAATACCCAATATTTATTTCATATGTTATTGACCATATTACATTAACGATTTCTGCTTTATCCAAGCAATTTAACACCGCATTTGAATATGCCGATATTAACCCGGGAGCACCTAACTTTATCCCACCAAAATATCTAGTTACCACACATGCTATCCCTTCAAGACCTTGCGTATTTAAAACACTTTTGATTGGGACTCCAGCTGTACCAGAGGGTTCTCCATCATCTGATACCTTTTCTTCATTACTGCCAGGTTTCCCTATGATTGCGTAACAATAGTGCGTTGCACCTGGATATTTAGCTTTTACTTCTTTAAGATAATCTAACCCATCAGAGACACTTTCAACTGGTAAAATACTACAAATAAACTTACTCCTTTTGATTTCTATAGTATCCTCTATTTCGGCTTTTACTGTTTGATAATTTCTCATCTTGTATTAGTATTTCCCCTCTAAAGGCGGCATCATTAGACGAACATTATAACTATATCATTACTTTTATTCGTGTCTTCTTTCCTTTTGAAATAACTACACCTTTTTGCAAATCCTCATCCAAAACTACTGCATCCGAGTTAGTTACTGTAACATTATCAATTTTTACGCCTGCACCATCAATGAGGCGCCTTGCTTCCCCTTTGCTTTTTGCCACCTTTATTTCCAGCATTATTTCAACCAAACTATTAATACCTTTTGGTATTATTTGAGTAGGCATTTCTTCGCCATCGCCAAAAGCACCTTGTGACAATGTTTCTGCTTCTTGAGCTTTTTCTTCTCCATGGACAATTTTTGTTACTTCAAATGCTAATTTTACTTTTGCTATATTAATGGCCTTATCATAATGCCTAACGCCATCTTTTTCCATATAGCAAGAAGTCAGTTTATTAATTTCTTCCAAAGGAATAAAAGTTAATAATCGCATGCAAGTCTCCACATCATTATCATCTACGTTTCTAAAATATTGATAAAACTCATATGGAGTTGTTTTGATTTCATCTAACCAAAGTGCGCCTTTTACTGTCTTACCCATTTTGATTCCTTCAGATGTTAACAATAATTGGAATGTCATCGCATATGCTGCCTCTTGTTCTTTTCTTCTAATTAAGTCAGCACCCGCTAATATATTAGACCACTGGTCATCTCCACCACACTGCAATCTACATCCGTACTTTTGAAATAACACTAAAAAGTCATATGCTTGCATCAACATATAATTAAATTCCAAAAATGAAAGTCCTCTTTCTAGACGTGTTTTAAAGCACTCTGCTGTTAGCATCCTGTTCACAGAAAAATGCGCACCTATGTCTCTCAAAAAATCTACATAGTTAAGATTTAATAACCAATCAGCATTGTTGACCATAATAGCTGCATTTTCTCCCGAGAAGTCGAGGAAACGTGATATCTGTTTCCTAAAGCATTCAATGTTATTATCTATAGTTTCTTTGGTCATCATACTGCGCATATCCGTTCTTCCAGACGGATCTCCTATCATAGCTGTGCCACCACCCAAGAGTATTATTGGTTTATGTCCAGCTTGTTGCATATGGCGCATTCCCATTAACGCGACAAAATGACCTATGTGTAAGCTATCCGCAGTAGGATCAAACCCTACATAAAAGGGTACACTTTCTTTTCCTAGCCGTTCATACAATTCTTCTTCGTATACTAGTTGTTTTATAAACCCTCTTTCTTTTAAGATATCCATAACATTCGTCTTCATCTGCATCTCCCCGTTCGCTATCAATCATTTATGTTTTAATACGATAAAATATCTTATTAAAATCCTCTCTTAGATTGCCGATTTATTTTCTCAAATTCTAACACAATACGTGTATATAATCAATAAAATACTACTTAGAGAGGCTAATTCAAGTCATTAGTTAGTTGTCATGTAAGTGCAACAGTAAGTCGCTTAAGGCACGAAAACCTCTCAAACTAAGTGCAACCTAACATTCCCCTCCAAATGTATTAAACTTTTTCTGTGCAGCATATACAGCGCAAATACCCGGAAGACCATAAAGGGTTTTAGTTTTAATTATATGGGAATTAATAATTCGCACAATTTGATACCAAATAACTAAAAACACAGTCTATGCAATAAAAATGAAAATTTAATAAATTGCGTTATTACGCTAGATACCTTTTGTTAAGTACAATCACTCATAAAATAAAATCAGTAAAATCCTATCTACGAAGAATTAAAAATTACATTGTTAATTCGATGTAGTTCAAGATGAGTTTAGCCTTTGCAGTTGACATATGTTAGTTGACGTACATATCAACTCAACAAATACGTGCTGTCTTTTATTATAATAAAACCCTTTCATTGAATGTCATTTTAATTTTTCTTTTTTCTACGCTAGCTATGACAACCCAAATAAATGTAAACAATAATACACTAGATGCAAAGATGATAGGTAAGGATAAAGGGAAAAATTTAACAGCCGTGAATCTGTCGATAAGAGAGCTAAATGTTGGCATAATTAGATTCACAAACCAACTCATGATAAAACCTATGAGCCCACCTGACAGTGCCACATTCAACCCCTCAAACAAGGAAAATCTTAAATAATCACTACCTGACATCCCCCCAATTTTATAAAGCTTCATTTCGTCTCTTCTATCGATTGCGGTAACAATTGAAATATTCAATACACCCATAATACCAACTATGTAAACAGCTACTTGTAATATCTCCAAAAGGGTACCTATACCAGCCAAATTATCGGCACTGCCAGTCGCCCATTCTGCATAAGTAAGTGCATAAAACTCTTTGCGTTCAAATTCTTCGACAACTCTTCTAAGCTCGATAAAAGTCATTTGTTTGTCAACGCCTGGTTTCGCAGTTATGAGAAAAGTGGCTCCCGAAGTAATGTCTTTAATATACGAAAATTTACAATATCCGATTCTATCATATTCTGTAACCGTATCATCAATACCCACCACTTTAAGAACAAATATTTCGTCAGAGAAGTCTGGTTTGATTGGACTAATTTTTATCTCATCACCTATTTTTACTCCAAACCTAATATACATATCTCTAGATAAAACAACACAATTATCCATTGAATCCCAGCATTCCTTTGTTACATCTTCTAGACCACTCGTACAATGAACTAATGTTTCAAATGTATCTACGCCATATAAAGACCACTCCTTATCTTCCGTTCCTGGAACAACAAAGTTAACACTGTTAAAATAGCCTACAAAATCTAGTGTATCTATATCATCAATTTTATCCTTAGCCTCTAAGTAAGACATTTCTATGTCTTCAGATGTTGAACTAATTACAAAATCTGCATCATACCTAGTTCGGAAAGGAATAACCGCGGTATTAACCAAAGATACTACCTGAAACACTAAGAAAGAAAATACCGTAACAATAGCCACTAGCATCGCAACCGTGTTTATCGCCTTATTCCTAAGCAAGCTAATACTGGCGAGCTTGCCACTTCCAGATTGCGCAATTTTTCCAGTAATAGCTGAAAAAAACTGTATCGTATAAGGAAGTATTACAACCACCCATAATACCATTACTACTATTAACATTGGTGCAACAATGAGCAAGGCCGTCCCTCTCAAGAAAGAGTATGTAATACCTAGTCCAACTAGAAGAACGCTAAGGATAATAACCCATAAGCCTTTTGGCTTTTTAACAATTTTTTCCGATTGAGATGTAAGTTCTCTAATTGTCTTTTTGCTTGTTGATATTATAGGCGCAATAGTTGATAAAACACTTACAATAACTGAAATTAAAAACGATAATATATATTTCCACCACGCATAATTTAGTGCTGTATGGACAAGTGGTATTAGCATCTTAGCTGCTAATCCCATCGCAGCCCTCCCAAGCAATAGCCCAACTCCACCACCGACAATAGCATAAAACAACACTTCTAATAACATAATAATCGATGTTTGAAATGGAGTAGCTCCTGTAGCTTTAAATATTATCATTTCCGAAGCCCTATTTCTGGCTATAATAATATACGATGTATAAAGTATCAACATCAATGTGGCTACTAAAAAAACCAATCCGACTGTTAATAAAGTAGTATTATTCTTAACAATTTGTAGCACATGCTCTTTATTATTTCCTTCTCCAACTTTGACTGCTGGGAAGTTTTCTTCAAAAATAGTTTCATATTTTTCAAATAATTCGGGGGAGTTGAAATTGAAATATACAGCATTTACTTGACCATTGTTACCGATAGATGAAAAATCCACCAAAATATTTTTATCAGCTGGTGAACTAAAAATGGCTTCATTCTTTGCTATATACTCCACAACTACTTTCGTATATCGGTTATATGTTGGTATATATATTTCTACAAGATCCCCTACTGATATTTCATGTTTTTTAGCAAAACTCTCTCCAATAATTATAGTGCTATAACCACCTATAAACTCATATCTTATATCAGGGTCTTCTGTATCTGCATTGAATACCTGCGTGTAATTCAGTGGTCTTTTGGAAAAGTAGTATTCCAAATCAGTAGCCTCTAAAAGTACTGTTATAGATTCTGTTTCCGTCTTTAATATTGTATTGAATTTCGTAAAATAAAAAGATGTAGAAATATCATTTTCATCAACAAAGCTTCTAACTCTAGCTTCACTAAAAAACTCATTCGTTGCATGATTTCTCCCAAGTAGCATATGGGAATCTTGCGCGACTCTATTAGCTTCAGCCATGTTTATGTTGTAAAACACATCAAACATTGATAGAGCAACAAAAATCATAGCAGTAACTACCATTATAGTTACGACTATTACAAGAACTTGTCCTTTGTTACTATCGACACTCCTAAGAGTGTTTTTAAGTAGTATATTCAAATATTTCCCCTTTACTATTTGCCAATATATCCTTCACTTTAAGACTAATTAATCGTCATACATTCTGATTTTTTTACCATATTTAGCGCCTTCTACACTGTGTTCAGCTTGCGCAATCGTCACCAGCTTACTCATTAATCTAACGTTCATTTTAACAACTATTGACCTCAGAGATTTGTGAAATGCCATACTTTATCAAAACCCGATGCCATACTTAGCATTTTCTTCACTGTGTGCAACTTGCACAATCGCCCTTGTTTGTTCGTCAATCCGACATCCATTTAAACGACTAGTAAACTGTCACACATTTTCTATAATGCCATCCTTTATAAAGATTCGTCTGTTACCATACTTAGCATTTTCTACACTGTGTGTAACTTGCACAATCGTTGTCCCGGTTTGTTCATTAATCTCTTTCAGCAGCTCCATAATTGCTACGCTATTTTTACTATCTAAGTTTCCTGTAGGTTCATCTAGTAACAATATGCTAGGTGAAAAAATCATTCCCCGCGCTATGGCTACTCTCTGTTGCTCTCCACCTGAGATTGTTGAAGGCAACCTCTTCGCATATTGTTCGACACCTAGCCTTTCCATTATTTCATTAACTTTCTCTTCGTAATCTGATATTTTTTTACCATCTAAAATTATTGGAAGTAAAATATTTTCCTTTACAGTAAGGTATGGAGCAAGGTTGAAAAATTGAAAAACAAAACCGAGCTCTCTTCTTCTCAACATTGCTAACTCTTTTTCCTTCATTTTGGTCATATCAATCCCATTTAATAAAACTTGACCCTCCGTCGGCATATCGATGCCGCCCATAATGGTTAATAGTGTTGACTTGCCAGACCCAGATGCTCCTTCAATAGAGAGAAAATCACCCTTTTCTACTGAAAGTGAAACATCATTAAGAACATTTATTCCCTCAACAAAACTCTTAGTCACATTTTTTAATTCTAATATACTCATAATTTATCCCCAGAATCTATATATCTGATATTTTAATTTTCTACTCCCCATAAACATAAACTATCTCGCTTAAAACTACTTGATAACTACTTAATTGGTACCATTGGTACTTGGTTCTTTATTGTAAAAAACATCTTGAACCTGCAAATACATATTTAGTATCGAGTTTACAAATACTGTACTCAGTAAATTTTCATACACATCTAATACAGGTCCCGTATAATCTGTTAGCACATCATAGTATCCAGCTAGTTCCATAAGTTCATTTTCAGTTAAAGCCGTTACCTCAGTTGCATTTTTAATGTATGAAAATTTTTCATACACTCCATCCACTGCAGCGATGTAGTCTGTAATTTGACTGGATAATGATAATTTGAAGGCTGTTTGTTCGGCATCATCATTAAAAGGCATATCGATGGCTTTAGAAATAGTCATAATCTCAGCTAATTTATTTGCTAGCCCATCACTAGTTTTAATCTCAGTCAGCTCATAACCTTTTTGAAGTCCGAAATGTAACGATCTTGAAAATGAAATCATGCTCATATATTTATGATACTCGGGATTAATACTACCTGGAGTTTTTACCCTTGCAATTCCTTCAAAAGTTGTATTTTCTATTTTCAGCAAGCTTTCAGTAGCAGTAAATATACAAAATTTCGTTAACTCCTTGTTAGCCATTATTAAATTTCTAATCTCTTCTAATCGGGCAAGCGAACCCAAAATATTGGCATCGTTGATTCTATCACTATACCTAGGATCATTAACAAGCGATGGTAACGGAGAAGAAAATCCAAATGCATTTAACAGATAATCAATACCATTTATTTCTAGTATTTCATTTAATTCGCTCCCAGACTGATATGCTAATTCACCTAAAAGTCGAGCTTGAGGTAAAGTCCCGCCATTATCCTTAAAATCATTTATCATAGCCACTAGCGATGAAGAAATTCTAAAAATAGTTACAAAATCATCACGAGATATAACATCGCTTTTATCATCGTTTCCAGCATATATGACCTCGTATAAAATTTTTGCAAGCTCATCGACCGTTAGCATTGTGTTATCAACTATTTCTTGAAAAGCCACAGCATACACATCGTAATTAAGTAACTTTAAAGGATTAAAAACCAACTGTTTAATAACCTCGCCTTCATCGTTAGTTACTGGCTCTCCTTCATCGTTAATTAATGGCTCTCCTTCATCATAAAAGAATAGAATCACACCAACAATACCTTTAAAGTCTTCTTTGTTTTCAATATTATCAAAGTCAAATACTTCTTCTGGATTTACTAAATTACTCAAATAGTTTGAGAAACTCAATGCTTTCTCAGCTGATATTCCCGCCCTTCTAAAGCAGTCTAACAAAAACGATGCGCGATTATGATTAACTATGGACTGCCCCTTTGATGTAATCTGATAAGTTTCGTCAAATAAACCATTACCTTCGCTACTGGTATCAACTCCAAAAAAGCCAGCTAACGCCCATAACAAAGTTCGGTCATTAGTAACCCCGAATAAATCCTTCACAAAATTTTTAATATCTGACTTGAATCTATTTTGAACTTCTATTTCGTAAATAGTGTTTCTTTCACTAGTATAGTTATCAGCAGTTATTGTACCTGCTACTTCTGTTCCTTTTTCATTTGCAATAACACCAATAGATGTAGCTAAAAATATAGCTAGAAGCACCAATGCAACTAACATTGTAAACTTATTATTAAATATACGTTTTATTTTAACCAAAACTCACCTATCATTATACAAAACCAAATATTTGATTATTTTGGGCATTTATAACTTGAATTATTATACAACACGCGTGCGCACAATACAAGGAAGGCAACGTGTACTTATTGTGAAACGATATAACCTGCACTTACCCATAACTCCCGATAAGCTGTTTACTGTTGCACTTACTATGATAGCTGACAGTGAAACGATACAACTTTGCAATTGATTGAGAATTAACAGAAACGATATAACCTGCACTTACCCATAACTCCCGAGGATCTGTTTACTGTTGCACTTACTATGATAACTGACAGTGAAGTGATACGACCTTGCAATTACAAGAGAATTAACCGAAACGATATAACTTGCACTTACCTAGTAACACTCGGAGTCTATTTACGACAAATTTAGTATGATAACGACAATAATCAACACAAAAGAAAGCAAACGATGGCAGACAATCCTTATGTTTATCTAATTCTCTTTCCCGTATTATGGCTAAAACCTGACACTTTAGTTCATTTTACTTTACTTTTCGCGCGTATAAGTTAGATAATAACTAATAATAGATTACCAGCAAGTAATGGATTTGCACAGCATTCCTATAATTCATAGTAATTACTTAAATAACTGACTTAAAGGAAAATGAGGAATTTTATTATGGTTAAAGAATATAATTTTAAAAAAGTAGAAGCTAAATGGCAAAAACATTGGTACGATAACAAGCTTTTCGGAGCAAAAGAAGATCCAAATAAAGAAAAGTTTTATGCTTTAATTGAGTTTCCATATCCTAGTGGAGCGGGGCTTCATGTCGGACACATTCGAGCCTTTTCATCGATGGAAGTTATAGCGAGAAAAAAACGTCTAGAAGGATACAGTGTATTATTCCCTATTGGTTATGATGCATTTGGTTTACCAACTGAAAATTATGCATTACAAACCAAGCAACATCCACGTGCCGTTACTGACAAGAATATAATAATGTTTGAAAAACAACTGAAATCAGTTGGGTATAGTTTTGACTGGGATAGAGTAATAGATACCACAGACCCTAATTATTACAAATGGACACAGTGGATTTTTATACAGTTATTCAAAAAAGGATTAGCGTATAAGTCAAAAACTTTAGTTAATTTTTGCCCAGACTGTAAAGTCGTACTTGCTAATGAAGAAAGTCAAGGTGGCATCTGCGATCGATGCGGGTCTGAAGTAATACAAAAAGAAAAGGAAGTTTGGTTTTTAAAAATTAGAGATTATGCAGAGTCATTACTGTCTGGTATCTCTACAGTTAACTTTCCAGACCGTATTAAAACGGAGCAGGAAAACTGGATAGGAAAATCAAAAGGAGCAGATGTAACCTTCAATTTAACTTCAAATAACAAGACCGCACCTATCGTTGTTTATACAACTAGACCAGACACAATATACGGAGTAACTTTCTTAGTAATATCGCCTGAGCATCCCATTTTAGAAGAATTTGGAACCGAAATAGAAAACATGGAGGAACTTAGAGAATATCAAGCAAAAGCTAAATTAAAAAAGGAATTAGAAAGAACCCAACTTAATAAAGATAAAACTGGATTAATGCTAAAAGGACTAAATGCAGTAAATCCAATCACTGGAACAACTATTCCAGTATTCACTGCAGACTATGTCATGATGGACTATGGTACGGGAGCAATCATGGCAGTCCCAGCACACGACAAAAGAGACTGGGATTTTGCTAAAGCATATAATCTTCCCATAATTGAAGTAATAAAAAGTTCGCTTAATGTACAAGAAGAACCCTATGTAGAAAAAGATGAGGAAGGCATATTAGTTAACTCTCCCTTAATTAATGGTTTAAATGTACCCCAAGCCATCAATAAAATTATTGAAAAAATGACTGACCTTGGCGTTGGTTCTCCAAAAACCGACTATAAAATGAAGGACTGGGCTTTCAACAGACAAAGATATTGGGGAGAACCGATACCAATAGTAAACTGTCCTAAATGCGGACAAATCCCTGTTCCAGAAAATGAATTACCCTTAGTTCTTCCCGATATGGATGACATATCACCCACTGACGATGCCAGTTCGCCACTTAAAAATTGTGTTGACTGGGTAAATACAACTTGCCCTATATGTGGTAGTCCCGCAACAAGGGAAACTGATACTATGCCACAATGGGCTGGTAGCAGTTGGTATTTCTTAAGATATATGAGCCCCCATGATGATAAACATCTAGTAAATCCTGCTGCCTACTCTTATTGGGGGCAAGTCGACTGGTATAACGGTGGTATGGAGCATGTTACTCGCCATCTAATATATTCTAGATTTTGGAATCAGTTTCTCTTCGATATAGGAGTTATCACGCACAAAGAACCATATATTCGTCGTTCAGCACAAGGTCTCATTTTGGGAGCAGATGGAGAAAAAATGAGTAAATCGCGCGGCAATGTAGTAAATCCAGACGATGTTATAAAAGAGTATGGAGCTGATGTCTTGCGCTTATTTATATTATTTATAGGAGATTACGAAAAACCTGCTGCTTGGTCACCAGATGGAATTAAGGGATGTCAGCGTTTTGCAAACAGATTCTGGGCTGCTCAAAACCTTCTTACTAATGACGATATTGATACAAGCGATTTGAATTTAGACTTATTAATAAAGAATGTTAGTGAGGATTATGAAGCTGGAAAATATAATACTGCAATTGCGTATCTAATGACTGCTCTGAACACAATTTATTCACGAGGTGCTGTAACTTTACAAGAAATGAATACCATTGCCCTATTATTAAATCCAGTTGCCCCACACATAACCAGTGAGGTTTTCTATAATCTAAATAAAGCTCAAATTACCGACTCAAAATATCCTGTATTTGATCCTAAAAAAATAATTGCTGATGAAATAGAAATCCCTGTCCAAATCATGGGCAAATTAAGAGCACGAGTAACAGTCCCTACTGGATCTGATGAGGAAACAGTAATGGCTGCCGTAAAAGATACCGGCTGTCTAGATGGAAAAACTATTCAGAAAATCATCTTCGTTAAAGATAGAATAATTAATATTATTGCCAAATAATATTTCTCAACCCTTCTATACCTTTTCACAAAATTATGCACGCTACCACCCTCAAGGTAACGTGCATTTTATTCTTTGAAGGTTTATCTAACACCTTGTTAGCTTTTAACTCCAGTCCACTCTCAAACCTTTTCAAAAATTGACATAATACTTGTTTTTCACTCCTAAACAGTTGCCAAAAAACATTCACAATAGTAGAATAATCAATGGTAACAATATATTACCAATTTTAATAATTATCAATTTTTCAATTTGGAGGTTTTATATGTCAAAAAATGTAAGAGTAGCTATTAATGGATTCGGCAGAATAGGCCGTTTAGCTTTTAGACAAATGTTCAATGCCCCTGGCTATGAAGTTGTTGCAATCAATGATTTAACAGATGCTAAAATGTTAGCTCATCTATTAAAGTATGATTCAGTTCAAGGAAGATATGCCCTTGCTGACAAAGTATCTTTATCTGATAACGGAATTGTTGTAGATGGTAAAAACATACCAATATTTGCCATTGCTAATGCAAGCGAATTACCCTGGAAAGAAATTGGTGTAGATGTAGTTCTAGAATGTACTGGATTCTATACATCAAAAGCAAAGTCACAAGCACACATCGATGCAGGTGCAAAAAAAGTTGTTATTTCAGCCCCAGCGGGAAATGATTTGCCAACCATAGTTTATTCAGTTAATGAAGGTACTTTAAAGGCTTCTGACACTATTATATCTGCAGCATCTTGTACCACAAACTGCCTAGCGCCTATGACAAATGAATTAAATAAGCTAGCAAACATTGAAAAAGGATTTATGACCACTATTCACGCATATACTGGTGATCAAATGGTTCTAGATGGTCCACATCGTAAAGGTGATTTAAGAAGAGCGAGAGCTGCTGCTATCAATATTGTTCCTAACACAACTGGAGCGGCAAAAGCTATTGGTTTAGTTATTCCTGAACTTTCAGGCAAGCTAGATGGTGCTGCACAAAGAGTCCCAACTCCCAGTGGTTCAATAACTGAACTTGTTGCAGTTACTTCAAAACAGGTAACAGCAGAAGAAATTAATGCTGCTATGAAAGCTGCTGCAAATGACAGTTTCGGTTATACAGAAGATCAAATTGTATCAACTGACGTTATTGGTAGCACATTCGGAGCTATCTTCGATGCAACACTTACCAAGGTAACTAAGCTAGACTGTGGAAAGTGCTTAGTAAAAATTACAAGTTGGTATGACAATGAGAATGGATACACCTCTCAAATGGTCAGAACTATTAAGTACCTATCAAGTCTTAAATAATTAAATTTAATATTTTAATGAAAAACGTAAGAGGGGCTAATCAAATCGTTTAGCCCCTCTTTTATCTCTATATCAACCTAGCAGATGTTGTTTAAATGATTCTTTTAGATTCACTATTTCCATATTCAAACACAACCACTTCGTAAGGTCTTAAAGTAATCCCATCACCAAGTGTTGCATTTTTGTCGTCATCATAGTTTGAAATTATTAATTTAGCGCCCTTCGCCCCAATCTTATATGCATCATTAAATACAACTGTTTTTTCTTTAAAGTTACAAATAACGATATATCTAATACCTTCTAGATTTCTTTCAAAACAGAAAATCGATTTACTATCAGGAGCATGGTCAATATAGTCACCATCTCTAATAATTACATTATCTTTTCTAAATTCGATAAGCTTTTTATAAAAATGCCATATAGAATTTTGATTTTTCATATCTGCATTAACATTGATATCACCATGGTTTGGGTTAATCTTCATCCAAGGTGTTCCATCTGTAAACCCGGCTCCCGGCGCTGCACTCCATTGCATTGGCGTACGCGCGTGGTCGCGAGCTCTTTTCCTCATTGCCCATCTTGCAAATGGCATAAGCGGAGGAAATGCTTTTTTTATTGTTGAAAACACCTGACGAGCCATAATATCAATATACTCTTCTTCTTTCAAGTATATATTGGTCATTCCTATCTCTTGACCTTGATATACGTATGGCGTCCCTCTTAACAGAAAATATGAAACAGCTAACATTTTTCCTAGTTCTTTCCTATAAATACCAAAGCCGTTTCCATACCTAGTTATACTCCTTGGTTGGTCATGGTTTTCATAATATAGTGTTGGAAAACAATTTTTTGGTAGGTTTTGCCAACCGGCTTGAACGGCCTTAAATTTTTTCAAGTTAAATTTTAGTGGAAGGAAATCCCATTTGAAATCTACGTGCACTAGCTCAAAAGTAATCGCACTATCTAATTCATTTCTGTCTTCTGCTATTATTGACTCTGCTTGCTTATGTGTAGTTCCAATCGCCTCTCCAACAATTAAAGTATCGTACTTAGACCATGAATTCTCATTTACTTCATTTAAGTATTTATGAATATTAGGTCCTAATACAAAATGCTCATCTCCACGCAAAATAGGCAAACCTTTTCCATCAGGTAACCCTTCGGCTTTACTAATATAAGTGATTACGTCGCAGCGGAATCCATCAACTCCCATTTCGAACCAATAGTTGCATATATCTATTACTTCTTGCCTAACTTTTGGATTGTCCCAGTTTAAGTCAGGTTGTTTTTTGGTGAATAAGTGCAAATACCATTCTTCTGTTGTCTCATCGTAAGTCCAGGCATTCCCAGTAAAACGAGATGTCCAGTTATTCGGAGGTTTTTTACCATTTTTGCCTCTTCCTTTGCGCCATATGTAGTAATCTCTATATGGATTATCTTTACTCTTTTTGCTTTCTTGGAACCAATAATGTTCATCTGAACTATGATTAACGACTAAATCCATAACTAACTTAATGCCACGTTCATGCATTCCAGCTAACATTTCCTTAAAATCTTCCATTGTTCCAAATTCAGGATTAATTTCTCGATAATCAGCGATGTCATAACCATTGTCAAAATTAGGAGACTTATAGATAGGAGATAACCAAACTGCATTCACTCCCAATTCTTTTAAATAATCTAGCTTGCTTATAATACCTCTAATGTCGCCAATTCCATCACCATTACTATCGCAAAAACTGCGGGGATATATTTGATAAAAAACTGCATCCTTATACCAACGTGTTTTCATGTTTTTCTCCTTTTTTAAATATTATTTATTAATAAGTATATTAACACTTTCTACTTATAATTACAATTATTGAATTCTCTCAAGTGCCTTCCTATCATTTTCAATATGTTTCCCAAGTGAAGCTGTATCTTATCTTGATGTTTTTGTTGCTATAGCTACGGTTTAAGATTTGTGTTTGATTTGTATACTAATATCATATACTCTATTTTTAGGAACCCCTAAATCTTTAGCCACCTTACTTACCGCTTCAGAAACCCGCCTGCCTTCTTCAATAGCCTTATTTAAACTCTCGATAATATCATCATTACTAACAATCTTTTCCTCTGGAAGAACAATAATAACAAACTCTCCTTTATTGTTTACTTCAATTTCTGATAACTTACCCTCATAAATACTTTCAAACATTTTAGTTAATTCTTTTACAACTACTACATCGCGGTCACCATATGTTTCAAAAATCAGTTTAGCGACTTTTTCTAAATCATGAGGGGCACAATACAATACAAGAGGAAGAGAGGTGCTTTTAAACTCTAGTAGCACTTTTTCCCTTGCCTTTTGCTTTTCTGGTAAAAACCCTACAAAAACAAACCCTGATGATTGTAGCCCCGCAAAAGACAAAGCTGTCGTAACCGCAGTTGGTCCTGGAACGGTTTCTATTTTAATTCCATTTTTTCGTGCTTCTGTTATAAGTAACGCTCCTGGGTCGCATATGCCTGGCATACCTGCATCACTAACAATAGCAACATTTTTTCCGTTATATAGTAGCTCCAATATCCCATCTAGCGAGGCTCTCTCATTAAACTTATGATGAGCTATAGTCTTAGTTTTTATATCGTAATACGACAACAATTTACCTGTGTGGCGAGTGTCTTCACAAACTACATATTCGACTTCTGATAGCACCCTTTTAGCCCTAAAAGTTAAATCTTCCAAGTTTCCTATAGGGGTGCCTACTATATACAAGGTTCCTAACATTTTTCCCTCTCTTGTTTAATTTTGTTTCTTTCGTTTACTAGCATATGTTTCTTTACTACTTGCGTTGTTTCACCCAACGGGTTCGTAATATTATGGCTCAGGCTAAGTATAATAAAATGCTAGTATCTCTTTCTCTCTAATATAATCTATATCTTTCGATGACTCGCGTATATTTCTTCAACTATTTATGTCATTTCACCCAGTTCGTTTGCAATATTATTGCTCCGGCTAAGTGTAATAAAGGGCTAGTATCTCTTTCTCTCTAATATAATCTTATATCTTTCGATGACTCGCGTATATTTCTTCAACTGTTTACGTTGTCACACTCAACTCGCCTGTAATATTAATGGCTCCGGCGGAGTGTAATGAAGGGCTAGTATCTCCTTCTCTCTAATAAAATCTTATATCTTTCGATGACTCGCGTATATTTCTTCAACTATTTGCGTTGTTTCGCCCAGCTCGTTTTGCAATATTATTGGAGCCTCTATTATGACTCCACTCTTCCCTTGCTTTTTTCCTTCTATGAGACATATCTCTATGGGACTATCTTTTTTTGCTTGTACTGGCACTAATCTTTTGGGCTCAACGCCATGTTTTTTCATATGATAAAAAACATCACCTAATCTACTTGCTTTTATGACCATATAAAATCTTCCACCATTTTTTAATACACTAGCTGATGCGGAAATTATTTCTTCTAGCGAAATAAGAACCTCAAATTTAGCAATATCTCTTTCTGTTGCCTCTCTATCCAATTGAGCTTTTTCATATGGGGGATTTACTACAATCACATTAAAAGACCCACCGCCAAATCGCTTTACCACATTTTTGATATCATCGTTTATAAAACAAACTCTATCTTCTAGATTATTAATCTTCAAAGATCGTAGAGACATTTCATATAGCCTCTTTTGTATTTCAATACCAATAATTTTTTTTGCTGTTGTTTTTTTAGATAGTAAAATACTAATAACTCCAGAGCCAGAGCCTAATTCTAAAATATTTTCTTTAGCGCTAGCTCTTACCATAGAAGAGAGAAGCACTGCATCTGTTGTAAAACAATAGCCAGTTGGAGATTGAATTAGCCGCAATCCATCACACTGTAAATCTAAAATTATTTCATCACCATTTAACATAATATAATTATAGTTTACTGAGTATGTTATTTCAAATGCATGTTAAACCAAAACGCAAGGAGAATGTTTGAAATAAATATATGGCTAAACATTAACATTTCATTCATTTATTCTGGTAGTATTATGCACTATATAATTAGACTATTTTATGTAATATATATTAATTCTTATCATAATTACTAATTAACTTCTTCCATGAATTTGTATGGGAAACTCAAAAAATAAGGGATATTACTAGATTTAAATGATGCAAAGTTGTATAATAAAAAGCATATGAATTTGGAGGTGATTTTATGCCACTAGTAACCACAAAAGAAATGTTCGAAAAAGCTTATAAAGGCGGATATGCAATTGGTGCTTTCAACGTTAATAACATGGAAACAATCCAAGGTATCGTGTCAGCAGCAAAAGAAGAAAATGCACCACTAATTTTACAAGTATCTGCAGGAGCTAGAAAATATGCTAACCCCATTTACCTAAAAAAATTGGTCGAAGCAGCAGTTGAAGATTCTAATCTTCCTATATGTTTACATCTAGACCATGGGGATTCGTTTGAGCTATGTAAAGATTGTATTGAAATGGGATTTACTTCCGTTATGATCGACGCTTCTCACCACAGTTTTCAAGAAAATATTAAGATTACAAAACATGTAGTAGATTACGCACATGATCACGGCGTTGTTGTTGAAGCAGAATTAGGTAGGCTCGCAGGGATTGAGGATGCAATTAATGTAAGCGTAGCTGATAGTTGTTATACAGACCCTAACCAAGTTGAAGAGTTTGTCGCAAAAACAAATGTTGATAGTTTAGCGATAGCTATAGGAACAAGTCATGGCGCATTTAAATTCAAGGGAGAACCAAAGCTTCGTTTTGATATACTTGAAGAAATTGGAAGAAGGCTTCCTGGATTCCCGATAGTCTTACATGGCGCAAGTTCAGTACCACAGCATCTTGTAGAAATAATTAATCAACATGGTGGCAATATGCCCGGAGCACAAGGCGTACCAGAGGAAATGTTAAGAAAAGCTGCATCAATGGCTGTATGCAAAATTAATATCGATTCAGACTTAAGAATGGCAGTCACAGGTACTATCCGTAAATATTTTGATGAAAATCCATCACACTTTGATCCAAGACAATACCTAGGACCTGCTAGAAATGCGGTAAAAGAGATTGTTCAACATAAAATCAAGTATGTTTTAGGCTGTTCAAATAAAGCATAATAATTAGTCATATATTGATACATTGCGAAGGCTACCAAAAATTGGTAGCCTTCTTTGTTGAAATTCAACATATTATAAAAATAATTATCTTCCAGCTGTAGGTGCAAAGCCTAGACTATATCCTTCCTTTTGTAATTTTTGTATTTGAATGGATAGTTGCTCAATAAATTCTTGGTTATTCCCAGTTTTCACCATCATTCCAATTAGATTTTCAGTTGCTTCTTGCACATCTCCTGCTGATAATATTCGCCGCACAGCCCATATACCTTCTAATTCTTGTGCATTTAGCAACAACTCTTCTCTTCTGGTTCCGCTTCTATTTAAGTCAATAGCTGGGAATATACGTTTTTCTGATAATTTTCTATCAAGATGTATTTCCATATTGCCCGTTCCTTTGAATTCTTCATATATAACATCGTCCATTCTACTACCAGTATCGACTAACGCTGTTGCTATGATAGTTAAACTACCACCGTTTTCAATGTTCCTCGCAGCCCCAAAAAATCTTTTCGGTGAGTGTAATGCGCCTGGATCAATACCTCCACTAAGAGTTTTGCCTGTTGGAGATATGACCAAGTTATATGCTCTTGCTAATCTTGTTAAACTATCCATTAAAATAACAACATCTCTGCCTAATTCTACAAGTCGTTTAGCTCTTTCTAACACCATTTCAGATGCCTTCGTATGATGTTCTGGCATCTCATCAAACGTAGAATATACCACTTCGCCTTTTATGCTTCTTTGCATATCTGTGACTTCTTCAGGTCTTTCATCAATTAACAAAACAATCAAATGTGCTTCTGGATAGTTTGAGGATATGCTGTGAGCTATTCTTTTTAATAAAGTTGTTTTACCTGCTTTAGGAGGACTTACTATCATACCTCTTTGACCCTTACCAATAGGAGAAACTAAATCAATAGCTCGAATAGCCATATCGTTTCCCACCCCGGGCAATTCTAATCTATATCTTGCATCAGGATGTATTGGGACCAAACTATCAAACGAAGGTCTGTTGTACGCAGTAGAGGGATCTAATCCATTCACGCTAATTATCTCTTGCACATTCATCGGTCTATTTTCAGCAAGTTTTCTAACCTGTGCTTGTACGTAGTCGCCTTTTCTTAAACCTGCCTTCTTTATTCTAGACCCGGATATATATGCATCTCCTTCTCCTTGCTCATAATTTCTAGCCCGTAAAAAACCATAGCCATCTGGGCATATTTCCAGCACACCTTCTCGCATTTCCATCTCCGACTCATCAAACTTTTCCGTTTCATCAATATCATCATCCAGTGTGCAATTTTTGCTTTTGTTATTATTTTTGGCTTGAGAGCGACTTTTATCCGAATTATTATTTTTAGTGCGTTTTGGAGTCACAACAGCGCTTTCTTCTGTGCCTTCTGTTAAAAATGCAATTAATTCTACCTTTTTACTTGAATTTGCTTGGCTACTTGGCATCCCTTGCTTTTTTGCCATATCTCTAAGTGTAAAAATAGTTTCTTTTGATAAATCAATTTTAGTGTTATTATCCATAATCTCTCCCACCAATTTTTTATATTACAATGCACTAATACTACAAACTCTAGATGAAGAGTTAATATTATTGCACTTAAAACTCTTGTCTTTGGAATACCCTATACTGAGTAATAAATATAATCTACTTAAGTTTCTCTCTCTTTAATTAAATATAATATAAAGTTTGTTATTGTTATCTTCTTGGCCCTTGTAAAACTATAACTCTAGTTCTGTCGCCATCAAATTCGGCTCTATCAAACTCAATTTCGTCTGACTCGACATATTCTATATCGTTTTTATTGAACTTTTTCAAGAAAATATCTATGTCATCAACGTCTGTCAAATAATCTTCATGCATATAATGCATAGGTATTACTACATCAGGCATCAGATAATCTACATATTCTTTAGCTTCGTCTGCATCAATTGTATATTTTCCACCTACTGGCACTAATAAAATGTTAATAGCACCTATTAGTTCGGCTAACATAGGCGTTATTTTTTCTCCTATATCGCCCAAATGACATACTTCCACCCCATCCATACGAAAACGGAAAACAATGTTGCGTCCCCTTAGCCCACCTTTTTTGTCATCATGATAACTTAAAAAACCGCTTATATCCACTCCGTCTATTTCATGTGCACCCGTGCTGTTTAACAATAATCTATGTCCTTTAACTGCTTCTGCATTGTTATGGTCAAAATGGTTATGACTTACTGTTACTACATCGGCTTCAACATCAGGAAAATCCACACCACCTAACTTTGAACCGTCATATGGGTCTGTTACAACACTTACACCTGTACTTTCTGTAAGTTTAAACGAACTATGTCCTAACCAACGAATTTTCATTATACCCTCTAAATGAAATATTAATAAAAAAATCTAACAATCAATAGTGTGAGTTACCTCAATTAATAATATACTAGTTTTTATATTACAAAATGTCAATAGTTATATGCTTTTTTGGTTGTTTCTAAACATTTCAGCCATTATTGATACTCTTTGCGCTGAAAGTAAAATTTTACTCTTCTGAGTCAATAATACTTTCTTTTGTCACTGCATCAGTTTTACCAAGCAATTCATGAATCCTATCTGCAGAATTAAGTAGAGGTGATACTGATTTATTTTGGTTACAAGATGAAATAATATATGCAATAAACTTTGATAAATCTGCGCTAATGTACCAGCTCCTATCTTTTAATGCTTCATTTGTATAAGTAAGATTAGTTCCAATCACAGATGTAAACAAACCTTCCTTGTAGGCTTGATCAAACTTTTCTAAACCTTCAGTAAATAAGGCATAAGTCGCCGTTAAGAAGATATCCTTACATCCTTTATCTTTTAAGTCCTTACATAGTCTTAATACAGAATCCCCCGTTGCTATTATATCGTCAGCAACTAAAACGTCTTTACCCGTTACATCTGTACCTATATACTCATGAGCTACGATTGGGTTTCTACCATTTACAACGGTTGTATAATCTCTTCTTTTATAAAACATTCCATAATTCACACCAAAAACAGAAGTGTAGAAAATATTTCTTTTCATCGCACCTTCATCTGGCGACACCACCATAAAGTGTTCCTTATCTAATTTTAAATTTGGGAAAGCCTTTACTAGTTCTTTTGTAACTTGGTATGTTGGGAAAAAGTTGTCAAATCCCATTAAAGGGACTGAATTTTGCACTCTGGGATCATGTGCATCAAAGGTAATTACACCTGTAACGCCCATGCTATACAACTCTTGTAACATTTGAGCACAATCTAAACTCTCTCTTGCATTTCGTCTATGCTGTCTGCCCCCATATAGAGTAGGCATAATAACAGTAATTCTTGCTGCTTTTCCACCTGCTGCACTAATTATTCTTTTTAAATCAGCATAATGGTCATCTGGTGACATAGAGTTTTTCTGACCATACATATCATATTTTATATTGTAATTGCCAACATCAACTAATATATAAATATCCGTTCCTCTGACACTTTCTTCAATTAAGCCCTTCGCGTCCCCAGTAGTAAAACGCGGGCAATGGCTTTCTAAAATAAATGTACTACGATGGAATTGAGAAAGTTTTTTCCCAATGTCTCTGTTATACCACTCAACTAAATAACCATCTATTTTTTTTCCTAACTCTTGTGCGCCTTCTAAAACTACTAATCCAAGTGGTGCTACTGGTCTCGCATCCTCAAAAACATGGCTAAAAAATGTGGGCATATTTCCTCCAACAAAAATCTTTTTCAAGCATCATTTTGATTATAACATAACGTATTTTTTCTTACAATTGAATAGCGCTTAATTAAGTTATCTATAAGGCTATTTTAAACTTGATTGTTTTAAAGTTAATTTTATAAATATAACATTTTATACTTATTAAATTATCTACTAACTTTGTGTAAATCCTGGCTTACCCACATCTTCTAAGCTAAATAAATCATCTTTTTCGCCTGCAAACTGGCAATTGTATAGCTCACAGTAAAAGCCTTCTTTCTCCATAAGTTCGTCATGAGAACCAATTTCCACAACATCTCCATCGTTCATGACTAAAATTTTAGCTGCTTGTCTAATAGTAGAAAGCCGATGCGCTATTACAAAACTTGTTTTACCTTCCATCATATTAAGCATTGCGCTCTGAACATATTTTTCAGTCCTAGTATCCACTGAACTGGTTGCTTCATCAAGTATAATAATTTTAGGATCTTTAAGTATGGCTCTTGCTATAGTTAGAAGTTGCTTTTGTCCCGCACTAATGTTGGAGGCTCCCTCTTTCAAGACTGTATCATAGCCATCCTCCATCAACATTATAAATGAATGAGCGTATGCTTTTTTAGCAGCTTCAATTATCTCTTCCCTTGTAGCATTTGGTTTTCCGTATGCAATATTCTCTGCAATCGTTCCATGGAATAACCAAGTATCTTGTAAAACCATCCCATAAAGGTCCCTTAAGTCATTTCGCGAAAACTGGCGAATATCTACACCATCAATTAATATCCTTCCTGAATTAATTTCATAGAACCTCATCAGCAAATTAACTAATGTAGTCTTTCCTGCGCCAGTTGGTCCTACGATTGCCACCTGCTCTCCAGCTTTTACAGATAATGATAAATCTCTTATCAATGGTTTGTCTTCAGTATATGAAAATGAAATATTTTTAAATATAACTTCTCCTATACATTCTGATGGGTTTAAAGGTGTAGTTCCTTCTTCTGTCATTTCCTCTAAATCAAATACTTCAAATACCCTTTCAGCAGCGGCCATTGAAGATTGTATGGTGTTTGCAATATTACTTATGTTTTCAATAGGCTGAGCAAACTGTCTTGTATATGAAAGCAACGCCTGTATATCACCAATAGTAATAATTCCACTTCCAGCTCGAAAGCCGCCACCCACACAAATCCCTACATAGACTAAATTATTCACAAATTTGATAGAAGGTAATATTATACCCGATAAAAACTGTGATTTACGAGTAGCTATTTTTAGTTCTTTATTAATTTTTACATATGTTTTATTACTTTCATCTTCTCTATTATAAAGTTTAACGACTTGATGTCCAGAGTACATTTCTTCAATAAAACCGTTTAATTCACCAATTCGGTTTTGCTGTTTAGCAAATTCACGCTGAGACTTTTTAACTATTGTTGAAGAAACCAAAAGAAGAATGGGCAAACTAGCTAATGTCACTGTGGACAGTAACCAATCTATCCTAAACATCATAAATGTCACGCCTACTACAGTCATTGACCCTGTTATTATTTGATTTATACTTTCTTGAATGGTAGCAGATATCATCTCTATATCTATCGTAAATCTAGATAAAACTTCACCAGAAGGAGTGGTGTCAAAGTATGATAAAGGCACCTTGTCTAACTTATTTTTGACATCATGGCGCATCCTACACACAAGCTTCTGTGAAGTGATACCAGCAATCAATGCGCTCATGAATTGAAATAGAGAATTTAGCACATATAAACTCCCACTAGTCAATAGCACCGGTGCTATATATGAGTATAATTGATTATTACCTGGATTTGTAGGGTCGTTACTCGGTCGAATATTAGTAAAAAACTGTAAACTATCAACTAATGCATTGGTAACTTTTTTCATTATGTCTGGAACCCAAATCGCAAACCAAGCCCCAATCATAGCAAGTAAAATCATCACTATAATCATTGGGTATTGTGGCTTAAGATATTTTATTAATCTTCTAACAGTCGCACCAAAGTTTTTAGCCTTAACTATATTGGAAATGTCTGGTCCTGTTACACCAAAACCAGCGCCAAGGTTAATACCTCCACCTTGGTTTTTCTGTTCTTCGCCCTTTATGATACCACTTGTGTTTTGGCTCATAACTCTAACTCCTCTGCGCTCATTTGTGATAATGCGATATCTTTATATAGCGGACATTTTTCTAAAAGTTCTTTATGCGTTCCTTTACTAACAATCTTTCCCTCGTCCATAACTAAAATAAGATCAGCATCCATAATTGTCCCAATTCTTTGGGCTATTATAATGGTCGCAGTATCTTTAGTTACACCCTTTAAAGCATTGCGTAAGTTTTTGTCGGTTCGAAAATCTAGTGCAGAAAAACTATCATCAAAGATTAAAATCTCAGGCTTTCTAATTATAGCTCTGGCTATGGACAATCTTTGTTTTTGTCCCCCGCTAAAGTTGCCTCCACCTTGCTCTACTTCACTATCTAAACCATTTTCTTTATTCTTTACAAAAGCCTCGCTTTGGGCAATCCTTAATGCTTCCCACATGTCTTCTTCAGTAGCGTCTGGCTTTCCCCATCTTAAATTTTCTGCAATCGTCCCTGAAAATAGCATAGCTCTTTGGGGTACAAATCCAATCATATCCCTTAACTCTTCTTGTGGGTATTCTCGAACATCAACACCATTAATTACAACTCTACCTTTAGTAACATCAAAAAATCTTGGAATGAGATTAATAACCGTTGTTTTTCCAGAGCCAGTTCCACCAACAATAGCTGTCACCTTGCCTTTTTCAGCTATAAAATCTATATCTTTCAGAAAATCAGTATGTGTATCATCTTCAAATCTATAAAATACATTTTCAAACCTGACAACTCCTCTTTCAGTGTACCTTCGATTGGGTTCTATTGGATCTTTTAGCTTTATTGCAGTATCTAGAACTTCATTAACCCTAGCTGCCGAAACAGTTGCTCTAGGGAACATAACAAATACTGTAGCCAACATAACAAGTGCCATCATGATTTGTTGCATATACTGAATAACTGCCATCATATCTCCTACTTTTACATCTTCGTCATATGCTATCTGCTTGCTTGCAATCCAAACAACACCTACCATTGCACAGTTAATACAAACAGCAATTAATGGTGACAATACAGCATTGTATTTACTTATGGTCGTAGCAGTTTTTGTCAAACTAACGTTAACTTCTTGGAATTTGGCATTTTCAGTTTCTTGCTTATTGAATGCTCTCACAACTCTAATGCCCGTTAAGCCCTCCCTAGTTAACAAGGTTAGTCTATCTACTCTTTTTTGTATTATTTTAAACATCGGTTGCACTATTTTGGCTGCAACAAACGATGCAATAAATAAAATGGGTAAAACATATAAAAGAACAGAAGTCATTTTTAAACTTTTTTGAGCAGCCATTATAAAACCGCCAATAAGAGTTACGGGCGCAATGAAGCCAGTTCGAAGAAGTAGCAACAATATCTGTTGTATTTGGTTTACATCATTTGTTGACCTTGTTATTAAGCTAGGTGTAGAAAACTGATTGAATTCAGACAGAGAAAACAGCTGAACCTTATTAAAAACCCTCGCACGAATAAATGCAGAAAATTCAGATGCATATTTAGCACTAAATGCGGCAGCTAATATTGCTGCTACACATGAGGCTACCGTTAATAAAATCATTAAACCGCCTCTAGTTAAAATAAACTTTAAATCTTGTGTTTGAACCTCTTTACCATCTGGAAGCATTATATCATTTTTTGATATTAACTCATAGACTTTCCCTTCTCTCTTTGCGGTCCCCGTAGGCGATAACTTTATGTAGTCAGCTAGTTTTATCCAAAACTGTCTAAACTTACTATCTTTAATTTTGGTTATAACATCTCCATCTTCATTAGTTGTGTAGGTATCATCAATTGCTTTTAATATGGATTTTAGTGAGCGATTCTTATACTTAAAAAGCCTTTCTATCAAAATCAAATCATCGTCTGTTGTATATATCCTGGCTAGTTCTGCGATCTTTTGCTTATAGGTAGAATCTAGCATATTCTCGACTTCCTCAACAGTCATATTCTCCTCTTTAGCAAATCGTTCAAAATTATCCTCGAATAACACCTTATATAATAGATCTCTGTTATACTCGTGAGCCCTAGTTCCTGCATCGTACTCGCTTAAACCCTTATCTCTATTTACCCATTTTGCCCCATGATACTTATACGCGAAACCTAACACATTGTTACAAATAATAACTTCATAATCAGGCATAGGGTCCGGTCTTCCAGTAAAACTTTCTTTTGCGGTTTCGACTTCTTCTTCATCCTTATTGCTGTAAACATATACAAGCTTGCTCTTATCTAGCGCTTGGCCAAAATTATCAGTTGGAATTCTATTGCCATCTTTATCAATAGGAATTGGCATTAAATTACCATATACAGATTTTTTCATACAACTAACACAAGCAGTTAAAATTCTCCTATTGGCATTGTCGGACATAGCATCCTCATCCGCATTTGGATCTCTATCAAGCAAGTCATTAACTGAAATTGTATTTTTATCACCTGTCTCGGCTTCAATAGGTATTGAACGCGGATCACCTGGTTCAAACACTATAAAATTATTTATAATTCTGGCTATCTCAGCTTTATCTTCGGTAGAATAGTCGTCGTATTTAGCACCCTTTTTTTGATATTTTTTTAGCCCATCATTGAATGGAGTTATAACTTTTTCAAATAACTCTTTGCTATCATGAACTGGAATGTCTCTAAAAACTATATTTATTCTATGCAAACTTAAAGTTTCAGCTATAGCTGCATTTAAATCAAATGTAGAAAAACCCTCTACCATCTCAAAAACAGGAATTTTATCCTTATCATAACCTTTTAGTGTCTTTTCGTTATCAACTCCACTGACACTGCTTGGCTTATCCATTTCTAAATGTTTGTATAAAGGTTCATAGTCTATATATATACCTTCATTAATGATTTCACTCATTTTTTCAGGTAAATACAGTTCTGCAACAGCCTGACATGTAACAAGTATCATGATTACAGCTAGTATCCATGCCATAGACTTAAAATCTTTGAACTGTCTAAACATATCTATCCCTCATCAACTACTGCGTATATTACCACACGACACGCGTATAGTCAAGCGCGCGCCCGCGCACATACCTAATTATATAATATAAAGGCACTTAATTGCTAGTACTAATATTACAACGATATTTTGCAATTGTATAAACTAGCAAACGGTACTTAATTGTTAAGATTAGCATTACAATGCAACAAGTACCGCTATAACACCATTCGTACTAAATTAGCTCAAATCCCTATAAGCTAAAAAAGCCCCTAATACCCATATGTTTGTCATTTAAACTTTACTCTATAATAGACTCGTCCCTAGAATCTTGCGGCTTTATATCAAGCATTTGAGTAACTGTTGCGCCTATTAATGTAATTCACACCACTACACCCTTCGAAATTAATTCAAACCTAGGTAGTAGTAATGAAGCTACACTTAATGCTCATATATCTATTATTTAAACTCTACTCTATAACGGATTCATCCCAAGAAGCATGAGGCTTGATATCAAGTATTTGGGCAACTGTTGCGGCTATATTAGATAGTCCGAACTCTTTATTTTTAATTTTAGCATCCACTCCATAAATTATAAATGGAACTTTATTTAAGCTGTGAGCTGTTCTTGGCTGTAACTCACCTTTTTTATTCCTTTCAAACATCTCATCCGCATTCCCGTGATCTGCAGTGACTAACAAGCAATAACCTTTTTCATCAATTACTTTTAGCAACCTTCCTATAGCAAGATCCACAGCTTCTACACCTATAACTGTTGCATCAAAGCTACCTGTATGTCCTACCATATCGCCGTTTGGATAATTACATCTAATAAAATCATATTCATCGGAACAAATAGCTTTTATCATCTCATCCGTTATTTCTGCTGACTTCATCCAGGGTCTTTCATCAAAGGAAACTTTGTCTGACGGGATCTCGCAAAAAGTTTCTAGCTCATCATCAAACTTATCTAATTTATTACCATTCCAAAAATATGTAACGTGACCATACTTTTGCGTTTCAGAAATTGCATATTGCTTTATATTGTTTTTTACGAGCACTTCACTTAATGTGTTTTTAATTTGAGGAGGTTCGACTAAAAATCTCTCAGGAATATGCTTATCCCCATCGTATTGCAACATGCCTGCAAACAATATGTCAGGAAGGGCGCCTCTATCAAATTCACAAAAAGTTTCTTCGGTTAATGCTCTACTTATTTCTATGGCTCTATCTCCTCTAAAATTAAATAGTACAACACTATCTCCATCTTTTATCTTGCCTACTGGCTCATTTTTGTCATCAACTATAACAAAACCGGGTAAATCCTGGTCAACTATCCCTACTTTTTCTTTTCTATAGGTGACTATCGCTTCTGTTGCGCTAGAAAAGCCCCTGCCTTCGCCTTTTACATGTAAATCATATCCTAGTTTGACCATATTCCAGTTAGCATTATATCTATCCATTGTAATCTTCATTCTGCCCCCACCACTTGCTATGGCACAATCAAAATCACTAGACCTAAGTTTTGAAAGTTTTTCTTCTAGTAAATCAACATAAGTCAAAGCCGATGTGGCTGGAACATCTCTTCCATCTAACAATATATGGACTCTAGCACCTTTAATTTTCTCTTCTTTGGATTGCTCTAGTAACGAAAATAAATGATTTATATTGGAGTGTACATTACCGTCAGAAAGGAGCCCTATGAAATGAATGTAGGATTTATTCTTAATGCAATTTCCAACTAAATCTTTCCAAGCACTCGATTGAAAAACTTCTTTAGAATCAATTTTCTCATTAACTAATTTTGCGCCCTGAGAATAAACTTGTCCACAGCCTATAGCGTTATGCCCCACTTCACTATTTCCCATATCGTCATCTGAAGGTAATCCTACAGCCATTCCGTGCGCTTTAAGATATGTATAACTGGCATTATCCATTAACCAATCAAGATTTGGGGTGCGTGCTGTAGATACCGCATTTCCTTCTGTTTTTTCGGAATAACCTATACCATCCATGACTACTAAAACAACTTTTTTCATTAACTATACTCCTTTTACAATGGTTGAAACCGCAATAATTAGCGGTTTCAATTATCATTTTATTAATATTTTTATCATCTATTATATACTATTTATCGTAATTTACTATAACTGAAAAATCTTCCGCTTTCAAAGATGCTCCGCCAATTAGTCCACCATCTATTTCAGGCATTGCCATTAACTCTTTTGCGTTTTTAGCATTCATACTGCCGCCATATTGTATTCTCAATGAATTGGCTGCATATTTACCAAACATTTGTCTAATTATGCCTT
The DNA here is from genome assembly GCA_035409945.1 of Clostridia bacterium. Lineage (GTDB taxonomy): Bacteria > Bacillota > Clostridia > Christensenellales > DTU072 > MWEH01. The sequence continues at coordinate 139,178 of DAONQC010000003.1, forward strand.
TTCTCATAACCCCAATGGTCTCATTTGCATCTTCTGCAGTTGCAGTTTTTCCAGTTCCAATTGCCCATACTGGCTCGTAAGCAATGACGATTTTTTTCAAATCAGCTTTAGTTAATCCTGCTAAACCTTTCTCTATTTGATCTGCTAAAACTCTATTTGTTTCGCCTGCTTCCCTTTGTTCAAGCGTTTCGCCTACACACACTATAACTTTTAGCCCAGCAGCTAACGCAGCTTTTGTACGCGCATTTACAGACGTATCAGTTTCGCCAAAATACTGTCTTCTTTCACTGTGTCCAACAATAACATATTTTACCTTCAGTTCCTTTAACATTTCAGCACTAATTTCACCTGTGAATGCTCCTTTAGGCGCCCAGTGAACATTTTGTGCTCCTAGTTGCATTTTGGTTCCACGCATAGCTTTTCTAGCTACTTCTAGGTTTGTATATGGCACACATAAAACAACCTCACAATTAGCCTCTTTCACAAGTGGTGCTATCTCTTGAATCAAAGCTTTAGTCTCCGCTTGTGTTTTATTCATTTTCCAATTGCCTGCTATGATATCTCTTTTCATTTCCTACCTCCATTATTTGTTATCAAGACAATCAATGCCTGGTAATGTTTTACCTTCTAAAAATTCAAGTGACGCTCCACCGCCTGTGGATATATGCGTCATTTTATCAGCAAATCCTAACTGAGTCACTGCGCTAGCACTATCGCCACCACCTATTATAGTAACAGCTTTTGAATTGGCAAGTGCGCGTGCAATAGCCATAGTTCCCTTGGCAAATTTATCAAACTCAAAAACCCCCATTGGACCATTCCATACAATGGTTTTTGCACCCTTAATAGTTTCTGAGAACAATTTAATGGTTTCAGCACCTATATCCATTCCAATCCAGCCTTCAGGCGCTGCTTGTCCCACTTTAAGAGTTAACGGTATCGCAGTATTTGAAAACTCATTTCCGTATACAGTGTCAATAGGTAATAACAATTTTACGCCTTTATCCTGAGCTTTTTCTATTAAATCAAGTGCAAGCTCAAACTTATCTCTTTCACAAATAGAATTCCCTATCGGATTGTTTAACGCTGCTAAAAAAGTATACGCCATACCGCCACCGATAATAATGCTATCAACTTTATCAATTAAATTATTAATTACGCTAATTTTATCGGAAACTTTAGCCCCACCTAGTATAGCAACAAATGGTCTTTCAGGGTTTTCTAATGCTTTGCCCATAATCGTTATTTCTTTTCCGATTAAAAAGCCTGCTACTGCGACCTTGGCAAATCCATATTGTACTATACCAGCAGTAGAAGCATGTGCTCTATGCGCAGTACCGAAAGCGTCATTAACATATATATCGCAAAACTCAGATAAAGCCTTACAAAAACCCTCATCGTTTTCTTCTTCTTCCTTGTGAAAACGTAAGTTCTCTAACAAAACTATCTCGCCATCTTTACAGGCATTCACCTTTTCGTGAGCTGAAGGTCCAATGACATCCTCAGCAAATGCTACTGGTTTTCCCAAAAATTCTGATAGTTTTTCAGCGACTGGTTTTAGAGAATATTTGAGGTTAAATTCTCCTTTTGGCCTCCCCATATGGGAGCATAAAATAACTTTTGCGCCTTTTTCGGATAAGTATTTAATCGTTGGTAAAGCTCCTTCAATTCTATTGGTGTCGGTAATTACACCGCCTTGCATAGGAACATTAAAATCCACCCTAACTAAACACTTCTTACCTTTTACATTAACATCTTCTATAGTTTTTTTGCTCATAAATTAACCCTCCTTGGATTACATTTTTGTTTGCATTTTAATTATATCACTTTATATCTCTTTTGGTAACCGTTACAATACAATTAAAAAAATAAATACCAGGCATTTGTTTTTCATAGTTAAGTGCTACATTCATCTATAATCTCGTTTTTGCAAACCTACAAAATCCTTGTATATTAGAGTCAGTACCATATCTAATGGAAGCGTAGTACAGTAATTTTACAACCAAGAACCTATACAAAATTTATAGATTTTTATATATTCTTATAGATTTTAACTAACTGTAACTAACCCATCAAATGTCAGACAATACTTTAATTATGGTTCTTTTCCCTGTATGTACTGCTTGTTTTTTCGTTTATTACTCATCTATTTAAAATGTTTAAGATCACTTCAGCCTATTTCAAAACCCCAAATATCGCTTTGTTTTTACATCCGTCTTGCATCTATTTAAATTGTCCAAGCTCGTCTTTAGCTTCTTTTAAAATACCAAATAACTCCTCTATACCATCTGACTTAGTTATCATTACCTTGTACTTTTTTCATCAGGGACACCTTTGAGGAATGCAGTGTAACTTTTTACATCTTGAATCTATGTAAATTGCTTAAGTTCGTCTTTAGCTTCTTTTAAAATACCAAATAACTCCTCTATACCATCTGACTTAGTTATCATTACCTTGTATTTTTTTCCATCTGGGATACCTTTGAGATAGGCGATCAAATGTCTTTTCATGTTGTTCGCAACTACTTTTTCTGGCATTACATCTAATAAACCTCTTAAATGTCTTTCCATCAAATCAAATATATCCGCCTTATACTCTATTTGATTTAACTCTGAAAAAACATATGGTCTACCAATAGCTGCTCTTGCTACGGCAATGCCATCGCAACCAGTTTTTTCAAACATTTCATAGGCATCATCTAGAGTTTTCACCTCACCATTACCAATGACAACTATACCAATGTTTTTCTTAACTTCTTTTATTAAACCTAAATCTATTGGTCCGCTATAATACTGTTCTCTTACCCTTGCATGAATCGTTACTGCTGACACACCAGCTTTTTCTGCAAGCTCACAAATCTGCAATGCATTTTTATTGTTTTTTGAAAAACCAGCACGCATTTTTACTGTAACGGGCCTAGAATTAGCCACTTCACAAGCTACTTTCATCACCTCATATGCTTTGTTTGGATCTTTCATCAAAGCAGAACCATCGCCATTTTTAACCACTTTCGGAACAGGGCAGCCCATATTTATGTCTATTACATCAAATTTTTCTAATCTTTTATCTACAACGGCTTTTTCGATAAAGTACGGTTCAGAACCAAATAGTTGTACGGCTTTTACCGGCTCTCTTTCGTCAGTTATTAGTAAATCTTCGCTCTTATTTCCACTATAAATTAGTCCTTTTGCAGAAACCATTTCTGTATGGCAAAGACCTGCTCCATATTCATAGCATAGTACCCTCATCATAACATCACTAAACCCCGCAATAGCAGGTAAAATATACTTTGACTTTAAAGTTAAATTCCCGATTTTCAACTTATCCATATACCAATAAAAAATTCACTAAGTTATCGTTATTATTTGAATACTGAGGAGTGTAGCGAGCCAGTAAACAACAATCCTATTAATTATCCTCATTTTCGCAATATGATTTAGCCCTTATGCGATGAATCTCATTTAGCCAATATGTACTATAACTAAATCTTTACATCCATCTACGGTTAATGCTTTTACTCGCTATGCACTCTTACTGAATGTTTGTAACTATCCACAGCAAATTTTATTTATTTACTATGTACTCTTTCTAATATTGGATAGTATCTACACTTAATCCCATTTAGTTAGCTATACCTTAACTAACTTTTTATAGCCATCTGCAGTAGGTATTATTTTACATAATAAACCCTAGATAGTTTTTTGCCTAGTTATCTTCAAACTTTTTAGATTCCTGATAATATTTTTCCATTATATCAATATTTTCAGCCTTAAGTTCAAACCCTTTTTCTTTGGACATTTCAATTACATATGCAAATCTTTTTATAAACCTGTTGGTAGTTGCATTTAATGCTGACTCAGGGTCTACCCCTATTTTCACCAAATAACTCATAACTGCAAACAATAAATCTCCACCTTCCCATTCTTTTTCTTTTTGAGTCTTTGCTTCCTTCAATTCCTCAAACTCTTCGGGTATTTTTGCAGCAGCAGAATCTAAATTAGTAAAATCAAATCCATATTTACGTATAATACTGTCCACCTTTCGTGCTCTCATCAGCGATCCGAATGTAACAGGAACGCTTTCTATTTTATCCAAAAAACTTTTTTGCCCTTTTTCCTTCGCTTTAGCCTTTTCCCAACTTTTTAACGCTTCTTCGGGGTTTCCTGCCTTGTTATCAGCAAAAACATGAGGGTGCCTGGTTATTAATTTTATGCATAATGCATTTATCACATCGTTAGTTGTGAAAGTTTTCGCATCTTCAGCGATAGTGGCATGGAATAAGCCTTGAAGCATCACATCGCCACTTTCTTCAATCATCTTTCCAATATTATTTAAATCAATCGCCTCTGCTAGTTCAAAAGCTTCTTCTATCGCATTAGGTTTAATACTTTTATGTGTTTGCACTTTGTCCCAATGACATCCATCAGGATCTCTCAATCTTCTTATGATTTCTATCAAATCTCCGAAGGTATAATAATCACGACTTAAAAAATTTGCTGCCTTTATTATTAATCTTTCTACACAATTTAAATCCTTGGCTAGTACTTCTGTCATTTTACCAGATTCATTATCAACTAACACACACTGACAGTTTTCTCCGAATTGTGATAATATTTTTTCTTTAACTTGCATAAAATTCTCAGCAGTAATTCCTTCCAAAATAATTGGGAAATTTCTTTCAAAGCTGTTAATTTCTCTTTTAATAAAATCATCAGCAATTATAAAACTAAATGAATTCATGGCGCCCTCCAAATACTTGATTAAAATTATAAACTGTATAAAAAATATACTCAAGCAAGTTGCCTAAAACTATATTTTTCATTATTTTCCCCCAGAAAGAATATTCGCTTTCTTACAAGTACAATCGAAAATTATACTTACTATGATACTTGCTTTATAAAATCAATTTATAACCAATTGCCATCATTACTGTTTTTTGTATCTGTCTGTGTTATAATTGTTTTAGGTTAATTTGCTTTGCAATCCTTTAATTAAAGCTTATTAATTATTAAATGCGAAAGAGGACTTTGATGAGATTAACATTTTTAGGCGCAGCTAGAGAAGTTACTGGAAGTTGTTATTATTTAGAGGTATCAGACTGTAAAATTTTAATTGATTGTGGAATGGAACAAGGACCTGATTTGTATGAAAATCAAGAAATACCCGTTCCGGCGAGTGAAGTAGATATTATACTACTAACACATGCACATATTGATCATTCAGGACTCACCCCACTTTTGTATAGAAACGGCTTTAGAGGCGCTGTTTACATGACATCTGCATCAATGGAACTTTGTGAAATAATGTTACTTGATAGCGCACACATTCAAGAATTTGAAGCAGAACAACGCAATAAAAAAAGTAAGAAAAACTCTCCATCATACTACGCACCCCTCTACACTCAAGAAGATGTACTAGGACTTGTAAAGCATTTCAAAGCTATCGATTATGAAAAACCTACACAAATATGGGATGGCGTAACCGTTACTTATTATGACGCTGGACATCTTTTAGGTTCCGCGTCCATTGAAATATCAGCAACAGAGGACAATGAAACTAAGACGATAGTGTTTTCTGGAGATATTGGAAACCGAAACAAGCCCATAATTAAAAACCCAACTTACTTAACAAAAGCAGACTATGTAATAATGGAAAGTACTTACGGAGACAGAAAACATAGCCATGTAGATAATTATGAGGAGCAATTAGTAAATATCTTAATTGATACTTTTGACCGTGGCGGCAGTGTCATTATTCCTTCGTTTGCTGTAGGCAGAATGCAAGAACTCTTATATTTCCTTCGCTTAGTAAAGGAAGATTCGAAAATAACCAAATATAAAAACTTCAAGGTCTATGTTGATAGCCCACTTGCGATTAGAGCTACTCATATATTCCGCAATAATTATTCAGATTATTTTGACCAGGAAACAAAGAATTTAATTGCAAATAATATAAACCCATTAGAATTCAAGAATTTAAAGATGAGTTTAACTGCAGATGACAGCAAAAATATACAGCTGGAGAAAGGATACAAGGTTATAATCTCAGCTTCTGGCATGTGCGAGGCAGGAAGAATTCGACACCACCTAAGAACTTATCTCCCTGGCTCGAAAAATACAATTGTTTTTGTTGGATATCAAGTCCCCGGCACGCTCGGTAGAATAATACTAGATGGTGCAAAATCTGTAAAATTATTTAATGAAAACATTCCAATTAATGCAAAAATAATTCAAATGCAAGGAACAAGTTCGCATGCAGATATGGATGATTTACAAATATGGGCAAAGTCTTTCGATCCTAAACCTACAAGGATTTTTATAACCCATGGTGATGAAGAAACTTCCATTTCTTTTGCCGAAACACTTAAAAACACCCAGCAACAAAATGTATGTATCCCATATAATGGCACCATATGGGATTTAATTACTGATGAGAGTATTTTTGAAGGCAATAAGCAAATTAAACGTCGAACAGATAGACAAGCTAGAAGGCGATATCATGTAAAAATTTCTGGTGTTTATGGCAAACTTTTAGATGCGCTAGAAAAACTGTCTGAATCGGTTAAGAAAAATGAAGGTTTAGAAAACAGAGAACTTCGTAAATTCACGGCAGAAGTTGAAGCGCTTGCTCAAAAATGGGATCGAGATATTTAATAATACTCAAAACCACTTGCCTAACCACTTACAATTTTAATATAGGTTTAGGTTTTATAACGAATGCCTTTTTTAATACCTAATCTAGTTTGTTATTCAGTTTAAATAATTCTTCGACTATTAGATTATATTTAGCGCTATACTTCCCATCTTTGAATACAAATCGATTAATCACAGAATTAACAGTTAAATCGACTGCTTCTTCGATCTTCTGCACAATAGTATACAGACCAGCTAAAGACACTTTAAAATCAACTGGATTTTCAAGTAAATCCTTCCCTATGAATCCAATTTCCTCTCGGTTTATATATAAAGTGCCCTCGCCCATCTTCTCATATTCAAATGACGTGTTGTCCATAGAATACCAATAAACAGGTTTGGATATTTCAAAATCATCTTGAGATATCTCCTTAACAATAGATTCTTTCTGATAATCATACCAGGTGTCAAGTCTATCATATATAGGTTGTACAGCCTCATTAACTGCTTGAAACTGCCCATATTTATTGTACATAACTCTATATCCACAAGCTTTGCAGAAAATATCATCACCTTTCGTGTCCATTTCATATTCCACACCACACTTAGGACATTTATACAAAACATATTGCATTCCTTCTGCCGAATTAATACACCTATATTGTAGTTTATTTGATATCCGATACTCGTTATCATTATACTTAAATTTTTCAACCAGCACTTTATGTATATCTTCAGATGACAAGCGCTCAATTTGTTCTTGTGTAAATAATAATTCAGACCTATATGTAATCTTTCCACTGCGAATCAAATGCGACCATCTTGGTTTAACAGAATAGCCACCGTATGCATGCGAAAAAACAACAGGTACATTTAATAACTTAATTAATTTTGCAATAGCTGGAGAAATGTAGTGGAGATTCCTACCGTCTATTGATATTTTCCCTTCTGGGAATAATGCAATAGAACAATCTGATGCTACGGCCCTCTTTATTGCCTTTACACTACTTAAATCTAAATCAAATTGACTAATAGGGATCATCCTAAGACCCTTACGAAATACATTAAGCCACTTCCAACTTAACACATCCCTACCGCATACAACATTTAATCTTTTCTTTCTAACGGCTAAAAAACTAAAAGCTACGTCCATAGGTGTACTATGCGTTCCAAGCGCAAGAACAGGACCTTTAATTTTATTAATCTCTGGGTCTTTTTTAAATCTAACATTAACTAGAAAAACAGATAAAAACCTTAGTAGTGCTTTAACAAAATTATAAGTTAAAACATTTGGGTTTTTTTGCTTTGCTGCCTTCTTCATCAGTCACCTCTATAAATATTATCTTACTTTAAATTTTCTGGATTTAACGCCACTAGTTCAGGTAAAACAAACCTTCCGTCTTTTCTTATTAACACATCGTCAAAGTAAATTTCTCCACCACCATATTCTGGAGTTTGTATTAATACAAGATCCCAATGTATGGCACTTTGGTTCCCGTTGTTACATTCATCGTAACAAGAGCCTGGTGTAAAATGAATTGAACCAGATATTTTTTCATCGAATAGAATGTCGCACATTGGATGATTAATATAAGGATTAACTCCAAAAGCAAACTCACCAATATATCTAGCACCTTCATCTGTATCTAGAATCTTGTTTAGAGCTTCAGTGTTATTCGCAGTTGCCTCTACTATTTTCCCATTTTTAAATACAAATCTCACATCCTTAAACTCTATTCCGTTTTCAACAGATGGAGAATTATATGCAATTACGCCGTTTACACTATCTCTAACTGGAGCTGTATATACTTCTCCGTCAGGAATATTACGAAGTCCAGAACATTTCTCACTACCTATACCTTTTATGCTAAAAGATATATCAGTACCGTTACCCACTATCCTTACTCTATCCGTTTTGTTTATTAATTCACAGAGTGGATCCATAGCTTTATCCATTTTTGCATAATCTAACGTGCATACATCAAAATAGAAATCTTCAAATGCATCGGTCGAAGTTTTAGCAAGAGCGGCCATTCCCTCATGTGGATATCTTAGCACCACCCACTTTGTCTTTTTGACTCTTATACAATGGTGTACTGGATGATTATATTCCTTATCAAAAATAGCCATTTGTTTACTTGGTACGTCAGATAGTTCAAAAGCATTGTTACCTCCCCTTATACCAATATATGCATCCATTTCATTCATTTTCATTGAATCAAATTGGGCCATTAAGGTAGCTAACTCTTCAGTCATTCCCATATTGATTGCTCGCGTTACTCTATTTTCGAATAAATTAACAAATGGAAGTCCACCGGCAGCGTAAACTTTTTCCACTAAAGGACATACTAATTCGTACCCTACATTTCTGGCTTCAATTAAAACCTTTTCGCCTTTTTGCACTTTACAAGAATAATTGACCAGTACATCTGCTAATTTATCAAGTCTAATATCTCTCATTGTTTTCTCCTTTTAATGTTGGTTTTCTATACGGAACTAAAATTATACTAATTTTCATCTTTTACCGCTTCAGTAGTTTCTTTTTCAATCTGTTTATCTACTTCCTTTTTTTCCTTTTTATCAACAACCTTTTCTTTTGACGTAGAAGACACTTTTTTAGCTGGAGTTTTTGCTTTGGTTTGTTTAGCTTTTGGTTCTGCCTTTTTACGCTCTTTAATTACAGGATATCTTAAGTTAGCTTTTTTAATATCAATCAGTAGATTGTAATATAATGCAGCGTCATATTTAGCCATCTCCAAATCCATATCGACACAAAACCCACATTCTTTCGGGGTTGCTCCTGGGATGTCGCCTTCAAATTCTGCTGCATAATCAAAAGTTCTTTCTAATAGTGGTAAGATATCCTCAGGGGTTAAATCGCCTAGCATTATCAAATAAAAGCCTGTTCTACACCCCATAGGCCCAAAGTAAATAATTTTATGTCCCCACATACTATCGTTGCGTAAATAGGTAGCGATAATATGTTCTAGAGCATGTATTGAGCCAGTTTCCATAACTGGTTCTTGATATGGTCTTTTCATCCTTAAATCAAATGTGGTTATAACCCCATTGCCAATCATATACTTATCGGATACATATAAACCACACTTCAATTTTAAATGATCTATTTTAAAACTATTAATTTGCTCCATAAAAACTCCTTCCAACTTTTTACTTATTATATTAAAAACCCCTCTACTATATCAAGTTATTTTATGTATAACTAAAACGTAGCTTACTAAAGAAACATAACCACCCTTTAAGTCAAGGATGGTTATGACATAACTTTATTTTTATAATTTAAACACTACTTAGTACACTCGTTTTAAACATAATATACTATGTACTAGCCTACGGTGTTGGGATCTTTTATATTTCTCACTGTATATCTTGGATATAACTTAATGCTAAATCTAAACTTGTCATCAGGATCAACTTCATACAGCAACTCTTCATCCACACACCAAGCATCAAACTCATACTCATTAGTTTGACTATAATGTCTCATTTTACCATCAATTAACTGCGAGTTTGCCTCAATGCCACGTAGGCGATCTTTCGTTAGTGATGGTTGTCTATCGTCGCCATCATCATTTATTATTATCTCACCAATTTCCTGGCCTGACTCAAGAGTAACAATTTCAAACTCCTTATAGTCAGCAGAGATTACTTTATGATCTCTAATTTTCTGAATATCACTACTTGGGTAAGTCGGTGGCTCGCTAGTTTCTGGATTTGGGGTCCAGCCTTTACTACTGTCGTAATACTTGCTGAAGTTTTCTATTCTTCTAAAGTTTATTTCAACAGTTCCACTCATATGCCTTAACACATCTTCGTGCGCGTTTAGTAACCGTGAAAGAGCCCACTCAGTATCGTACACCTTTTCACAATATATTATTTCGCCTTCACCATGTTTAGTAGCATAATGGGCATGGCTTTTAGGATTATCATCGTATTTTAAATCTTGCTTAATTTGGCACTCATCTGGTGGAAGCGATGGGTCGTCTTGACACTCATACTTTTTCCTTATAAGTTTTTCTTCAAAATATACATCAACAGTATCATCAGTAGACTTCCTTTTCTTATCATAATTTTCATAATCGACACTTAGTGTATCGTCAATATTACTAGTTACTCCTTTCCAGTTATTGTTTTTCGCTGATACCATTTGATCTGCAACATCGCTCTTACTGTAATCACTGGTAATGTTTTTATACATAGCTACAGTTCTACCTAAATCTTCGATTTTTTCGCCTACAGCATTTACATGATATTTTTCAGGAGCAGGATTAGTTTGTTCTGCAAATGCATCAATGCCGTCCACTGGATATTCGAAGCCCTCAGTTGCAACTAACCTTTCTAGTTTCTTTCTTTGTATGACTTGTGTTTTCTTATTACTTTGCATTTCACTTAAATAATCAGCACTATATGACTTAATTTGATACTGTAAGGCGTAGATTAAATCAGAATCGGTTTTGCTCTTATGTTTTAACATATATTGTTGAGTCTTTAATTGCTCTATCTGCATCCTAACTTTTTTGATTTGTTGATTTGCTTGTTTTTGCGTCTTTGAATCTAGACTCTTCCAATCTCTTGCAGCTTTATTATATCTTCTTACATTATCGTCATTTCCGCTATACTCATAATTAATGTCAGATAATTTTAATGTGGATGCTATTCCCACATTTAGCCCATCTAGAAGTTCGTCTGTGTATTTAGTTGTATCGTTTAATAGCGGATAACCTATTCCATCAGCAAAACCAACTCCAACATATATCTCTCTATCAAAATCTTCTTGCCTAGTTTGAAATTCATATTGTGCCTTGTAATATGCTTTATAGAAATCTGCAGTATAACGATATGCTTCTTTATAAAACTTTCTGTCATAATCTCTAAACTTAAGCGCGTCATTATGATCTTCAAAATATTCTTTGTGACCTAATCTCAAATATTCTCTATAATCGGCATCATTTAGTACTTTATATTCATTTTTTTGATATTGGTATGTATAACCATATACTTCCATTACTTTATCCTTTTTAGTTGGTCTCCAAATTCCACCAACCACATCGGGCAGTGTAAGGTCAGCAAATGCTAAAAAGTTAGACAACATACTATAATCAAAGATTTCATCTCTCATATAGTTTTTAAACTTATCAGAATTGATTTTTGTTTTTGTGGTCGTAGGCGATCCAAGAGCTGGATTTGTTTCTACACTCTCATAAGCGGGAATCATAGTTTCTTCCACAACTTGTAGTTGATATGTCATATATTCCATCTGGAATCTCGAAAACATGTCACCTTTATCTTCAAATATTTTGAAAATTTCGCCATATATCTTACGTTTTTTTAGTTTAGCTAAATCTTCCCATTCATCTTCAGTTTTTCCAAATGCAGTATCTCCATCTGGCGTATCTTTATAGTCTTTAAAGTTATCGCGTATGTCAGCTATTTCATCTAAATTTTCATAATCGAATATTGCACTTCCATTTCCAATTGTTAAAGGATATCTTCTATCATCAACATCTTGTCTGGGATCGCTATCACGTGGATCTTCATATGCTTTGTATGTATCATCATCTCTAGTTATGTATTCAACTAATTTAACCATTCTCGCTTGATCGATTCCAGCTAAAGACATTCTCTCTATAATTCTTGCAGCATCTGCATAACAGAAGATTTTTGTAACTGTAGTCGTCTTATCGTCTACCCATTCCTTGCCACCATTTTCAGGAGTAAACGTTACCTCCTTAAAATAAGGGGTATCAAAAGGATAATACTTATCATTTGACCACTCCTCACCTTCTTCAACAAAGTCTACCCTCGACTCAGTTTGTTTATTCGCTATTTTCTGCGTTTCGGCTGCTTGAACTTCTGTGCCATATGTCGCCTTTGGAACATTTAAATAACTTTCCGCACCATAATTAATCAAATTAGGCAACGGTTTTATTATCTCTCTTACCCGATTATTGTCATTTGGTCCATTTGGTTGCGGATTACAACCTGAAACAAATATAGCAAGTACAAGCACTCCTACTACAATAGCTAAGATTAATGACAAAATTACTTTCTTTTTCATTTTCAATCTCCTTTACTCGTAAACATTAAAAAGACTTTTGTTGGTTATTTTATTTTATAATATGTATTTTTTCTCCATTACCTTGTTTAAGGTAATCATACATAGTTATCCTTCAATTTAATTATACCATAATAACCATATGGAGTAATTATTTTTTATTTAAACCCATTTATGAACTATTTACGGTTCTATTGCTACGACCATTATATAAACACATCATTTTTAAGGAGCATGTGCATCATATTGTGTTTATAATGGCAATATAAGTAAGTATCTTCACTCTCTCACTTCGCTAGATTCTATTATTCATAAGCATTTATGGTTCTGGCGCTACCATCATAATATTAGCATATCGTCTCCAAGAGTCATGTGTACTATATATACTTAATGCAGTGCTATCAGGAACATATATGGCTGTTACACCTGATAATGTATCTGCTGACCCTAACGTACAAGGAGTTTGACTTAGGAGCGTCAGTGTTTGAACGCCACTGCCGTAAAATGCATTCATTCCAATGTGAGTAACTTCTGCTGGTACCGTGTATGAAGTTGCCATTCCTTTGAAGAACAATAAATTACCACCTACTATGTATGCATCATTATTATCTAAAGCAGCATACCAAGGCGTCCCTGCAAATGCATCTATGCCAACTGCTTTTACATACCCTGTAAGAATTACAGTATTTAACGAGGTGCAATTCTTAAACAGCTCGCTTGGTATTACAATATTGTTTATTACTGATGAGAAATCCACACTAGTAATAGAGGTGTTGTTGTAGAATGCGTGTTTAGCGATATATGTAGTTGTTGATGGTAAGACAACTTCAATATCCGTTGCAATATATGCTAAAAGCTTGCCTCCTTCTAACATAATAAACTTTGCGTCTTCATGGTTTAAAGAGTAATTAATTAACCAAGGCGTTAAAGCAAAAGAACTAGCGCTCAAATCTTGTAATGAATTATTCAAAGTAACATTTGCTAGCATCGTACATCCTGAGAACTCCCCATCCACAAGCGTTTCTATACTTGTCTGACTTAAGTCTAAACTAACAATTTGCGTATTATTTTGGAATACGTATGGATATATACCAGTTATTCCTGAAGGAAGAACTACATTTGTTAAATCAGCTAGTTGAGAGGCAAATATCTTATTATTGTATTTGGGATAGTTTCCAAGGGTTCTAATCCAAGGAGTTCCGTAAAACGCATTTTTACCAATATATGGGTTTCTAGGTAAACTCACCGTTCCAAGCGATGTACAACCAGAAAATGAATTTTCAGGAATTACAAACTCGTTTTGAGATGTGTTACTGAAGTTCACTGAAACAATTGCCTTGTTGTTAGTAAAGATACCTTTGGCCATACTTGTAATGGTGTTTGGAATAGATATTGTGGTACTTGAGCCAATATACATAAGCAGTTTGTTGTTTATTGATACGTATAGTGTAGATAATGAACTTATCCAAGGTGTATTAGCAAAAGCTTTCTTCCCCACTTCATCTATATATTCTACTAATGCTACATTTGCTAACTGTCTGCTCGATAAAAATGCCTCTTTTTCTATAATTATCGGATCATTTCTATCTTCAAAAGATAAACTTACTACTGATGAACCTTTAAACGCACCAGCTAAAATTCTAGTTACATTCGCAGGAATGATTAAATCTTCAATTTCGCCTTTATATCCTACTAACATGTGGTTAATAATTAATAACGAATTATCTTGTAAGTCAGCATAATATTTCGTATTAGAAAAAGTGTTAGTTCCTAAATGACTAATAAAGCTTGAGTTAACAATACTATCGAGATTAGTACAACCATAGAATGCAAAATCTGCTAATATTACATTACTGTTATCAAACTGTAGTGTAGTAATTAAGGTATTATTTTTGAATACATAATCTGGTATATATTCAACATTTGATGGAATGGTTACAGTTGTGGTAGTTAATTTACAAGCTACTAGTATACCGTTTACCACTACATAAACATCACCTTCCGCTGAAAGTTGATTATTTAACCAAGGAGTACCATAAAATGCATTAGCGCCTATCTCTTTTATTTTCGAATTAAATGTGATATTAGCTAGCGAACTTGCTCCTTTGAATACATTTTCTGGAAGGGTGGAGATTTGGCTTTGTGACAAATCTATAGACACAATGCTAGTATTATTCTCAAACACATTGGCTGCTATGCTCTTTATTCCAGAATTAAGCACCACACTCGTATTCGTGCCATTATATTTGATAAGGTTTCCGTTTCCAACTATAACAAATTCAGTCATATTGTTTGTAAACCACGGCGTTCCTTCAAATGCGTAGGATCCTATTGTAACACCAGAGCTTAAGGATACATTGGAAAGAGCAGTACAACCATAGAAAGCATTGTTAGGAATATGTATAGCTTTATTAATGTTGATACTCGTGAGATTTCTATTCCCTCTAAACGTATATTCGCAAATTTCCGTAGTTTTATCTGGAATCGTTACTTGAGTATTGGTTCCCACATATGTTAGTAACCTGTATATACTCTCATAAGTGTCTTCATATACTATGAAGCCACCACCAACTACCTGATTATTCAGCCAAATAGTTCCAGTAAATGCTTCTTTATCTACGTATTTTATACTTTCAGAAAGTTTTACATTTGATAAGCTCGTACATTCTGCAAATGAACCAGCTTCTATCCGTGTAAGAAGAGAATACTTATTAATTTCTAATGATGTAATATTCTTGTTACCTGCAAACACATACGGATATATTGTCTTTACTTCTTGAGGAATCACAATACTTGTAGAATCACCATTGTATGCTATCAATAGTCCATTAATGATTACCAAGTCTGTTTGTGCATTAAGCCAAGCGGTGTCCTTAAATGCATCTTGACCAATACTTGTAACAGTCTTTGGTATATTAACAATTTCTAATAGAGACGAACATCCCGAAAATGCTGCGACTGGGATTATATCTATTTTGGAAGCTTCATCAAATTCAACTCTTGTAATATCAACATTACCTCTAAGTGCATCTGTGCTTATAGAAGTTATATTTCTGTTTATGTATACATTACTACTTAAGCCCTTATACTTGATTAATATACCAGATAGTGTATTTCCACCCGTAGTGACATAGTCATTTTGAACATTGTTTAACCACTTTGTACCTGTTACTGCATCTCTGCCTATTGATTTTATGTTGCCGTGCCAATTTATATTTTCAACAGAATACCAATTTTTCGCGTACTCGCTAACAATTGCAGTCGTATTAATATCAAAAGATAATGTCACAATATTGGGTAAAACCTTGTCTTTTCCGATTAAGTCTTTAAGAGCAGTTGCTCCATTAGATGTAAATGTAGTCACTGAACTCTTGGATAAGAGATTATACATATCTTTTTGTGGTATTCGAGCACTTGGTTGTAATATGATTCCCGCAGGTATGTTTGGTGAGCCTGAATCATATAAAGCACCATCTGTAATAGAATAAATGTCTGGAGTAATTTCAAATGATAATGTCGGGCTTTGCTTATAGATAACTTTTTTACCATCTAAGCGCATAAAGTGAGTAGCCGTATTTTCAAATACAGTACCTTTAAACGCATCTTTCCCAACAGACTGAAGGTGTGGTGTTTTAGCCAAGCTTGAGCTCAAAGGAACAGTGCTTAATGATGTGCACCCCTCAAATGCTAAGTCCCCTATATGTGCTAATAAAGATGCCTCCGCACCCCAAGAGATATTTGCAAGTGAAGTTAGTCCCCTAAACGCCTCTGAGGCAATTATTTTTATATCTGCTGGTAAATTAATAACTGTAACACCTGCATCACCTAAGTACTTAACAACAGTCCTTCCTTGCACCTGTGGTCCTGATAGTATTAAAAGCCCATCAGCGCTTACAGTAAACTTTGTCCCCTCAAACGCGGACTGAGCTACATTTCTTAAAGAATTTGGAGAATTAAATTCGTTTAAGTGAGTGCATCCTTTAAATGCATACTCTAGTATGGTAGTAGCTTTACTATCTACAGTAAACCTAATACTCGTAACACCTAGACTGCTTGACCAGTCCCAATCTCCCGTTCCTTCGTTTTTAGTTGCAGTACTAAATGCACCTGTATTTATGATTTCTACATCCCCTGGAATTACCACACTCGTAGCATTTCCTTTATATTTATATAAAATCTTATCGCCCACAACGAGCATATCTTTTCCGTATCTTGCGCTATCATAATTGGCAAACCAATAGGTAGTTTCAAATGCATTCACTCCTATTCTTTCTACACTCTTTGGTACGCTAATTTGACTAATATTAGCCCAGCCTTGTAATAACTCTTCAGCTACTTCTATTGCCCCATCTAGAATGCCCACTGCGGTTAAACAATCTGGTCTATAGTTATGAGGACCTTCGCCTGTCAAAACTATTTCAAGTAAACTATCAAGCTTTACATTACCTAGGTAGTTAATAGTAGTAATACCCTCGTTGCGAATTATGTCTGTTAGTTCTTTACCTGTTATTTTGCGCTCCGCTAAATTGTTAGTCTTTTTCACAGTTATTGTTCTTGCTTCACTTAAATTAGAAAAACTATATTGTGTTACCGAATCGTCTAAATTTATGGTAAATGCGTTAACTGTAGACATTAAAACATTATTAGCTAAGTCAGTAATTATGTAAGTGGTTGGCCCATTTTTAATTTCTTCTGGAATTACAACATTTTTAGTTTCAGTTACAGATACTACTGGACATCCGGTATAATCAAATGTATCTTTTTGATAACTTGGTGTGTCATTAGGTATTTGATATGATATAGTGACATCACGATACCAATGCAATTTTGACTTGTCGATACCACTTCCCGAATCTATTAGATAAATTTGACTTCTAACATCTAAAATCACATTGCCTGTGGCATCCTTTCTCATGGCTCTACTTACTTCTTTTTCAATAAGTGGGACATTTGGCTCAACCTTAGTAGCAGTGACATATGAACTCCAATCAGGAGCTGCGTTAACTAACCCTTGTACAGTGGAATTCTTTACAAAGATTTCCTTCCCGTTATCCATTGTAAAACTATCATTTCGTACTGTTGGGATAGGATTTTCATGTGCTAAAAATATCTTAACTAGGTTAGTAGCTCCGTTAAAAGCTAAGCTTTCAATTTTTGTAACACTAGATGGGATATATACGATTTCAATTTGCTGATTATTTTTAAACACACTATGTCCAACTGTTTTTACTGCAGATGGCAATCTTAGTACACTGTCTGCGCCTTTATAATCTACGAGCATTCCGTCTAGCACTAGAATAAAATCCTCGTCTAGATTGTTCATCCATCCCGTCCCATTAAATGCATTATCTTTAATGGTTGTGATGCCTATATTCAAATTTCCAATAGCTTCTGTAGAAAGATTGTTTTCCAACGGGGTTATTATAGTTTCATCAGCTACTTCACTTAAAATATTGATATGTTCAACTCCAACGCAACCGTCTAAAAACTGGGTTTCTATAGTTTCTTGCCCTGCTAAAATATTCACCGTTTTAATTTGCATTGGTAGTATATTACCAGCCAGTATGTATTTCATACTGTATACTGACGCAGTATTTAATACTGAAAGCTGGCTATTAGCAGTCATAAGCGACCGTAGTATACCTCCGTCAATAGAAACGGCAGCCTGGTTTAGTGCGTTAATTGATAACTGTTCTAGCTTAGTAACACCTGCAAAGGAGTGAGATTTAACAGACACATTTAATCGCAAAGTTAGTTTTGTCGTCTTCCTAGAAAATGCATTATTAGCAATTTCGGTCACGCCCATACTACTAAGGCTCTCTGGAACTATACACTCTACTCCATCTTCACAGCTCTTTATTATTTTTATTCCAGTTACGCTACCATCTGAATAAACCCATTTAGCCTTATTATTCTCCCCGTAATTAATAGCTAGTCCTGTAACATAATTAACACTAATACCTTTAGAATATTGCAAATCCTCATATTTATTCCTATCAACACCTTCTAAACCATCATCAACATATAACTCAATACCAGGGATAGATACACCTCCCTGTTGTCTTCTTAAAGTATTACTTATAAAATCAGCACCAAGAAAAGGAGAAGAAGTGCCAAATATTACTAATGTTCCAAGTTTGGTCGAATTTTCAAAAGCGTAGTTTTCTATTCGTTCAATTACACTTGGTAGCACAACTGCTTCTAGCGAGTCACAATTACTAAACGCCCTAACTCCTACGAACTTCCAATTGGAATTTGCTATATCTTCTGGAATTACATGAGTTATGTGCGTATTTCCATAAAACGCTCTATCCATGACTCTTTTTACGGTAGTGGGAATCATAACAACAGTTGATGAAGCTGTACTCTGCTTGTACGTATAAACGATGCCATCGCCTATGATAACCAAACCGCTGGGTTGGTTAGCCAGCCATTTCGTACCTGTGAAAGAATCTTGACCTATACTAGTCATAGTAGATGGTAGTCCAGAAACCATATTGCTCGGATTACCAGCTTCAGACTTATAAAAATTAGCTAAATTTTGTGCGCCATAAAATGCACTTTTGCCAATAATATTAAGTGTATTTCCTAAATTTGAGTGGGATTTAATGTAAACCCTCTTGAGAGAGAGTGCGCCACTAAATGCATTATCTTTAATTTCTCTTATGCTAGTATCAAACCTAACCTCTTCTATATACCTACAATTTCTGAACATTCCCTCTGCTATATAATCGTATTGTTCAATAATTTCTACTTCCTTTAAGTTGGTTGGTGGCTCTCCTCCAAAGAGTTCATAGAGGGTTTTATTTGATGTAACAGTAAGTTTCTTTAATGTATTTCCCGCTTTTCTATATACATAAGCCAAATCAAAATTGCTTGTAGGAATTGTTTCTAATATTTTCAAGGTAATGTTTTCTAATAAAACAGCTTGAGAAAATGCATCTTGTTCAAAAGATACCGTAGATTCAAAACTCACTTGTCTAACCCTGGCGTCAAATGCATAATTTAATATCCGAGTAACATTTTTTGCATTCCCTACACCAGGTATATATAAACTAGAGGGTATATTTACTATCGCATTATCACCAAGATACTGTATTAATTGCACTCCTGCTGTCCCATCTAACTTGAAAGACCACAAATGATCTATAGATATGTTTTGTATGTCAATAATTTTACCTTCTTCGTAATATGCTCTCCAATTAGCATTTGCGCTAGTAGTGCCATATTTAGCTGGGTTTTTGACATATATTTTTAGACCATTATAAGTTTCGTCATTCCTATAAAATACATTAGAGCCTAAATTGATAGGATTCTCACCATTAAAGTATGCATATATTAGTTTTTTGCAATTACCAAATGCAAAATCTTCTACATCTCTAACACTCGCAGGTATATTTACACTAAGCAGTGAAGAGCAACCATAAAATGCCTTTTCACCTATTCTTGTCAATGTATTAGGTAAAACAATACTTGTTAAAGAAGTGTTATCTATAAAGGCAAAAGATTCTATTGATTCAAGTTGAGTCCCTTCTTTGAATGTAACACTAACTAAACTCGTACATCCTTCAAAAGCATTACTTGATATTGTTCTAACGGATGCTGGTATTGCTATTGTCTCTAGTTTGGTACATTGTTTGAAGGCGTCGGGTGCAATTTGATACAAGGTGTTTGGCAAACTAATACTGACTACTTTACTAGCCAAAACGGGATTGCTATATACTGCAGCATTACCAATACCTACCACTGGTTTTCCATCATAATAGTTCGGGATCACTATTGAGGTGATTTCGCTAGAGACATTAACCATACTAGAAACGATATATCCTGTACCATCTTGGTTAAGAATGTATTCTATTCCCGAAGTCGCACCAGCCGTGACGCTCTCCCATCTTGCAAACACAGTATAGCTAGAAGTCAAGGGACGATACGCTCCCCCTCCTACGGTACTGTTTGGATCGGTGTTCTTTACATCCCATCTATTTGTAAGCTCTGCTTCTTCATACCACCCTAAGAAAACAAAATTTGCTCTCTCTGGTTGTGGTTTTGGAATAACAGGTATGGAGTTATGTTTTGCGGTATATGCATTTGGTTTGTTTGTTACCGGATCAGTGGTATTAACATTGAATGTAACCGTATAATTGTTAATTGTATATCTTGCCTCAAAATCCGATGCTTCTCCATAGACATAAAATAGATTACCTGGGAACGCTATTGATTTCACATCTCCAGATATGGCCGAATCTATCCACCCGTGCTCTGCATCCATCCTTACTCTGGTGTTATACAACATCCAACCATCTTGGCCTAATCCATTATTTTCATTACCGCCCCTATAAATCTGATCTTTAAATATGATCAAATTTCCACTGTTATTATCGAAGTAGTGGATGCCTGTTCCAGTGTACGCTTCATTCGTCAGTACCCAGTATTTTTGATTACCCACTGTCGTACGGTCAATATTAAATCTTGTTGTACGCCAACCGTCAAATTTATGACCAGTTCTGATAGGATCAATAATTTCAACTGACTCTATTCCAAATGATACATATTTATTGAACTCATCACTTTTATTTATATTGGGTAGTTTTTCATCACCGCTGTATAAATTGGTAATCGCAATTTCGTATGTATTTTTTTCAAAATGCGGTTTTAGTAATATGTCTTCTTTTACCTCACTTGCGCTTGGTGGCGGAGGATTTGGATGTGGGTGTGGATTCACACGATACACATCCCATCCAGTAAAGGTATGCCCTTCTTTATATGGAATAGATACACCTGAATTATTAAACAGCACCTCGGCGTTTTTGCCATATTCCACATGTTCCAGTTCATATATTATGGTACTATTGTCTTTATCATACCACTTGACCTTAAAGGTCTTATACTTGAACTTGACAACAAATGTTTTATTTTCAGTTACTTCTTGATTTAACTGATTTTCAGGCTCCCAACCTAAAAATATTTTACCTACTCCATCTAAATTTTGTTCAGCTGTGTTATCTGGAGTAGCTACTTCTTGCCCCGGATTAACTACTGGTGGTCTAACAATCTTTTTGCCATGCGCTACACTTAACACTATATTCTCAACTTGAGAATCTATGTTGAATATTATGTCGTAAACTTTGATTGTATACTTGGGCTTTATGACGTAATTTTTATTTATTGGATTGATGTTCCAATATGCCATCGACACGCTCGTTTCACTATACGAACCGCTTTCATAAATATACCACGCACCCGTATAGCCTACCTTTTCAGGTACGGCTGGCATATTACCAAGCTTTTTACCTTCCACCACGGGATACTCGGCAATTGCTTGTTCACTTTCTTCTTCTTCAAATTTTACCTTGTATATGTTTAACCATTTAGCATAAATTGAAATGGTATCTTCTTGTTTAATTACGCTTTCCGATAAAATCCATTTTTTTGAAATATCATAGCTGTTATCGGTGTACCAGTTATCAAATTCATATCCCGTCTTAACAGGTATAGGCTCGGCAATTTCTATTGTGCTATCAAACTTAGCAGTGGTTTTGTAAAAATTATCTCCTTCTGGACTTACGTAACCATTGTCGGGGTACACACGTACTTCCACATCTTTAGGAATATATCTAGGTCTTACCACCGTGTTTTGAGTTATGCATTCAAAATCGTTTGCCCATCTTCCAAGCGTTTCATCAAATGTATATCCATACTTCAGAGGAATAAGTTTTGGTTGTTCAAGTTGTTCTGGATCAATTGCGCTCTCACCATATTCTACCAATTGCTGGTCGATAACAGTACCGTCTTCAGCCACAAATGTCACAGTGTACTTTTGTTTTGTAAAATGGGCAGTTACATATAGTGGCGTAGTGATATTTTTAAGGGCATCTCCAGTTAAACTCCAAGTCGCACCATAACCTGTCATATCGGGTGGAGTAGGATTTTCTATACTTCCGCCGATAGGAACAAAAAACTTACCATAAACTATGTATTCCGAACCATCACGTGTTATTCTTTCTTCCAAGTCTGGGAATTTTTCAGCATGCACTATATCTATTAGATAATGCACTGGGAATGTTTTTGTCCACTTAGCAAATAATGTCAAGTTACTTTCGACAACATTCAAATCAAAATCCCACTTTATGGTTAAGCCTGCATCTTTATACCACCCATCAAACCTATATCCTTCCAAAACTGGAGCATTTGGTCTATGATTTACGCTTATTACATTGCCCGCAATAATTGTTATTGGCTGAATAATATCCGTTGATGGAGCTAAATTGAATGAGACTTCGCACTCCTTGGAGGCGTAAACGGCGATGACAGTCATGTCATTAGTGATGTTGTTCAGCTCAGAGCTCCAAGACTCTGTGAATTTAGTTAAACCAATCTCTGTCGGAGGACTAATCGTTCCAAGAACATCTGCAAATTCTTCATACATATTAGTGCCATGCGGGATTTTTTCAACGGTCTCTATAGTTTGTAACTTGGCTTCTGAATCATAATAACAAAATGTTACCGTATACTCTTTGATGGTATAGATACTCTTAACCCGTATGTTGCCTGAATATATTCTGGTAAATACTTGTCTATCCCAGACACCAACATGTCCTTCCCAATCTGGTACAGAAGGAGCATCTGCTAATTCGTCTCCAATTTTTACATATTTAACAATTATCTCCCCATCGCTTGGGCCGCCGACAACTTCAAATGTAACAGGTACTAAATCCACCCATTTTGCGTAAATTGTAGTGTCTTCTTGAATAGTATCCACCGAGAAGTTCCACTTATTGATCTTTGCTATCTCTTTATACCAACCATCAAATGCTTTCTGTACACCATCTGGCTTTACGGGCGTGCCAGGATTTCTAACTGTTTTAAACATGCCTATCCTTTGACTCTCAACAGGCGTAGCTCCTTCCAAACCAACCTCAAACCTGACAGTGAAAAGAGTGGATGAATTTGCATCGGCAGCAACTTTTATATTGAATTTTGTTTGTGCGTTCTTGTATTCGACTACAACTTCTAAAACTTCTGTTTCTTTGGAGGTATCGAAATTTAATATCCTAATTTCATCTTTAATGTCAGATAACATCAATGCAGACTCAATCCCATCTGACCTTTTAACTAGGATTTTCATTCCAGTTATATCAAACTTATCGCCTACTGCATATTCAGTTTTATATTCGCTAGCGGGGTCTATAGAAATGCCTTCAATCGTTACACCAGAGCAAGCATTTAAGGAAAGTACCATAATACTTGCCAACACAATCAAAATGAAAACTAAAAAAAACTTTTTGGTCATTAAAGACTCCGAAACCTATAACTAGATAATTTAATTTTCGGCACGCTACGACATGATGCTATTTCTCTGCACGCGTGCGCACATTCATATATTTTTAATTATATATAAGTGCATGTTAAAAAGCAACAGATAAACTGTCTAGATTTAGTGTTAATATTGTGAACAATTTGTATGATAGTATGATTTTTATCTTTTTTACATCATATCAATATGCTTATAACAAAATTTACGCAAAGCAACTTAGATCAATTGCTCACCCCTCATAAAAATAGTGACTTTTACATTGACTGCTTCCTGTCTTTTATCATAACAGTATGCTTATAACAAAATTTACGCAAAGCAACTTAAAACAATTGATTGCCCTACATTAAAATTGTGTGTGGATGGTTACTTTTACATTGACTGTATCAAGTCTTGTGTCATATCAATATACTCATGGAAAAATTTACGCAAAGCAACTTAGTTCAATTGCCAACCCCTCATAAAAATAGCGACTTTTATATTGACTGTTTCGTGTCTTGTATCATATCAGTATGCTTAAACCAGAATTTGCACAAAGTGAATAAGTCTATTGATTACCTTTCATTAAAACGTTGTAAACGGTGGCTTTTTCATTGCTATTTCATAAAAAGCAAATTACCAAACTGCGATTGCTTTACCGAAAAGCGAGAAGGCAAAATTGCTTCTGTTGCCTATGCAAAAGACTAACCTTTTGGGTTCATAAAAGAGATATAATTTATTACAAAATACTGTTTAAAGAACACCGAGGCAGTAAAGGAAAGGGATACCTTTCAATACACAAAGGGATACCTTTTAGTCAATTATTACCTGATAGCAAAAACATTAAACAGTTCCTAATCCTACCACCGTAGACATGGAATTACCTGCGGATCTAATGCTAAATAATGCCCTGGCCTCACCTAAATCATTCCTACAGCATAACATTCCACTTCCCACTTAAAGAGCACACTATATGAGTTGAGTTGCAGATGTTTTTCCATAGTAAAAAATGTATATCATAGAAGTTCATTTATAGGGACGTTTGTATTCAACATAACCTACTCTCCCATAAAGCGACAATTGCTAATTCACACAACCAGCCATTCCTATAAAACGATAATTATTACAAGAAACTTTGTAAAAACCGAGCTACCTTCCGATTATAATCCTAACTATTCTACCGAAAAAGATTATTACTCGCCTTTTTTGGCAACTATAAAAGTGTTTTGCTTTTTAATAACGCATTTACAGTGTATAATATGTTTATACTTTGTACTTATTAAAGTAAAAGTGCAGCTATTCACACTTGCTTTTAGTACGAGCACGCCTTTTTAGGCATAATGACATAACAAGAAGAAGAGGGATTTATGGCTAAGTCAAACACAACAATCACTAAAGAAAAGAAATTTCTGACAATTGCTATTTCAGTTATTTTGATAATAGCATTTATTACTAGTACTGTTCTCTTTTCTGTATATTATTTCGGCAAATATTCGAAACATCCCCAAATAACAGAAAAGGCAAATAATATCATTTTGATGATAGGAGACGGAATGGGCGAAAAGCACATAGAGGTAGCCTCATTATATGAAGGAACCCCTATAACTATTAGCTCTAGCTTGCCTGAATATGGTTATGTCAAAACCCGGTCTTTAACCCCAGGCCCTACTGACAGCGCAGCATCGGCCACAGCTATGGCAACTGGTAAAAAAGTATGGAATCGTACTGTTTCTATGTCGAATGGGAAACCTTTAGAAACTATAACTGAGCTGGCTCAAAAACTTGGTAAAAAGACAGGGATAGTAACAACAAAATCAGTCACAGACGCTACTCCCGCTGCATTTTCTGCGCATGTAAAACATCGTAAATATGAAAGTGAAATTGCGCTACAACAAATAGAAAATTCTAAACTAAATGTCTTATTTGGACTAGGACAAGAATACTACGCCCCCTATTCAGACAAAGTAGCTAATGACACTAGAGATTATTTTACTAGTTTTTCTCAACTAAGTTCAGCAAGCAAAGAAAGTGTTTTTTGTATATTGCCAGACGACGGAATTAGTACCTTTAGCTTTTCTGAAGAGACACTTAGAGTTTTAACCGAGAAAGCGATTGACATCCTATCAAAAGACAATCCAAATGGTTTTTTCCTCATGGTAGAAGGAGCTAAAATTGACACTATGAGTCATGATAAAAACATGCAGGGCATGATAAATGAATTAATGGCGTTTGATGATGCTGTTGTCACCGCACTTCACTTTGCAAGAACTGATAAAAACACTACAGTTATAGTGCTTGCAGACCATGAAACTGGTTGGATTCGCTATCCTTCTGATGCAGAAGCTAATGACATAAGTGACAAATGGTTTAAAACGAGTACACATACAATGAGAGATGTTCCGTATTTTGCATTTGGACCTGGCGCATCTGAAATACCTGATGAAATTGATAATACAGATGTATTTTTGATAATGAAACAGCTATTTAATATACCCTAACCAGTATATCCTGTAGCTGTTACTTGGACAAGTAAACTAGGCTTTGATAAGCAATAGTTATTCAATACACACTGATATGCATAAAACCATGGAGGATTTATGAACCCTATTATCGCTAATGCTATTACTTGGGCTGGCAAATTAGGCTTTGATGAACATTGGATTAAAAAGATTCAATCTTACGATTCAAGTGTAGGACTTGTGCCTTTTGATGAAAAAAATAAAGAGCTTTTTGCTAGAAAAGACTATATGTTAAATCTCATATGTTATCTCAACTATTGTGATATTGCAAAAGCACACTATGAAGAAAAAAACATCCCTGATTACATATTAATCGACACTCTTTTAGACATAAAAATATGGGCATATAGACACAAGGAAATCTTTGGCGAATATGGTTTAAAAGAGATTAATTGGACTCAAAATAATATTAAAGGCGTACTATTTAGAATTGGAAGATTACAATACAAATTCGGTAAATCGTATTACTGGTCACGAAAATATAAACTTAAGATTGGCGCACCAATTTTAGAAATACACATTCCAAGAGGCGAAAGACTTGTTTTTTCCGAATGTGAATTTTCCTTTAGTTCTGCCAAAGAATTTTTTGCTAAATACTTTCCGGAATATAAATACACCCACTATACCTGTGGGTCTTGGATGCTCGATAATAAGGTATTGCCTACCCTTTTAAGCGAAGATTCAAATATTATTGCCTTCCAAAATGCTTTTAATGTTCTTCTAACAGTTAGAAGTCATGACTGTATTAGGTTTGTTTTCGGAGAACATAAAAATAAGAAAAATCTTGACGATTTAATTCCCAAAACTTCTTTCCAAGCGAGCCTAAAAGAACATATTTGTGCGGGTAAACCTTGCTATGTTGGATATGGCATTCTAAAAGACGAGTATATGTAGTACACCAAAAACTATCGACATTAACCTTTATTTATTACACATACCAGTGCGGTCATTGATGGCACAATGTTAACGGACTCACCAGTGAGTTCGTTTTTATATTCCTTTTTTAAAATGTATTCATTGTTTGTCAAATTCACAAACGTAACTATTTTTCCTCTAGTTAATATTAACAGCCCTTCTTTTTCCTTTATTTCCAAAGGTTCATTTGTTAATTCTTCTCTATATTTCTTCCTAAACAAACCAAGCATAATGTAGTGATTTAATATATCTTCATCCCACCCTGATATAGGAAATGTTTCCCTATTTAATGGATCTTCAAACCCTTGCATCCCAACCTCATCGCCGTAATATAAGGTAGGAATACCCGGCAGTATGTACTGCAATATGGAAGCTATATACAATCTTTGTTTAGCCACATTATATGCATCAAGTGTCAATTTATAAAGACTTCTCTCTTGTTTAGTTGCTGGTACATCTATATCAGCAAGTGCTGTCAGTATCCTCACTGTGTCATGAGTCCCAAGCAGTGTCATACTCGAGTCAAGAGCACATTTTGGATAATTTTCATAAATTTCATATATACTGCTAATAAATGTTTTTATATCCCTATCTCTCATTAGTTTAATTATAGCCTCTTTGAATGGGTAATTCATAACGCCATCGAGCTGATCACCAATGAAATATTTCCTTTTTT
The DNA here is from genome assembly GCA_035409945.1 of Clostridia bacterium. Taxonomy (GTDB): domain Bacteria; phylum Bacillota; class Clostridia; order Christensenellales; family DTU072; genus MWEH01. The sequence goes on from DAONQC010000003.1 coordinate 167,286, forward strand.
CACCATAGCTTTCCTTAGTACTAGCATCTTCCCAAACTTCTCCTATTACCACAGTTTCTTTAGAAATGTCTTTACAACATTTTCTAATATCTTCTACAAACTGCGAAGAAAGTTCGTCTACTACATCAAGCCTCCAGCCTCTTACGCCCATTTGGGTCCATTTTTCAATAACACCATTTCTTCCTGTTATCAACTCGTGATACCCTTTTGCATCCCTAGCAACAGTAGGTACTACCGTAACACCCCACCAGCAAAGATATTCATCTGGCCAATTAGTGAAAGTAAACCAATCATAGTATGGGCTTTCTTGGGATTGATAAGCCCCTATGCTATCATATTTACCTAATTTATTGAAATAAATACTATCGGAACCCGTATGATTAAATACGCCATCTAGTATAATACTTATTCCCTTAACTTTAGCTTTTTCTATAAGTTCTTTAAATTCTTCTTCGGTGCCAAATAATTCATCAATTTTTAAATAATCACCAGTATCGTATCTATGGTTACTAAAACTCTCAAAAATAGGTGAAAAGTAAATACAAGTTACACCTAGACTCGCTAGGTAATCTAATTTAGAAATAACACCCTTTAAATTACCACCAAAGAAATCATCAGCCATATACCCCCTCTCATCACCTATGGAGGGTTGTTGATACCAATTATTAAAAGTTCCATGGCTTGGTCTGGAGCCATCTTCTATTCTCGCAAAACGATCTGGGAAAATATGATATATTAATCCGCCTTTTAGCCAGTCAGGAGTAGAAAAACCCTCCTTAAATACGGTCAGTTGCCATTCTGGTAACCAATCTCCAATTACTGCATTACCCGTATTTTCATTTCTTCCAACAAACAAAATCCCTTTTTCTGTTTGTATTTCAAACCTATAATAATGGACTCCAGCAACATCAACTGTAAACTTCGCTGTATAAACGTTATATGCCCCTTCTTGGCATTTTAGTGTGAGATGGAAATATTTAATATATCCATCCTCATCTCGCCTTAAGACTAACTGTACTCCTGTTGCACATAATGAAACATGGACTGGAAATATAATCTCAATTTCTTGTGTCGTTGAAACTGCACCAAAAGGCTTTTTAAATTCTATACTTCTTGAATTGTATAATACTTTTCTCATTCGATAAATGCACTTAACTATATTCACCTAAAAACGGAGAAGGTTGCCCTTCTCCTTTTCTAGCTATTTAAACTTGTCAAGACGCCAAATTCTAGTAGCGTATTCTTCTACACTCCTATCTGCGGCAAAAAATCCTGCATATGCTGTATTTTTAAGTGACATCCTTTGGAAACGATACTTGTCTTTATACGCTTCATCAACCGCATTTTGTGTATCCACATAACTAGCAAAATCTGCTAATACAAAATATGGATCTGCGGTACCATTTCTGCCTACGGTTAAACTATCCGCTATTTCGGAGAATTTAACACCATTAATTCCTTTCCTTAATAAGTCAATTATATTCCTAATCCTTTCATCTTGTGAATAGTACTCGGTAGGATTATAATTGGGTCTTAATTTTTCGACTTCATCATCCCTAAGTCCGAAAATAAAGATATTCTCGTCACCTACTCTCTCGTGGATTTCTACATTAGCACCGTCCATTGTCCCTATTGTAACTGCGCCATTAATCATAAACTTCATGTTTCCTGTTCCTGACGCCTCTTTACCGGCTGTGGAAATTTGTTCGCTTATTTCTGCAGCAGGCATAATTATTTCCGCCAAACTAACCCTGTAGTTTTCCAAGAACACTATCTTGATTTTCCCTTTAATGTCTGGGTCATTATTGATAACTTCGCTCATCATGTAGATTAGTCTAATAATCAATTTCGCCATATAATATGAGCTTGCTGCCTCTGCCCCAAAAATAAAGGTTCTTGGCGTAATATCTAAATTTGGATTTTCTTTTAACCTCAAATATAAATCTAAAATATTGAAAGCATTAAGTAACTGTCGTTTATACTCATGCAACCTCTTAACTTGCACATCAAAAATGCTGTCAGGATTTAAAGTTACGCAATTGGTTTTGCTTATGTATTCAGCCAGCCTTTCTTTATTTTTTACCTTGATTTCATGCCAGCGGTCTAAAACATCATGGTCTCCTTGGAATTTAACTAGTTTTTCAAGGGCTACAGGATCTGTTAAGAACTTGTCACTCCCAAGTAACTCTCTAAGGAGATCTGTCAGCAATGGATTGGCTTGTGCTAACCATCTTCTATGTGTAATACCATTTGTTACATTAGTAAATTTTTCTGGAGCAATTTTATAGTAGTCTGAAAAAATAGTTTGTTTTAATATTTCGGAATGCAACGCAGAAACACCATTAATCGTATGTGAGGATGCTAAACATAAATTAGCCATTCTGATTTCCCCATCCGAGATAATTGCATTGTCACTTATCCTTTGCCAATCACCAGGGAATGCATCCCAAAGTATATTACAAAACCTTTGATTTATCTCTTTAACAATTTGATAAATTCTAGGCAATAATGAAGCAAACAATGCTTCCGGCCAAGTTTCTAATGCTTCTTGCATAACTGTATGGTTAGTATAACTCATAACTTCAGTTACAACTTCCCAAGCATCGTCCCAAGAATATCCATAATTATCTAATAAAACTCTCATCATTTCAGGAATACAAAGTGTGGGATGTGTATCGTTTATATGTATAGCTAATTTGTCCCCTAAGTTACTTAATGTTCCGTAATGTTTCAAATGCTTATGTATTATGCTTTGTATGCTTGCAGATACAAAAAAGTATTGTTGTTTCAATCTCAAGCTTTTTCCCTCTGGGTGATTATCGGCGGGATATAATACTTTTGAAATAGATTCAGCTATAGCTCTTGATTCTATCGCTTTCAAATATTCTCCTCTGGAAAAAAGCGACATATCTATTTGGACTGGTGCAGTAGCACTCCAAAGTCTTAGTACATTAACTGCTTTGCTTTTGTAACCACTAATATTTACATCGTATGGGACAGCAATGACTTCCGTTGCACCTTTATGCTCGACTACTAATTTGCCATTTTCATCCCAATGTTCTTCAACATATCCATTGAACTTAATAGTCCAGGTTTCACTTCTTTGGTTTAACCACACATCTCCCTGCTTTAACCACTCATCTGGCATTTCCATCTGCCATCCATCTACAATTTTCTGTTTAAAAATACCGTAGTCATATCGCAAACAGTATCCAGTTGCAACATAGTCTCTAGCAGTTAAACTATCCAAATATGCAGCTGCGAGCCTTCCTAATCCACCATTTCCTAACCCAGCATCAGGTTCAATTTCTATTAACCTGTCGATATCAAAACCTAATTCTGTAATAGTTTCTTTTGCTAAATCAAAAATACCAAGATTAAACAAATGGTTTTTTAACGATCTGCCTAGCAAAAATTCCATGGACATGTAACATACATGCTTATTTCCTTGTTTGCGGCTTTTAGCTTTATAATCTACCCTTTTTTCGGTTAATATGTCTTTTATCGCAAGGCACAATGCTCTGTACATTAATTCTTCAGTCGCATCTTTATATTTGATACCAAAATTAACTGCAAGCTTTTTCTCTAACCTTTCTTTTAACTCTATTTTAGTTATTTTTGCCATATTCTTTACTTCTCCTAGTTACACTTTGCTATATTTTTCTTTTTTGAGTATATTATAGTTTCTTGTTTCTTAATAACTTGAATGTTACCTATTTTTAGGCAAGCACAACACTACCCTCTTCACAATTATTTTGTGTAGCTCCTGCAAATGCCTTAATCTTACCTATTCATTTGAAGACTATATAAACTTCTACCACATTGCCTGTATATCTACAAATACGACGTAATTATACTATTTTGATATACATTAACGCAAATAAGTAAACAAATCATTTATCTCCACTTAATTTAATTGTTACTATGTTAACGGTTTTTCTCCGTTATTTCTATAAGTTTTTATACATTGTTATGTATTCATCTGCGGACTTATTCCATGAAAAATCTCTTGACATACCATTTTTCACAATAATATTCCACTTATCTGGTTGTTCGGTGTAAACATTTACTGCTCTCTTTATTGCATCTAACATATCATATGCATCATATGTTTTAAAAGTAAATCCTACGCCCGTATCAGTTTCTGGATTAAACGGTTCCACTGTGTCTTTTAATCCTCCAGTTTCTCTAACTATGGGAACAGACCCATATCTCATCGCAATCATTTGAGACAATCCGCAAGGCTCAAATCTTGAAGGCATTAAGAACATATCGGATGCGGCATAAATTTTGCTTGCTAAATCTGCTGAAAATGTTATAGCAGCATTTATCTTGGTTGGGAACTGCTTTTCAGCTTCTTTAAGTGCATTTTCATACTTCCAGTCGCCTGTACCTAGCACCACTAGTTGTAAATCCATTGATAAAACTTCTTTTAAAACCCTAGTTAATAAATCAATGCCTTTTTGTCCTGTTAAACGACCAACCATGCCGATTAATGGCACATTCGCAACAGGTAAACCTAAAAGTTGTTGTAAAGCTTCTTTGTTTTGTTTTTTGTTTTTAATGGTTTTGTAAGAGTACTTTTTAACTAGTGCCTTATCCTTTTCGGGGTTATATAAATCAACATCTATACCATTCAAAATCCCTTGTAATTTATACTTTCTCTCATGCAAAATATGCTCTAGCCCATATGAAAAATATGGATCTAAAATTTCGTTAGCATAAGTAGGTGATACAGTTATCACCTTGTTTGCTGCTTCAATACCACCTTTTAACATATTTGCATCGCCCTTATACTCTACAACGCTTGCAAACTCCTCGGGCAAACCAAACACATTATCAATGACATAACTGCTCATCCTGCCCTGAAACTCTATATTGTGTATAGCAAGGACAGTTTTTATGTTTGCATACCCTTTTGCTTTTCTATAAAAAGCATCTAGCATTACTGGTATCAATGCAGTCTGCCAATCATTACAATGGATTATGTCAGGATAAAAGCCCATCAATGGAATTAACTCTAAAACTGCCTTTGAGAAAAATGCAAACCTTTCACCATCATCAAAAAAACCATAAATTGGCTTTCTTTTGAAATAATACTCATTATCTACAAAAAAGTAAGCAACTCCTTGATGCACACATTTAAACAGACCAGCATACTGCCTTCTCCAACTCAATGGTACAGTTGTTGCTCCAATAAACTCCATTGTAGATTTATATGTTGCAGGAATCTCTTCATAATATGGTAGGATAACTGCTACTTCCTGACCTTCTTTCACAAGTGCTGGTGGAAGTGCTGCTGAAACATCTCCTAAACCGCCTGTCCTTATAAATGGTCCCGCTTCTGATGCTGCATATAAAATCTTCATACTAATCTCCTTATATTGGTTTTCTACTTTCAAGTGCTTAAACTTAATCGCACTTAAGCTCTTTTACAATTGGTTTCTACTTTTAAGGCTTAACTAAAGCTCTTTTTACCAGCTTCTGCTGTAGATACTTATTTGATTTTGCGATTAAGCAATTAAATACACCTATCTTTCAGTCTTAAATGTTTAACCTAATCACACATAAGATCTTTTATATTTTTTTATGGCTTTATGGTAACTTTAGCTACATAAACGCTCATTAAACTACTTTATTCTTTACCACCACGATTGGATAGGTTTGGAGGCCTTTCAGCTCTCTTCCTGGTTGTACCGTAACTCTCTTATCCGTAATGACATGTGACAATTGACTGTTTTCCATAATAGTACCGTCTTCCATAACTATGCTATCTCTTATTACCACGCCATCTTCAACCTTTACATTACGAAATAGTATGCTGTTAATTACCGTTCCGTTGATTGTACAACCATCAGCTATGAGCGAATTAACAACAACTGCTTTTTCACCATATGTTGTAGGCACACTATCTTTAACCTTAGTGAATATTTTATTTTTCCCACCGAAAAGTTGTTCTCTAATATCAAAATCAAGCACCTTCATGCTTTCTGCATAGTAGGTTTTTACATCATCGATAATTGCAGCAAATTCTGTAATTTCATATGCTAAAAGCTTGCCGTTTTTAACTTCTTTAAACAATATGTCTGTTTCAAAATCTACAAAACCTCTGGCATATGCTTGTTGAATCCAGTTAAGCAATATGTCTTTTGCCACCACATAGACACCTAGAGATACAAGCTTTAGATCTTGGGATGGTACTTCAACAGAATATAAGTCATTTACAAAATCCTTTTTATCTCTACCGACTATAACTCTTTTACTAGAATTAACACACTGTGCTTTATGGCATAAAATCGTAAGATCTGCTCCTTTTTCTATGTGTCTTTCTAGTACTTTTGTATAGTCTATATTCGCAGCTATATTTCCATTGCTTAAAATCACATAATCTTCTGGTGCCTTTTCAATAAAATCTAATATAGTGTAGAGTGCTTCTATCTTTCCTTTGTACATCTCTTTTGAAGTGTTTAATCCAAACGGTGGGAATACTGCTATACCACTATTTTTACGATTTAAATCCCAGTCACGACCCATCCTTATGTGGTCCATCAAAGAGGAGTAATTATTACGGGTAATTATTCCTATACGCGTTGCTCCAGAGTTAACAAAACTAGACAGAGCAAAGTCGACCAATCTATACCTACCTGCAAAAGGCATGGATGTTGTAGTCCTGTGTATCGTTAGGTCATTGAATTTATTTTCATTTCCACTTGCAAACAAAATGGCCATCATCTTTGTATTCATGTTATTTTCCTCCTTCTGCACCGATCATTTCACCAGCGGCAACTTTATCACCTTTTTTTATCGAAACTCTTGGTCCCACAACAGCTATTTTCCATTCACCGTTTATAGGTCCACTTTGATGTTCTCCAATAACACAATTTTCACCAACTTCAGCGTTCCAACCTACGATAGCGTGGCTAACAACTGCCCCTTTGCGAATTATGCTATTTGGCATTAAAACACTATCTTTAACTATGGCACCCTTTTCTACCACTACACCTGTTGAAACAATAGAGTTACTAATGTCACCATCAATCTCACCACCTTCAGAAACAACTGAATTAAATAATTTTGCATTTAATCCTACATAACGTGGCGGTTCAGCAGCGTTTCTTGCGTAAACAATCCATTTACGATCGCTTAAATTCATTCCGCTTTGGGGATCGAGTAAATCCATATTTGCTTCCCATAGTGAAGAAATTGTTCCTACATCCTTCCAATATCCTACGAAATCATATGTGTACATTTTTTGACCATCTCGTAACATGTTAGGTATAATATTTTTGCCGAAATCGTTGTATGAATTTTTATCTGCTTCATCCTTTATTAAGTATTCTTTCAGTTTAGCCCAAGTGAAAATATATATACCCATACTAGCTTTTGTTGATTTAGGATGCTTTGGTTTTTCTTCAAACTCAGTTATCCTATTGTTGCTATCTGCACTCATTATCCCAAACCTTGATGCCTGTTCAATCGGCACATCCAAAACAGCTATCGTACAATCCGCACCGTTTTTTATGTGACTACTTAACATTTTTGAATAATCCATTTTGTAAATATGATCACCTGATAAAATCAGTACATACTCTGGATTATATCTATCAGCAAAATTAATATTTTGATATATTGCATTTGCTGTTCCTTTGTACCATTCTCCAGATTTAGCAGTTTGATATGGCGGTAATACAAAAGCGCCTCCGTCCAATCTATCAAAGTCCCAAGGTTGTCCATTACCTATGTATTGATTTAATTCAAATGGTTGATATTGGGTTAACACACCAATCGTGTCAATATCCGAATTAATTGTGTTTGATAGAGTGAAGTCAATAATTCTGTACTTTCCACCAAATGGTACAGCTGGTTTGGCAACCTCCTTGGTTAAAACACCTAGGCGTGTCCCCTGACCACCAGCTAATAACATTGCTACACATTGTTTGTCTGATGCCATGATTTTCCTCCTTAAATAAAATTTATATTTTTCACTTTCGCATTCTCTAACTAACGCTATTACTACTGTTATAATATATAAATAATCGTGATCATTAACATTGTATCACATAAATACTAATTATTTATCTTTTTTTGCATTTTTCCTTCAACTTGTGCTTTTTTGCCACTCTTTTTCTTAATTTCCAAGACTTGGCACTGTTTCCTTCTAGTTAATGACTAGTTGTTTATCCTACTTTGTGTTTGCTACTACCATTTTTCTAAATCTCAAGACTTGGCACTACTTCCGTACTAGGTTAGTAACTATTTATTTATCTTTTGTTGTGCTTCCCATCAGTTTGAGCTTTTTTGCTAGTTTTTTTCTTAATTTTCAAGATTAGCGCACTGTTTCCTTCTAAATCAATTGATATTGATTGCGGATGTCCATGACTAGAGATCTTCTCACACTTTATACCTTTGTTTGCTATTTTAATATCATCTAGCCCCGCTGTTTTTGAATTTAAAACTATTTCATATGTCCCATGCTCTGGCACGCCAAAACGATATTTTTTTCTATATACATCTGAAAAGTTAATGATAACTATAACTTTTTCACCTTTCTTATCTTCTCTGTAATAAGCGATTATATTTTGTATATTGTCATCGACTACTAACCATTTGAACCCTTGATACGAGTTATCTAATTCATAAAGCGCAGGAGTTTGTAAATATAGTCTATTTAATGCTTTAACAAATTTTTGTACACCTCTATGGGTTTCGTAATCTAACAAAAACCAATCTAATGGGCGCTTAAAATCCCATTCAATGAATTGAGCAATTTCGTTACCCATAAAATTTAACTTTTTGCCTGGATGCGTCATTTGATATGTTATAGCTGCTTTAACTGCATCAAATTTATCATCATATGTCCCCCTTGTTTTGTTTATCAGGGAACATTTTCCATGCACTACCTCATCATGGGAAATAGGCAATACATAATTTTCTGAAAAGGCATATGTTATACCAAAAGTTAGCTTATTATGGCAGCCCTTTCTAAAAAATGGATCTACAGATAAATACTCTAAAAAGTCATTCATCCAACCCATATTCCATTTAAAATTAAATCCTAGTCCACCAATAGATGGTGGCATTGTAACCATAGGAAAGGCTGTGCTTTCTTCTGCTATCGTCACTACTCCTGGAAACTTCGAAAGTATTAATTCATTAAACTTTTGTAAAAACTCTACCGCTTCTAAATTATATCTTCCTCCCTCCTTATTCGGCCGCCACTCCCCTTCTTTTCTATCGTAATCAAGATACAGCATACTTGCTACCGCATCTAATCTAAGCCCATCAATATGATAATTTTCCAGCCAAAATGCAGCACAGGAGGTTAAAAAGGACCGTATAGTACCTTTACTATAATCAAAGACCATAGTTCCCCATGTTTTATGTTCACTTTTAAACTCGTCCGCATATTCGTATAACGGAGTTCCATCAAAACGATATAACCCAAATTCATCTTTTGGAAAGTGAGAAAGGACTAAATCTAATAGCACATATATACCTGCCTCGTGGCATTTATTTACAAAATACATAAAGTCATGTGGGGTGCCAAACCTTGACGTTGGTGCAAAAAATCCCGTTACCTGATACCCCCAGCTCATCTCTAACGGATGTTCGGTAATTGGTAATAACTCTACATGGGTATAACCCATCTCAACCAAATACGGTACCAGTTCGTCTGCTAAGTTTCTATATGAGTAATAATTTCCATCCTCGTGCCTACGCCAAGAACCAGCATGTACCTCATATATATTCATAGGCGATTCATAGGGATTATGCATCGCTCGTTTCTTTAAAAACTCCTCGTCTGTCCATTCAAACCCAGATATATCAAACAGTTTACTAGCATTAGCAGGAGGCGTTTCAGTATGGGTAGCAAACGGATCTGCTTTGTTAACTATTTTGCCATCAGCTCCCTCAACACTTAGTTTATATACATCATATTTTTTTAACCCAGGAATATGACATTCCCAAATACCGTTTGTCAATTTAGACATAGGATTCTTAGCTCTACTCCAATTATTAAAATCCCCTACGACAGAAATACTTTTCGCTGCTGGCGCATATACTCTAAATCTCCACATCTTTTTTCCTTGATGCAAAACATAGCTCGGACCAAGCAGCTTATACAACTCACTATTGGTGCCTTCTTTAAAAAGATATATAGGGAAATCCATTTTTTTTCGTGCCATCCTCTTCTCCTCACTCTATCTAACCATTTTTTTACCCGTTCCCAGTAATCCCTTAACTATAAAACTTTCTGTACTCTACCCAGTTGTCTTACACGCTATCTTTAATTCCTAATCACAATACTTTCTGTAGTCTTCAAAGTGGTTTTCAACCTGATAGCGATACTTCTTTGTATACTCTTCTCGTTACTATCTATTTTGTTTTTATTTACTAACCTACTTTGTTATTAACTCTAACCTGTTTAATTTCGCCTGCCTAACCTATTCTGTTAATAATTCTAACCTATTTTTACTGTCACACACCTTTCTTATCAATTATGAATGCATAGTGATTAACGTTGTCATTATGCAGTGATTTTGTGACTTTCTTAGTGATTACAGAATACTCATCCTTGTCAGTAGTAAAACCTATAACGCCACTACCACTACCCGTCATAACAACAAATTCATAGCCAGCACTGTACAATAAATCCTTGAGTTTAATGATTTTAGGGTTTATTGATATCGCAGCTTTTTCTAAGGAGTTAAATGGCTTGAGATTTACTAAAAAATCATCAACCACGCCATGTTCGCCTCCCGTTTTATCATATAATTTATAAATTTCTTCGGTTTTTAAAGGCGTTGTGTCATCGATTAAAAGACTGACATACAAAGAATTTGGTAAAGAAACAGACTCAACTATTTCGCCAAATCCTCTCACTCTATTAATGCCGCCTTTATACATTGCAGGAACATCGCTTCCAACACTTTTTAATATACTGTTATCGATGTTACCAAGTGAAAATACTTTTTTCATTCCCTTTGCAACAGCGACAGCGTCTGCAGAAGAACCGCCAATACCTGAAGCTATGGGAATTTTCTTTTTGATGTTTATATCTACTCCGTGGGTACCAAATGTATTTTTGATTGTTTTTGCCATTTTAACAGCAACGTCATTAGGAAAGGCATTTCCATTATCATATGTAACACGGATTAAATCATCTTCTCTCTTCGTCACTGTGACTATATCGTGCAAAGGAATAGGAGCTACGATGGTGTCTAAATAGTGCCAACCGTTATCTGCAATGCCAGTTATATCCAAACATAGATTAACCTTAGCATACGCTTTTATTTCAACTGTATTTTGAAGCAATCCTTTCCTCTCTAAAACTGTCACGATTTTAATATTATAATTATAATTTAAAAAAGAGCAAAATGCAATATACATCCTAATCTAAACAAAACCCTCTATTTAACAAAAATTATCTCAATTGTTTTCACTTTCTGTATCTATGGCTACATTTTTGCTTTGTATGAAACATAATTAAACAAACATAATCCCTACTCATCCATCCGTCGCCCTATTAGTGATTATCTCAAGATAAAGTTTCACTTCCACCTGTTAAAAAGATGTTTAAAAAAAATATATTCGATTAATCAAAAGTAGCAACTGTTTTCCCTCCCGACACTAGTTCATTAGCGTATAGGTAATAATATTTTTTGTTCAAGGTATAAAAACAATGCATAAAAACTCAATTTTTACGCATCTTAAGTGTGATTTTTCTGCACACAACAATAAGCACATCAGTTAATTAATATGCAAAAACGGTTTAAATACTATTATACTGTCAAATCCTACTACTATTTGTCAGACTATCTATCCCTATGATATAAAAAATCAAGTAGTATGCATAAAGACATTATAAATGCCTCATTTCCAGACATAATGTCAATGCTATAAGAATCATTGACACTTACAATTTTCTTACTAATTCTAGCTACAACAGGCCCGTTTTCATCTGAACCTTGGTAGACTGCGAAATCCCAAGCTAAAATGCCACCACGTATGAAATAATCGCCAAACGTTTCGGACTCAATAGCCAGTTTTTTAATCCCTAACGAAAATTTAACCTTAACAGATGCTATCTTTTCATCTTGGGCATTAAATATATCGAATTTTGGAAGCAATGAACACAACCTTTGCCTGACTTTGAATATAGGCGCTCCTGTAAGTGTGTTTAGCCAAAATGTCTTCCTTAAAGCAAATATACTTCCTTTGCATTGAAATCTGGGATTGCCAACAGTATCTTTAATAGTATAACTATCTCTTACGGAGAAGAGTCTCTGATTAATTATATATTGTCCCAATTTATATATTCCTTACCATATTTTTAATATGGTTTTATTTACTATAAATATGTTAACATTTTATAAATTAATTTTCAATATTTGCGTTTTATGCTTAACCATAAAAAACAGTTGCACTAACTACTATGGTTGCACAAACATTAAACATAGCTAATAAAATACAGTTTATTGCGAGCTCCATCAAAAGTTGTCCTCCCCCCCATAACACTCAAATGTCTATTTGCCCTTGCACTTACTATGACAACTGACTTCCTCGATTCTACTGCTGGTATTTGTGAATGCCTATTTACTATTGCACTTACTATGATAACTAACTTAGCCTTGGTTTGATTTTGCAAAAGAATTTTTAATTTGCTTTTTTTCGCTTTTGTTGATATAATCGGAAAACATGGCGACATTTAACACTTCAGGAATAGAAATTGAGCGCAAATTCCTAATACGATATCCAGATATAAACCTTCTTGAAAAAATTGGGGCAAAAACGGAAATCGAACAAACTTACTTAGCTAGCGATGACGATATCGCACGTAGGATACGCAAAACGACCGAACGAGGAGTCTCGGCCTATTTTTATTGTCAAAAGCAGGATATTACACCACGTAAACGAACTGAAGAGGAAGTTTTAATAACCGAATCTAAATACTATGAGCTTTTAGATGAAGCTATTACTGGCACTCTTAAGAAAACTCGCTATAATATTCCTTTTTTAGAATTCAATTTAGAAATCGATGTTTACCCTTTTTGGGATGATCGTGCAATTTTAGAAATTGAATTATCTTTTGAAAACGAGGAAATACAATTTCCTAACTACATTGAAGTCATTGGAGAAGTTACAGAAGAACTTTTATATAGAAACATTTCTCTTGCCCGCATGTACGTAACTCCATAATCGTTATTTTTACCACCTTTAATAATCATTCATAGCATCCATCAGTTAAATTGCTGCTATTAAGATCATTTATTTGTACAATTAACAGTATGTAGCGTGCAAGTACAGGCATAGTGCATTCGTTAAGAAAATTGCGGGCATACAGTATTCATTTGTACAATTAGCAGTATGTGACCAGTAACAGTACAATGTATTTATCGGAATAATCGCTGTCATATGCCTTTCGGCCTCAACTACTTGCAAGTTGCATTTATTCAGTACGTTTACTGACCTGTTGCATTAAATTTTCGATAATTTTACTGCACTTTGTTTCCTCATAATTAACTTCGATTTTGTCGCTATAGCTACATTGTTTAATTTACAATAGCCAACATTATTACTAAAAATACCGCAAGTTTTGACTTGATATTACCTTATTATTCTTTGCTCATCACTTTTAAAAAATTAGGGCTCGCATTCTTTTAATTACTATGGTTATTTTTACGCGCCCACATGTGTATTGCGCGCTAAATATTTGACTGATTTTGCGCATGTGTGGTAATGTACTTATTATCACGCACGGGTAATTATTTAAACGCGAGTGCATAACAAAAAATTACGGCATCATACTTTGGAGGCAACAATGTTAAGGGCAAACGAATACAGAACACATAATTCTGCAATGATTAATGAAGGTTTAAACAACCAAACAATTATATTTGCTGGTTGGATTGATACAATTAGAGACCATGGAGGAATCATTTTCCTAGATGTGAGAGATCACTATGGTTTTTTACAGGTCGTAGTTGAAGATACCAGTATTGTCCCTTCTCTCAAGAAGGAACAATGTATATCTGCAGAAGGTATTCTAAAAGTTAGGGATGCAAATTCGATTAACCCCAAAATTAATACTGGAACCGTGGAACTTTTTGCTTCAAAAATAACAATACTTGGCGATGTCGTATCACAAGTTCCCTTTGACATCAGTGATAGCAAAAATATACGAGAAGATTTAAGGCTGAAATATAGGTATCTAGATTTAAGAAACCCCGAAGTACACAACAAAATCGTATTGCGTTCTAAAGTCGTTAATCATATTCGTAAAAAAATGACAGAACTTGGTTTCTTAGAGATAACTACACCTATACTAACCGCCTCTTCTCCAGAAGGAGCTAGAGACTATTTAGTACCTAGCCGTAAACATAAAGGACGTTTTTACGCCCTACCTCAAGCACCACAAATCTTTAAACAACTGCTAATGGTTAGTGGATTTGATAAGTATTTCCAAATAGCGCCTTGTTTTAGAGACGAAGATGCGCGTGCTGACCGTGCACCTGGTGAATTTTATCAACTCGACTTTGAACTTTCATTTGCGACACAAGAGGATGTGTTTGCAGTTGCAGAAACTGTTTTATACGATGTCTTTAAGACATTTGGAAACGGAACTGTTTCTAAGCCTCCATTTACAAGATTAACATATGATGAGTCTATGCTAACATACGGCTCAGATAAACCAGACTTGAGAAACCCCTTAAAAATTGTGGATTTATCGGACTTTTTTAATAAATGCGAATTTATGCCTTTCAAAAATAAGTGCGTGCGCGCTATAAAAGTTGCTGGCGGTGCTTCTGTATCCAAGAGTTTCCATGAAAAAATGTTGGAGTTTGCTATGAGCATTGGAATGAAAGGACTAGGATATATTAGCGTCAATGATGATAAAACATATAAAGGACCTATTGATAAGTTTATACCCAGTGAATTAAAAGGAGAATTAGCGACATTAACTGATATACATCCTGGCGACTTACTCTTCTTCATCGCTGACAGTAAGGATAAGGCACCAGATTTAGCTGGACAAATCCGCACCGAATTAGGGAAACGCTTGAACTTAATTGATGAAAACCGGTTTGAGATGTGCTTTATAGTAGACTTTCCAATGTATGAAATTGATGAAGAAACTGGAGATTGGACCTTCAAACACAATCCATTCTCTATGCCTCAGGGTGGTTTAGAAGCTTTAAATACTAAGGACCCTGGTGAAATTTTAGCATACCAATATGATATTGTTTGTAACGGTGTAGAACTATCGAGCGGTGCTGTTAGAAATCACGAAACTGCCACAATGGAAAAGGCTTTTGAGATAGCTGGCTATACAAAAGAGGTTATAGAAACTAAGTTCCCCTCTCTATACAATGCATTTAAATTTGGAGCACCTCCACACGCAGGTATGGCGCCTGGTATTGATAGAATATTAATGCTTTTAGCCCGTGAAAATAACATTCGTGAAGTTATAGCATTCCCAATGAATAAGAATGCACAGGATTTAATGATGGGAGCGCCAACCGAAGTGACCGAAAAACAACTTCGTGAAGTTCACATAAAAGTTCGCGACTAGTATAATTTATAACAATCTATTACAACACTTCAAAACGCGTATTTTAACTCAACTAAACATAGTTTAAGTCGGTTTTATTACTGACTGAAAGTATAAGGAATAGTATTATGATCACAGAAAAAGATTTTGAAAATGCAGCGGAGAATGCTCTTTTATATTTCAATGACGAAGAAAAAGAACGCTTTATGAAAGACATGTCTAGCGTTATTGAGTTTGTGTCTGTTGTTAAAACTGTAAACTCAGACAAACCAACCGCCTACAAACCTTTAACAATATCTGCTACTGAACTACGTGAAGATGTTATTGGAACTACACTACCGAATGAAGAAGCCCTCAGTA
Source organism: Clostridia bacterium (assembly GCA_035409945.1). Lineage (GTDB taxonomy): Bacteria > Bacillota > Clostridia > Christensenellales > DTU072 > MWEH01. The sequence continues at coordinate 183,199 of DAONQC010000003.1, forward strand.
ATGCTGATAGTTCAGAAGATGGTTATTTTGTCATTAAAAGGAGGAGTAAAGGTGAGTAATATTTTACACTTATCAAATCTTTTAGCACATAAAAAAATATCCTCTGTTGAATTAACAAAACAATATTTAAGTGCAATTAGAAAAATAAATCCTTCCATCAATGCATATATCAATATCACCGAAGAAACGGCTATCGCTCAAGCTAAAAAAGCAGATGACTTACGAGATACTCTTGGTGGAAATGCGCCCGTTTTACTAGGCATCCCTATGGCACTAAAAGATAATTTAGCAGTGCGCGGACTAAATACTACTTGTTGCTCAAAGGCCCTTGAAAACTTCAAATCCACATATACTGCTACTGCTGTCCAAAAACTGTTTGACAGTGGAGCCGTGCTACTAGGTAAAACCAATATGGACGAATTTGCAATGGGCTCATATACGAATACTGGTATATACGGCGCTACCTTCAACCCATACGATACTACTAAGAGTTCAGGTGGAAGTTCTGGCGGAAGTGCAGCTGCAGTTGCAAGTAAAATAGCTGCATACACACTTGGTACAGACACTGCTGGTTCAGCAAGACAACCCGCAAGTTTTTGTGGTGTTGTAGGGTATAAGCCAACTTATGGTACGGTGTCTAGATATGGCGCGATTGCGCTCGCATCTTCATTTGATCAAATTTCTCCAATTGCAAATTCAGTAAAAGATTGTGCCATTATATACGATACGATTAAAGGATTTGATATTAATGATATGACCACAATAAAACAAATTTATGCCCCTTGTTTGGATAAAATTGATGGTAATGTTAAAAATGTGAAAATCGGAATTGTAAATGAACTCTTTGAAAACTGTTCAAAAGACATAACCGATTCCTTACACCAAGCAATTGAGATGTATCGTAAATTAGGAGCTGAAATCGTAGATGTTAAAGTACCACATATTGAATTTGCCCTTCCTGTTTATTACATCCTGGGCTGTGCGGAAATTTCTTCTAATTTTGGTAGATATGACGGTATAAGATATGGGTATAAGACAACTAAGCCGTATAAGGATGTTGATGACTTCATTGCAAAAACAAGAAGTGAATCTTTTGGCGATGACGTAAAGCGTAGAATTATGTTAGGAATATATTTCTTAAGTCAAAACAATTTTAATGAATATTTTCTAAAAGCCATTCAACTAAGAAATGAACTAGTTAGTGACTTTGATGAAGCTTTTAAACAATGTGATTTAATCCTTTCGCCTACGACTCCTACTACTGCTACATCGTTTGATTATAATCCAGAAAATGTAGTTGATAAATATAAGGCTGACATCTGTGTTGTAATGACAAATGTTTGTGGTCTACCAGCAGTGAGCATTCCGTGCGGAAAGGATAAATTAGGCTTACCAATTGGCATGCAGCTTATGGGTGCTAAAAATTCAGACTGTAAAGTTTTGAATGCAGCGTTTGCTTTTGAAACTAATAGCGATTTAAAACTTGACCCAGGTTTAGGAGGAGTTACATATGACATATAATCTTGTTTGCGGATTAGAAACACATGTTGAGCTTTCTACTAAAACAAAAATATTTTGTTCTTGTCCAACAGCCTTTGGAAGTGAGCCTAACACTAATATATGTCCTAAATGCCTAGGCGAGCCTGGCACACTTCCGCTAGTCAATATGGCAACCTTTGTCTATGCAATCAAAGCTGGACTTGCATTAAACTGTCAAATCAACAAAGAAGTAAGTTTCGATAGAAAAAATTACACCTATCCTGACTTGCCCAAAGCATATCAGACCACACAGTTTGTGCAACCAATATGTACTAATGGATATATCAAACTCGATAGTGGTAAAAAAATTAGAATTAATCGTATCCATCTAGAAGAAGATGCTGGCAAATTAGTTCATAGTGGAGGAAATACATATATAGATTGCAATAGAGGCGCAGTTCCACTCATAGAAATTGTCACTGAACCAGATATTAGTTCAATTGAGGAAGCTAGAGAATATTTAGAAAAACTACAACTCAATTTAAGGCATGTGCAAGTCTCTGATTGCAAAATGGAAGAAGGGTCCTTGCGATGTGATGTCAATCTTTCGGTCAACCGCCCTGGCGAACCTCTTGGTGTCAGGTCTGAGATTAAGAACATGAACTCTCTATCTTTTATGGAAAAAGCTATGGCATATGAATATGAAAGGCATGTTTCTGCAATTAAAAACAATGAGCCCCTCATACAAGAAACAAGACGTTTCAATGAGTCGGATGGTTCTACTTCTGCTATGAGGGATAAAGTTGATGCAAATGATTACAGATATTTTCATGACCCCGATTCGCCATACATAATTATCGATGATAACTTCATTGATGACATAGCAAAAACAATGCCTATGCTTCCTGAAAAAATCAAAGAGACTTATCTTGAAATGGGAATATCTGAACAAGATGCAAACTTGATTATAAAATACAAAAAAGTTGCAGACTACTTTTCCTTAGCAATAAAAACAGGAGATCCTAAAATACTATCAACTTATATGCTAGGGGAAATATTCCGTAGCCTTGAAACCGAATCACAAAAGGAAAGTTTTGATATTTTAGTCCCTTACACCGAACTAGCTGAGCTATCTAATCTCCAAAAAGAGGGTAAAATAAACGCTCAAATGGCAAAGAAGACTCTAGCTGAAATGCTTAAATCAGGAAAATCTTGGAAAGAGTATATATCAAAAAGTGATATGGAAGGAATTGATGAATCCACTTTGATATCTATGTGCAAAAATGCAATTAATGAAAACCCTACCGCCGTAAACGATTTTAAAGGTGGCAAAGAAAAAGCTTTAAAAGCACTAATTGGCGCTGTAATGCGACAGTCTCGAGGAAAAGCTAACGCAGTACAAGCAGAACAAATAATCCTTGATTTGATTAAGTAATTAACTAAAACACTGAAAAAATTAGTATGAGGAATAAATATAACAGTCACGAGGAAAAGATAGCGCTGTACAAACAGAACAAACAATCCTTGATTTGATTAAATAACCGAACTAAAACACTGAAAAATTAGTATGAGGAATAAATAATAATACGCTGTACAAGCAGAATAAATAATCCTTAATTTAGTTAAACGATTAAACTAAAAAACTGACAAAAAAACAAATTTGTATGAGGAATAAAAAAATGACAAACATAACTTCAACATACGGTACTTTAGTTTTTGGCGAAACAGCCATGAAAGAAAGACTTTCTCCAGAAATTTATAAAGCCCTTAAGCACACTATAAATACAGGTGTAGAGTTAGATATTTCCCTTGCACAACCTATTGCAGATGCTATGATGGCTTGGGCTATTGAAAAAGGTGCAACCCACTATACCCATTGGTTCCAACCTATGACTGGCGTCACAGCAGAAAAGCATGAAAGTTTTTTAACACCAGTAAAAGGTGGTAAAGCCATACTTTCCTTCTCTGCTAACGCACTTGTAAAAGGAGAACCGGATGCATCTAGCCTTCCTTCAGGCGGACTGAGAGCCACATTTGAAGCACGCGGTTATACTGCCTGGGATCCATCTTCATATGCATTTATTAAAGATGGAACTTTATGTATTCCCACTGCATTTTGCTCATATGGTGGAGAAATCCTTGATAAAAAAAGCCCCTTACTTCGCTCCATGGATGCAATAAATAAGCAATCTATGCGTATACTAAAACTATTTGGAAATAAGACAGCTAAAAGAGTTGTGCCAACCTGTGGAGCTGAACAAGAATACTTTTTGATTGATAAAACCATGTATGAATCACGAATGGATTTAGTGCATTGTAATCGCACTCTGTTTGGAGCTAAACCACCTAAGGGTCAAGAAATGGGTGACCACTATTTCGGAGTTATTAATCCTCGAGTTAGTGCTTTCATGAAGGAGTTAGATGAAGAGCTTTGGAAATTAGGTGTGCCAGCAAAGATTAAACATAACGAAGCTGCGCCAGCTCAACATGAACTAGCCCCTGTTTACACGACTGTAAATATGGCAACCGACCAAAATCAAATTACTATGGAATTAATGAAGTCTCTTGCGTCAAAGCATGACCTTGCCTGCATACTTCATGACAAACCTTTTGAAAATGTCAATGGAAGTGGAAAACATAATAACTGGTCACTTGCAACCGATGATGGTGTTAACCTACTAGAACCTGGTGAAACGCCACAAGAAAATGCGCAATTTTTGCTATTTTTACTTGCAGTAATAAAAGCAACAGATGAGTATCAAGATCTACTCAGGCTATCTGCTGCTTCTGCAAGCAATGATTTACGACTAGGAGGACATGAAGCACCACCTGCTATTATTTCCATATCTTTAGGTGAAGAGCTTACAAGTGTTTTACAAGCGATTGAAGCTAATACTCACTATGAAGGAAACGGTGAAAATAAAATCATCCTAGGCGCTACAGTCTTACCCTCCATTCCAAAAGACACTTCAGATAGAAACAGAACATCACCTTTTGCATTTACTGGAGATAAATTAGAGTTCAGATTGTTAGGCTCATCTTTTTCAATTGCCTGTACAAACTATATTATTAATACCATTGTTGCTGATGCATTAGATGGATTTGCTAACATTTTAGAAAACAGCAGTGATTTCAAAAACGACTTAACAAACCTAATAGCAGAAACCGTGAAAAGGCATAAACACATCATTTTTAATGGAAATAATTACTCCTTAGAATGGAAGGAAGAAGCTAAAAAACGAGGTCTATTAAACCTTGAAACTACAGTTGATGCTCTTGAGCTATTTGACTCAGAAAAAAATATTAAACTATTTGAAAAGCACCATATATTAAGTAGAAACGAAGTAAAATCTAGAAAAGATATCCTTCTTGATAATTATACAAAAACCCTGAATATTGAAGGCTTAACAATGATAGATATGACTAGGAAACAAATAGTTCCAGCAACACTTCTTTATGAAGGACACTTAGTTGAACTGGCCCTAAACAAGAAGAATTTGGATCCTAAACTCGACAGATCTACCGAGATTGCCATAATCGATAAACTCTCTGCAGGAACTAAAAAACTCAGTGAAATAACAAGAGAACTGGAAAACGAACTTGCTAAAGCTAGTACTATTTCCGATTCATATGAACGCGCAGTAGTATTCCGCGACAATATCATTCCCTTAATGACCGCCTTAAGGTCTGTTGCAGATAGTATAGAGCCTTTAGTTGCCAAAAACTATTGGCCCTTCCCAACATATGCGGATTTATTATATAGCGTTAAGTAATAATATCATTCTTTAGAAAAGTACTCAAAAAATGGGCTGTTATCAAAATTTAACAGCCCATAAATTTACAATACTTTTTTACACTCAACTCAAGTGCGTTCTAAACTTTACTGTGCCTGGTCTAGTATTAACTATTCTATTTTCAATCCCAGGATAGTTTTTCAAATATTTGATAATTCTACTAAAATTTCCAACATGCTCTGTATAATGGCCGTCTGAATTAGCAATCAATATAGCTTCTGTTGCTAAAATTTCCTCAAACGCATTATATGACAAATCATGAATGTATTTAGCATTTAACTCTATGTAAGTTCCATAATCGGCACAACATTTTGCCACTTCTTTTACATTAACCTTTGTTAAATGGTTTATATGAGCAATTATGGCAATTGGATATTTTTTTACCATCTCTATATAAGTTTTAGTATTTCGTTCTCGAGCTGCTTTACTTGTACCCAGAAAATAAAAGTAAGAATTAAGATAAAGTTCTCTAAATGATTTGATATTCTTAGGTCTTGTTGGAGCATGAAATCCTGCAATAATATAGTCGAAGTCTTCATAATCTTTTTCGGTTAGGTCAATAGTTCCATCCGATCCAACTATATTTGCTTCTACCCCTCTATGAATATTTAGTGTAGGAAACTCTGGTTTGATTTTCTCAATTTCCGCCCTTTGCTTTCTCATTTTTTCTGGTGTTAATGAGCCAAAATCAGGACTGTTATACCCGTGGTCTGTTATAGAAATATCTTTAAGGTCTGCATCAAAGGCAGCCTGTATATTTTGCCTGACTGTAATATGTCCATCACTATACTTTGTATGTGTATGATAATCTCCGTAAAACTTCATGTTGTTATCCTTATTCATATTAAATGCTTTATCTTTACTATTTAGAATGTATTTTCTTATTGAAAATTATACTTCTATTACATACTCAAATCAAGATTAAATAAAGCATATATAACCTCTCACATATATAACCTCGAATCTTAATCAGTCGTCTCTGACTATGATAACTTATGCATCGAATCTGCATACACCGTTTCATTCGAGGGACTATCTAATGTACGCTTACTAAGATATGTTGTAGTTGCACTTCCTATGACAACAAACTTATATTTATTCATAGCATATTTACAATGCAATTCTCTTGAAATCAATTACTCTTAGTGTATAATTATAATATATTAGGTTTTTAGGAGGAAAAATGTCTAAGTTTATTGCACACAGAGGATTAAGTTCCCTTTATTATCAAAACAGCGAAGATGCATTTTTAGCTGCTGGAAAAAGTGATTTCTTTTATGGAATTGAAACAGATTTGTGGCTCACTTCTGATGGTCATTGGGTTTGCTGTCACGACGCTGCCCCTTTCGAAAATAGAGATATTAAAATAGCTACAATAACACTTGAAGAAGCTCTAAAACTCCCTATGAACCCTAAAAAGTGGGGAAATGCAAGGCAACGAGGTATATCATATATCTGCACTGCTAGACGCTATTTGGAAATCAATAAACAATATGGAAAAGTTGCTTTTATTGAACTGAAAACAGTTCCTTCCCTTGCAGATTTGCATAACTTAGTCAATCTAACCGAGGAGGTTTTGGGACTTGAAAATGCTGTTTTTATTAGTTTTCATGCTAGAAATCTAGAGCGTTTAAGACGCATGGATAGAGGAATTAAAACCCAAATACTAACCAGTGCTTGGGTGCAAAGCAAGTATTATCTCTCTAGAGGATATGACGTTGATCAGCATGTCTTTGGTATGAATGCTGCAAGAATACATAAAGCCCATCAACTAGGAAGAGAGGTAAATGTTTGGACTATCCGCAACCTTGTCACCGCAAACAGAATGTACCTATCAAAAGCAGATTATATAACCACTGACTACGACTACTCTAGATGGTTTAAAAAAGGCGGCAGATCTTCTACAAATAGATACAGACAATCCGAGGAAAAGATCGGTTTAAAATTGTTCAAAGAAGGGAAAAATTGTTGCCAATCAGTTGTGCTTGCATTTGCAGATACTTTATGGCTTAACAAACGTAGACTAAAGGCATTAACTTCCCCGTTTGGACATGGTATAGATACATACGGAAATGAAATTTGTGGCGCGGCAACAGGAATGCTTATGATAATCGGAATAACCCATCCAGGAATGAATAAAAAAACTATGCGTGAACTTTCTCAAAAAGCACTAGATGAGTTTAGAGAAAAAACTGGTGGATTACGTTGCCATGAATTTACTAGAGATAAAGACCTTCCTGAAGGCGCGGAAATTCCACTTGCAAAACGCAAAGAAGGAGTTTGTGAAAATTTGATAGAAACAGCAATACTAATCGCTAAAAAGTATATGCCTTAACACAAAATGACAGGCTCTGAAAAGAGCCTGTTTTGATATAAAGCAATTATTTTTTGAATTAAAGTGAAATATTAGTCGTTACTTTCGCTATCTATAACAGTAGAATTGTCGGCTACTACTCCGATTTCTTCTTTTACTTCTTCCTTTTTGACTTTACTATTTTTACAGTAATCCTTCCACTCTTGTTTAGACATTGATGCCTTTAATGCTTTTTTCTCTGCTTTTGCCTGTTTTTCTGCAGCGGCTTCTTTTAAACTATTTAATTTTTCTCTTTCTAGAAACGCTTTCTCTTTTTCTCTCTCCTCTTTCCTTTCTATCAATAGTGCTGCTTTTCTTTCCTGCTTTTGCCTTTTAATTTCCTCTTTTTCTTTAGCGAGGAAGTTTTTCCATTCTTCTTTAGATAAGGATTTTCTAAGTTTTTCTCTTTCTAACTTTTGTCTTTCTTTTTCAGCTTGAGCTTCGGCTTTTGCAATCTTTTTTGCCTCTTTATCCCTTTGGTTATTTTCTTTAGTTTGTTCCCAAATTTCCTTTTCTAATTCCTTGTCCCTTTTCCTTGCAGCTATTACTTCTTGCTTCCTAATTTGTTGTTCTTTATGCTTTCTAGTCTTTTCTTCCTCTAGATACTTTTTCCATTCGTCTGGAGTTGAGTTATTTTTAATTTCACGTCTCTTAGCAGTTCTTTCTTCCTCTAATTTAATGTATTCTTTTAGGGTAAATGATTCTTCTTTTTCCGCAGTTTCTTCTTCAAATATTTCATCAAACAAGCCCGTCGTTACATTTTCCTCCCCTGCTTCTATTCTCTCTTCTAGCTCTAAACCCTGCTCTTCGGTGATTTTACCATCACCTACATTTGCTCAAACTGCTAATATTTCCATAATCCTACTATGCCTTTTTTCAGTTAAATCCCAGAACAAGAAAGGAATTACGCTGAGTATTCCACTCGGAATCGCGATGAGAGATGTCCACATGATTATAGGAGATGTCACATTTTCTGTGTCGTATAACACACTAGCATCGTCTATAAAGCCAAAAGCCTCATAGATTGCTGGGTTGATAAAAGCAGTTCCAAGCCCAACTATAGTTAACAAAACAAAGGACAACTGCCCCATAAATCCTTCTATTCTTTGCCCTGTCTTGTATTGCTGATAGTCATTAATCATAGCACTAAGAGCTGGTTGTATTACCACAGTTGCACCATTAAAGAGAGTAATTAGTAATATGAAAATATACATAACATATGGGGTTGCAACTGTTGGCATGCTTGCTGCTAAAACAATGGGCACAGTGAATATAGCACATAAAGTATTAATAGCTATTACAATCTTTTTCTTACCAAATTTATTAATAAGCATGGGAGCTAATATCATGCCAGGGACACATGCGCTTCCTGCTAGCGTCACTAAAATAGATTGGGCCCAATCTGTTGCTATATAATATGTGGCAATCCATACAACATATACAGTTGCTGCCATTCTAAACACACCAAGTATTGTAGAAATTGTATTAATCCAAAAGTACTTATTCCGAGCAGCACTCTTCAGCCCTTCTGAAAACTTCACCTTGTTGACAGTTGCTCTTTTTTGTACAAATCTTTCTTTTACTCCAAATGCTGTCAATAACGCAAGAGCTAAACACATTGCTGCCATTATCGGTAGTATAACTTGCATGGACCGAATATCATTAATACCAGCCACTAATGTATTACCATTTGCATCTTTGGTACTATATAACAAGTTTGCTAGAAGTGGAAATAATATGGTAACAATCGATGGACCTAAAGAATATATTACTGAACCAATTGACATCAAATTAGTCCTTTCTTTATGGCTTGGCGAAATAACTAAAACTAAATTATTGTATGCATTACTGTATAAAGTTATGAAAAACTGCATAATATTAAAAATAATTGTAAATGCAACAAGCATAAGGACATAGTTATCTATGAGCGCATAAGGAATAAAAACTAGTGCTATCATAGAAAGCATAATTGGTATCGGCAACCATATCAGCCATGGCCTAAACTTTCCAAATCTTGAATTTGTGTTATCGATAATTACACTTAATAGTGGCGACCTTAGCAAAGAAAACACACTAGTAGCAAGCCCTATAATTGTTATGTGCCAAACATTAATTCCTAAAGCAACTGCTATGTACATACCTGCAGAAAGTGTTAAATATGTGGGTATTACAGTTACGCCAAAGACTCCCATTCCTCCAACACAGTAGGCAGCAAATTCTCTAAAGCTTAAAAAATTGCCCTTTGGCGGTCTGTCCCAGTGAGAAAAAATATACTTTAAAACAAAAATTACCTTTTGAAAAATGTTCGAACCCTTCTGCTCTTCAACTTTTTGCATTGTACTTCTCCCCTATCCCTAAATATATTTTTTAAGTATTTTCTCGCTTTCTACAAGCATTCTTATTATATGGAATGGTCCTTTATATGTATGACCTTTACAAGCAGGTTCGGTTGGGCGACCATCTCTTCTAAGATATCCAAACCACTCACCAAACTCTGGGTCTGCAAAATATTTATTTGCATACTCATAAAACTTTTGAAACATAGATAAGTACCTTTTATTGCCAGTATAGTCATAAAACTTTATTGCTGCAGTAATTGCTTCTGTATGTACCCACCATAATTTCATGTCATGCTCATATGCTTCCACGGGTTTTCCTTCGATATCTTTGAAATATAAAATCCCACCAAATTCTTCATCTTTACCAAAGTCATATGCCTTGTTAAAAATATCTTCAGCTTTACACAGTAGCTCCTTATCACCAAGTATATAAGCTGCATCTGCTAAGAACCAGGATAGTTCTATACTATGCCCTGGATTTACAATTCTGCCAGTTGCACTTTCAAAATAGAAGGAGCCATCAGCTAATCTACTTTCTAACATTAGTCCCGTTTCTTCGTGTCGGAAGGTAAAAATATCCCTAACCAATTGTTTTGCTTTGCTAGTGTATTCCTCTTTGCGCTCACTATCTAAGTTGATTAAAACATTTGTTAAATTTAAAAGAATCATCGGACCACCTAAAGCTTTGGTGTCTCGTGTTTCCACAATTGTCTTCGGTGTGATTTTATACGGATCGCTAGCAGGATTAACATACATACTCATCAAAAAATCATAATATTTTCTAGCCTGCTTAAGTGCCACATCATCATTTTTCACTTTATACTGCAAAATTTTCGTTAAAACATAAAAGCATTCCGAGAAAAAATAACGTCTTTTACGGAGGGGTTCCCCTTCAGCTGTTACAGTAAAATACATTCTCCCATCTTCTTCATCTATACAATGTTCATCCAAAAATTTGGAACAGCTGTCCGCAATTTCCATCCAAGACAAGTCATAACCATACTCATTTATAAGGTTGTAATAAGTGTATCCAGTTCTGCCTTGCATCCACACCCCTTTATCTGTGGAATAGATGTTACCTTTCCTATCCAAACACGTATAGATACCACCATTTATTTTGTCAGAACCATACTTAATCCAAAACGGCGCGACATCATTAAATAGTGTGTTTTTTATATCTTGATATAGCTTTGAGACCATGTTAACCTTATCCCGCCCCCCTAAAAACTTCTAGTATTTACATTATTATATATAAATGAATTGTACATAACAAAGCAATTGTACCATTTGAAGTCGAAGTTGTAAATACACATACCTTGTAGTATAATTTTAAAAATAAGGTGCGGTTCGCGGACAGAAACTTCAACTACAACATTTATATCGATAGTCTCAGAAACTTACTAAATAGTAAGGCGCTTTTACATAAATTGAACATTATCCCTCGCTTGAGGGTTAAGCTAAAACAGGAGAAATTAATATGGATGAGAATTTAAAAAATAATGACGTTTCTAGTGACATTGACGTTATATTTCAACCTGACGAAGAATATGAGTCTTCCGCTAATGGAGAACTGAATCACATAGAACAGGAACCTGATAATCGCAAAACCAAAAACAAGAAAGGTAAAGCTAACAAAGATGATGATTATGCAAATAAAACTGTTTTAGATGGGACAAAGTATTTAACAAAGGCTAATGTATTCAGTTTCGCAGCTGGCGGATTTGGGCAAAATTTAATTATTGGAGTAGTAAATTCTTACATTTTATTCTTTTTAACTGAAATTGCACAAATAGGATTAGCAGCAACTTCAACACTCATGTTAGCAGCTAGGCTATTTGACGCTTTTAATGACCCTATCATGGGTACCATTGCCGATAGGACTAATACAAAATATGGTAAACTTAGACCGTATTTAGCGATTGCCCCTATGCCTTTACTTTTTTTAACAATCGCGTTATATTTACCACCACTATGGCTTCCTAGTTCGGGTAGAATTGCCTATTATTGCACAATATACTTTTTATGGACTATTTTCTACACAATAGGTGACATCCCCTTCTGGGGAATGCCTTCGGCTATGACACCAAATCCTAAAGAACGCTCTAATTTTATAACATTTTCACGTATATTCCATTCCATTGGCGGCGCGCTACCAACAGTATTACTGCCAATTTTTTCCATATTTTTCGGAGAAAAACAACCTATGTCATATTTCACTATGGCAATATTCGCAGGGGTTATAGGAGCATCGTTATTTCAACTAGTGTTTTTTGGTTCTAAAGAAAGGGTTAAGAGCAATATACCAACTCCTTCTGTGAAACAAATGGCTAAAGAATTATTTTCAAACAAACCTTTACTAGTTACTGTGTGCGCAAATATTGCAGCATTTGCTAGAGCAATACCTATATCGGCTGGTCTATACCTAAGCAATTATTTATTAATTGGAGTCCCGGAAGGATTAGGTCAATCAATGGTTAATACATTGATGGTGGCTGGATTTGGTGTTTCTGGATTTTTAGGAATGTTAACCACCCCATTTTTTACAAAAAGATTTGAGTATAGAAAACTATATATGCTTTCCTGTATTGTAGGTGCGGCGTCGATGGCACTGCTAACCCTACTCGCATTTACTGTAGGACCATATATGGTTATATTTGTGGTAGGATTTTTCATAATGGGACTTCCATTTGGGCTAGTAAGCAACTTAAACTATTCAATGATTGCAGAAAGCATGGATTATGCAGAATGGATGTCTGGCAGAAGAACCGAAGGTATTAGCGCATCCTTACAAACTTTTATGAACAAAATGATGACAACCTTCCAAAACTTTATGATTCCACTAATACTTATTGTCTTCAAATACACCGAACCGTCAGATGTAAATCCCACTCCTGAACAATCCCCACTAACTAAGCTTGGTCTCACTATCATAGCAACTGTTTTACCACTGATTGCCTGGGTGATTAATTTCTTTGTAATAATGTTGTATCCGCTACATGGAGAATATAGGGCTAACATGTACAAAGAACTAGCAGAAAAACGTGAAGCTGCAGGTCTTATAATACAGCCTGACCAAGAAGCACAAGCCTAAGTAAATTACTTACTAATATAAAATAAACTGACCCCCTTTTTAATCGGAGGTCAGATTCTGTTTACTGAATGCTAGGCTACTTTTGGGATGGTCTCAAACCCTTTTTATAAGTGCCTAGTAATTCAACCTTACATCTCACAAATTATCGTCTTAATCAATCTACTTTTGGAATAGTCTCGAAGCCTTTTTGTAAGTCCTCATCACTTAATTCAGAGTCAACCATTTCTCCAGAATTATATAATTTGTATGCACTCATATCAAAATGTCCAGTACCAGTTAAACCGAATATGATGGTTTTTTCTTCACCTGTTTCTTTACATTTTTCAGCTTCTTTAATAGCAGCACGAATTGCATGTGCACTTTCTGGAGCAGGCAGAATCCCCTCTGTCCGCGAGAATATTGATGCCGCATCAAAAACTTCCTTTTGCCCTACTGAAGTAGCTTCAATATAACCATCATGATATAACTTGCTAACAACAGGACTCATACCATGGAATCTTAATCCGCCAGCATGTATTGGCGAGGGTATAAAGCCATTTCCAAGGGTGTACATTTTCAAAAGAGGTGTAATCTTTCCTGTATCACCAAAATCATATGCATATTTACCTCTTGTAAGGGATGGGCAAGATGAAGGTTCAACAGCCATAATTCTAATATCATTTTTACCCTGAATTTTCTCACCCACAAACGGTGCAATTAATCCACCTAAGTTACTTCCACCACCAGCGCATCCAATAATAATATCTGGTTTGATATCATATTTTTCGCAAGCTGTTTTTACTTCCAACCCAATTATTGATTGATGAAGCAAAACATAATCTAGCACACTTCCTAAAGCATATTTACATTTATCTCTTGTTGTACACACTTCTATTGCTTCAGAAATAGCGCATCCTAAAGATCCTGTAGTACCAGGTTTTTCTTCTGATATTTTTCTTCCCACATTTGTCGTCATCGATGGAGATGCTGTAACTGCTGCGCCATACGTTTTCATAACTTCAACCCTTGCTGGTTTTTGCATAGCGCTACCTTTGACCATAAATACGTCTAGTTTAATGTCAAAAAATGAGCAAGCCATTGCTAAAGCTGTTCCCCATTGTCCAGCACCTGTTTCTGTAGTTATTGATTCTAGTCCTTGTTTTTTCGCATAATATGCTTGTGCTATAGCTGAGTTAAGTTTGTGAGAGCCAGATGTGTTATTACCTTCAAATTTGTAGTAAATTTTTGCTGGAGTTCCTATCGCTTTTTCCAAAAACGTTGCTCTAATTAATGGAGATGGTCTCACCATTTTATAGAAGTTAAGTACTTCTTCCGGTATATCAATATACCTATCAGTTTCGTTGAGTTCTTGCTTAACAAGGTCTGTGATAAAGATACCACAAAGCTCGTCAAATGTTACAGGCTTCAGCGTAGCAGAATTTAAAAAAGGTGCGTGTTGTTCTTTCATATCTGCCTTAACGTTATACCATTGTTTAGGAAGCTCCGCTTCAGACAAATAGATTTTAATTGGAATGTTTTTTTCGTTTGCCATAATATTGTACCTCCTTAATGGCTATATTCGTTATTTTTTATATAAAAAAACACGGCGAGTTTCGTTTGGGACGAACTTCGCCGTGGTGCCACCCAATTTCACAGGTTTCCCTGCCTTCATTGTAGGATACTATCATATCCTCTCTCTATTACGGGAGAACCCGTCAATCACTACTCTAATATAATTTCGCAACTGCCCTCAACAGTCCATTCATATACCCTCTGTCCCCTTGTCGCACCAACCCAAGTCTCTCTCATCACCGATAAAGTATACTACTACTCTGTCTCAACGGTTTTATTTTTGAATGATTAAATAATACACTACCGATTTTGTTATGTCAACAACAAATTTTAATTTATTTCACTAAATCATTAAATCATAAATTATCGGTAATTACCGCCGTTTATTCAGTTATTTATATTATATATTATTTTTTACTGCCTTTATTTTTAGTACGCTTTTCTTCTTTTTTCTTAAGCATCATTATGTACCCGTTAGGATTGTTAGGAATACTTTCTTTATGTTCTTGATATTGTGGTAAATATGGTAAAAGCAATTTCATAAGAGCAGAGATGTTTTTCACATTATAGTTTTCGGGTACAAAATCGCTAAATTGTTTTTTCATCTTTGAGGCAATTAAACTATATAATGCAACTCCATTTTCATCCATCGCATCTTCGATGATAACTTTAAGCGCTTCCATCTGTTCCGTTGGTAGTACAGGCTTTTTAACTTTACCTTTGGTTTTTTGAAGTTCTTTTTCTTTAACTTTTAAATCCTCGCTAGCACCACTAGTTTTCTCAATAGATTCTTTTTCTGTACTTTCATCAATGGATTCTCCAAGATATATAAACTCACTAAATGCATTAATGAATTCTTTTATCGCCTTCCTTTCACCCATTCCAATAACTTCTTTTCCGTGCGCTTTTAATTCTTGTGCAAGACGAGTAAAGTCGCTATCGTTACTGACTATACAAAAAGTGTTTATAAAAGGTTTTTCATATAGTATCTTCATAGCTTCTATTGTTAAAGCTATATCAGATGTGTTTTTACCGCTTACATGACTAAATGATTGCACACCAGTCAAAGAATACTTGCTTGCTTCTTTTCTCCAACCTTCAATTTGTACCGCTCTATTATATTGCGCCATTTTGGCACCTGTAATTCTTGTCCAGTCTGAAACAATTTCTTTGACATAAACGGTACCCTTTTTCTCCATTGTGTCAATAATCTGACCTACGTTTTTATAACTTATATTTTCTGCATCTATTAAAATTGCAATTTTATTATCTTCCATTTTTCCTCACTTCTTCCTATTTTTCAGTTTATTTTAAAGGGTTTTTGTTTTTTCCTTTTTCTCTTTGACCCTATCGTAATCTTGAACTTTTGCTATTTGCTCTCCATCTATAATTTCATAACCTAGTATATATCCCGCACTAATCATATCTTTTAAAACCTTTTGAACTTCTGGTTTCTTTTTTTTCTTGAACATCGCCATCAGTTCAGATACAGTCCTTATTTCTCTGTTTTCGACCTTTTTAACGATTGTATATTTCCTTTTTAGTTCAATAGCTAAGAATACAGCGCCTATAATAAACATAACGCCAAGCAAAATACCTGCCAACCTATATGCGGGCACAAATGCTGCAAGAGTAGCAGCGAGAGGACATAATATAACTAAAATGCCAATCAAAAACATATCTAACATAAATGTTTTTCTAGGTCCGTAATTAGCATTTACATTTAGTATTTCCCCAGAATAGAGTTTTTGCGTTCTTTCTTTTTCTTTTTCTTTCGCATCTCTTTTTTCTTCTAACTTAGCTAGGTATACTTCATATTTTGCTTCTAGTTCTTTTTTTGCATACTCTGGTGCTAACATAATTACCTTTTTAAAGTCTCTACTGTATCCATTATCTTCACAAAGATAATTATCAAGCAATCTGCATCTACAAGTACCCCACCAGCCTCTGTAATCATTTGGGTCTAAATTGATTGCTTTAGCGAAACTTTCAAAAGCACTTGCATAGTCTTGTACTTCTAAAAACGCCTCACCTTTAGCAATATATTCGGTATTATCTTTATTTACTTGGATTGGGAAAACCTTATCATCATTACCTTTTAAATCTTCTACATAAACTTCTTTACGCCCACATTTTGGACAAGTTGCGCTCTTTCCGCCCGCGTCAAGATACAAGGGAGTTCCGCAATCATCACATCTATAATCTGTTTTTGACATATCGACCTCCTTATCTTAGCTTAATCTTACTTGTTTTAAACTTAATCTACCGCTGTTATTCTCTGTTAATCAATCTTTAAGCGTTTTAACACTACATTGGCGAATGCATTCTTTGCATAGTAGTTAAGTCGCTCCTAATAATGCCACATCTTTATGCGATAGCTAATGTACCAATATTACGCTTTACTAAACACTTCTTCAGCAATTTTAACACTCGCTAAGGCATCCTTTGCATAGAAGTCAGCGCCTATTTCCTTTGCATAGTCTTGTGTTAATACGGCTCCCCCAACCATTATCTTACAACCAGATTTTTCTCTAAGTTTTACAATAGTTTTTCTCATGTTATCTACAGTTGTTGTCATTAAAGCAGAAAGCCCTACTAATTTGATATCGTTTTTGATAGCAGCATCAACAACTTTTTCTATTTTGACATCTCTTCCAAGATCAATGATTTCATATCCATAGTTTTCAAGTACAACTTTAACAATATTTTTCCCAATATCATGGATGTCACCTTCTACTGTTGCAAGTACTATCGTACCCTTCTTTTCAACAACCTGACCCGAAGCACTAATAGCCGTGTTTATAACATTGAATGCTGATTTAGCACTCTCTGCACTAGAAAGCAATTGGGGTAAAAATATGGTACCTTTTTCGAAATCTTCGCCAATTTTATCTAACGCTGGCATCAATACATTACTTACAATATCTAGCGGTGCCATACCATCTTTTAGGAGTTTTTCTGTCTTCTCTATCGCTTCTTTTGACAATCCTTTAAACACTGCCTGCTCAAGCGATAACTTATGTGAGACATCTAAAGGCTTTTCTTTTTCTTCTAAAGAACCAAACTTAGCAACATAATTACCACAGTTTTCATCCTGACCATTAAGTGCTAAAAATGAATAATAAACACTCATCATAACATCGCTAGTAGGATCTATAATACCTGCGTCAAGACCTTTAGAAAGAACTTGTGCAAAAAACACAGAATTAACATTTTGTCGATTTGGTAATCCAAATGATATATTTGAGACACCTAAGACTGTCTTTACTCCCAATTGTTTTTTTGCTAAATCGATGATTTCAAGCACAGTTTTTGCATTATTAGGACCAGTACTAATAGTCATTGCTAAAGGATCTATTAATAATTTTTCCTTTCCAATTCCATATAAGCTAGCTGTATTAATAAGGTTCAATGCTACCTTAATTCTTCCTTCAGCAGTATCATCTATTCCACTTTCATCTAGTGTCAAACCTACAATCATAGCCCCATATTTTTTCGCTAGTGGAAACACTTCTTTCATGCTTTCTTTTTTACCATTTACGGAATTAATCAAAGGGATACCATTATATATACGTAACGCTTTTTCCAAAGCTTCCACATTAGACGTATCTATCTGCAACGGCAAATCTGTTATTGATTGCACACTCTTAATTGCTTTAGATAGCATGTCGACCTCATCGACACCAGGTAAACCCACGTTAACATCCAAAACATGTGCACCTGCTTCTATTTGTCTAACTGCTTCAGATTTTACATACTCCATGTCCTCATTTTTGAGTGCTTCTTTTAGCAGCTTTTTACCAGTAGGATTAATACGTTCTCCTATTACAAGCGGTATGTCCCCAAAATTAACTGTTTTTCCATATGAAGAAACTCTGGAAAAAACCTTCTTTTCTATGGGAGTTACTTTCGCAGTCTTTTTTATGTCGTATAATTTACTAATATATTTATGCGTTGTACCACAACAGCCACCAATTAACTGCGCCCCTTCTTCCACGCATTTTTTCATAAAGTCAGCAAACTCATCAGGACCTATGTCATATTGTAATTTCCCATTGACTATTACAGGCATGCCCGCATTAGGCTTTACCATAATGGGTAAATTGGTAAACTTACGGAGTTTTCTAACCCACTCAACCATCTTGTTAGGACCGACTCCACAATTTAAGCCTATTACATCTACAGACAGTCCTTCAAGCAACGTAGCAACAGTCTCAATATCTCCACCAGTTAAAGTTTTACCTACATCATCTAATGTCACACTTGCAATGATAGGTAAATTAGAATTTTCCTTTGCTGCTAAAATTGCTGCTTTCATTTCATATAGGTCAGACATAGTCTCAATCATTATGAGATCGACCCCTTGCCCTGCTAAAACTACTTCTTTATACACTTCATATGCATCATCTAGACTTAAATCGCCGATTGGCTCCATTAATTTGCCTGTTGGGCCAATATCTAATGCAACAAACGACCCTTTTTTCTTATCAGCAGCTTTTCTTGCAATCTGAACAGCTGTTTCGATATATTCCTTTGTTTTATCTTGAAATTTAAAACTATTCGCTCCAAAAGTATTAGTTAAAATTATGTCAGCACCACTTTCTAGATAACTAGTATGCAATGCTTCAATAACTTCTGGCTTTTTAAAACACCAAGTTTCAGGGAGTTCTCCTGCTTTCAAACCATAAAATGTTTGAAGCGCAGTTCCACATGCCCCATCTAAAACTAATATCTCTTTTTCTAACTTTTCTCTAATATCCATGTTGTTTTTCCAATACTTTAAAGTCGCATTACTATTTTAGATAAACCTAACTTTTCCTTTAGCTATTTAAGAAGTGATGATATGTTGTTGTAAATACTTTTTGCAACATCTGGTCTATTCATCGTATACAAGTGAATGTTATTAAACCCATTAGCTATCAAGTCAACTATTTGATGAGTTGCGTATGCAATACCTGCTTGTTTTAACGACTCATCATCATTTGCATATTTTTCAACTATCATTCTAAAACTCTGTGGGAATGCCGTTGCATTTAATTCGCACATCTTGTTTGCCATCCTGCTATTTAGAATTGGCATTATACCTGCAACTATTGGCACGTCTATTCCACTTCTTAGTAACTTGTACAAATACGAGTACAAAATATTATTATCAAAAAACATTTGAGTTGTTAAAAACTCACAACCATTATCGATTTTTATTTTTATATTTTCTATATCTTCTTCGAGCGTATTTGAGTCAGGATGGCCCTCTGGATAGCAAGCACCACCAATACAAAAAGTACCTCTAGCCTTAATTTCTTTCATGAGGTCGGATGCATACTTATACCCACCAGGTTTTGGAAAATCCATACCAGCAGGTATGTCCCCTCTTAAAGCTAAAATGTTATTTATACCTGCCTCTTCTAACGAATCTAAAACACTAGAAACTTTTTTTCTATCGCTACTTACACAAGTAATATGAGCAAGTGCAGTAATGTTATTAACTAATTGAACTTCTTTAGCCATTTCTATAGTATTATCACTATTTTCGCCAGTAGATCCATAAGTGACACTTATAAATGATGGGTTCAAAGAAGATAGTTCTTTAATTATATTTTTTGCCCCAGTAAGTTCCATACCTCGTTTTGGAGGGAATATTTCTAAAGAAAAGGAAACTTTGTTTTTGTTCAAAATATCTGAAATTCTCATCTTATCCTACTTTTTGAAAACTAACACTTCATTTAACCATTATGCTAATTTTTCACCGCTATATTATGCGAAAATTATAACAAAATATTAAAATATTATCAATTATAGTGCATGAGCATTTATATACTAATGTCGTACTCTTAATTTAGAAATCAACACATCAATTAAAAATTATATAGTAGCTAACTATATTTTTCCCTTCAACTTAACAGAAAATGTGATTTATTTCACTAACATTTAGCTTAATTTTCGCAAAAATTACATCTGTATAATAATATGCAATTGTATCTATGGCTACTAAAATAATCAATATTCGCCATATTACCACAAGAAGCATGTCAACTTAAATTCTAACGAAAGCATAAGAAATTGGCGATTCCATCTCAAGTTACACTGACAAGTTCTATCCACCTCAGTGAGCAAGAGTAATTTACTTGCATACTTTAAAAGATTGCAAGAGGATATATTATTAACTCAACTAAAAACATTTATTATTTACTCCCATAGTGGTATAATCAACTAACAATCGGGAGGATATAACAAGATGCGTATTATTATTGTAGGAGCAGGAAACGCGGGAACCGAACTCATAGAGAGTTTATCCTTTGAAAACCATAATATTGTTGTCATAGACAAAAAGCATGATTTAGTAGAAGAACTTGTCAACTTGTATGATGTTAAGGGAATTTGTGGCAACGGCGCAACAAAAGAAGTTTTGTTGGAAGCAAATGTGAAAAATGCTGATATCATTATTGCCTGCACGCATAATGACGAACTAAATATACTATGCTGCCTCCTTGCTAAGAACTTTGGTGCTAAAGAAACAATTGCGCGAGTTAGAAATCCAGAATATTTTAATCTATTTAACACTGAAGATACACCCCTTTCAATGATGATTAATCCTGCAGAAGATGTTGCAGATGAAATTTTTAGATCTTTAAGATATCAACAAGCCATAAAAATAGATCCATTTGCTGGTGGAAAAATCGAGATGATGGAACTTAGGGTTGAAGATGAGAGTATTTGGGCTAACACTAAGCTTATGGATTTACCTACCCTACTCAATCAAAAAATTCTTGTTGCGGCTATTGAACGAGAGGGTGATATTATTATTCCTGATGGTAAAGCTATACTTCTCCCTGACGATAAAATATATGTCATCGCCTCCTCTAAAGATATAACCAAATTATCTAGGAAATTAAATTTTGTGAAGGGCGCTAAAAAAGTGATGATTATTGGTGGCTCTGATATTGCTAAGTATTTAGCAAAACATCTAACTAAAATAGACGCAACTGTTAAAATTGTCGAAAGGAATCGACTAAGATGTATCGCTTTAGATGAAGAACTCCCTCAAGCAGAAATTATATACGGCGATGGTACCGACCATAAACTAGTTTTAGATGAAGGTATGGCTGAATGCGACGTTGTCATTTCTCTCTGCTCTTTAGATGAACAAAACATTATCATATCTTTGTTTGCATTATCGCTCGGAGTCAAAAAGGTCATTACAAAAATAGATCAACCATCTTACTACGGCATGCTAGCAGAAAGTGGCTTGGACAGCATTGTATCGCTTAGGAAATCCACAGCCGAACACATAATTAAGTATGTACGAAGCAAACAAAATGTTACAGGAAGCAAGGTTAATAGGCTATATAACATTGTAAATTCCCAAGCTGAAGCCATTGAGTTTATTGTATCTCCTACTTTTGAAAAGCCTTCTGTGCCTTTAAAAGATTTAAAAGTAATTCCTGACATTTTAATCGGTGCTATAGTTAGAAATAAGGAATTAATTATACCCGGAGGCTTGGATACCATCGAAATTGGTGACACTGTTATTATTGTAAGCAAAGTTCGTGAAGAACCACTAGATGACTTAAATGACATACTAGCATAGTTTACTAAAAAACGTACTTAGCGCTATCGATAACTCAAATACTACAAACACCGGCGCGCCAAAACTGTATATAGTCAGTAGCCGAGTATAACTTCAATGACATACTAGCATAGTTCACTAAAACATGTACCTAGAACCGAACGCTGACAAATACATACGAACACCAATCGCTCCAAAACTGTATATAGTTAGGAACCGAGTATAACTTCAATGACATACTAGCATAGTTCACTAAAACATGTACCTAGAACCGAACGCTGACTAAATACATACGAACACCAATCGCTCCAAAACTGTATATAGTTAGGAACCAAGCATAACTTAAACGACTCACTAGCTTAGTCCTCGCCAAACAGTACATAGAATTGCAAATCACTCGACAACTTAAACGATATGCTAATACATCAAATAAATAAAAACATAGGAATATACGATAAAAATGAACTTTAGAATGGCATCATATGTACTAGGAGTAATAAGCATAATAATGGCAGTAGCTTTGCTTGTTCCTCTTTTTATGGCTGTTGGTTTTGCAGAAGGCGGGCTGCCAATTTGGTATGCAGTATCTATTGCTATATTCCTTGCTGTTGGCATCCCTTTAGTTATTAAAAAACCAAAAAACACAATTTTAAACGCAAAGGGAGGATTTATTACTGTTTCTATTGCATGGATATGGGTTTCACTTATTACCGCAATCCCATTTTCATTAAGCCACACACTCCCTAACTATTTTGATGCACTCTTTGAAACCATATCTGGATTCACTACAACTGGCGCAACAATATTAATTTCAATAGAAACAATACCAAAAAGTTTGTTATTTTTAAGAAGTTACACTCATTGGCTGGGAGGCATGGGTATTTTAGTAATGCTTGTTGCGATTTTACCTAAAGCAGATACGTCTTTAGTCCAAGCATACAAGGCAGAAGTTCCAGGTATGACTTTTGGCAAAATGGTCAGTAAATTAAAATATACTGCACGTATTTTATACGCAATATATATAGTTTTGACAATACTTCTTTTCGTAATGCTAGTCATAGGAAAAATGGATCCATTCGATGCAATCATCCATACATTTTCAACTGCAGCGACTGGTGGCTTTTCTAATAAAGCTATGAGTATCGGGGCATACAATAACCTATATTATGAAATAGTAATACTCATATTTTTGCTTTTGTTTGGTACGAATTTTGAAGTTTATTTCTTAATTTTGGTTGGACATTTTAGAGCTGCAATGAAGAAAGAGGAACTTTGGGGATTTTTAGGAATTTTCGGAGTAGCAACAGTTTTAGTAACTTTCATATTGTTTATAGGTAAAGTTTATGCTACTTTTGGAGAGTCATTGCGTTTTGGGTCTTTCCAAGTAGCGTCTATTATGACAACCACAGGCTTTGCTTCTGCTGATTTTACAAAATGGCCTGCTGCAGCACAAACAATACTTATTCTAATTATGGTAATTGGAGGTTCTTCTTCTAGCACCGCCGGAGGACTAAAAGTTTCTAGATTTATAATACTGCTAAAAAGCGCTGTACGCGATATTAGAAAAAAGATATCCCCACACACTATTAAAAATATAAAGTATGACGGCAAAATTCTATCTGACGATACTACTACTTCGGTATTATCTTACTTTTTCTTATTCACCCTTATTTTATTCTCTTCTGTTGTTTTAATAGCTTTAACCACGCCACTAAAAGGAAATGGCACCCTAGTAACGCATGTCACTGCTGTCATTACCTGTTTTGCAAATGCTGGACCAGGACTAGAACTGGTTGGTCCCTATGGTAACTATGCATTTTATTCCAACTTTTCCAAACTAATCCTTTCTCTGAATATGTTACTTGGAAGGCTGGAAATATATCCATTACTATTTTTATTCTATCCCAAAGCTTGGAAAAAATATTAATCCCTTAAACTGTAAATAACTATTAGTCATAAAAGGCACAAAGTACATTAAGCCTGCCCAGAAACATTACATCTCAAGACCTGAAAAAGCAATAATTCCTTACAAACAATGTAAATATCTATAGTCAACAAAAGGCAAAATTGTGTATTAAGCTTGTTCGGAAACAGTGCTTACATGTTCGGTACTCTCTGCTCCTTTTTCAATTTTTTCTGATTTAGATTCAAGTTCAGCAACAACCTGGCTATACCTTTTCTTTGTTAATGGATAAAAACACAAAATGATTATCATAATGAGACCACTTGCAGCAGAAATAATGCTTGTTGCATTAAACCACGATGTTGCAGTTTTTTGCTGTATTTCAGAAAGAACTATGACATTTTCATAATGTTTGGGTTCAAACCCTATACTTCTTTGCCAGAACCAAGTTACGAGCATAAGTACTTGAGCTATTAGTCCAGGAAGAGTAAACAACAAGCTTTGCATATGACCTTCTAATCTCTTTCCTGTTTTATATTGTTGAAAATCAGCTATTTCCCCTAGCATTATAGGAATTAACAGATATGTTGGATTTATTGCTGAAAGGAAAAATAATATCGTTATGGTAAGCGCCGAAGGCAATCCTACAGGTATGTTTTGATAACCAAATAAACCTAAAAAACTAAATGATATAACACTAGTAACAGTGAACATGATTATAATAACATTTTTGTTAAGCTTTCTAGTTACTATTGGAAGAAGAAACATAGCAACAGTGGAAGCAAAACCAATTACCGTCATTACAATTCCTGAAATTTGCATAGCTTGAGTGGCTGTTTCTGCGAATCTAAATTGAATGATTAGTATCGTAAATTGTCGGCAAAATTCCCTTAAAGAGCCAAAAGAAAGAGCTAAAAAGAGAATAATCAAAGGTTTGTTTTTAAAAATCATTTTAATGGCGACGCCCAATTTAACTTTTTCTTCTTTTTCTTCATCCTTTTTTAACACATACACCCTTTCTCTAACTCTGAGTATGAATAAAACTAGGATAGTGCCAATTGTAACAGCAATAATGCCGATTATTCTAATTCCCATATATTCCATTCCTTTTTCGGCAAAATGCGCCCTTATGGGACCTGCAATTATTTGAAGAACACTTGGGGCAAAGCCAAAGATAAGCCCAATTGGTGTCATCATATCTGCACGCTCTTGCGAAACTGGAGTAATTACCGATGGCATGGTTTGATACATATTATTAGAAAAATTCATTAACACAAAAAACGGAACACAAGTACAGTATGCATAGATGATACGCATATTCTCCTCGCCAATCTGAGGAATCCAGGTAACAAGTACAGCAAATAAAGATAAAAACGGTAGAGAAAATAAAATAAATGGTTTGTATCTTCCAAACTTTGTGTTTGTTTTCTCCATTATAGTACCGATAAAAGGCTGAATTAATAAATTAATTAACATCCCTAAAATCATAATAACGTAGGCGTGAATAACGTCGATATGGTAAAAATACGGGATAAATGAAATGGTTGCGACATAGTATACTGAACTAGAAATAAAACTTATGCCAAGAGCATATAGACCAAAATTCCCCATTTCCTTTATTGTCAAGCACCGTCCTTCAGGAGGTGTTTTCCACATTGACTTTATTTTCCTAAAAAACCCTTTGATATCTACTTTCATCTTGCTTTCCTACCTCTTATGCCATTATGACTTGTTTTGTTGGATAAATACTTCTCTCCCATGTTTACAAATTGGGCAAATTATATCATCTGGAATAGGTCCGTAATGAACATATGCGCAAACTGTACAATAGTATGATTCTTTATCAACATCTTCTTTCTTAGAAATGTCTTCTTTTTTCTCTTCTGTGTATGGGATAAAGAAACTCTTGTCTTTTTTACATATAGGACAAATAAAATCATCGGGCATTGGACCCTCGTGAATATACCCACACACAGTACAAATGTACGCCTCTTTTTTTACTTGTTCCTTCTT
The DNA here is from genome assembly GCA_035409945.1 of Clostridia bacterium. Classification (GTDB taxonomy): domain Bacteria; phylum Bacillota; class Clostridia; order Christensenellales; family DTU072; genus MWEH01. The sequence goes on from DAONQC010000003.1 coordinate 209,289, forward strand.
CTTGAGTAGGTTTGCTCGATAGTATGCGTACGTCATGGCTTCTTCATCTTTAAAGACCACTTTATCCGTTACTTCACATACAAACATGGTATGTGAGCCCATATCTATATCTTCGATAACTTTTAAATCAAAGTAACCAATTACACCTTTTATGGGCACTAAACAGCCATTATTTGCTTTTGCTGCATCTACACCAGCAAACTTATCTTCATCCCTACCGCTTCTCATTCCAAAACCTTGAATTAGATCAATTGTGGCATCATTTCCAATAACAGCACAAGAGCAAAATCCAGTCTTTTTAACTATACTATGAGTATAGGTTAGTTTGTTTACCGTTATGCTAAGTTTCTCTGGATTTGAAGTCTGCTGAGCAAGTGTGTTAATAATACAAGCATTATTTTTATCCCCATCTTTTGCAGATAGAACGTATAATCCATATGTAATTTTAAATAGTAAATTCATATTTTTCTCCCTTTAGATTTTATCATTGTATCTAAATTATATCACTAGACCAGTCTCGTTACACTCTTAATTAATGCACTAGTAAAAACTGTTCTAACTCGCTAACTGTACTGACAATATAATTTGGCTTATGTTCTTCGAACTCTTCTTTTGTCCCATAGCCATAAAGAACAGCAATTGAATCAATACCAACTGTCTTAGCCCCAATAATATCGTGTTTTCTATCGCCTATCATTAAGTATTTAGACAAGTCACTATCTTTAGCAAAATCTATTGCCCTTTTAATCACATCGCTCTTTTTATGTTCAATTTCATTCATCTCAGCACCAAATACACCTTTAAAATGTTTGGCTATACCGAAATGCTCTAGAATGATATTTGCATAGTATAAAGGTTTAGATGTAGCGACAAGCAAGGTTTTTCCTAGCTTTTCTACATTTTTTAATAACTTATCCATACCTTCATACAGTTTGTTTTCTAAAGCACCTTGAGCTGTATAATATTCTCTATATTTAGACCGTGCTTCAATAGCTTCCTTTTCAGTAAAACCATAAAGTTGCATAAATCCTTCTATGAGAGGAGGCCCAATAAAAGCTTCTAGCTTATCGAGGTTATTTTCGATAATGCCAGCACACTTAAGAGCATATTGCACAGCTTTGGTAATTCCTTCTTTTGGCTCCGTTAATGTGCCATCTAGATCAAAAAGTAAAATATCATATTTTTTCATTCGCGCACCTCTGAATGATTTTACCACACTAGTTGTCTTTCACGCTAGCATATGCTTTGTTATCCAGCAGTTCATCAATTATCTTAGTAGTTGACCAGCTTTCTTTCACACTAGCATATGCTTTATTATCCAGTACCGCATCAATTATCTTAGTAGCTACCCAGCTTTCTTTAACACTAACACATGCTTTATTGTCAAATTCATTCTACTTTGAGTAATTATTTAAACTAAGCATATGTTCCTCGGCAACTAATTCCTTTAGTAACATTTTGTGTAAGGTTGTGATGTAGCTTGGCTATCAAAAGTTTACATTTACGCACGTATTGTAGTATCATTTACTTAAATTAAAACAAGTAGGAGAAACACATGAAACAAGACTTAATTGCAATTATAGACCTTGGTAGAGATGATAACGCAGAACTTGCTCGCGAGATACGTAATTTAGGAGTTTATAGCGAAGTTTATCCCCAGGAAACAACCATTGAGCAAATAAAATCTAGAGGCATACTTAAAGGCGTTATATTTAACGGCTCTGAAAAAGATTTAAATGATTTTCAAAATCACAAAAGTTTTGTAACTGTAGCTCCCTTCACTACTAGAGATGCAATTAATTCATCGAGCGTACTGAGTTCTTTTATTGTCAACACATGTGGCGCTTCTAAAACTTGGAATGCAGATAATTTTATAGACGATCAAGTAGCCTTAATTCGTAAAGCTGTAGGCAAAGAAAAAGTTTTGCTCGCTCTTTCTGGTGGTGTTGATAGTTCGGTCGTAGCTGCCCTACTAATCAAAGCTCTTGGTGGCGAAAACGTTATATGTGTACACGTTAACAATGGACTAATGAGAAAAGGAGAATCTACAGCTGTTATAGATGTCTTTTCTAGTTATTTGAAAGACAACTTAATCTACATTGACGCAACTGATAGATTTTTAAATAAACTTGTCAATGTTAGTGATCCTGAAACGAAGCGTAAAATTATAGGCAATGAATTTATCTATATTTTTGACGAGGTTGCTAAACAACATAAAGATATCAAATTTTTAGGACAAGGCACAATATATTCAGATGTCATTGAAAGTGGCACAAAGGCAGGAAAAGCAATTAAAGCACATCATAATGTGGGTGGACTTCCTGAAGATATGTCATTTACATTAGTTGAACCCATAAAATACCTATTTAAAGACGAAGTAAGAGCATGTGGAAAAACCTTAGGACTCCCAGATGAAATGGTTTTTAGACAACCCTTCCCAGGTCCTGGACTAGGTGTCCGTTGTTTAGGTGCGATAACCCGCGATAGACTAGAAAGCCTTAGAGAAGCAGATGCAATTTTAAGAGAGGAATTTGCAAAAACTGGTCTATCTAAAAAAGTATGGCAGTATTTTATTGCTATTCCCGATATGAAAACCGTTGGCGTTAGAAATAAAAGTCGTTCTATGGGATATGTAGCAATAGTTCGCGCAGTCAACACCACTGATGCCATGACCGCAACAATTGAGCACATCGACTATCAAATCTTAGACCGCATAACTCAAAGAATAATAACTGAAGTCCCCACCATAAATCGTGTCTGCTACGACCTCACCCCAAAACCCACCGGCACAATCGAGTGGGAGTAAATCGATTTACTAGACTATAAACTTTTTACATAAAGTTCTTTGTATACAGGTCGATTATTTTCAAATACTGTCTCCATAATGTTTATTTGAGATACTTTTATGTTAGTTTTAGGAGCCTTAATAGAGATATTATCAAAGTATGCTTTTCTTGCAATCGTAATATGAGCATTAAAGTTTTTACCGTCAAAAGGTATGTTGGCTTGTTTAAGATTAGACCTAACAAGGTGAGCAAGCTCTTTTAACTTGATTTCGTTGTCGGTTCCAAACCAGAGAATTTTACCACTTGGAGTATTAAAATAGCCTAGGCGATTTATTGATATTTCGAAGGGTTCAAACTCTATTTTTTCAATTGTTTTTTTTATTTGTTCTAATTTATCTGTTTCGCCTATGAATGCAAGAGTAATATGTGCGTTTTCTGGGTTAATAAAATTAGCCTGAATGTTTTCTTTTTTCAGACTTATAATAAAATCTCTAACCTGTTTTTTATTTTCTTCACTTAAATTTATTGATATAAACAGTCTCATACTAAATATTAATTATTTGAGTGTTTGAAGTTGCAAAATCAACTATTAGAAGCTCGCCCTTTCGTAGAGTACGTCCGCCGCTTAGCAGTTTAGTCATTTGTGACACTTGAATTGATGCGATAAGTGATGGAACAAAACTAAAAGTTTTTCCAGGCTTTCTTACTTCCACCCTATAGAGTTTTGTAATGGTTTTATCGCCTGGCCTTACTACTGCAACATGCCCGTACATTCCATCTATTGCACCATGTATTATAGGTATACTATAGGCTTCTCCGAACTTTTCAAGGAGTCGTCTTGTAGTAACATTGTCTGTTGCATCTACAACACAGTCAACATCTTTAATTAAATCAAAATATTCTTCACCAAAATAATCTTGTATCGCTATGGTTTCAGTAACACCTATTGCGCTACAACTTTCTGCAGCCACTTCTGCCTTATTTCTGCCAAGCGTGTCTTTTTGACAATACAGTTGACGATCTATATTTGAAGTAGTAAACAAATCTCCATCAAAAATAAAAATTTTAGAAAGCCCTAACCTGGAAGTCAACCCTATTATGTAACCTCCAAGTCCACCAGCTCCAATGACTGCTATGCTTTTCCCGTTAATTTTTACTTTTATATCTTCAATTAAATCCACTGCTTTAACCACTTGTATCTATTTTTACCCGCCAGAAGCTGGGCTCATTATAAAGACCTCGTCTCCAGGATTAAGTTTTGTTCTATATTTTTTAAGATCCATAAAATTTTTCCCATTGACGAGAATAATTGAGTTTTTTAATTCTTTCACTGTGTAAAAAGGATTAAATGCATGTAGCTTTTTTAGTAAATCATTGATGTCTTTAGCATCTGTTTCCCACTCTGCCATTCCATAATTTAATCTATATAAACCAAAAAACTCTACCTTTATCATTACAACTCCAAAACACACTTACATTTTAGGCTTCTTTACTTGTTTTTTCTTTTGCTTTTTTATCTTTTGCCTTTTTATCCTTTTTAGGCTTTGGCGGGATAACTTTAACTTCTCCTTGTACCTCAAGAGGACGATCTGCAATTATATCTAAATCTTGCTCTCTAATTTTATAATATCTCAAAGTGCGTTTTTTGATATTACCATTTTTGTCCCATCCCCTAGCGCGATAAAACTGTTTCCTTAGCTTAGCTAGCGGAACTTTACTCTTTGGATTGTCTTCAATTTGTAAATCTTCAACTAATCTCTTAGGTAACTTATCGTCCTTAGAATCAATACCAAGCCTTGCATTTATACTTCTTTCAAGATTAAAGCCCCTTGAACCAAATTTTAAAAATTCACCAATATTCATTCTCATACCTGTTGCATACTTAATCATTGCAGCATGTGGAACCAACGCAGAAATATTTACTTGCAATAATCCTGGCCATCTATTTACAAGCCCGATTACTGGTCCTAAGTAAGGAAATACTTTGTTTACTAATCTTGTTATGAACGAGTTAGGTTTACTGTATAAAAACCCAGGAAATACTGCATATGTTGTGAATAAGCAACTGCCTCCTGCTGATGCGGCTTCCATAACATTTTGTAAAAATATGGTTAATTGAGCCTTACCATGAGATGTATATGGATTGATTGTCAATCCTAAACCTTCTAAGACAACCATATACCCTGCATTAAGGTGGCAACCACCTCTATTACCCACAGCATATCCTAGTCCTTGTCCGATTGCACCTCGTGGTTCATATGCGGCAAATTCCATACCTTTTGCATTCATGCAAAATTCCTCGCCACCGTACAGTTGAGAAAGATACCTACTACCATTTGCCATTCGATCTGCCTCGGGAGTACTCCTATGTGCAATATCATGAAAAACTTGCGAAAGATTCTCTATCTTTCCAAATTCGACTCCACTGTTCCATATGCCCTTTTCATTTAGTTCCATTGCGAACGCAAGTGTACCTGCTGCAGAAATGACATCCATGCCAAGTTCATCTAGTTCATAATTCCATTTAATTATGCTTTCTAAATCGCTATTCATAATGTTTGCGCCAAGTAATCCTAGGGCTTCCACTTCCGGACCTTTTACTTGTTTTCCATCCACTTCGCAAACACGACCACATTGTATAGGACAAGTCATACAACCCTTGTTTTTAATTAAATGTTTTTCAGCAAGTTCTTCACCAGAGATTTTTCTAAACTCATCAAACTGCCCAGTACTAAAGTTTTTTGTGGCAAGAATATGTTTTTGTTGCATCGATGCAAGTAGAGCTGCAGTACCCAGCCTTGGAAGTTGTTCTCCTGTAATAGGATGTTTTGTTAGATATTGAGTCCAACTTTTTCTTAATTTACCAAACTTATCTGAGTTATATATCGGCACCTTAAATTTACCATCGGCAACAACTGCTTTTAAGTTTTTGCTTCCCATTACAGCACCCATTCCACCACGACCAGCTGCACGTTCCTCACTAACAACGCAAGCATATCTAACAAGATTTTCGCCTGCAGGACCTATAACCATTTTTCCAAGTCTTTTATTTCCTATGAGCTCTTGAGTTTCACCTGTGGTTTTACCTCTTAAAAACTCAGCATCTTTAAAATTAATTTGATCTTCTAAAATCTCAACATATGTTAGTTTTTCACTTTTTCCTACAATAATCAAAGCATCATATCCTGCACTTTTTAGTTTCAGCCCAAAATTACCACCACAATTACTAGAGGATAATATTCCCGTTAAAGGAGATATAGAACTGATATTAAACCTGGAACTACAAGGAGACATAGTTCCTGTAAGAGGACAATTTGTAACGACAATTGGATTTTCTGGGGACAATGGATCTATTGGACCTTTTACAAAATCATTAATTATTCTGGCGGCTAAAACTTTACCACCTAAAAATAATCTTCGGTCTCTATCATTTATTGGATATTCTTCAACTGTTTGTGTAGTTAAATCAATTTTAATTACTTTCCCAGTATATCCACCTAGTTTTGTTGCCATATCTTTCCTCCTAAAAACAGGGTTTATTTAAATCAACCCTACTTATTGTAGTATATATTAAAAAAGGAGCAGATTCAATATTTCGGCTCTATTAGATTTATTGATAAATTCACTATTACAAAGAGACTCGATATATGCATATAAGATGAAAATGAACTGGATTTGCATTCCAGTTCTATTACATTACTCGCTCAAGCAATCTCACTAAGCGCCCATCAGTTGTAAAGTACATTCCCAAGACTTAAGAATCTTTATTTGTTACATGCGGCTTTTTGAGATTTAACTGTTTTTGAGTTCTTTTTATGAGCTCTGCATCAATATCTTCGATAGACACACCTAATTCAACCAACATAACTAAAATATGATAAATTAAATCACAGGTCTCGTTAACTATATCTTCTTCAACTTTGTTTTTAGCAGCAATTACCATCTCTGTACATTCTTCACCACATTTTTTAAGTATTTTATCTATACCTTTCTCAAAAAGATAGCAGGTATATGATCCCTCTATCTTCTCATCCTTTCTCTGTTCTATTACTCCAAAAAGATCTTTAATTGTACTTTCCATAATTTTCTCCCATTATTTTATCTTGTTAAAAAAGCAAGATCTTGCTCCCGTATGACAAGCAACCCCTGTTTGCTCCACTACAACTAACAAGGTATCATCATCGCAGTCTGAATATATTTCTACTATTTTTTGAACATGCCCAGAGGTCTCTCCCTTTTTCCAAAGTTGTTTTCTTGACCGGCTATAAAAATGTGTATAACCAGTAGATAACGATAAACCTAAACTTTCCTCATTCATATATGCTAACATTAAAACTTCTTTAGTGTTTACATCCTGAACTATTGTAGGAACTAATTCGGAATTTTTAAATAAATGTGAATAATCCATCTCTTCCCTCTTTTCACACCTGTGAAACCTTTATGGCTTCTTCAAGGGAAAGGGTATTTGCATAAAGGCTCTTCCCACAAATTGCACCATAAATATTTAGTTTTTTTAATTTCTTTATATCCTCAATGTCTTTTACACCACCACTGGATATAATGTTGTGGTTGTAAATTTTTTGTATTTTAATAATATCTTCGGTATTAACTCCTGCTAATGTACCATCTTTTGAAATATCGGTATATGTAATGTATTTTACCCCTAAGTCTTGTAGAGCCTTAATGTAATCTAGATAGTCGATACCACTATCTATATGCCAACCATCAGTTTTTACTTTGCCATATTTTGCATCCACTCCAACTATAACACTCTCTGGATACTTTTCTAAAACACACTCTAAAAAAGGAGGGTCTTTGATTGCGGCAGTGCCAATAACTATTTTATCAACCCCTGCTTCTAAATACTTCTCTACGGACTCCATATTGCGAATACCACCACCTACATCTATTTTGATGGGATACTCACATAATTTTTTGATTATATTAAAGTTTTTCTTTCCCTCTCCCCTTGCAGCATTTAAGTCTACAACATGCAAATGAGTTGCACCTTCTTTAATAAATCTTTCAACTGTTTTATATGGGTCGTTAGCCACTTGTTCGGCAGTACTATATTTCCCTTGATAGAGCCTAACACATTTTTCATCTAATAAATCAATCGCTGGGAATATAATCATTTTTTCACCATTTCTACTTCTAATTAATATTTAAATGCCTATATCACACCTTTGGAGGAAGGTATTTTATCTCCTTTTATAGTGAGAGCTTCTCTTAAGCAGCGTGCACAAGCTTTAAAGAGTGCTTCTATTTTATGATGATCGTTTTCACCAGCTAAAAGTTTCATATGCATGGTCATTCCTGCATTCATAGCCAGTGCTCTAAAAAATTCAGGAGTCGCGTCAGTTTCATAATCTCCACAGTTTTTGTATGCAAAGTTAGCTTCAAATGATAAAAATCCTCTTCCCGAAATATCAATCGCTGCAAAACCTAGTGCTTCATCCATTGGTAGAAAACAATCTGCAAATCTAGTTAAGCCTTTACCATCACCTATCGCTTGTCTAATGGCCTGACCTAAAACAATCCCCGTATCTTCAACAGTGTGATGACAATCTACCTCTAAATCACCATCAACTTCTAGATTAATGTCAAAACCAGCGTGCGTTCCTAGAGCTGTAATCATATGGTCAAAAAAACCAATACGAGTCTTTGATTTAACATTTCCACTACCATCTAAATTGATGTATAAAGAAATTTTTGTTTCCTTTGTCTTTCTTTCGATTTCAAAAATTCTCATAACTCCTCCGCATATTATTAATTATTTTCTACATTTTTTAGTCTAAACAATACATCCACTAAAGCTTCATTTCCTTCTGAAATTCTTAAGGTATTATCTGAACCCGTCAACACATTATCGTTAATCACTTTCTACATTTTTTAGTCTGAACAATGCATCTATTACAGCTTTATTTTCTGCTTCATTACCTACTGAAATTCTTATGGCATTATCCGATTTAAAACATCTTATCGCAATACCCATATCTAGTAGTGCTTTATAAATCTCTACTGCTTTTTCTGTCTTAATGTATATGAAATTAGCGTTAGATTTATATGCTTTAAATTCGCTACCTAAAAGGCTGGTTATACCTTTTAGTATATTGAACTGCTTATCTCTTAATGTCAGTATTTCTTTAATTATTTCCTGATATTTCTTTGCGTTATCAAGAAGTATACAACCAAACTTTTGGGACACTGAATTAACATTATATGGAGCCTTAACTTTCTTTAATATGTCAGTAATTTCAACGTTAGAAACGGCAAAACCTATTCTTAATGATGCAGCTGCAAATGCTTTGCTAAGTGTTCTTAATACAATGGTATTTGATAATTTATCTACCTCTTCAATTATGGTTTGATCTGAAAAATCCATATATGCTTCATCAATTACCATAAGGCAATTTACACTATTTACTAACCTAATAATTTCTGACTTTTCAATCACTGCACCTGTCGGATTGCAAGGATTAGAGAGTATTACTAGATTAGGTTTTACTTTAGAGATGGTGTCTATTATATCATCTACTTTAGGAGTAACACCTATATCAGTTTTTAATACTACATTTTTTGCCCTTCTTAAATCAGAATAAAATCTATACATAGAAAAGTCTGGAGAGAGTGTTAGTACCGTATCTCCATCTTTTAAAAACGCTTCAACTATTAAATTAATCAACTCATCCGAGCCATTGCCGGCGACAACATTATTTCTATCGACATTAAAATACTTTGCAAACTTATCACATAGTTCTACTGCAAACGGATCAGGATATCTATTAAAGTTTATCTCATCAAGAGCTACTTTAAATTGTTCGATGACTTCTTCAGGTATTTTAAAGTATGACTCATTAGCATCCACCCTTACGTTGTATGAGCCCTTCAGCGGTTCATATGGCAGCATATCTAACAGTCTTTTCTCAATTTTATAACTCACTTTTATATCCTCTTTTTTATATTCATTTCTCAAATTACTTAGTTATTCATTTTAGTTTCAATTTAGTACAATGTTTATTTTTCAACTTACTCAATTATACATTCCAGTTTAGGTTACTTGTTTTTTGTTCTAACCTTCACTGCATTTGCATGCGCAGTTAGACCTTCCCTGGTTGCAAAATTAATGATACTATCTGCATCACTTGAAAGCATAGACCTGCTATATGATGCATATTGAATCTTTTTTATAAAGCTATCAACTGACAATGGTGAGAAAAACCTCGCTGAGCCACCTGTTGGCAATACATGATTTGTTCCTGCTAAATAATCACCGACAGCTTCAGGTGTATATTCCCCTAAAAATACCGACCCTGCATTATTTACTGAATCTAGTAGTTCTTCTGGATTTTTAGTCATTATCTCTAAATGTTCAGGAGCTATGTAGTTAGCAATATCGACACACTCTTCGATGGTTTGGCATACAATAATACCACCACAATTTTCAAGTGAAGATAGCATAATATCTTTTCTTTCTAACTTTGCAGTTTGAACAATTAGTTCTTTTTTTACTTCTTCAGCAAGGGGCATTGAGTTGGTTAGTAATATAGATGATGCTAGTTTGTCATGCTCTGCTTGTGATAATAAATCAGCTGCGACATATTTAGGATTTGCATCTTTATCTGCAATTATTGTTATCTCAGAAGGACCTGCTATCATATCTATGTCGCATTCGCCAAATACCATTTTCTTAGCAGTTGCAACATAAATATTCCCGGGACCAACAATCTTATCTACTTTAGGAACAGTTTTGGTTCCGTATGCTAGTGCTCCAACTGCCTGTGCACCACCGACTGCATACAACGCGTCTACTCCTGCTACGAATGCAGCAGCTAAAACATCTTTATTAACACCACCTTTTGTAGGAGGAGTTACTATAACTATCTCTTTCACGCCAGCAATTTTTGCTGGAATTGCATTCATAAGTACTGATGATGGATATGCTGCAGTGCCCCCTGGAACATATAGCCCTACACTATTTATTGGTCTTATAATTTGACCAAGTTTTTTCCCTGCTTCAATCAGCTGAATTGGCTTTTGTAATTGTAGTGTATGAAACTCTGTAATACGACTGGCTGCTTTTAGTAGCACCTCTTTAAACCTATCATCTAATGCGTTAAATGCCTCTTTAAATTGTTTATTTTGATATTTTTTAATGGTAGAAGTTCCATCAAATTTCTTGCTGTATTTTATTACCGCACTATCCCCATTTTGCTTTACATCCAAGAGAATGTCTTTGACTACATCATCTACATTTGCACCAGGTGCTAGAGTTTTTTTACGAATACTATCTAAAAACTCAAATTCACTTTTTCCATTTGCATTTACAATACTAATCATAACGTGTTACCTTTCTATACTAGGTGTTTTCACCAGCTCACTTCATTTATATTTTATAATTATATATTAATATAGGATAATTGACCATTATCAATGGCTACTTTTTACACCGTAGGAGACAAGAGTTTACCACAAAAATCAAAAATTTCTGCCTTTTTTGTTTTTAAGCTGACTGGATTTGCTATTAATCTAGCCGAAATATCTGCTAAATACTCTGCAACTACGAGTCCATTCTCCTTCAGTGTCATACCAGTTTCTACGATATCTACAATTCCATCTGCTAAATCAAGAAGCGGCGCAAGCTCTACAGAGCCTTCAATCTTAATTATATCGACTGGCATATTTTTATTTTCAAAAAACTGTTTTGTAACCTCTGGGTATTTAGTGGCAATTGTCTTTATACCATACCCTGAATAAAAGTTAATACCAGCCATTGTTGCGAGCGCAAACTTACATTCGCCAAAAGGTAGTGCCGCAATTTCATTCACCGGTCTATTCATTTCCATCAAGGTATCCTTTCCTACGATGCCAACATCACTAATACCTCTTTCAACATATGTTACTACATCTGCTGCTTTTGCAAACACAAATCTGTATTTATTTGCAATCTCTATTATTAGTTTTCTTCCCTTATCTATTAGTTCTGTACAATCAATCCCTGAAGCCTCAAGGAGTTTAATTGTGCTTTTTTCTAATCTTCCCTTAGTTAATGCTATATTTATCATATTATCTCGTATATTAATGTTGTTTAAATTTAACCACTAAATATAGTTAGCAACATTAGTGTATATTTTTTCTATTCTCCTATTTCCTCATTAGAGGAAAATTCAATAGTTTTATTTTCTATATGTCTTTTTCTATTAATTTATCTTTTTCAAGCAGTAGTATCTTTTTAGCCTTTATTGCTTTTGCCCATGCAATAGTTTCTTCGAGAGTATAACAGACTGAATTAACTACATTAAATCCCTTTTCTACGTATGGCTTTAACAGTTCCGTATCCATAGGATTTATTTTTTCATTTTCAGAAAAAATAACAATTTTAGCTTTTTCGATTTCTATATTTTCTTTTTTCAGTACATCTATTGTTTCATTGATATTGAATGCAAATCCTATGGCTGGAATATCGAGCGAGTAATCAGAATACAAAGAATCGTATCTTCCTCCTGACATTACTTCTAAGCCCTTTCCTTTTACAAAGCCTCTAAAAACTAAACCGGTATAGTATTGCACATCTTGGACAACAGAAAAATCAAATATTACATTTTCAGCACACCCTGCTTTTTCAAGAGAGGTATATAACTGTTCAATTTCGTTAATAGCAGATAATGCTTTATTATCTTTCAGCTCTTTTTTCGCTTGAGCAAGTATTTCCTTGCCACCAAACAGCTTGCTTACAGTTTTGAGGATATCTCCGTCCTTCCCCATTTGGTTTGCTAATTTATCTATATCTGGGAAGTTTTTAATAGCGAGTGCTTGTTTTGCTTCGTTTTTAAGGTTAGAAAAAGAATTTAAAACACTGGTAATTACTCCCATATGACCTATTTCTAAATAAAATTCAGATCCAAAAAGTTCTTTCATGCATTTAATAGCCATTATTAAAATCTCTAAATCAGATCTAAATCCACTTGCGCCAATAAGTTCTACTCCCATTTGCAAAACTTCATCAAACTTCTTATTAAATCTTACATTTCTTTTGAAAACAGGTTGACTGTAAAAGAGTTTAATTGGTAGCACAAATTCTTTAAGCCTTGATGCAAATAGTCTTGCAATTGGCTTTGTGGAGTCTGGTCTCATTGTAATAAGCCTGCCACTACCATCTGTAAGTGTATAGAGTTCGTTTTGTGACATCTTACCTATGCCGTCGGAAAACACATCATAAAACTCTAAACTTGTGGTCATTACTTCATCATAACCAAAGTCTTCAAAAATCTTTCTAAGTGAATTCTCAGTTCCTCTTCTAATTTTACACTCCCTAAAAAGATAATCTCTTGTTCCTTCTGGAGTTACTCTATCATATTTTTTCATACATTCTCCTTTATCACACTAGCGCACTAAAGTAAAAAGATATTACCACACCTAAATACCTAAGTCAACCATATATCTAACATTTTTGAAATTTATATGTTTTACCTTTAATTGATATCTACTTATCCAAAATACTGATGAGTTTAAACTTGCAAAATTAATAAATTAAGTAAGGTACTTAAACACTGACTTTATATGAGAATATATGCTTAAATGCATTTTTATTCAAATCTACATGTTTTTTTACATCCCTAACGAAAATCTACGGTTTACAGGCTGGTTATAAAAAAGACCAATCCAAGATTGAATTAGTCTTCTATATATGTTAAAGCACGTATACTAAATTACTAGATTAAAAAGCTTCTGTTTATTCTATCCGTTTTGTTAAATTCATTTATGATATCTAATAATTCTTTTGGTAAATAACTCTCTGCTTTTTTTATGATTTTTTCATCGATACCTGGAAATACATAATATGCTTCGGCAATTGAACCCGCAATAGCCGTAAGTGTATCTGCATCTCCCCCTACTGAAATTGCATTTTGAATGCAGTCTATGAAACTTGTTGACTCTAAAAATGCAACTATCGCAACTGGCACTGTTCCTTGACAGCTTTCATCAAATTTATACTTCGACCTTATTTGATCTAGGGTGAAATCCACATTATATTTAATTTTTTTAGTTACAAAATCTTTTATCTCGGCTTTACTTGCGCCTTTTCTGCATAGATAGATTATAGTGGACACAGCAACTGCTCCTCTAATTCCTTCAGGGTGATTATGTGACACTTCTGTAACTTTTTTGGCTAAATTAACTGCTTGTTCAATACTATTTGCAAACCATCCTGCAGGACTTACTCTCATCGCCGCACCGTTTCCATAACTATTATATGGCTTAGGATTATTTTCTTGTAACCAACCGATAAAATCAAGGCCATAATCCGATGGGTATTTTCTACCAAAATATTGCATCCAGTATATAGCTTTTTCGGATAAATCAGAAAAGTCTAGTTTGCTATCTAAAAAAGCCTTTGCAATTGCAACTGTCATAATTGTGTCATCTGTGAATCTAGTACCCTCATCAAACCATTTAAAATCTTTGCTTTTGAAATTGGAATATTCATACTTTGAACCCACAATATCGCCTATAATAGCTCCTAACATTATAGTCCCCCTCCAAACACCTATTTTTGACATAAAAAATAGCACTCTATCAGTGCATTAAGTGACATCTACAACCAATTGTTTGTGTTTTTTATTTGTATTTTTATTTTACAAATTCACACTCTTTTTGTCAAGTATTCATACATCCCGTCTACTTAGTATAACTGCTGTTTATCCTTTAACGCTCGCGATCTGTTTACTGCTTACTTACTATAACAACCAACTTTCTACTAGAAGTGTTCTAACACTATAATGCTCGAGGACCTGTTTACTGCCCAACTTACTATGATAACTGAATTTTTCTTCAGATAATTGTCCTTTATTTGGTTCGGTGTTGTTACTTACTCATAATTTTAGTATAATTGAAAAAATAGCGAGACTCGGAGGAAAGGATGAAGGTCAGTAAAGAAATTAAAGATAGCGCTGTAGATTATTCAATGAAGTGCATCACGCATATTTGTGAGACAATAGGCCCTAGAGAATCGGGTATGCCAGCTGAACTTGAATGTCAAAAATTTATACAAAATGAGTTAGAGAAAAACAACTGGGTTGATTCAACCGCAATAGAACCTTTTAAAATGTCAAGATATGGCCTGCTTTCATTTGCTCCAGTTATAGGATTTTTAATGGTAACAGCAGGACTAATTCAGGTTATTGCACATGCTGTAGGTAATAATATTTTTTCCATGGTTGCAGATATAATCTTTATATTATTTTCTGCATCATCACTAGCAATTGCTTTTATCCAGTTTTTCTTATACAAACCTTTTTTAGATATATTTCTACCTAAACTTCAGTCACATAATCTAATAGCTAAAATTAATCCAACTGGTGAAGTTAAAAGACGTATTGTTATTTGCGGTCATGCAGATTCTGCTTACGAATTTACTTTTATGAAAATACATCAATCGCTTATGGTGGTAGTCGTAGCTACCAATATAGTTTGTTTATTCATAGGTGTAGCAATATCTATATTCAATTTAGTAACAAAGCCTGCGACCCCTCACCTATGGTCACTTATTATCTTTGCTATTATGAGTGTTATTTTCGTTTCTTTCTTCTTCTTGTTCAACTTTAAAGAAGTCGTACCAGGAGCTAATGATAATTTAACTGGAGTCCTTGTGGCAGTATCGGCTGCACGCTGTATGAAAGAAGCAAATATTCAACTTGAAAATACCGAAGTGCAACTTTTGATAACAGGTTCAGAAGAAGCTGGTCTTAGAGGTGCTAATGCTTGGGCAAAAAAATATCAACCTATCTACAGTGAAGAAGGCATAGACACTGTCGTCGTTGCCTTTGACACCATGCATGATTATGAATGGATGAGTATATATGAAAAGGAAATGAGCGGAATTACTAAAAACTCTGCTCGTGCAGTAAAACTTATAGATAGAGCGACAGAAGAGATGGGAGTTAAACTTCCCCATTCAACTGTACCTGTAGGAGCTTCAGATGCTGCTGCTATTTCATTGAACAAGATGCACGCCGTTTGTATCGCGGCACAAAACCCAAATGGCACCCGTTATTACCATAATAGAAGAGATAATCAACACGACTTAAAACCCGAAACATTTGCCTATGGACTAGACATAGCACTAAAAACCATTGAGGTTTTTGATAAGGAAGGACTTCCCGAAGTCTAACCTTTCAAACCTAATTGCAATAATAATGCATTGTGATAGACATGCTGTTTAACTCAAGCGCACTAACGAAACCGTTGTATTTATTATAATGTGGATGGCTAAACTTTTAAATCTCATTGCAATGACAGTACCTTTGTACCAAATGTAAATGCATAGGGAAAGACTAGTTGTCTACTTAATTGCAATAATAATGTCTTTGTGGCATATAGGTACCTTTTGGTGGCTAGCCTTTTGGGACTTAATCACACTACCAGTGCTTTTAATGAAAATTGTTTACTTCGCTCTTTACTTTAAGCAGTAAGAGCTTTAAACTAAAAGTATAAAATATTCGCAATGCGAGATTAAAATATATATGAAAAGGAGAGATAACAATGGATAAGTATTTATGTGAAATATGTGGCTATGTTTATGATGAAGCTGATGGAGATCCAGATAATGATGTTGAAGCAGGAACAGTTTGGGAAGACGTCCCCGAAGACTGGCTTTGCCCCATCTGTGGAGTTGGTAAAGATTCTTTTTCTAAAATGTAGTAAGTAAATCAGGAGCTAAAACTAGCTCCTTTTTTAATTTTTCATACTAGTTACTAAGCCCTTTTTGGTGTAGAATATAAGTAAGTAAAGTATTACAATGTTTTAATGTGTTTTTTATCTTTCATGATTAACTGGAGGTAATTATGGCTAAACAAAAAACAAAAGAAATAATAACCGACCCAATTGAAGCTCAAAGAGTTAAAACTTTTAACAAAAATAAATGGTTTTTCTCTCTTGGTGGAATAGGCAGAGATATGTCGTATCAGTTGGTTTCTGCGTTTTTACTCACCTATGTTCAATTTGGAGTCTCTCTAGAGCTAGCGCAGTTTACAACACTAAGCCTTATCATTGGTGTCGGTGGCAGAATCTGGGATGCTATTAACGACCCACTTATGGGTGCGATTATTGATGGCTCACGTCTTAAATGGGGTAAGTTTAAACCTTGGATATTAATTGGTGCCATCAGTTGTGGTGCCATAATACTACTCATGTTTAATTTACGTGTTTGGACGGGGTGGGATTTTGTAATTTTCATGGTTGTAGTATACCTACTGTGGGAATCTACCTTCACAATGAATGATATTGGTTATTGGGCTATGCTTCCTTCTTTGTCTTCAAAGGAAAAAGAAAGAAACGAAGTGACTATGCTAACTGTAATATTTGCAGGTCTTGGCGCATTTATCGGACAAGGTTTAGTTATATTCTTTACACCTGGTAATGTTGTAAAAGGATATTCAATCATTTCCGCTGTCATTGTTGCTGCATTTATCGGATGTCAGTTACTAACAGTCTTTGGAGTAAAGGAAACAGAAAGAGAGGCAGTTGAAAAGGAAGGAAAAATCTCACTGCGAAAAATGTTTAAAACCATTAAAAATAATGACCAGCTACTGTGGATGACCCTATCGCTTATGTTATATAGTACAGGCTCTGGTTTACTGGTAGCACTAGCATATAATTTATACTATCTTGAAGTTGGATATGATAATCAAGCTTTCTACTTCATAATCATCTTCGGTATTTGTAGCATAGTTGCAAATGCTATTTATCCTAAACTTGCAGAGAGACTGGGACGCAAAAAGTTACAATTAATTAGCGCAGCCCTTGCAATTATTGGATATGCAGGACTTGGCTTAATTGGCTGGTTCCCTAATATTTTACCGTTCACAATCGTCACTATGAGTCTATTTGGCTTACTTGTCTTTTTAGGTCAAACACTTTTCTATATGGCAACAATAATTAATATGACTAATTGTGTGGAATATAACGCATATAAGCAAGGTGAGAGAAATGAAGCTGTTGTGTCTACATTAAGACCATTTGTTGCTAAATTTTCATCTGCAATGATTTATGGTATTGTAACACTAGTTTTAGCAGTGTCCGGTGTTTTTGTTCTTAGTCAAAATATTTCCCATATGGAATCACAAAAAAGCTTCTTAGATGGCATTGATACTTCAACAGAACAAATTGCATACATTGAAAGTGTTCAAACTTATGTCGCGAAATATAATGCAAGTACTGACAAAGATGCAGCTGCAGAAGAAATTGCTAAACAAATAGAAAATGATGGTATGTCTAAATATCAAATCAAAGCCGAGCAGGTTAAAGCACTAGGTGACTGTGTGATTTATAGAACAGCTGTTGTTGATGGAAAAGAAAAAGAGCCTGTCAAATTAGGTCGCTGGGAAGACGTAACAAATGCACAATTATTACAAGATTCAGGAAATACCAAATATATTTACACAATGGAAATATATAAAGAAAATTCATTTAATGCAGCAAATGTTAATTTTAAAGACCAAGGTACAATAGGTATGCGTTTATGGCTTAGAGTTGCAGTTTGTGGACTACCAATTTTATTGATTGCCCTAGCACTACTTGTGCAGAACAGAAAGTTCAAAATAGATGAAAAATACTATCAACATATGCTTAAGGTCTTAGAAGATAGAGACCCCGATATGACTTTATTAGACATCGAGCTACCAAGTGATGATGAAAATGAGTACGATTATGACTCGAGGTACTTCTATTAATTTTACATTTAATTTAATTAGACTATAGAAGCAGGCATAAAAACCTGCTTCTCTTTTTGCCCTACCAATCTGCAGAAATTTACTCTCTTATATCGCATCTATATTGCTCATCTTAAATTATAGCCCTATTCAGTTATCGTTTAGCCTCGGGCATACCGTGTATTACTCATATTAGGCTAAATGTCCTATTATCTATCGAATTTTAATCTCGCACATACTGTACACTTCTGATAATTTGGAGCTAGTACATATCTAATTTCGCACATACTGTAAGTCTACTCTGGTACTCTATTGTAATCTAATCACTTACATATTCAAAAATCCGGCGGGAGTTATTGACATATGTCAGAAATAGTGTATAATGGAATTAATGGCATATGCCAGAAATGATTTTAAAAGGAGGTAATATTATGCCAAGAATGGATGGAACTGGCCCTATGGGCACTGGTAAAATAGGAAGAGGTTTAGGTCCTTGCGGTGGCGGTAAGGAGTCACCAAGGATAGGCTTGAGGCGCTTCAAACGGAATTGTTCTGGATATGGACCTGGTCTAGGCTATGGCAGAAGAGCAGCTTTAAACAACACCTCTACTGAAATGCGAAACGCCTTACTAAAAGAAGAAAAAGAGGCACTACAAAGACGCATTGATGTAATTGATAACCAATTAAAAGGATAGGAGAATTATATGGCTAGACCGATGAAGCGAAGGAGGATTTGTGGTCTTCCTATGATTAAAAGATTTGGTCCCCTCGACACAGTTGTTAACACTGACGCATTCATAAACATGCAACTAGATGAATATGAGACCATACGACTTATCGATTTAGAGGGTCTTACTCAAGAAGAGTGTGCAGAACAAATGGATGTAGCAAGAAGCACCGTGCAAGGAATATATATTTCAGCACGTAAAAAACTAGCTGACTCTTTAATTAACGGCAAACTTTTGTTAATTGAGGGTGGACAATACCATCTTTGTGATGGGTCAGGCCAAAATGTTAACTGTGGTCGAGCTGGTTGTCACAGACAACTTCGTGGTGGTAGGCATAGAAATTGGTAATAGTTTCTATCGCACTATTGAGGTGGACATTATCATCTCTATGATAGCTTAAGCTTAAATGTTAACTTATGGACAAGCGACTTATCGCGATTGAAATAAAAGCTGTGATATAGTCTATATCGCACTATAGATGGCAAACATTCCCCTGCTACGATGACCTAGGCTTAAATACTAACTGTGGACAAGGGGGTTGTCGCAGGAGAAATAAAAACTAGCGATAGTTTCTATCGCATATTTACAAAATAACATATTATAATAACAATAAATTGTAGGAGGTAACAGTATGAAAATAGCAATTCCAGTTATTGATAAAAATTTAAATTCAAGTGTAGATGCATCTTTTGGACGCACCAATTATTTTATGTTTTATGACACTTCAACAAAGGAAAGTGTATTTGTTGAAAACTCTGCAAAAAATAATCCCGGAGGTGCTGGCATTAAAGCAGCTCAAACAATTGCTGATAACGGCGCAAATGCCCTAATTGCTGTTCGTTTAGGACAAAATGCAGCAAATGTTTTACAAAATGCAGAGATTAAAATCTACAAAGCAACAGATGGTTCGGCTAAAGATAACATTGATGCACTTATAGCTAATAACCTTAGTACACTAAGTGATTTTCACAAAGGATTTCATGGAAGGAATTAACTGATTATGAAAATTGCCGTTTTAAGTGGTAAAGGAGGCACCGGAAAAACTCTTGTTTCAGTAAACTTAGCAACCGTTGCCAAATCATCAACTTATATTGATTGCGATGTTGAAGAACCTAATGGGCATTTGTTTTTTAAACCCACTATTTTAGCTGAAAAGGATGTTTCGGTTAAAATTCCTAAACTAAACCCCAAGCTGTGTACTGGATGTCGCAGATGCGTTGATTTTTGCAAATTTAATGCCCTTGCCATCATTAATAATAAACCAATAATTTTTGATGAAGTTTGTCATTCATGTGGTGGTTGCGTTTTAGTGTGCCCTGAAAAAGCATTTAGTGAAATAGATAAAAGTATTGGAAAAGTACAAATGGGTAAATCAGGAAATGTTGATATATATACGGGAATATTAAATATTGGTGAAGCTACTGGAATCCCCATCATCAGTAATTTACTTAGCAATAAACAAGATACCTTGGATAAACCAGTTATTATCGACTGTCCACCAGGAAGTTCCTGTATTGTTATGGAAAGCATAAAAGATGCTGACTATTGTGTACTAGTCGCTGAGCCCACATTGTTTGGAGTGCATAACTTAAACATGGTGTATGAACTCGTTACATTGTTTAAAAAACCGTTTGGAGTTGTATTAAATAAATGCTTAGATGGTGATAATCCAGCTGAATTATTTTGTATAGAAAAAAACATCAAAATTTTAGCGCACATACCGTTTGATCCTGAACTTGGAAAATTAAATTCAGAAGCAAACATTGTCGTTAAACACAGTGATAAATATCACAATCTTTTCTCTTCCCTACTAGAAAAAATTATAACCGAGGTGGCAAATGAAGCAACTACTAATTCTTAGCGGCAAAGGTGGCACTGGAAAAACCACGATTGCTAGTGCCTTTATAAAGTTGGGAAGTATAAAGACTTATGCTGACTGTGATGTTGATGCCCCTAACCTACACCTTATAACTAAATGGGAAACAGAACCACAAAAAGCAGATTATTACGGACTACAGAAAGCATATATAGATAAAGAAGTCTGTATAAAGTGCGATCAATGTGTTTTAAACTGTCGCTTTGGCGCTATTGAGGCTGGTGATTTCTATAAAGTTAATACTTATTCTTGCGAAGGATGTAGTGTCTGCGAATATGTCTGTCCTACTGGAGCTATTACAATGCGTCCCTCTGTGGATGGAGAAATGATGCTATATTCTGAAAAAGATGAGGTTTTCTCCACAGCTCAACTTAAAATGGGCAGTGGCACTTCCGGACTGTTAGTTACTGAAGTAAAAAAGAGAATGAAATCAGCATCTACTAATACCAATTTAGCGATTATAGATGGTTCTCCAGGCATCGGTTGCCCCGTTATCGCTTCTTTAAATGGTGCGGATATGGTTTTAATCGTTGCAGAACCTTCGATTTCAGGTATAAATGACATGGAGAGAATTATTCTTACTGCTAAACATTTTGATATGAAGATAGCAGTATGTATAAATAAATACGACATTAACCTTGAAAACTCTCAAAAAATTGAGGATTTTTGTAAAGCTGAAAATTTACCTTTTGTAGGAAAAATACCATATGACTCAAATGCAGTAAAAGCTGTTAATAATGGTCAAACGATTGTAGATGTTGATTGTATATCTGGCACTGCAGTCAAATCTGTTTATGAAAAAACCATAAACTTATTATTAAACTAAAAAAGTTTTTTCAAAGCAGAGATTTGTGCGCTTTTTTATCCTAGCGCACTTATTTTCTTTTGCATATTTTCACTTAGCCCTTGTATTTCAAACTCAACACCACCACTCGTATGTGCATGTTTACATTTAGCTATTCTATCACCTGCTGTTGCATCGAGTTCCTTAACTTCTTCTAAATCTAAGGCGATTTGTTTTATATGTGGCATTACTGATGAGGATGAAATGTATTTAGTTAACTTATCGATATTAAACACATACAACGGACCGGATACTTTAACAATCATCTTATCATGTTCAACTTCTTTAGTAACTATTACTTTTTGTTTGTAGTTAGGTATATTTATTAATGCAACCACAACCATCCCACCTAATACCCCCCAAACCAAATCTTTATATATGGTAAGAGCACAAGTTGCTAGCAATATAATTGCTTCTTTATATGAAGGCTTTAATACTTTAAAAAACAAAGGAAAATTGCACATTCTTATCGCAACTGAAATTAAAATTGCAGCAAATACAGTTAGTGGAATAAACTTTATTACATCCATTAAGGTTAGGTATAGTATTAAAATAAATAGAGCATGTATCATGCCTGATATAGATGATTTTGCACCCGCATTTATATTTGCAGAAGTTCTCGCAAGCGCTGCTGTGGCAGGAAGTCCGCCAAGACATACTGATGCAATATTCGCTACCCCTTGTCCTAATAATTCTTGATTCGGATTATGTTTAGTCCTTGTCATGCTATCAGCAACTGTTGCTGATAAAAGGCTCTCCATGGAACCTAACATAGCTATGACCAACGATGGAACAATTAGCTTGCTAAAATTAAGATTTCCAAATCCAGCAAATGATATAGGGTAAAACTCTGCTTTAATTGTGCCGTATTTAGTACCAATGGTTTCAACAAGCTCTTGATTACCAGTGGTCTTTTCTATGATTAGATTTATCCCAGTACAAACTATTTTCGCTATTATCGCAGCTGGAATTTTTCTATTTATCTTATTCAAGACCAGTATTATAATTAAAGCAAAAATTCCAATTAAAAAAGTTACATATTTAAACTCATGGATGTTTTGACCATATGATATTAATTTTGGAATAAGTTCAGTTCCACTGGCAGATTCTAATCCAAACAAGTCTTTTAGTTGTCCTACAAATATCGTTATACCTACGCAAGTAGTAAATCCCACTACTATTGAATGTGGAATGTAGTTAATTATCTTTCCTGTTCTAGTAATTCCAAGAATAATCATCCATATGCCAGCTAAAATTGTAGCTACTTGTAATCCTAATAAGCCAATAGCAGGATCAGACAAATAACCAAAAACAATTGCTACAAAAACTGGGGTTGGACCACCGATTTGGAACCTACCACCACCTAGAAAAGAAACTAAAAATCCAGCTACTATAGCTGTAATTAAACCTATTTGCACGCCATTAGTAGAAATATGTTCTGGCATGCTTTGTATTCCTACAGCTATAGATAAAGGAAGTGCAATAATGGCCACTAAAAGCCCCGCCATTATGTCATTACCTATATACTTTTTCTTGTAATCTTTATAGAAAATAAAAATATCTGGCTTCATAAACCCCACCCCACCCACCTTGTTATGATAGTCTGATGTACTAATTATGTACTATATAAATAATTGTATGTATATTAAATAGTAAATTATGCAAGAAATAAAGCAAAATAATGCATTATTTTATTTCATTACAGTTAGTTCGGTCATTTTTTTACAACCTACTGGTTCTATACCATTATCTAAAACATCTCTTGTTCTATATCCTTTTTCAAGCACTGAAAATGTATTACTCTATTTCATTACAGATTAACTCTGCCATTTTCTTACAACCAACTGGCTCGGTATCATTATCTAAAATATCTCTTGTTCTGTATCCTTTTTTGAGTACTATATCAACAGCTTTTTCAATAGATTCTGCTTCCTTTATCAAGCCGAAAGAATCTCTTAGCATCATAGCAAGTGATAGTATTGTAGCGATAGGATTGGCTACATCTTTTCCTGCTATATCAGGAGCAGACCCGTGTATAGGCTCATACATACCCCTTCCACCTTCTCCAAGCGAAGATGAGGGCATCAAACCAATAGAACCTACTATTTGAGCAGCTTCGTCAGATATTATATCGCCAAACATATTGTTAGCAACTATTACATCAAACTGCTTTGGATTTTTCACTAGCTGCATAGCCATATTATCAACCAGCACATCAACCACAGTTACTTCAGGATATTCTTTTGCTACTCTATGAATTACTTCTCTCCAAAGTCTTGAGCTTTCAAGCACATTAGCTTTATCTACATTAGCCACTTTTTTGCTTCTATTCATAGCCATCTTAAATGCTACATGGGCAATCCTTTCTACTTCCATAACACTATACATTTCTGTATCATATGCCTCTTGTCCGTTAGGACCACCATCTCTTCTGCCTCTTTCACCAAAATATATGCCACCGGTTAATTCCCTTACTATAACCATGTCAATACCCTTATCGGTTATTTCTTTTTTAAGAGGGCTAGCATTTTTAAACTCGGAATATAACTTTGCAGGTCTAATATTAGCGAACAACCCTAGTTCTTTCCTTAGTCCAAGAAGAGCTCTTTCAGGCCTTATATTACCAGGTAAATTGTCCCATTTAGGTCCCCCAACTGCACCGAGCAGGACACTATCTGAATCCAGACAGGTTTGTAATGCCTCATCAGTCAATGGTATCCCATACTTGTCTATGCTTATTCCACCAGCATCTACAAACTTATAGTTAAATGTGTGAGAATAAACTTTTCCAATCTTGTCTAAAACCCTCAATGCCCCAGTAACTATTTCTGGACCAATGCCATCACCTTTTATAACAGCTAAATTAATTTCCATTTTAATTCCTCTTCATTTATTTCATTATTTTTTATAGATGGTAATATCCACCTTTTTTTATAAGATTTTTAAAATTCTGAGAAAGAAGACACTCCTTCTACTCTTTCCTTTTAATTAATTACTTTTCATGGATGGTAGTAATCCACCTTTTTCTATAATGTTTTTTAGAAACTCTGGGAATGGTGGGAATGTTCCTTCTACACCAGTTGTTAAATTTTTAATAACACCAGTATCAAAATTAACTTCAACCATATCACCTTCATTTATATCTCCATCATATTCAACAATGGCAAGTCCTGTGTTAATTGAATTTCTATAGAATATACGAGCAAAGCTTTTAGCTATCACACACGCAATGCCACTTTCTTTAATTGCGATTGGAGCATGTTCTCTAGACGAACCACAACCAAAGTTATATCCACCTACCATTATGTCGCCTTTTTGAACTCTTTTTACAAAAGTCTTATCTAAATCTTCCATACAATGGCAAGCTAGTTCTTTTGGATCTGAAGTATTGAGATATCTTGCTGGTATTATGACATCCGTATCAACATTATCGCCATATTTAATAACTTTTCCTGTAATCTTCATATCTATCTCCTTTTAAAATCTTATAGTCCCACTGGACTTGTTATTTTGCCAGTTATTGCTGAAGCAGCAGCAACTGCTGGACTACATAAATACACTTCACTTTCAGGATGTCCCATACGACCTACAAAGTTTCTATTTGTAGTAGCTAAAGATCTTTCACCTTTTGCAAGTATACCCATGTGACCACCCAAACATGGTCCACAAGTTGGTGTAGAAACAGCGCAACCTGCATCAACAAAAATTTTAGTTAGTCCATTTACTGCCATATCTAAAAATATTTTTTGTGTAGCTGGAATTATAATTACCCTAACTCCCTTTGCTACCTTCTTACCTTTAAGTATTTTTGCCGCTATTTCAAAATCTGAATATCTTCCGTTTGTACAAGAGCCAATGACCACCTGATCGATCTTTATATCGCCAATTTTATCAAAAGTCCTTGTATTAGATGGCAAATGAGGGAATGCTACTGTTGGTTCAATTTTTGATAAATCTATATCATACACCTCGTCATACTTTGCATCTTTATCAGCTTCAAAAACCACCGGCTTTTTGGTGCTATGGTTTGCAATATATTCTAAAGTTATATCGTCAACTGGGAAAATCCCATTTTTTGCGCCTGCTTCAATTGCCATATTGCAGATTGTAAACCTATCATCGATAGTTAGATTTTTAACGCCATCGCCAGTAAATTCCATGGATTTATATAATGCTCCATCAACGCCAATTTTTCCAATGATGTGAAGTATTATATCTTTGCCACTAACCCACTTCTTTGGTTTTCCCGTTAAGTTAAACTTAATTGCTGAAGGTACTTTAAACCATGCTTTACCATATGCCATACCCACAGCCATATCAGTAGAACCTACTCCTGTTGAAAAAGCACCTAATGCGCCATATGTACAAGTGTGGCTATCTGCACCGATAACTAAATCCCCAGCGACAACCAATCCTTTTTCAGGAAGTAGCGCGTGCTCCACCCCCATTTCTCCTACATCATAGTAGTGAGTAATATCTTTTTTACCTGCAAAATCTCTCACTATCTTTGTTTGCTCTGCTGCCTTAATGTCTTTATTAGGTGTAAAATGATCCATTACAAGTGCTATCTTGTCTTTATTAAAAACACAATCACACCCTGCTTTTTCGAACTCTTTAATTGCGACTGGACTAGTTACATCATTGCCTAATACTAGATCTAAATCGGCCATTATTAATTCCCCAGCGACAACCTTATCCTTGCCAGCATGAGAAGCTAATATCTTTTGAGACATTGTCATTGCCATATGCTTCCTCCTATTTTATATTTATGTATCAAATTTAATTTCTTTATTTTAGGGTGCAATAACTAACTATTTTGTAACCCTTTTGTTTGTTTATATGCTATACATTACTTTTTTTGAACTAGTACACCTTACGTAATTCGTTATATAATTGTATAACCCCGTCAAAGTGTGTCTAGTACTTTATATCTGTACGCTGCCCGTTTATATACCGTATGTTAGTTTTGTAAAACTGGTACACTTTGCTTTTTATGTAGATAATACTCGATTGCGTCTGTTAGTGCATACCAGCTAGCTTCTATTATGTCTGTAGACACTCCAACTGTTGTCCATATGTGATTGCCATCGGTATTTTCAATCAAAACCCTAACTTTTGATGCTGTTGCATTATTACCTTCTAGTACTCTAACTTTATAGTCAGTAAGATGAATGTTTTTTAATTCGGGATAGAAAATAGATAAAGCCTTTCTTAATGCGATATCTAGAGCATTAACTGGTCCATTTCCCATCGCGGCTGATGTTTCAGTTCTCCCTTCAACCTCAACTTTAATTAGTGCAAAAGCGCTCATCTCTCCATCTGGTGAAGGATGCTCCCCTGAAGTTTTATACATGCTTAGCTTGAAATACGGCTTGTATCTACCAAGTGCATTTAATACCATTAACTCAAAACTAGCATCTGCAGCTTCAAACTGATATCCCTCATGTTCTAACTCCTTTAGTTTATCAAGTATTATCTTAGCTTCTGGAGATGATTTCGTTATTTCTGGGGCGATGTTTTCTAGCTTGTTAATAATCGTTGTACGACCACTCATCTCGCTCATCAAAAATTTTCTTTTGTTACCAACAGATTCTGGATGGATGTGTTCAAATGAATCGCTTCTTTTATCTACGCCATCTATATGCATACCACCCTTATGAGCAAAAGCACTAGACCCAGTGTATGGCTTATTTGAAGGTGCTATTAGGTTTGATATATCATATATTTTCATAACCGTTGAGGTAAGATTAGTTAAATCACCTTCTATGCAAGACATTCCCATTTTTAACTGGATATTTGGGATTAATACACTTAAATCTGCATTTCCACACCTTTCACCTATTCCCACAAACGTTCCTTGAACATGTGTGGCGCCAGCTTGTACAGCTAACATTGAAGATGCAACTGCACAATCAATATCGTTATGACAGTGTATACCTATTCTTTTATCAGGATATTTATCCACTACTTTTTTGGTAATTTCATATGCTTCTACTGGTAAAATTGCACCGTTTGTATCGCAAAGGACTATTACATCTGCACCAGCTGAAACTGCTTTATCAATGATTTTCATGGTACATTCTTCATTTGCTTTATATCCATCAAAAAAATGTTCGGCATCAAAAACTACCTCTTTTCCCTTTCCTTTAAAGAAAGAAATAGTGTCATAAATCATTTCTAAATTTTCTTCTTCGGTAGCTCTCAAAATTTCTTTGATGTGCAAATCCCAACTTTTACCAAAAATAACAACTGTTGGTGTATCTGCTTGAAGTAATGATATTACATTAGCATCATCTTCTACTTTAATACCCTTTCTCCTTGTGCTACCAAACGCACATAAAGTGGCGTTTTTAAGTTCAAGTTTTTTAACTTTCTCAAAAAACTCAATATCTTTGGGGTTGGAACCAGGGTTGCCAGCTTCAATGTATCTAACACCAAAATCGTCAAGTGCTTTTACTATATTTAGTTTATCTTGTACAGAAAAAGATATCCCTTCGCTTTGCGCCCCATCTCTTAGTGTACTGTCAAATATTTCTATTTTTTTCATATTATTACCCTTATTATTTTAACTTGATTTTATAGTGTTTTATTAATTGCTTTTATGTATGCTATGATACTTGCCTCTATTATGTCAGTTGACAGTCCAGTACCAGTATAAATAGTATCATTATATTTAATCTTGACAGTTGCTTCACCAAGAGCATCGTTACCATCTGTAACACTTTGAATGGAATAATCATCAAGCTCTCTTCCTGTACCTTTGATGATTTTATCAACTGCATTAAATGCTGCGTCTACCGGTCCATGACCTAGCGCGACTTTTTCAATTAGTTGATTATTAAATAATAATCGAACAACTGCGCTTGAAGATGATTTGTTACCACTATTAACAGTAAATCTATCTAGCTTGTATTCTTGTTCTTCATATTTGTCTTCAACTCCAACTAGCGCTATTAATTCAGCATCTGAAACTTTTCTTCTCTTATCTGCAAGAGCCTTAAATTTCTCAAAAAACACATTCATCTCATCGTCAGTTAAGGTATATCCTAATGTTTTTAGTCTATCTCTAATTGCATGTTTTCCACTATGCTTTCCAAACACCATGCTATTAGACGGAATTCCTACTGACTGAGGACTCATAATTTCATATGTAGCACGATTTGCAAGCACGCCATGTTGATGTATTCCAGCTTCATGTGCAAATGCATTTTCACCAACTATAGGCTTATTAATTGGGGCTCTTAACCCTAGTGTTTTGTACACTAAATTGCTAGTTGAATAGATCTTTTGGGTATTTACATTCAATTCACATTGATATTTATCTTGTCTTGTTACTAGCCCCATTATAACTTCTTCTAGGGCAGCATTACCTGCTCTTTCGCCCAGACCATTTATTGAACATTCTACTTGATCAGCGCCTGCTTCAACTGCTGCTAAACTGTTTGCTACTGCTAAGCCTAAATCGTTATGGCAATGTACTGAAAACTTTGCCTTGTCGGCATTTTTTACATTAGCCTTTAGATACTTTATTAAATCATACATTTCAGAAGGAGTGGTATATCCGACAGTGTCAGGAATGTTAATAACTGTAGCACCTGCTTGAATTGCTGTTTCTACAGCCTTGACTAAGAAAGGTCTTTCGCTTCTAGTTGCATCTTCACAAGAAAATTCCACATTATCCACTAGTTTCCTAGTATACCTGACATGTTCATCGATGGTTTTTAGCACCTTTTCTTCGCTCATCTTTAGTTTATATTGCATGTGAATTGGTGAGGTAGCTAAAAACACATGGATTCTTGGGCTAGCCCCATTCTTTACTGCTTCATATGCTAAATCGATATCTCTTTTAACACAACGCGCAAGACTTGCTACAGAGCAGTTCTTAACCCTCTCTGCAATTGCCTTAACTGATTCAAAGTCTCCTTGTGAACTAGCTGCAAACCCTGCTTCTATTATGTCTACGCCTAGTGCTTCTAATGCTAAAGCTACATCAATTTTTTCTGTAATGTGCATACTGCAGCTAGGTGCTTGCTCTCCGTCTCTTAATGTAGTATCAAAAATCTGTATTTTTCTCATGTTGATTTCCTTCCTTAAAGTTTAAGTTTTATTTATATATTAAATGATGCTCCTTTGTCTGCTGAAGATACGAGTTTTTCATACCTACGTAAGTATCCCTTAAGGTTAGCTTCTGGCTTTAATTTCATACTCTTTTTTCTATTTTCTAATTCTTCATCAGATACATCTAAATTTATGGAATAGTTATTTATATCGATTATTATTTTGTCTCCTTCTTTTACATATGCAATTGGACCACCTTCTCTAGCTTCTGGGGATATATGCCCGATAGCTGCGCCTCTCGTTGCACCGGAGAATCTTCCATCGGTAATGAGGGCAACATCTGCATCTAATCCCATACCAACGATAGCTGAAGTTGGCGATAACATTTCTCGCATTCCAGGTCCACCTTTTGGTCCTTCATACCTAATTACTACGACATCGCCTTTATTTATTTTTTTACCATAAATTGCAGCTATTGCATCTTCTTCACTATCAAAAACTCTTGCTCTTCCAGTAAATTTAAGCATTTCTGGTCTTACTGCACTTCTTTTCACCACAGAACCGTTAGGAGCAATGTTTCCAAATAAAACGGCTAAGCCCCCTGTTTTTGCGTATGGCTTTTCAACTGACTTAATGACTGTATTATCAAGCACTTTAACTTTTTCTATGTTTTCTCCTACAGTTTTCCCTGTCACAGTTAGACAGGATTTATTAACAACATTAATTTTATCTAACTCTTTGAAAACAGCTTGTATGCCACCAGCACGATGTAAGTCTTGTAAATGATGAACTCCGCTTGGCGCAAGTTTGCATAGGTTTGGAACAGACTCGCTTACTTCATTTATGAATTTTAGGTCAAGTGGCTTTCCCATCTCCATACACATTGCAGCAAGATGTAGTACTGTGTTAGTAGAACATCCTAGCGCCATATCCATAACTAGTGCATTTTTAATGGACTTTTCATTTATGATATCTAGAACTTTTATGTCTTTTTCAAGTAGTTCCATAATTTTCATGCCTGTAAGTTTGGCAAGGCGTATTCTTTCGGAGTAAACTGCTGGAGTTGTTCCGTTTGTTGGTAGCGATATTCCTATTGCTTCTGTTAAGCAATTCATAGAATTTGCAGTAAACATTCCTGCACACGAGCCACATGTAGGACAAGCATTATTTTCTACCTTATCGAGTTCATCTTGGTCTATAAAGCCACCTTTAAAGGCACCAAGTGCTTCATATACACTGTTATAATCAAGAAAATTCCCTTGACTATCTGGTATAGATAACATAGGTCCTCCACATACAAATATAGAAGGTAAGTTGAGGCGAATTGCAGAAAGAAGCATCCCAGGAACAATCTTGTCACAGCTAGGGATAAAAACTAAAGCATCAAAACTATGTGTTTTGACTACACACTCTACACTATCAGCTATTATTTCTCTTGTGCATAAGGAGTATTTCATGCCTTCATGGCCCATGGCAATGCCATCACAGACACCGATAGTATTGAATTCTAGTGGAGTTCCACCAGCGGCAAGCACACCGTCTTTAACTGCCCTAGATATTGTGGATAAATGAATGTGCCCTGGCACAATTTCATTAAATGAGTTAACTATACCAATTATTGGTCTTCTAATTTGCTCATCCACCAGTCCATCAGCTTTAAGTAATGATCTAGACGGAGCTTTTTCTGCACCTTTTTTAATGTTATCTGATCTCATTTTCTTAACCTCTTTTTTTTAATATGATACCGTTTCAACAGTCTATTTAGGCAACGAATTTAATTTTCTATCCCTATTCTGTTGTTAATAAGGTTCTGTTTCGACAGGCTATTAATTTTTATCTCTATTTTTAGTACGCCTCCGTGTCAACAGCCTGTCTAGTAACGGATTGGTTTTTACCTCTATTTTTCAATACGCAACCATTTCGACAGTCTATTCAGGCAACGAATTTAATATTTACTAGCTAGGTTTAGCTATAGGTGATTATGGTATTTAAGCCTTTTAAGGTTTAAACCACACAGGCAAAAATTTAGATTACTCTTTATAATCTCTTTTTTGCCAAGTCATGTTCTCACGAAGATATGCACCAGTTTTTTCAATTTGGTGGTTTTTCTCTTCTTCCCTTACCTTTGCAAAGTATGGTCTGCCAGTTTTGTTTTCATCGATCCAACCTTTAGCAAATTTGCCACTTTGAATCTCGCTTAACACCTTTTTCATTTCTTTTCTGGTTTCATCGGTAATTATACGATTACCAACTTTATATCCACCATATTCAGCTGTATCGCTAACACTATATCTCATAAATGAAAGACCGCCAGCAACCACTAAGTCGATTATTAACTTCATTTCGTGTAAGCATTCAAAATATGCGCTTTCTGGTTGATATCCAGCTTCAACAAGCGTGTCAAAACCAGCTTTCATAAGCTCTGCAACACCACCACATAGAACTACTTGCTCACCAAAAAGATCGGTTTCAGTTTCTTCTTTGAATGTTGTTTCCAAAATACCAGCTCTAGAACCACCAATACCTTTTGCATATGCTAAGGCTATGTCTTTAGCTTTACCAGTAAAATCTTGATAGACAGCTACTAAACAAGGAACGCCTTTGCCATCAACAAATTCACTTCTGACTGTATGACCAGGGCCTTTTGGTGCAATCATGATTACATCAATATTTGCTGGTGGTACAATTTGCTTAAAATGAATGTTAAAGCCATGTGCAAATGCAATTGCCATACCTTCTCTTAAATATGGTTTAATGTCTTTTTCATATAGTGAGGCTTGCTTTTCATCGTTAACTAAAATCATAACTACGTCAGCAATTTTAACTGCTTCATCGGTATTTAGAACTTTTAGTCCTCTTGCTTCAGCCTTAGCTTTAGATTTTGAACCTTCATATAGTCCAACAACCACATTGACACCACTGTCACTTAAGTTAAGCGCATGTGCGTGTCCTTGACTGCCGTAACCGATAATGGCTACAGTCTTTCCTTTCAAATTGTTTAAATCACAATCTTTTTCATAATAAATCTTTGCCATTTTTTCTCTCCTTATATCTTGAGGTAAACCTCTTTATTCCTTATATTGTTTTTACTTGAGATTTTACTATTTAAAAGTATATAGCAATCTCTTTGTATCCATAGCTACAAAATTACACTATCAGTTTATGGTCTTCCAAACTCTCGCCACCTCTAGCAACAGCAGTTAGACCAGTCCTACAAAGTTCAACAACGCCAAATGGAATCATGTATTCTAAAAACGCATTGCATTTTGAAGAGTCTCCTGTAACTTCAAGCGTCAATGATTCTCTTGTTATATCGACAACCTTAGCTCTAAATATTGAAGTCGCCTCCAAAATCTCCGCTCTTTTTCCTTGGGGGACTCTGACCTTTATTAACATAAGCTCTCTCATAACTGCGTTTTTCATATTTAAAATTTCCACAGTAATGACATCGTGAAGCTTTTGGAGTTGTAATTTTATTTGTTCTTTTACATACTCATCGCCAGTTGCAATAACTGTTATTCTGGAAATCTTAGAATCTAATGTTTCACCAACTGAAAGTGAGTCTATATTAAAACCTCTTCTTCCAAATAGTGAGGCAACTCTAGTCAAAACTCCAGCTTCGTTTCTTACTAGTAACGACATTAAAAATCTTTCTTCGTTTTCGCCTATTTCTCTCATTTTTCTTTCTCCATTATTTATTACAATCTATGTTTTATTTTCTTTGTTATCAATAATTTCTTTTAGCGTACTTTGTGATACTCTTTTAATTTATACTGCTTATCAGTTCCAGTTTGACGGATTATCATTCCATCTTTTTATCACGATTGGTGTATTACCTTAGTATTATGTCATCAATTGTTCCGTTTGGTGGAATCATTGGTAACACTCTTTCATCTTCATCTATCATTACTTCTACTAAGAAAGGACTTTTGCCAGATACGGATTTTTTAATGACTTTTTCCATATCCTCTAAATTATCTACTCTTTTAGCTGGTATGCCAAACGCATTTGCTAGTTTTACATAATTAGTCTTTCTTGCTAGTGAAGTATTAGAATACCTTTTGTCGAAAAAGATAGTTTGCCATTGTCTAACCATACCAAGTGCATTGTTATTAAGTACTATGATTGTTACTGGTAGGTTATTACTTACAACAGTCGCCATTTCATTTAAGTTCATATGGAAACCACCATCCGATGTGAAAAGCACTGTTCTTTTGCCCGTTCCAATAGTCGCACCAATTGCAGCACCTAAACCAAATCCCATAGTGCCAAGTCCACCTGATGTTAAAAACGTTCTTGGTTTTCTAAATTTGTAATATTGAGCTACCCACATTTGATGTTGTCCTACATCGGTAACAATTGGAGTATGTGCTTTAACATTTCTATTAACAGCTTCTATTACTGCTTGAGGTGTTAGTTTGCCTTTTTCCATTTCCAATCTAGAATCGGGGCAATCTCTAATTAAACGCACTTCATTTTCCCATTCCGGCCTATTCATTTCTGGAAGCATCTTCATAAGTTTAACTAAAACTTCTTTAACATCGCCAATTAAGGACACATATACTGGTATGTTTTTGCCTATTTCAGCAGGGTCAATGTCTATATGTATAACCTTTTTACCATCAGCAAATTTTTTCTTATTACCAGTCGCCCTATCTGAAAATCTTGCGCCAATTGCTATGATGAGATCAGCTTCTGCTAACGCTTTCGTCGAGCAAAACTTACCGTGCATGCCTGCCATACCAAGATATCTAGGATTGTCAACACTTATGCCAGATATCCCCATCATTGAGCTTCCTATAGGGGCATCAAGTAAATTTGCAAATTTTTCAAGTTCTTTACTAGCATTCCCGGAAACAACTCCACCACCAGCATAAATAAAAGGCTTTTTACTATTTGTAATTAATTCTAGAGCTGCTTCAAATGCCTTTTGACCGTTTTTATGTCTTTTGACGGGGGTAGCTTTTTCAGCTGGCTCATAATCCGCAACTGCGGTTTGTACATCCTTTGGTATGTCTACAAGCACGGGCCCCGGTCTTCCTACTCTTGCATATCTAAAAGCTTCTCTTAGCACATCAGCAAGTTTATTTATGTCTTTTACCATGAAATTATGCTTGGTTATGGGCATGGTCACACCACAAATGTCAACCTCTTGGAAACTATCTCTACCTATAAATGCAGTAGCAACATTCCCAGTAATTGCAACTAGTGGTGTAGAGTCTAAATATGCTGTTGCAATACCCGTTACTAAGTTTGTAGCTCCAGGTCCAGAGGTAGCAAAAACAACACCAGTTTTCCCTGTTGCTCTTGCATATCCATCAGCAGCATGAGCTGCACCCTGTTCGTGACAGGTTGTAACATGGTGAATTTTATCGCTGTACTTATATAATTCGTCATAGATATTGAGAACAGCTCCACCTGGGTAGCCAAACACAGTATCCACATCTTTTTCAAGAAGTACTTTCATTACAATTTCTGCGCCAGTTAACTTCATATGCATTTCTCCTTGCATTTATTTTATTATTTATCGCCTTTAATACCCATAAAAACCGTTTGGATATTAAAAAACCCTCTAGCTGTTTGCCGAGGGTTTCGAGTTTTTAGTATTAATACTTCTACCTTACCTTAGGCAAACAGCAAATAGTCCTATCTAAAAGTAGGACGACATTAATGCCTAAAATAATTATAGTTGAGCCTAATTCAAACATTGTTTGCCCCTATAAAAGTAATAATACATAGAAGTTAACATATTAAAGCATTTACTGTCAACAATTTATTATCACTTCTCTCAACTAAAGTTTAAATATTTAAATATTTATTTAATGATATAAAAATTTGTTCTAATAATAACATAGTTGGCAAAACTCATAGCCCATCATTTCAGCTCAATATCTTTGGCATTGTACCAAATAAAGCCATTTTCTTTACAGTATGTATCAATCTTCTTAGAAAGCTTTTCACTTGCGCCATACTCAAGTAAATAAACCTTTAAGCCACAGTTTTTAACCTTCGTAAGATATTCTTTAAAATATCTAGTTTCTTCAGGCGTTTGTATCCCATAACTATTATTTTCAAAATCAATAGATGTAAAAACCGTTTCCTGATTAACGCCATCAAATAAAGAAGTTTTATCCTCTTGAATTGCTCTTTTAACAAAAGTGTCACCACCATTTATAACAAGAGTTAAATTGTAACTTTTTAGTCCTTCCAAAATTATGCAAAGCGAATTAAATATTTCATCTGTTTGATAATGATAATACACATCAAAATTATCTAAAAAAAGCCCGTCAAAACCCATTAAAGCATATTCTTTACCTAACTCGTTAGTTATAAATTCTTGCCAACTAGAAGCGGCAACATCTACCCATCTTTCATCTGGCCAATCATCATAAACTCCAAGATACAGATCTTGAAATCTACTAAAATATGGTCTATATTCCTCTACCGCACCAACGTTTAAATATCCATATACCGTTTTCCCACTGGATTTTAGATTATTAATTTTTTCTACAGAAAATTCAGTTGGCTCAATAACTACAAGATTATATGGCTCTAGTTTTTCTATTTCATCTTCATTTATCCCTAAAAACACACCATACTCTTGCGTTGTATTTTTAGTACAACCAAGTGGTATCAAGGTAAATATAAAAACGCACACTACAACTAGTAGAAATTTTTTCATATAAAGTCTCGCTTGTGATTTAAATTTCACTGCATTTTTATTATACTACATTGCTCTCACTTTTTATCTATACATCTCACATTCTTTTCGATCAGACTCTTTGAAATTTCATAAAAACAACTCTTTTCTAGCCTAATTAAATAGCTAATACCGAATAAATCTATCTGTATGTCCCGTATTCTTGAGGCTCAAAATCTTCGATGGTTTCATAAATTAGTAATTAAACCGTTTATTCCAAGCCAGCCTATACACTATCTATATGTTCCATATTCTTGAGGCTCAAAACCTTTCAGGGTTTCATAAAATGGCAGTTCTTTTCTAGGTAAATTAACGTGTTCATTGTCGCCAAAATACCTATTAGAAAAACCTTGCCACACGGTATCATAATCATAGGAAAAATATTCTGTTGTTTTGTTGTTAGAAAGTACACTTGCATTCACTTTTATAATAAACGACGCTAGTCCTTTCATCTCCCACTGTTCTTCAGTCTCAAATGTTCTAAAATATCCCGTTTGAAATATGGAAAATCCAATCTTGAGCCCAGAATATAACAGAGAGTAGTTGCTTAGAAAACTTTTAAATATATCGGGAGTCATCGCTGTGTAAAACTGTTCTGCAAAGTATGTTGCACTATTTTCTGTGCCTTTATTTGTATCACAATCGATGTCAAACCATACGGTATAATATGGAACATCTTTTTCATTTAAATCCTTACCCGTATGTTTTGTTATCTCTACTGTTTCGCCCTTTATCGTTTCTAAATTAATTAAAAACAGTGATGCGTCTTTAGCATTTAAACCATACTCATCAAAAAAATCATCACTATAGTGGCGCACAAACTTGCTCTCTTCTTGAGCCTCTTCAGTTTTTGTAACTTCGTATTTTGTCCGGCTTTCAAAATTAGCTGTAGTACCACTTGCAGTAATAACCGCCGAAGATGGTTCGCCATGACAAATCACGCAATATTCTGGCGTGGTAATAGCTCGTCTTGCAAAAGGAAGTGTTTTTCTAAGTAGCGGCTCCCCTAAATCTACAATTGCATCAGAGCTTGCCGACACACCATCTGCAGGTATTTGTGTATATTCTTCCGACACTAGATATTTGGAGGACTTTATTTTTTCTTCAAATGTTGCATTTTTATTTTGTGGCCACATTAAATTGTAATAAGAGGAACTAATATTAATTTTCCCACTTACTTCTACATCTTCCATAAATTCATTACCTATAATTCCCGTAGCCACGCCACTGCCCAGTACATGTCTTGCATTAAATAATGCCGTATCATTAGCAAGACACCCTATTCTATAAAGTATATACGCAGCTAACTTCTTCTGATCGGGAGATGAATCTATCGACATACCAGCATTTATTTCAGTGGAATATGTATCAAACCTACTAGAAAAATTCTCAAAATATGCATTTTCCCCCATCGTTATGGGAGCATACCCAAAACTTCCAAACCGTTCACCTAAAACAGACTCTGTTGGTTTATGCCTTATCATCTCCGTATAGTACCAAAGAGTAAAACCTAAACCGCTGGTTAAAATAATAACCGAAATTATTATTATGGCTATTCCAACCTTACCTATTTTTTTTCTCTGCCTATTTTTAACCATAGGTAAAGTATTGCACATTAATGCGTATTTAAACAAGTTAAATAAAACTTAAGCCTCTACTAAAGTGTATCTAAGTTAATATGTTTATGCCTATCATAATCAAGCCGTGTAACCTTCATAAACAGAAACATCAATAAAACATCACTAGCTTGGAAATAAAATTAACCACCTTGCAACTATTATTCAACTTAAATGCAAATTCCGATCAAAACCTTACAATTAAATGAGAATTAATTTTTATATTGTTTTATTTCAACACATAACATTCTTCCTAAACAAGTCATAAAATTTGTTGTATAATAGAAAAAGTGTTACTCAAGGGGAGGAGATTATTAGATGGAAAACAAGTCATTTTTAGCAAAATTAGTAGACAACAAAAAGGTAGTCATCGGCTCTATGATTTTTGCCCTAATTTATGCCCTAATATATGGCATAGGCTTAAGTTATGCAGTAGGCGGAAATCCAATCACACATACTATCAGTATGATAGGCAGATCAACATTACCAGGACGATTCCCTACGCTATTTGTGTTCTTTGGAATTGTTACAAATTTATCACTCATATTAAACATCAACTACGCATATAACCGCGATGGGTTTATTAATACAAAAGCTGGGAAAGCGGGTAACATATGTGCATACATTGGTGCCCTATGTTTAACAATATGCACGCTTATACCCTCAATCGAATTTAACGAAGTTGTTGATGTTCAAACTACTTTCCAAGTAATTGGGCACTGGTCAGGCGCACTGCTTTTTGGCGTTTTCTTTGCAGTATCCATTTGCATTTATCTACTTCTTGAAAGAAAAAAATACAAGTACTTTTTGACTACATTTATTGCATTTGTAACTTTACTTGTAGGGCTAGTTATCAGTATATTCTTTTTGCCAAATAACAAAAATGGTCTTGTTGAAATAGTGCCCATTTGCCTTGCAATGCTTATTATGATTTTTATAAATACGGATGTATATCCTAAAGTTTCTACTGAAACAAAACAAGACGATAACTAATTTTTTAATTTTATTCATCACACTAAAATGGGCTGTTAGTTTTTTTAACAGCCCATTATTTAATGACTAAACCATAAAAAGTGTACTATTGCCTAAACATAATCTTTTCATTATTAAACATTTTACCAAGCACAAACACACCAAGTACGGTATAAACTAAATTCATAACAAGTGTCATAATGAAATATCCGACATTAAAGTTTTTAGATAGAATTTGTGCTAAACATTGAACTGAATTAAATATAGGAATAAGTGTCAGTGCTAAATTGGTTGAAGATACCATCCCTAACATTGTTGGGAATGCAGCAGCTACTACCACTAGCATAATAGGACCAGTAAAACCAGTTGCTTCTTTAACACTTTTTGCCATAGCAGAAAGCATACACATAATTATCGTTACTAGCATAACAGTAGCAATCAAAATAGCAAAAACAGCAAAATAGTCGCCTACCGAATACATACTCATTTCAAGCTCCACCCCAGCCATCATAGAAGGAAGTGAAACTATCATACCTATAAAACTAGATAGTCCACTAGCTAGCGAAGCTATACTAAGTGCAGTTGCTTTACCTAAAGCAAGCTCACTTCTTTTAATTGGCGTCACTAAAAGTGCAGCTATAGTGCCTCTTTCCTTTTCACCTGCAATAGACTCGGTTACAACACTCATTGAACCAGTTGATAAAAAGATAACTAACATACCAGGTAAAATCATACTTATTAGCATAATACCTAAATCTGTGGGTTTTGCAGTATCTTTTAAATCTATATCAAATTTATTAACATCTATCATCTTAGTTTCAAGGTCATCTAGGAACCTTGAATACATACTGTAAACTTGAGACGACTTTTCCTTACTTGAATTAAAATACAATTCAACTTTAGGAGCAATGGCACCTGGGACAGCTGAATTATATGCCTCAACCGCGTTCCAGAAATCATCTTCGTATACAACCAGTAAATCCACATCTCCTTTTTCAATTTGCTCTAAAACATACTCTTTGTTAGTATCTCCAATGTCCACCACATTCCCTGGTAAACTTTTATGAAAAGCATCTAAACCAAGTGAAAATTCAGAACTTGCCACCGTTTCAGGCTTATTTACCGTAATTATTGCGTAAGTTGTCTTTTTTTGTACGCTTTCAATTATTGCGCCGATTGCAGTATACATAACCATCATTATTATGCCAGGCAATACTAATGCCAAAATCATCCTAGGGTCGGTGAAGAATCTTTTTAATTCTTTTTTAATTATTGTCAGCACATTTTTCATCGTTCTCCACCTCCTTAGATTTTTCTATAAAAATGGTTTCTAAGTCCTTTTCTTTGATTAACTCATCCACCCTTCCTTCAACCACCATCTTGCCTTTCATTATGATGCCAACTCTATCACATACCTTTTCAATCAAAGACAATACATGCGAGGATAAAATTATAGTTTTACCTTCTTCTTTCATCCCAATTAAAAAGTCAGTTACTGTTTTAGCAGTTGTAACATCTAAGCCATTAGTAGGTTCATCAAAAACTATGACATCAGGATCGTGTAGTATAGATATAGCAAGAGATGTTTTTTGCTTCATACCTGAGGAAAGGTCAGACACCTTTACTTCTGCAAATTTATCAATGCCAAACATTTTAAAAAGTTTATCTTTCCTACTCTTAGTTTTTTCCTCGCCCATCCCATACAAACTAGCGAAAAAATCAAATAGATAATTAGGAGTGAAAAATGCTTCTAATTTCATATCACTGGTTAAAAAGCCTATCTTACCTCTCACCTTCCCAGCATCCTTTACTACACTTAGTCCATCAATAATTACATCACCCTCATCAGGTTTTATTAGAGTTGCTATAACTCTAAGAGTAGTGGTTTTACCAGCACCATTAGGACCAAGAAGCCCATAGATTTCTCCCTTGTATGCTTCAAAAGATAGCCCATCAACAGCTTTTCGCACCTTATCTTTGGTCTTTTCAAGCTTTTGTTGTTTTGCTGACAGTTTAAATGTCTTTTTAAGATTTATAACCTTTAACCCTTCAACCATTACTTTCTCCTTGTAGTTTATATTAAAATATTATCACTACAACCTAACTATTACAATAAACGCTTTGTAAAGCCTATGTAAAATGCGTTAGTTGTAAACCGCTAACTTCACTAACAAACAATATCTAAAATTTCTTTTACTTTTTCATATATCTTCATCTTCTTGGAATACTCATATAGCTTATGCAAATCCTTGTTTCTATCACGAACATATTGGTTGATAGTTTTAGAAAAAAGTTCTGTCTCCATTTCGTTTCTGCTTTTAACCAAATCACAAATAGTTCTTTCCATATCATAGACTTTTACAGAATTCCCAAAGATAGTTTCACGTTCCGTAACTCCCAAATCATATATTGGTTTTGTTACATAGTGAATTTTTACATTATCACTTATACGGTGTGGATTATATCCTTTATACACAGTAATTTCTTTTTGCTCAGGAATAATGTCTGTAAATTGATGAAGGTACAGAGCAGATGCATAGGAAAATATAGCAACTTTAAACCTCTTTTGAAAAAAGTAATATTCATCATAATCTCCATCAGGGAGGATGTATATTCCTCGGTCCACTCGAATGATTTCACCAGCTTTTTCCATTCGTGTAAGATAGATAGTAGGAATATTGGAGTCACTTACTTCTTTACTAGTAATAACTCCACCTGCTTTTTTCATTTTATCTTCTATTTGTTTTGCATAATCCATAGTGCCCTCTTGTTGTATTTGTGCTTACATTATAATGTTTAGTAAGCACGATTACAACTGGAATTTCATATTTCAAAAATAGAATGGGACAAAAAATACTTTCTATAACTTAGGAGCATTTATATATTACACGCTTAATAACAACCTGGATTTATTAAGGCTTCTCAACTTTTCTCAACTTTTCTCAACTCTTATCTGCTCAACGACATCAAATTTGACAACTTTGCTACAGTCTCAACATGTTTTGTTTGAGCAAACATATCATATGGGACAATTGAGTCTATGCTCATAAACTCAGTTAGTTTCGATAAGTCTCTTGCGAGGGTGGCTGGGTTACAGGAAATATATACTACTCTAAAGTTTGAATAAACCTCTTGCAACATTTTAATAGCTGTTATTACTTCTTCAGAAACACCTTTCCTTGGTGGATCTAGTAGAACCACAACATCGCTATCCGTATGGATTATTGACGCTACGTTTCGAATAATCTCATCTGCGTCTTTTGGCACAATAGCCTCACTGGGAACGTTTAATGGTGAGTGAGAGTTTTTCTCTAAAAGGGTTTTTGCTAATCTAGGTAAAATAACTGCACTATCTCCACAAATATTACATGCTTTATCAGCAATTCCATTAGACATGTATAAATTATCAGCATCACTAATGGCTTCAGGAACTTCATCAATATTTATGATTAGGGCTCCAGATTTAGCCATTATTGCTCCCATAATACCCACACCACTATACGCATCAATTATCACTGTATTTTTGGATGGGTTGATTATTTTAATTACATCTTCATAAAGCTTTTCTCTTATATAATCATTAACTTGGAAAAACGATAGTGGATTTAAGCTTGTTTTTATGCCCATTATCGACAGTGCTTGAGGGGTATTATTTACCTCAAAAGTCTCATTTCCCATGATTACATTTGTAGGCTCTTTATTGATATTTATATACAAACTTGTATTATCATTTATCTTGTTTAGCGCATCATAAAAATCATTAATATTAGGTAAATTCTTACTAGTGGAGACTAATGTTACACAAAAATTACCACCAATATTTCTAATAACTAAATGTCTTAAAAGTCCCTTTCCTTTGTAGTACACTCGGATTTTATTATCGCGAACATAATCTAGTGTAGCTTTAATAATCGGCGTTAACCACGTACCGTGTAGCAAGCATTCATCTATTGGACAAATATCGTTTGATCCTTTTTTATAAAAGCCAAGTACGACTTTTCCTTTAACTACTCCAAACGGTAGTTGAACTTTATTTCGATAACCAATATTGGGAATTGATG
Organism: Clostridia bacterium; assembly: GCA_035409945.1. Classification (GTDB taxonomy): domain Bacteria; phylum Bacillota; class Clostridia; order Christensenellales; family DTU072; genus MWEH01. The sequence continues at coordinate 252,640 of DAONQC010000003.1, forward strand.
GAACGACCGTAGCTACATCAAAAGGCGTTTTTACCATTTTAGATAGCGTATTTATTACTGAATTTTGTTTATATTTTAATTGCTCTTCGTAATCTAAGTGTAAATAATCACAACCACCACACTCTGAAAAATATTTGCATATAGGTTCTACCCTATGCTCTGATTTGGATATAACTTCAACTAGTTTGGTAAAAACAATGGATTTAGAAGATGGAATATGGACTATTTCTGCCCTTACTTTTTCCCCTACTAGAGCAAAGGGAACAAATATAGTGTAATCATTTAAATGAGCAATGCCCTCTGCATTAACTCCTATGTCAGTTATGTCGACTTCTATTATCTGTCCTTTTTGAAACACTACTTTTATATCTCCTAAGTAATTAGTAATAACAACTGCATTAACCCTTATATCCAGTATTTCGCACGCTATTGTCTACACTACGAAACACTACTTTTATGCTCTCGTATAATAATGTTATTTGAATTTAACTAGCGTAAATGGTTAGCAACTATTTTGTATATATTCATCTCCAAGTAATTAGCATTAATGATGGCTATTTAAAATTTTGGCAATTCCTACTATAGCACCTTCATTAGATGATATTTTAATACCATTTGGATAAAGATTTTGTAATTTTTCCATTACATATGGGACTTTTGAAAGTCCCCCAGTTAACGTAATTTTTGTTATTGTTCTACAAGTAAGTTTCTCAATCAAATGTATCTTATCTCGTATTTCTTGAATCAAGGCGTCATAAAATGTCTTTGCTAGATCGAACAAGTCTGCATCTACTAAACCTAGTTGATTTAACATTTGAGTTTTCATGTCGCTAGGTTTATCAAGTGCCATTAAATTAAGGCGTCCTAAATTTTTTGCAGAGCCAATATTTTTATCTATTTCTTTATATGTTAACTCTTTATTTTCTGCTACTAGGCGTTGAATTACAAACAGACCATTCATGTTGTTTAGGAGTAATACGCTATTACCATAGCCTCTTTCATTAGTAAAATTACTATTAAAAACTTCTTCTGTCACTAAAGGCTCTTTAAGTACTACGCCAATCAATACCCAGCTTCCGCTGGATATAAAAACTGTTTCCTCATCTAAACCATCCATAGCATGTATAGCCGATGCGGTATCGTGACTACACACCGCTAAGACATCCACGCCTTTATACTTCCCAATCAACTCACCAGGGTAAATTAATTCTGGGAACATTTCTTTTTTGAGCCCTACTTCTTTTATGAGATTATAGTCCCAAGATTTGCCAGTTAGAGAAAGTAGACCTGTAGTCGATGCATTTGTTTGTTCTACAAAAATTTTACCCGTTAAATAGTATGCAAATAAATCTGCCATCATAACGAATTTGAGATTGTCGTCTATGTTATATCGACCCTCTTTTAAATCTGCCATTAGTTGAAAGTTTGTATTAATTTTTAGTGGATATATCCCAGACTTAAAAAAAGCTCTCTTTAAATCACTACCATCTATTATCTTTTCTGTTCTTGAATCTCTATAACTTATTGGTAAATCTAGTAGAGTACCATCGCTACGGATAAGGCCATAATCAACGCCCCAACTACAAATACCAATAGATGAAATCTTCTGTTTTTCTAATGTGGTATCAATTGCTGTTTTTACATGCAAAAATAGATTTTCAACATCCCATCTATATGTGCCACCTATCAAGACTGGGCTATGAGAAAACCTATATAACTCTTGAAAAGTTGAATCACTTTCAATTAGCATCACTCTTACTGATGAACTTCCAAAATCAATGGCTATATGTTTTTTACACCCGGTCATACTATATTCCTACCATTTATATTTTATATCTACCAACCATCAAAAACCCTATTTATGTCATCAACTTCTTGTTGATTTATGGGGACAATTTCTGCAATCTGTTTCGCTTTAATTACTGACCTAGCAGAGAATTCAATTACTTCCATCCTATCAAAAGCTTTGATTGGATTTTTTCCAATGGTAATTACACATTCATTATCGATTACAAGACTAGGACATTCTCTAGAAATCATAAAGGCTATTTCCTCTTTAGTTTTACCATGTGCTACTTGAGCTACATCTTTTAACATTATATATGTTTCAGGAATTAACCTACTGTTAAATAATTTTTTAGCAACTGCAAAGCCCATTATTGCATTAGGGGTTGATATAAATACTGTTTTAGCGCATTCATTGGATACAAAAATTTCTTCTATCAAGGCTATATATGAAACTATATTTTGGGAATCTATTTCCTTTCCACCTAGTGTCTTACTAAACTTACCATCTTTATATTTAATAAAATCATTTTCGGTAATATCTTCTCGGCTAACATTGTCTGGGTTAATAATAATTTCTCCAATGGAGTTTTTGCTTGCAAGAGTGCCTGAATATGATGAAACTAACCTTTGCTTAAAACTACGCTTTAAAAGTTTAGAAAGATCTCTTGCTATTTCTCTATCTTCGTCCGTTATATTACAAGTATACGTACCAGTAGTTTTAGAGTAACTTACAAAGTCATCAACAGTATTAACTCCACCTAGCATTGCAGCATTTAACATAGTGTCTGCACAATCATTTAGTGCTTCATATTTTATATATGCATCATTTAAATCAGTGCCACCTACTGTTGCTCCATGGCTATCCATCATTACTGTATAAAAGCCTTTTTCAAATTCTTCTTTAACAATATCGCCAAGCTCTAAAGAACCTGGAATTTCATATCTCGAATCTGATATATCACCTAATATTTTATTGTATATTGGAGCTATTTTACTACTTGGAGATTTACGAGCTATTGCATATGCAACAACCTCTGGTGCGTGAGCGTGGACCACCCCTTTGATATCTGGTCTTAATTTGTATATATTAGAGTGAAAGGGCAACTCAATTGATGGTTTATGTTTCCCATTTATCTTTCCAGATGGTAACACTTCAACTATATCGTCTATAGTTAATCCACCTTTATCAATAGAGCTTGGAGTGATATATATTACACCTTCATCTGAAATTGCACTGATGTTACCACCACTTGTTGTGGTTAATGTGTTTCTATACACCCTGTTCATTGTATCTAGTACTGATTGCTTCGTTTCTTGGTTATTCATCCTTCTCCTTACTCCTATTTTTTTAGCTAGCCACATATTTATTCTAGGCTTGCCTGTAATGTTTTTATTAAAAACAGATTATACCAGCAAGCATAAATGTAACTTTATTCCTACTCATGTTGAAGCCCGCCTTGTAAGGCAGGCTTTTTACTTAATTATCTTTTTCCGTATATTGGACCATATTGTTTGCATGCTCTATAATCGGCACCTTCTAAGTCTTTAGTACCAAAGCCACCCCAAGCATGTGGACGATAAATGTCCTTATCTTCAATATTATGCAAGGATACTGGTATTCTTAACATGCTTGCAAGTGTAATTAAATCCTTACCTAAATGTCCATATGTCCAGGCTCCGTGATTTGCTCCCCAATTAGCCATAACATCATAAACGGATTTGAATGCGTTTTCATCATTTATCCTTGGTGCAAACCATGTGCAAGGCCAAGTTGGGTCAGTCCTTTCCCAAAGTTGTATCGTTACTTCTTTTGGAATGTTCACAGTCCAACCTTCTGCAATTTGTAATGTAGGCATGTTGCCTATCATGTTAATTCTAATCATGGTGACAGGCATTTCTACATCAGTACTAAACTTACTTGAAAATCCACCACCTCTAAAATATCCTTTGTTGGATGGTGCCCATAAAGTGCTGTCTAACATAGCTTTTTGGTCTTTTTCAGTTACATCCCACCAGCTCTTCATAACAGGGTTTCCATCTTTATCTTTTGAACATCCACTTCCATCAAGTGCAGAAGCTCCGCTGTTAATTAAGTGAATAAAGCCATTTTTAGCTTTGCCAGTAGGTTTATATCCACTAACTCTTTCTAGTGCTTCTGGTGACCAGTATGTACGAACATCACTAAACACTGCAGCTCTTCCTGTAATTAGTTTTATAAGGAGCATACTCATTCCGTTTAATACATCGTTTTCAGTAGCTAATATGAAAGGCTCTCTTTTCCCATTCCAATCAAATGTTGTATTTAGTATAGACTCCGTAAAGTCAGCGTTAGGCATAAAATCAGTCCATTGGCGTTGTCCTTGGAATCCACCTGCTATAGCATTTCTACCCAGAGCTTCTTCGTGCCAACCTATATCATCAAGCTTGTCATTCCCAAGCATTATATCTCTAATAATCAAAGTCATTTTTATGGTGAATTCGAATTTTTTCTGTTGCTCTTCTTTAGTATCTGCAACTTCTAAGGTTGATTTCCATTCATCTAAATTTCTATCTCTATCTATCTTGCAATGTTTTTTAGCCCAAGCTAGTGCTTTTTCATATTCATCTTTATCGTAGATATTCTTTTCAACTCTTCTAATTATTTCTATCATATCCACCCATTCAGCTCTAATACCAAAATAATCCTGCATAAATTGTGGATCTAAAAAGCTACCACCTATTCCCATACATACACTGCCTAGTGCTACATATGCCTTATTGCGCATTTGCCCTACAGCTAAAGCACATCTGCTAAATCTTAAAATCTTTTCTTTAACATCTTCTGGAATGGTATAATCATCTGCTTCTTGCACGTCTTTACCGTATATAGCAAATGCTGGTAAATTCCTTTGATTATGCGCTGCCATAACAGCTGCTAAATATACAGCACCCGGTCTTTCAGTTGCATTTAATCCCCAAACTGCTTTGATAGTTAAAGGATTTAAATCCATAGTTTCACTACCATAGCACCAACAAGGTGTTACAGAAAGAGTTGCAACTACATTTTGTGTTGCAAAAAAGTCTTCACAAATAGCAGCTTCTTTACCACCACCTATTGTACAAGGTGAAATAACGACCTCAGCAGGAGTACCATCTGCATAACGGATGTTATCCTCTATTAGTTTTTTAGCATTTTGAGCCATTTTCATGGTCTGTTCTTCTAGTGCCTCTCTTACACCACCCCATCTCCCATCAATGATTGGTCTAATTCCTATTCTTGCTTTCATATTTGCCTCCTTTTCATGTGTTTTTATATCTAATTTAGTTTCTTGCCTTTTCAAAATCTGCCTTTTTTAAATGACAATATCCAAAAGGATTTTTATCTAAGTATTTTTGGTGATATTCTTCTGCTTGATAATAGTTTTTGAGCTTTACTACTTCCACAACTATTTTTTTATCGGTTTTTGCTTGTTCTAAGTCAATAAAGAGTTTAATAACCTCGTAGTCTAAATCATCAACAAAATACACACCTGTTCTATATTGAACTCCAATATCTCCACCTTGTCTATTTATAGAATATGGATTAATGACTAAGAAAAACTTTTGAAGTAATTTAGTTAAAGTGATAACGGATGAGTTGTATATAACCTTCACGGTTTCTGCATGTCCAGAGTCATTACATACTTGCTCATAAGTAGGATTTAAAGTTTCTCCATTAGCATATCCAACTTCGGTTGATATAACACCATCTACTAAACCGAAAAACTTTTCTAACCCCCAAAAACATCCACCAGCAAAATATATCTCTTTTATCATTTTCTCCCCGAACAATATATGTTTAAATTTACCCGTAAAAACGGTTATTTACATTTTATCTTAAACCCTCTAAACCACCTTGTTCTCACATACTATTGTACAACTATTAATTTATTATATCTAGAAAATGCCGTCCTTAGTCTGGTGGATTTTCAAGTAAGTTCACTTAAGATGCAAAAATGTAGTTATCAATATCAGGTAATATGTTTTCCTTACAACTATATATAACTGGTAGGTTTAACAATCTACCTTAATTTCAAACTTAAAGTAAGCATTATCAGAATACCATAGTGGGAAATTCGTTCCCCAGATATTATTGTGTAAAATAAATGTTATGCCATCCTTTTTAATATCTTCATAGACGTTATCAAACTTCATTATTTTTCCTTTCCCAAGTGAAAACAAGGGGCAATGTTTACTAGTTATTTTAAAACTAGAATTTTCATTTTCAAATTTTGCAAACATTATTGCAGAATTGCTTCTATTACCACTTGCTACAACATCATAAGGGTTAACATATGAACCAAGTTTATTTAATCGAATGTTTTCCTTCCTAGCAACTGGATGCAATCTAAGTAAAGTTTCTTCTTGTATCCTATTTGCATCTTTACCAGTCCATATCAATTCTAAAACCAGCAAATTATCCTTAGTCGATATTTTATATGTTATCTCCCTTGGAGCACCCAACTCCTGGCTTAACTCCAATTTTGTAGCCATAGATACATAAACCTCATTGTTAAATAGTTTTATACTATTTACTTCGTACTTAAACCTGCCCGCTGGGAATTTACCGTCCCATCTAGAAATTCCAGGTCTTCCAAAATCAGCGTGAGCCCAATATACATCTTTTATATCTTTTCTATTATATGTTTCAAAAAACTCTTCCACATCTGCTACGCTATGACTAACATATTCAACTAGAGACTCATTTTCTCCTGCATCTAATATTTGACTTCCCTCAAACACTACATTAATTCCACCGAACTTATTTATTAATACCTGGAATTTACCAAGGTTTACTTTTTGATTGGTTTCTATGGTGGTGGAATCTTTAGGGGGGTAAAAGCCATTTTGTGGTCTTAATGCCTTTAGCCTTACTTTAGCAACTTCTCTTCTTTCTTCACTTAGGGAGTTTAAGGCTAGGTCAATAAAGCCCCTTCTTTCTTCCCAGGATTTTTCTATTTTTTTATAACTTAACTGAGTTAGATCTTTAACTTCATTTTTTAATATCTCGTTTACGATCCCTCCATCCATTTTAAGAACTTCCTCATCGTTTTGGACTTTATCTAAAGCCCTTGCTTTTTCAAAATCTTTTTTCAAATAGTTCGAGTAATCGGATAGCATTCTTTTTATATCGCCGCCATTTGTATGTTCTGCAAGCATGAGTACTGCATTTGAAAAATTTTGATATTCTTCGCTTGATTTAGTAAGGGTACCATCTTCAAGCCAAGCCCTTTTTAATTCCATAAGTTCGCGTTGAGCGGCAGCTTTATATGGGTCGGTCGTGCTACCGTGAATCCAGGAATCTCCAATTTCCGATGTAACAACAGGAAGAAGGTGTCTAATTTCAAATAAATCGTTTGCAAACTCATCAAGTCCAGTTGCAAAGACTTCTGCATCAGGATATTTTTCTGAATATTTTTTATAGTTTGCTTTTGCCTGTTCAAGGTTTACAGGTCCCACATTATCAGATGTATGGCAAAATACAGCAACTGAATTTAAATGCTTAAGTGTTATCTCGCCACCATAACTTGCATCGTACACTACAACAACTTCAGATCCTTTATATTTCCATAAAAATATTCTAGGAATGTCAGGGATTGCCGATGCTTCGTTTACACCGATATGTAACATCTTAATGCCATACTCTTGTAAAATTGGAACCATCGCAATTGTATGTCCCGGAACATCCGTAAGCTTAGCTGCAACAGTAGTTTTGCCAGATATTTTATCTAGTCGCTTTATGATATCGAGACCATCTCTAAATGTTAGTTCATCCATTAACTCAGTGTGGGTTGTAAAAGGCATGGCGTGACTAACTATGTCACCTCGCTTAAGAGCTTCAGTTAAATTAAATACTTGCTCTTTACTACCAATTTTTAATGCAACATCTAAGATCCAAGAGCCAGTTGTCCAAACAAATCTTTTTTTATCTTGATTAAGTTCTTTAGCAATATCTATAGCTTTAGGTATGTATTTATTGACATAATCGCTAACTATATTTGACGCAAAATCCGTAAAACCTAAATCCAAATGTGTTTTTGTAATAATGTATACTTTTTGTTTCATACTTATCCTTTAGATTCCTATATTCAACTTATTATATATTAATATATTTAAAGCGCTACTTTCAAGAAATAGCGAGATAACCTAACGGAAAGCATATCACTGTTAAGTTGCACTTAGTTTAAGAAACTTTAGTGCCTAACGCGGCTTACCATATCGTTTAGTCTATAGGCTATTTAAGTTTATTTACTTACCGCTCAGTTTATTATGACAACTATCTACACTTCAAAGTAGCATCAATAAAACCATCAAATATTTATTTATTAGGTATTTTGTGCTATATTACTAGTGATAACCAAAAGGTCATTATACTGAACTATTATTAGTTTAAGATTAAAGTCAAAACTGGCTTACGGGTGTGGTATGAAAAAAATATCTATTTTCATTTTAGTATTATCGTTAGTGTTTTCCATTTCCATAGGTGCTACCGTATTTATAATAGAATCAGATTTACTGCAAGATGAAAAGTTTACAGTTGAGCTTGCAAAGGATAGGCAAGACTCATATACCACTATTTATGTATCTAAAGGTAAAAATTTTAAAATTCTTCAACTAACTGATCCTCAAGTAAAGTTCCCAGTAAATGATTATGATAAATTTGGCGGTTCAAACGAACGGACAATGGTTATGGTAGAAAGGATGATTGAAGCCATAGAGCCAGACCTTGTAATTTTCACTGGCGATTTAGTCATGAGTCAGATTGTAGATAATTGGCAGTACCTAAAAGTATATGCAGAACTGATGGAAAAACAAAACACATATTGGACTATGGCATTTGGAAATCACGATGTAGAAACATCATATGTCTTTACAAATACAGCCCCTGATAGTATCTTTGGTCAAACTGAAAAAGATGTAATCATTGAGCGCTTACAACAAGAATATCCACACTGCCTAATTTCTAAAGGAGATGCAGGAACTGGTGGAGGCATAGGAAATCACATAATAAACATTCGCGATAAAAGTTCAGAGGATTTAATTTATAGCCTAGTTATGTTTGATACTGTATGGGAAAAAGATGTAGACACAACTTATCATCGCAATAAAACACCAGCACAAGTTGAATGGTATGTAGAAAATATTAATCATATTTCAGATATGCAGTATGGTGAAAATAGAACTGATGTAGTCAAATCGTTTATATACGCTCATGTAGCAGTACCACAAATTTGGGATGCATATAATGAAGCTTTAGATGGCGAAACAGCTGATTCTAAAATCCACTATGGTCATATTCTCGAAGGCGTTATAGGAGAGGAACAACGGTCTTGTACATTATTTGATACCGCACTTTCTCTAGGTAGTACAAAAGCCATGTTCTTTGGACATCATCATGATAATGACGCAATGGTAACATACAAAGGGATTGATTTAGTGTTTGGACAACACTCCGGATTATCACATTACTATCGTATAGATAAAGAGGAAAGTGCATATGCTGCAACGTATGATCTAACCGACATCTTTAAATATGGAGATATGAGAGGTGGTACCTTATTAACCATTCATTGCAATGGCTCTTCATCTACTTACTCTATTAAACCTCAGTATGCGTATAACACCATAAAATGGGATGATATAAAAATCGATTACGAAGAAACTTATACACGCTTAAGTGAAGACGAAAATAATACCGTTATAAGGTAAAAAGTCAATTATACATTGCTAACAACTAGGTGGGTTCGTCCGCAACGAGCCTGGAGATTAGGTAATAATGGGATTAAAGTAAAAAAATGCTGAATATCGCTGATTTTACGCGTTTCTCTCCTGTCTTTTTCGAGTGTTTATCATCAAAAGTGAGCTAGACGTTAAGTAATAATTAGGATTAAAATAAAAAAATGCAGAATTTTGCTGTTTTTGCGTATTTCTCTCTTGTCTTTTTAGATTGTTTATTGTAAAATGTTTGTAATGTGGTCGAAAAGGACCAGTTTTAGAAAGGGTATTAAGGGATGGGAGTTTAAAGGGAACCTGCCGGCATAGTAGGTTCTTTTTTCTTGCCTTAATCTTCGATACCTACAAAAAAAAGGTCACTATCATTTAAAGACCTTTACTATACCTTCGTATGTTTTAACTATTGATTGCACTTTACTCCATTTGCTATTACATACATTCCTAAACTACCATTTCCATAAAAAAAGGTCACTATCATCTAGCGACCTTTTACTATACTTTCGTATGTTTTAAAATTATTGGTAGTATTTTATTCCATTTGCGATTACATCCATTTCAAAATTACCATTTAAGTTTTGATAATTGCCTTCTTGCCATCTATCAACATGGCTCATTATACCAATAACTCTTCCACAAGGAGAGCTTAATGAGTCAATCGCATAAATTGCACCTGCAGGATTATAATCAGAATCAATAGTTGCATTTCCATTTTCATCACAATATTGTGTAGTTATTTGACCATTTGCTATTAGCTTATCGACATCTTTAGAGCTTAGTACTAATTTACCAAATGCATTGCTAAAAGGTAAATTATATACCTCACCCACTTTAAACGAAGACATCCAAGGTGAATTGTTAGATGAAACTCTTATATTAACCATAGTTGCAATATGTCTACCTCTATCATTTGGTACAAAAGTGATAGTGTCATTTGCTTTACTATCAATATCCCCAGCTGGAACCAGCCCTAACTTAACTAAAGTTTGAAAACCATTTGCAATACCAATAGCAAGTCCATCACGTTTATATAGTAAGTCTAAAATGGCATCCTTTAACTCTTTTCTTGTTAAAAACGCTGTAGCGAATTTAGATGGTCCGTTTGGTTCATTTCCTGTTATAGCCCCACCTGGAAGCGCAAAAATTTGAGCTTTATTTATCTTGTCTACCATAACTTTTATAGAATAATCTATATCTTCTGCACTCATATTACGCACAACAAACGTTTCTACTTCTGCACCAGCTAACTCAAAATCTTTAATCAAGTCATATTCTGAATTAGTGCCTGGGAAAAGAGGCATAAAGACTTTTGGCTTTACAACTTTATTTGTTGCTTTCCAGGTTTTTGTGGAATTAAATGATACATTCTTAACTTCTTCCTTTATCTTAGTTACTTTGGTTGTAAACACAGGTTCTAACGTGCTTTGGAAGGCATTATCTACCTTTACTAAGCTGATTTTACCATTTGGATATGTGATTTCACCTGAAGCATTTAGTTTTCCTAAATAGTCGGCTCCACTTAGTTTGCTTTCTTTACTGACAATAATAATGTCACCGATGGTTGGTAAAAATAGCGATTCGTCCATAAACGCAAAATCCATACCAGCAAAATTTCCAAGTAATGATTTAGCGATGGTAACAATAGTACTACCTTCAACAACTGCACTATATAGTACTTTACCGTCTTTAATGAGTTTTTCAACAGTTAAATAAACATTTTTTAGCGCTTCATAATCAGGACGAGAAAACTTGTCTTTTTTAACACTAAATCTAAATACATGACCTTTTGTTCCAAATGCATTATGAATGATTTTATCATCAGTAGTTAAACCCATTGCAAAGGCTGCAAGTGTAGGAGGCACGTCGATATCGTCATAAGTTCCACTCATTGAATCCTTTCCACCAATAGAACCTATTTTTAAATTCATCTGAGCATCAAAAGCTCCAAGAAGCGCAGAAAGCGGTTGCCCCCAGCGCACAGGATCTTTTCCTACCCTTAAAAAGTACTCTTGAAATGTCATGTAAATGCTACTATAATCTACACCACTCGCAATTAGTTTTGAAATTGCAGCAATAACTGAATATGTAGCACCTACATACGGTGAAGTTATCATAAGTTCTGGATATAACCCATACGATGAACATGTAACAGTTTTTGTAAATCCAGATACAGGAGGCTTGCTTGCCATAATTGTAGCAGGTGTCGTTTGCCTTTTCCCACCATATGGTAAAATTACAGTTGATGCACCTATCGTTGCATCAAAAGTATCGCTAATACCTTTCCTAGAGCAGTTTTCTAAATTACTAATTTGATTACATAGTGCACTTTCATAATCACTTACTGTTATAGCTTTAGCCACATCTTCATCGATCGTATTAAAGTAATTAGTGACATCTTCTTCTATGACAACATCTTGCACCTGTCTAACACCATTGGTATTTAAAAAGCTTCTTTCTATATCACAGATAACTTCATCTACATAAAACATGCGCATACGATTTAAATCGGTTATATCTGCTACTACGACTGCATTTAAATTTTCCTCTCTACTCTTTTTGATAAAGGCATCTATATTTTTACTATCAATAACTACAGCCATTCTCTCTTGGGACTCACTAATAGCAATTTCTGTTGCGGTTAAACCTTCATATTTTGTAGGTACTTTCTCTAAATAAATATCCACCCCATCTGACAGTTCACCTATTGCTACGCAAACACCACCAGCACCAAAATCATTAGATTTAACTATCATTTGTGATAGTTTTGGATCCCTAAATAGCCTTTGTATCTTTCTCTCTTCGGGAGGATTTCCCTTTGGGCCACCACTTTCTTCCACAGCTTCAGATGAATGAGCACGGCTACTTCCAGTAGCTCCACCGATACCATCTCTACCAGTTTCACCACCAAGTAAAATAACCACATCACCAACACGAGGACTCCTTCTAACAACATTCTCTTTTGGAGCGCCACCAATTACATAGCCTGCTTCCATCCTCTTAGCTCTAAATCTATCGTGATATAGCTCCTGCACTTGACCAGTGGTAAGTCCTATTTGATTACCATAACTGGTAAATCCAGCGAGCGCTGTTTTAGTTAAAAATCTTTGCGGAAGCTTTCCATCTAAAGTTTCTTTTGCCGTCTCTAGAGGGTTTCCTGAACCTGTTAGCCTCATTGATTGATAGACATAAACTCTACCGCTTAATGGGTCTCTAATAGCACCACCTAAACAAGTTGACGCCCCGCCAAAAGGTTCTATTTCAGTTGGATGATTATGGGTTTCGTTTTTAAACATAATAATCCAGTCTTCTTTTTTACCATCGTTATCTAGAGTTACATTTACCGAACAAGCATTTACCTCTTCGCTGATATCCATTTTGTCAAGATACCCTTCTTTCCTTAACTTCTTTACAGCAATGGTTGCAACATCCATAAGGCAGTTATACTTATCCGTTCTTCCTGCATATAACTCATCAAATGTTTTTTGGTAAAGCGCGAATGCCTTTTCGATATTTTTATTTGATGAAAAGATTTTAATATTTTTAAGCTCAGTTAAAAATGTACTATGCCTGCAGTGATCACTCCAGTATGTATCAATTACCTTAATTTCTGTAACTGTTGGATTTCTCTTGATGGATTTAAAATAGTCTTGAACAAAGGATAAATCCTCAAAGTTCATAGCAAACCCTTCGTCATTAAAAAACTCTTTAAGTTCAGCTTTATTCATTTCTATAAAGCCCACAAATTCTTCACGCATTTTAAGTTTTTTAGAATGTGATTTTTTAAGCGTTTTAGGAATGTCTAAGCTTCCTTCTCTACTATCAACAGGATTAATTAAATAGCTTTTAACTATGTCGAGCTCTTTTTTAGAAAGTCCTTTAAAAACATAAATTGTAGCAATTTTAACAATTGGTCTACTACCCCCTAAAAGTGCTTGTATGCACTGTTCGGCACTATCAGCACGTTGGTCATATTGACCGTCTAAATATTCGACTATAATGATTGGAAGCCCTTTTAAACTATCTGCATTTTCCAAAACCTTATCAGATACGGGATTATATAAAACTTTCTCTATCACCTTGTCGATTAAACCTTTTTGAACCCCTTCCACTTCGTATTTAAAGACTCTTTTAGCATCGGTTATATTGAATCCATATAGACTCTTTATATCCGCTACAATCTCTCTTAATTCGCTATCATACTGTGGTAATTTCTCAATTAAAATGCGTTCTACCATTTTCCCTCTCCCAAAAACCGAAAATTAAAAACTAAAACTTGCATAAAAGTTATAACAATTTATGTTAATAACTATTGTATTCTATGTAATATAAATATATTACACATACCCTCTTTTAGTCAATTTTATTTACAAACCCTATAACTTTCAAACCTAAAAAAGTCAGTTAAATAGTACGTAGCACACCTCGTCGCTCAAATATAAAAAATAATGCACGTATCAATTGCTTTTATTTCAGCTCACATAAAACAAGCACAGCTTTTTAGGTCTGTGCTTGTGTGCTTTAATCTTTTCTATGGGGCTATCTACCACATTTATTTAAGATTTATGATATTTACTCCTTTCCTTTTAGGATAACTTGGAACTTATCGTTTTGACCATATGGGTCCGCCGTTGATTTCAGTCCACCAACTATATTTACATCATAATTTCCTTTGTAAACATAATCAAAACCATAATAATAGCCTGGGTCGCTATTAGTATAAAAAGTATTAAATGCATCTGCTAATGCTTGCGCCTCTAGATTTGATTCAATGTATAAATTCTTGCCTTTAGCATATGCAGTTTCTACATAGTAATTATATGAACCAGTAGCAACGCGCTTTACATAGAATGGATCATTTATGTCGGTATCCTCACGGTTCTTTTTACCCATTTCGGTATCGTTTAACAAGAAATACCTATGCGTCCTAATCTCGAAATGGTCGCCCCCTTGTGTCGTAATAGAAAGTCCATCAGCAGTAGCATCCATACTATACCACTTAGTGCCAATTTTAACTTTGTTCCAGGCATGGTTTTCACTGTTAGAAATAACAACACCAGAAGTCCTTATTGTCTCAACGCCTGCCATGTTAGCCAAAAGTGAGACAGCTTTTGAAATACCGTCACAAACTGCATGACCGTCTAAAAATACCCCATCAAGATAAAATCCTTTATACTTAATCAAATCACTTGCTGGTGCTCCCTGGCTTAGGGTAAGTAAATTAAAGTCATATCTATTATGATCAATAATCCAATCGTGAATTATAGTTATTCTTTCAAAGTCATCAGCACCTTCAGGAATATTTTGTAGTAATATAGTTCTTGCTGTATAGTATATAGTTCTTGCTACAGCCATTTCATTTTGCACAACAGTTGGTAGAGATTCATTAGCTATAAACATAGGTTTATATCCATTTTCTACGGCATATAATAGTTGTTCAGAGTTATACACGATAAATGGGTCGGCATAGTCTATTGGTAAAACACCAGTATCAATTTCCTCATTTGTTGTGTACGATGTCACCATGCTCTTAACTTTTGTTGTGGTTGGAGCAGGTGTGCTAGCCGAAGCAATTCTATTTGCATCTGCTTTTTCCTCAAATGCACTAACTTTAATGACATTTTTTCCTTCAAAGAATGTATATAAAAACTCAGAAGATGTGTTGTTTCTATATCCAGAAACTCCTTGAATAGCTGCTTGTATTTCAGACTGTAAGGTTGCGCCACCAGTTAAATACGTCAATTTACACGCAAATTGATTCTTTGCAGTGAACACATATGAGTAATCTACTAAAGCTTGGAGCTCTTCTCTACTATCTATACTCGAATCAGTATAATGTCCAAAGAAATTATAATAAACATCATCTACTAGTAAAGGATTAGCCCCTAATCCTATAGGCAAATCGTTTGTATATGATCCGTCAGATTTTATTTCTGCAGTCTCTATGTATGAACCATGCACATATATGTTATTACTTACGCTAAAAGTAGGTGTCTTAATTAGACTTAAGTCTGCACCTTGGTCAAAGTAAATACCGCCTGTAAACCCAGCAAAAGAATCTGAACCTATTGTTTCTATAGTGAATGGGATTATGACTTTATCAACATTATATGATGCTGCTACAAACTCATTACCAATTTCTTTTACTGTAATACCATTTAACATAAATGGAATATATAAATCTTGGGAAGCTCCCATATAGCCTGTTATCTTGTAGTGTGCATTTGGTGCTTCTCCCACTAACTTGTATTCAAAATCAGTAGCTATGACACCCTCTCTCCATTGCGCATATAAAGTCCTATCGTTATAATACGGGAACACCTCGATGTCGCCAAATCTATTAGAGACTCTTTCACCTCCAGTTTTTGCTGTAAACCAACCTGTAAAGTTATAGCCAGGAAACTGTGCCGGTGGATCTACAGTTACGCTTGAAGCATATCTAATTTTTTGTACCGTTTCTGTTGATGGCACTTCAGGATCTGGATAATTGCTATTGAAGGTTATATTAACTTCTACACCCTCAAACACAGCACTAATCTCCACATCTTTTGTATATTTATGTGTCATTGGGTTATCAGTAACTGCTGTTGTAGAGTTATCAACAATTTGCCACTCTTTAAATTCGAAACGAGGAGCACTAGTTGCAGTAAACGTTATTGTGTCCTGAGTACTATCATTTAGCACATAATAATTAGAGCTTAAAGTAACATTTCCAGCATCAGTAATGGGTACAATATGATAATCAATATCCCATTGGGCATATAAAGTTACTGTATTTTTCTTGGTATAGTTATCGGGAACTTTACTGTCTGCGCCTGTAACAGGCTCGCCTACAACCCTATTTGCATCATCATACCAACCTACAAACTTACAACCTTTTCTTGTTGGTATAGGTAGCTCAAGTTCAACTCCTTGTGAATAATTAAACTCCGAGCCAGCAGTATTTTGTCCCCCGTTTGCATCTAATGTTATTGTCAGCGTTACTTCTACCCATTTAGCATAAAGTACTATGTTGGACGAAATGGTATTATTGTTTTCTGCCATATAATCCGACCAGGATTTTGTAAAAACTTTATCCGTATACCATCCTCCGAAACTATACCCACTGCGTTCAGGCGTAGGCAATTGAAAACTGTTTGAGCCTGGAGTAATTATAATGGGATCGCATTTTGTTCCCCCATTACTCGCAAAAGTTATTTTATATTCACTTGGTGTTTGCGGTGTAGGAATCAACCCACATGCTCCTAACGTCGCAGATATTATCAAAATAAATGATATAGCTATTAAAAAGACTACTATTTTTTTCTTCATAATTCACCCCTATGGTTACCTTTTTTAAAAAGGCGGTGATTTTAATTAATTTAATTATACTATTAAATAACGCACATTTAAACACCCAAAAATCAAATTTTTGAAAAGCGCTACACCTAGCCAGTTGTCACAGTCTCCAGAGTATTTGTTTTTTTACCCTCCCTTATGTTTTTGAAGCACGATGCCTATCGGTTATCGCAACCCCAAAAGTTATAAGGCATATTGGCACGAAAGTGTAACATCTCTCAGTTATCATAGCAGCCAGAGTGTTTATTTTCCATCATTCCCTAATATGTTCATTTTTCAAAAAAATGCCACCTAAATGGTGACATTGCAATAAATGTGTTTAAACCTTTCAACCTAACTACACTTATTCCCAAGTATATAGACCGGTGAAAAGTTCGTAGTATTTACCTTTTTGAGCCAATAGGTCGTCGTGAGTGCCTCTTTCTATTATCTCCCCATTTTCAATAACTAAAATAGCATTTGCATTACGAACAGTTGATAATCTATGGGCTATGACAAACACAGTCTTTCCCTCCATTAACTGAGCAAGTCCTTGTTGGATAACTGCTTCAGTTCTAGTGTCAACTGAACTAGTTGCTTCGTCTAAAACAAGCACTGGCGGGTCTGCAATTGCGGCTCTTGCAATGTTAATTAATTGGCGCTGACCTTGCGATAGATTTGCCCCATCTGCTGTCAACATTGTATCGAAGCCCTCTGGTAAGTGACTAATAAATGAAGTAGCATTAGCTATTTCTGCAGCTTTTTCGACTTCTTCATCAGTGGCATCTAGCTTTCCATATCGTATATTTTCCCTGACAGTTCCAGTAAATAGATGGGTATCTTGTAGCACCATTGCCATAGATTTTCTTAAGTCGGCCTTTTTTATCTTCTTTATATTTATGCCATCATACCTAATTTTACTGTCTTCTGGAATTTCGTAGAATCTATTGATTAGGTTTGTAATTGTAGTCTTACCTGCTCCAGTTGCACCAACTAATGCTATCATTTGACCAGGTTTTGCATATAAATTAACATTTCTTAATACAGGTTTTCCTTCTACATATGAAAAGTTAACGTTTTCAAACACTATATCTCCATCAAGAGATTTATATGTCGTAGTACCAAGTTGTTTGTGAGGATGTTTCCAGGCCCATCTCCCAGTCCTTTCTGCACATTCTTTAATTTCATCACACTCCATTTCGCAGTTGACTAATGATACATATCCTTCATCAGATTCGATGGGTTCATCCAGCATATCAAATATTCTTTTAGCGCCAGCCAGTGCCATCATAACAGAATTAAATTGCTGAGAAACTATAGCGACAGGTCGACTAACTTGACGAGAAAGTTGTAAAAACATGGTTAATGTAGCAATTGCTCCTGCTACTGGTCCTAAATAACCTTGAATAGCTAAAGCGGCACCGCTCATAGCTACTACCGCATAATTAATATATGATATGTTTCCAAGTAGGGGCATTAACATGAATGTGTATGATTGACCTTTAGTTGCTACCTTTCTTAACTCTTGAGATTTTTCTTCAAATCCTTTGATTATTTCATCTTCATGGCAAAAGACCTTAACCACCTTTTGTCCTGACACATATTCTTCTGCATATCCATTAACGGTTGCAGTACATTCCTGTATGCGTACAAAATATTTACCTGTTTTTGCTGTAAAAATCACGAATAAAACCCCAATTAATACTAGACTACCAATGACTATAAGGGTAAGTAATGGACTTAAAACAAGCATTGATACAAAAACCGAAATAATTATGACAGTTGCGTGTATTAAATCCCTATAACCATTGCTAAGTAATTCACGAATTGCATCGGTGTCATTTGTATATAGTGACATGATGTCGCCACGCACATTTTTATCAAAATATGATACGGGTAAATTTTGCATATGTTTAAACATCTTTATTCTGAGCTCACATAGCATTGATGTAGATAGCGTTAATGTCAGTCTAGAGGAAATTGTAAGGGAAATTACAGAAATTAAGTCTAGTGTAATTAAAACACCCATCATCTTTGCAAGACCTATAAACCGATCTGAAGAGGTTGAATTAACCGAAGAGAATATATATGATAAAATCTCTTTTAAATACATAGTGCCGACAGCATACATTACAGCGTGTATAACTATGGTTACAGCAATAATAACAGCATGAACTTTAAAATTCCCAAGCTCTCTAAAAAGACGCTTAAATACACCTAAGCTTTCTTTAAAACTTAATCTAGCAGGACCTTTACCTTTCATTCTTTTACCGTGTGCCATTAGATTACTCCTCCTTGCTGTGAGGAATAAATTTCTCTGTATATTTCATTTGTTTTCATTAGTTCTTTATGGGTGCCGATACCATTTATCTTCCCGTCATCAATAACAATTATTTTATCCGCATCAACCACAGATGCAATTCTTTGAGCAATTATTATCAAAGTAGTACCTGTTACATCTTTTTTAATGGCATCTCGTATGGCTTTTTCTGTAGTAGCATCTACTGCATGTGTACTATCGTCTAAAATCAAAATCTTAGGTTTTTTAAGGAGTGCTCTAGCAATGCATAGTCTTTGTTTTTGTCCACCAGAAAGATTGGTTCCTTCTTGTGTTACATTACTCTTGTATCCATCAGGAAAACTTGTGATAAAATCATGGGCCGAAGCTATTTTACAAACATGTTCCATTTCCTCTTGAGTAGCATCCATATCGCCCCAACGCAAATTATCCTCAATAGTCCCTGAAAATAGTGTGTTTTTTTGTAACACCATGCCGACTGCTTGTCTTAGTTCATCAAGCTTATACTCCCTTACATCTATCCCGCCAACCTTAATAGACCCACTTGTAGTAT
This sequence comes from Clostridia bacterium, assembly GCA_035409945.1. Classification (GTDB taxonomy): domain Bacteria; phylum Bacillota; class Clostridia; order Christensenellales; family DTU072; genus MWEH01. The sequence continues at coordinate 272,343 of DAONQC010000003.1, forward strand.
CATATAGCCTGGGAATTAACTGTACAATACTGCTTTTCCCAGAGCCTGTACCTCCTACAATACCAACTGTTTCGCCAGGTAAGATTTCGAAGTTGATATCACTTAGTACATCATTTTCTGCATCAGCTTTATATTTAAATGAAACATTTTCAAACGATACGCTACCTTCTTTTACTTTCAAATCCGAGTTAGCTTCATCATCTCTAATATCAGGCACTTCGTCTAATACTTCAATAACCCTTTTAGCAGAAGCTCTACTCATAAATAGGCTAACAAACACCATTGCAACCATTATTAAAGATGTCAAAAACTGTCCAATATATCCAATAGTGCCAGAAATGCCACCAATAGACATTTCGCCTTTCATTATTCTAATACCACCAAGCCAAACTACCAAAATAGTAATCATATATGTGAGTAGATTCATCGCAGGATTTGCATATACGAGCAACTTTTCTGCCTTTACTTGAGCATTTTTTAAATCCTCTGCAGCATGCCTAAAGCTTTCAGTTTCATGGTCTTCCCTTACAAAAGATTTTACCACCCTGATAGCACTTAAATTCTCTTCAACTTTATTATTTAAGTTATCGAATTTTTTAAACAATTTTTCAAATAGAGGTACAACAATTTTGGCAACGAGTGAAACTACACCCCAAACAACAGGTATTGCAATTAGGAAGATAAGTGCCATGGTTTTATTTATAAAAAATATCATTACTACACTAAGCGATAACATAACGGGAGCACGGAAAGCAATTCTCACAAGAACCGAAAATGCCATTTGAACAAACCCTACATCTGTAGTAAATCTAGTTATTAAACTTCCAGTACTAAACTTGTCGACATTGTTATATGAATAATTTTGTACTTTCCTAAACATGTTTTCTCTTAGGTTGGCGGCAAACCCCATAGATGCAACAACTGTAAACCTAGCAGATAATAGTCCAAATCCTAATCCTAAAATCGCAAGAGCAATCATGGTGATGCCATACTTTATAACAACCTGCATATCCTGCACAGCAATACCATTATCTACAAGTTTAGTCATTATAAAAGGAATTACTACTTCACATAAAACCTCTAGCACAACACAAATGGGGGCAAGTATTGCATACCCTTTATATTGTTTTACATGTGGTGCTAGTTTTTTTATCATAAAAAATGCCTCTTAAAAATAAGCGTTAAAGCCATAATTAACGCCTTTATAATGATAAACTACTTACTTAAAATAGGCAACAAAACAACTGTGGATATCACCACAACAATTTAATCATTGTTATCTATTTTTCCGAAGATTCATAGATTAATAATTGCCGACTTGCATTAGCTATTACAAAACTTTGAGTGTTTCTTAAAAAAGGATATGTTTTAATGCAATATTACATAATTTTTAAATTTCTGGCGACTTTAAATCTTGCTCTATTCGTTTTTGATTCCATCCATAAAGTTATCTATTGTCTCTTGTAATGCTTTTGTACTTTTTAAAAATGGATATAAATGTGTACAGTGTCCTGCAGTTTTTTCGCTTGCGATGTATATGTGATGCTTTACCCCTGCAGCTTCTAAAGCAGCTCCCATATCTTCTGCTTGTTTACCTACAAATATATCGCGTTCGGCTTCTATAATGAAAGTTTCGCACCAGTTAGAATTAACATTTTTAAGCACATTGATTACCTCATCTTCATACGGCATTTGACTTAAATCTATTTCTTTTTTCATTTCAGTTCCAAAGATGCAGTTTATCAAATCTATATGAGTATTCAAAGGCTGAGGCATTTGTAATGTTTTCATCAGATCATATGGAGCATAAAAACCCATAAGTGCCCTTGGCTTTGCGCCCGTGTATTCTGGTAAGTTTAACTTTTCTCTAAGTTCATCTGAAAAAACCGCAGCTACTGTGTGCGCTGCATAATATGCACCTGCACTATCTCCTACAATTACTATCTTTTCGGTATCTAAATCATACTCTTCGGCTAGTCCGTTAACAAAATTCAATGCATTTATGCAATCTTCTGTTGCAGCTGGAAATTGCCATTTGGGAGCAAGTCTATATCCTATATTAATTGCTGCCCAGCCCTTATCTGCAAAATATTTTGCAATACCACTTCTATATCTCCTTCCACCACCGACATATCCACCACCATGAATATTAAAAAATACAGGAAGCTTACCCTGTTTTTTCTCAGGACTTAAATATATGTCTAGCATATTTTTAGAATCGCACCTAGTATCATATATGATGTTTTTTATGCTATACACACCAGGATATCTTTTGTAATTGCGTAAAGGGTGGTTAAAAACGTCACTTATTTTGAAAACAACTTGGGATTTTCTCACTGCTAACTCCTTCAATTTTTAACTTATTTATTACAAAAATTGTACCACATATGCGCCTTTTTCACAATTCAATCATCATAAACATACGTGATGGGTTCAAGCTGTGCAATTAACATAAGAACTAACATATAATTTTCAACGAGTACTATTGCAAATTGCACTAACACTGTAACGTTTTAAGGTCTATATACCACTCACATACTATGAAAATTGATAACTTTAATTCTAATAGTCAAATGCGATATTCATTAGCTAATTATTAAATTTTTACGCATTGATTTGTTCCTCTGTTTATAATTATAGATAAATTACTAACATATGGCTTTAGTTTTTAGCAGTTGGCTTTTAATCTTCGTTAGCTAATTAATAAACTTCTGCATATTATTTTTTTATTATGTGTATAACTTCCTGTTCACAATGTGTCGATTGGTACCACTATTACACATTAAGGTTAACCAAAAAGCCACCATATTCTATTACAAAAAAGCACCATGTGAATAAAAATGTATAATTGTGATTTGATTGTGGACAACTGTGCATAAATGTGGATAACTGCCATTTTTAGGGGGTTTTGAGGCTAAGTTATCCACAAATTGAGTGTTTTTATATATGTTTGGGAACCTTTTTGTTGATATATTTTTCACTTTTATACTTTGGTTTTGATCCTTCATCAAAAGATATTGACAAAGCGACTGTGATTCTAGATAGTCTCTCAATTGATAAATGCTGAACAATATGTATTGATTCTCATATGCAGCTAGGACAGGTAGTAACTCTAGGTAAATTCAATAATCAAATATAAATATAGGTAAAGTCGGTAGGCACACAATAATCACTACCCTGATAAAGTTGGTGGTCAAGTAACTGCAACTCTAATCAAAACTCTCTTTCTGGTCATTTATTGTAATGAAGCTCTTTTTGCGTTATACTTTTATTACTAAAAAACAGGAGAGAAAAGCATGAGTATTGGAGAAATTATTGGATATGCCATTTTGGCATTATTTTTAGGATTTTTTGCATTTTTAATAATTCGTACTATTACTGTTAGAAAACCAAAACCCCCAGAGAGTAACTATGTACCACACGATATTGGTGATAAAGTTGTAGACAATTTAGTTGAAGCTATTAAATTTAAAACTGTCACCATGATAGATAATAACCAAGACGGAACAGTATTTTTAGAGTACCAAGCTTTTTTAGAGAAGACCTACCCTCTCATTATGAAAAACTCAACCAAGTATGTTATTAACAAATATGCAGTTATTTATGCATTTAAGGGAACTCAGGCAGAGGCATTACTCCCTATTGCAATTTTAGCCCACCAAGACGTTGTCCCAGCGCCTAAAGAAGGATGGGATTTTGATCCTTTTAGCGGAGAAATTTCTGAAGGCTTCATATATGGAAGAGGAACGCAAGACATGAAGGGGCAGATGATATCTGCACTTGATGGACTGGAACTTTTGTTAGAAGAAGGCAAACATCCTTCAAGATCTATATACTTTTGTTTTGGTCATGACGAGGAAAGAAAAGGAATTTATGGTGCAAATGAAATTGTTAAATTCTTACAAAAAGAAGGCGTTCGCTTTGAGTATGTTCTCGATGAAGGTGGTGCCATAATAGATGGAAAGCTCGTCGGCATAGATAATAAAATAGCACTTGTTGGAACTTGTGAAAAAGGTTATGCAGATGTAGTGCTTGAGGTTGAAAAACTGGGTGGCCATGCTTCCACGCCAACTAGAAGAACAGCTGTTGGGCTTATGGGCGAAGCTATATATAAACTGGAAAAAAATCAAATGAAGCCCTTCTTTTCAGAGCCAGTAAATGAAATGTTTAAAACCCTTGCTCCACACATGAATCCACTCTTTAAATTTTTGATAGTCAATAAAGGAGTATTTAGTGGGCTGCTAAAAAAAGTACTCACCATTGCATCTCCATTTACTAATTGCATAGTTAGAACTACCATTGCCCCAACTCAAATGGCAGGCGCAACAACACCAAACACCCTTCCCCCAGTTGCAAAAGCCAATGTAAATTGCCGTATAAATACTGGCGAAACTATTGACGATTTAACTAATCATATTAAGAAAGTAGTTGGTCCAAATATAAAGGTTACTGTCCAAGAAGGATATACAAACCCTTCACTTGTAAGCAGTCCAGACGCACCGTCATTTAAAATGATAGGAAAAACCATATATGAAGTTTTTGACGGATATATTATGGCACCTTACCCATTTATCGCAACCAGCGATTCAAAATACTACCATGTACTATCTGATAATGTATATAGATTTACACCATTTGAAAAAGATGAGAGCGACGCAAATAGAATTCATGGACTTAATGAGCGACTTTCTATAGATACGCTAAAAACAGCAACACAATTTTTCCTTAGACTGTATGAAAATACTTGCTTTGATGACTATAGTTCTACGAAAAAATAATCTGTTTTAACTAACCAAGCTACATATACTACCACTGTTAATGCGATGCAACAGTGGTATTTTATTACTTAAATTTTTCATAATTAGTTTCTCACAGATGATTTCCGTCGCACGAATGATTGTTTTTTATTACTTAAATCTATCCTAATTCCCTTCCGTGCTGGTTGTTTCCATTACATGAATGACTGTTTTTTATTACTTAATTTTGTCGTAATTCTCTTCTCTGCAGGCTGTTGACATTACTCAATCATTTGGTATTTTACTCTTAAAACTTTCATAATTCCCTTCTATGATTTGAAGCTCAGTTGTAAAAAATCTTACATTACTTAATTTATGACAGAATTATTTTCTCATAGTGTTTTTAAAAACTAGTGACCACTATATATAGTATATGAAATTATTGTATTATGAACTTTTTTTGGATATTTCATTTTACTAATACACAAATCTTTTTTATATGATATAATAAATATCCTGCGTCTATTTTTTTGTTTACATTTATGGTTTTCATTAACTAACAAAAAACGCATATTAATATTTTTGGTGGGACTTGTGATACACGACGAAAACACAAATAACAAACTTCTAGTGTTGTTTATTCTGGAAAAGTTAGAGATGCCTGTTAATGAAGATCTCTTACTTCAAATGTGTTCAATCGATAATGGTTGGATACCATATTTGTATTGTAAACAAGTGCTAAATGAGATTATTCAAAGCGGACTAGCTGCGAAAATTGACTCACAAGGAGGAAGACCCCCACTTATATCTTTAACATCAGACGGTAGAGTTTGTCTTGCTCATTTTTACAATGACATTCCACTTTCACGCCAAGAGGAAGTTACCGAGTTTATTAAAAAACAACGTATGAACTATAGAAAAAAGCAAGAGTTCGTTGCAGATTCTTTTAGAAATAGTGATGGTTCATACACTGTAACTTTAAAAATATTGGAAATAGCACAAACAATAATGGATATAAAGCTAATTGTCCCTACTAGAGCTATTGCTATAGCAATAACGAATGCCTGGCCGGATAAAGCAGCCGAAACTTATCGCATGATATACGAACAACTAATTGAAAGTTAATATTTGTATTTCAAAATTTTATAATAATTGACATAAAAATAGGCACCTTTGCGGGTGCCTAATCGTTTATTTATATTTTAGCCTTTTTACTCTCCAAAGAATTCATCATAAATTGCTCTTATAGATTTTTCAAAATCTTTATCTTCTACACCTACTATTATGTTAATTTCTGAGGAGCCTTGATCTATCATTCTTACGTTTACATCTGCTTTAGCTAAAGCTGTAAAGACTCTCGCTGCAGTACCCTTTCTACTTGCCATACCGTGTCCGACTATAGCTATTAATGATAAGTTGTGCACAACTTCAATACAGTCAGGATTTACCGCAATTTTAATACCTTCAATAACCTTGTGTTCTGGGACAATCTCAAAGCCTTTTTCTGATAGCACAATACTCATAGTATCTATGCCTGTTGGTATATGTTCTATAGAAATCCCACACCTTTCTAGTACAGAGAGGACCCTTCTTGCAAAACCAAGCTCATTATTCATCATGGCTTTTTTAATGTTAATGGTCGCATTACTTTTTCTGCCAGCAATTCCAGTGACAGGATATTCTTGCATATCATCTCTTGCGATTTTATTTTTTATTAGTGTACCTGGATTATCAGGTTCAAATGTGTTTTTAATATTAATTGGGATGTTAGCTGATTGAACTGGGAATACACTATCTGGATGTAATACACTAGCGCCCATATATGATAATTCTCTTAGTTCCTCATAACTGATAACATCTATGAAACAAGGATTTTTTACAATTCTTGGATCGGTAATAGCTACACCATTTACATCCGTCCAGTTTTCATAAATATCTACCTTCATAGCTCCTGCAATTATGGCGCCAGTGAAATCCGAACCACCTCTAGTAAATGTCTTTATATTTCCATTGGGTTTTCTTCCATAAAAGCCAGGTATAACAACTCCATCAGTATTCTTCAATGTTTTATAAACTAAATCCTCTGTAATTTCGCTATCATAACTTCCATCCACTTTAAATTTAATAATCTCTGCAGCATCCACAAACTTGTATCCCAGATAAGAGGCAATAAGTAGTCCAGATAAATACTCTCCCCTAGAAGCTGCAAAATCTGCAGTTTCAGATTTGTTAATACCTTTTTCTACTTCGTTCAAATATTTTTCTATATCAAAATCGATTTTAAGTTCATCTCTAATTTCTATGTATCTTTGTTTGATTAGTTTCATTGTGGTTTTACAGGTTCCAGTCATAACCTTTTCATCAAAAGCACGATACAATAAATCTGTCACCTTGTCATCATCTTTAAATCTTTTCCCTGGTGCTGAAACGACAACAAACTTCCTTGCTGGGTCAGAAAGTATAATATCCTTTACAAGCGCCAATGTTTTTGCAGTAGCTAGCGAAGTCCCACCAAATTTACAAACTTTCATTATTTTCTCCTAATTCATTACTACTAAAAATAATACACATAAGATATTTTATATCACAAAAATTGTCAAGTAATGTGCTACTTATTTTAAATCAACAGATAAATTGCTTAAAAATAAAAACACCTATTCCTAAACTTATCCCAAAAAACAAATCGAATCATTACAGTATGAAGACGAACTCTTTTTAAACCTTCTTCTAAAGTTAATTTATATCAATTCAAGCTATTTGCTTAAAGGCAATCAAATGCGACTACTTGAAATTATTCCTTTTTCTATTTAATAATCCTTCTGCCTTCAAGATAATATCTTTTTTCTTCTGCTTCGCCGATTGAAAAGGATTTTTTAGGAAGATTTCCAATATTTACCACGAAATTAACTAGTTCGGATTTTGGAAAAGTAGGCATTACAATACCTATAGTTCCTTCTCCACCTTCTTCAACTGTCGCAACTAAATGATGTTCGCTATGTACGTAATCAACAACCATATTAGGATGCTCTTTTAACTTCTTTTCCAAGAATTTTTGCACAAGCATAATAGCATTACTCGCTGTTTTAGGCGCCGCTATATACTCTTCTTGTTTACCGATATATAACTTCAAAGCTCCTGAACCGGCAAGAGAATTTGTTAATTCTTCAACAAAACCTGATGGTGGATTATATACTATTCTATGGATAGGATGGAATTCTCCTTCGCCATATATGTTATTAAGTTCAACTAACATATATTTAGCTGGATGATTAAGTCTTTCTTCCTCTGTTAAGTTCTTCTTTGTTTCTTCCCAAATACATTTTGCAGTAGCTACAGAATGATTGCCATCACCTATAACCATTAATACACCTGCATCTACACCATACTTTTTAATTTGTACATCTGGATTTAAAAGCTCCATTATTTTTTCAATTATGTCCTCACTATTTGGGACTTCATAGCCAATAATTCTACCTCCACCCATATTAAGCTCAAAATCATAAAGCTTCTTAAGCCTATGTCTACTCTTGTATATCGGTTCAATGATTTCTTTATCTTCGTCATCTATAAGAGCTAGTGTATGAGTAAATTCCATAGGTGCATTTTTTCTAATTTTAATCCTAACAGGTAGTCTTTCAAGTAACGTATCTTCGGTTGCTCTTATTGGAACTCTAACCCTATTCCAGTCATATGAGTCTAAATCGATAGCTATCATAAGCCCTACTCTTGTTTCATTTTTCATTATTCTTTCAACAAGAATAAAATTGTCAACCTCGTAAAACAAATCTGAGCTTGCATATTCCTCAATTTTTTTATTTATATTTTCAATACGCTTTTCGTCATCCTTGCCTAAATAAATTTCAGGAAACACAAGATTCAAAGTGCTCTTACTATCCCCTACTAAAGCTTCCAATTCATGCCAATATTTAGGTTGTGCGGTAAACTGATCACAAGCTATTACTGCCCACTTTGTCATATCTATGTCCTTAGGGATTAATATTTTAGGTTTAACAATTATACTCATATTTCCTCTCCTAGTTTTTATACTACAGTTTTAATATTACTTGAAATGTAAAAACTACACAAGTAAACTAAGCGCCGTTAAACCGTTATGTACATAGATTTAATTTAGACTGTTTTAGTATTTAAGGCTATCTCAAATCTATTTTTTGCATGAAAAAAGACCGTAACATTGTATTACGATCTCACTATAAAATTACAAATTAAACGGTCTTTATTTTAATGTACGACACTTTGCTTGCATCGATACTTTAAAAACAAACTCAAATGCATTTTCACATGAAAAAAGACCGTAATGTTTTATTACAGTCTTACTTCGAAATTATAAATTCAACGCTCTACTATTTTAATGAACGATACTTTGCTGGAGTAGATATTTTAAGAGTTTCATGTAGTATATCCCTTAATCTATCAGGGGTTATAAACCTACGAAGTTCTCCCCTTCTAGCAACAGAAATAATGCCCGTTTCTTCACTAACAATAATTGTTAGCATATCGCTTTCTTCAGTTATTCCAATACCAGCACGATGCCTAGTTCCTAGACTTTTTGATACTGTTTGTGATTGTGACAAAGGAAGGAAACATCCTGCTGCAAGCACTTTATTACCTTTAATAACAGTGGCACCGTCATGGAAAGGAGCTCTTGTGTTAAATATTGCCTCTAGTAATGCAGATGAGACAGTTGCTCCTAATTCTATACCTGTTTCTAGAATATGATTAGCTACCGCTGTTGGAGCAATAACTATAAGAGCACCAGTACGAGATTTCGACATAGATTGACAAGCAGTTATGATCTCATCTACAGTCTTTCTCAGCTCTTCGTCTGAAGCACCTGTTTCAAATTCAGCATTTTTCTCTCTTATTTTGGTTAGGTTGAAAAACATAACTTTTAAATCAGACTGATATACCACTACGATTGCGACAACCATAAATATTGCTATTATCTGTGAGATAGCTTTGGTGATTGGTAAAACAAAATAGTAATCTAAAACTGCTACTACTACATAAATAAGGGTTGCGGCACCGTAAATAACTAGCAATAATGGACTCTTTTTTCTTATAAAAAATATCGTCAACGCAACAAAAAGTGCTACGCAAACGATGATGTCAACTATCAAACTACCAACATTATATACAGCTCCAACCACTTGCTTTTGTATCTCCTGTAAAAGTTATACCCCTATTATACACATTTTATATATTAAATAAAAGCATTTTTGTATGCGACTTTGTTGCTTTTAGTGTATTTCGGTACCTTAAACGGTGTGTTATGCCTATGTTTTTGCCATAACAATTTAATCCATAAACAAAATCGTAATATGCTAGCGGATAAAAACGGGTACATATACATTTGTTATTGCTAACTATTTTTTGCTGGTTAAACTCAAAAAACATTATTGTGTCGTAACAATTTAATGCCTAAATAAAACCACAATATACTGGATGATAAAAAACGAACATATGTACAACTGACGTTGCTACCCATTTATGCTGGTTGATATTCAAACAAAATAATGTGTCGTAACAATTTAATGCCTAGATAAAACCACCATACATTGGAAATAAAGCACTACCTGTCTGCACCTAGAATAAATCTAAAACCTCCCCAAAAACCACCGTGCGTTGGAGATAAAGCACCACATATTTGCACCCAACACAAATCTAAACTCCAGAAAAAAACCACTCCGTTTGATGTCTTTTAGACACTGTACAAAAGTGGTATAAATGCATTCTTTATAGAATGTTAACTAAAACTTTTATAGACCGTAACCTCTAAAAATATCATCGTCATCTTTAGGTTTAAATACACTAATTTGTTGGTTTGCGATATAAGCAATTTGCTCTTGTCTAACCTTTTTATACACAAAGAAGTAAAGCAGTAATAAAATGGCAATAACTAAAGCTAAATTTACAGAAGTAAACACTATTTCAACAGGAACCCTCTCTTCTGCTGTAACTGCTACTATGAAGCTTATACCCTTAGTAATAGCTTGGAAAAATGCATAAATAGTATACATTTTATAGTATCCGGTAAAAATACGATCGCTTCTTATGATGTCGTTTTTCATAACCAGATATGCAAGTGTATACATTAAACTAACAGCTATTAAAATTACAGTTTCACTTCCTGACATAAATGCCAGCCTTGTGGGCTTATGAGTAATAAAATATGTTAAATCATATGAGCCAGCAATTATTCTCACAAATATGAAGAAAAACCTTATTGTATTTTTAAAATCATTCTGTTTTCCTTCAACTAAAAATCCCCTTCTTGAATAGTTATACAAAAAGGCAATTATTATCTCTAGTATAGCCCAAGTTATTAGTGTAGACGTTATGAAATATATAACATTATACGCATTACTTTGAGGTAATAATGTGTTTATCTTAAGTTCTTCAAACCACTCAAATCCTTTAAATGCCGTAGTTATATTTGCATAAGCACTTGCAAGTAAAACTATTACATATATAACTGGTTGTGGTAAGTTACAAAACTTCTCGGTTATTTTTTTAATTTTATCCATTCTATTCCCCTTTTGTTTAGTCATTATTATTGACTGTCATTTTAACACACTTTCTTTATTTTTTTCATCAATCTTGCGCCACTAACTCCCTAGTAAACCAATTTACTACCGACTTTCATACGGTAAAGTTATCAAATAGTCTACACTAGGGATAAGCGTATTAATTTTTTGTCATAAGCTTTGATATCACATTGTTGAAAGCCGTACTTTCTTCAATTATGCCTGACCTATTTAAGTATTCAGCATCTACTAAATCTTTAACTATATTCATTAGTTGCATTTGAGTATATCTTTTAGCTAGCCTTCTTGCTACGGTAATCGAGTACTCGCGAACACCAAATACTTCTGCAAGTTCTATATCTGATAAATTAGACAGAGATGCATGTAGCATCCTTCTATAAAAGCCCGTTAAGGAGCCTAAAATCACAGAATAGCGCACCCCTTTTTCAATAAATCTATCGAGCATTTTTCTTGCTTTTATAAATTCATTATTTGAAATAGCATTAGATAACTCATATATTTGATTGTCCATAGTGTTCTCTACTAACAAATCAACATCATCAAGTTCAATAGGCTTTCCTAGTTTATAACTCCTTAGTTTTTCAATCTCCATAGATATCCTTCCAAGATCTCCGTTACAGTATTCAATAATTGTATCGAGAGCCTTAGTTGATAGTGTAAGATCTTTTGCCATATGTAGACATATCTTTTTTATCTCATTAAGATTTGCTGGTTTAAAATCTATTTTACATTCAATTTCTTTTAGCGCTTTCTTAAGTGCAGTTGATATTGAATTATACCCACTGAAAATAACATATACACCATCTTCGATTGTCGATATGGCTTTAATATATTCTTTTGTGGTATCAGCACTATCTTTAAACTTATCATCTTCAACAAATATAACTATTGGAGAATCAAACATAGAAAATGTGGATATAGCTTCTTTCAGTACATTAGGATCTGTTAACTCTTCGATGTATTTTAAGTTAAAAAATCTATGTTCTTCAGGGACCAGGGACTTAAATGCATTAATAACTAAATCCTTTAAATATATATCAAAAACTTGCTTTTTTGTACTAGGATCTTCTTTCCCAGTCAGCAAAAATGCACCACCCTTTTCTTCAGTAATGTTAAAATCAAATGCTTTCATTTCTTAATTATACAATACAGTTACTCCGAACGCCAAATAATATCACCACCACTAAAACTAACTATTTACCTCAATCCCAATATAGTCAAATTTCTATAGAGCACGCAGCCTTTTAGCTAATTGAAGCATCTTTAGAGCAAGCAGTCTTTTAGCTAATTGAAGCTGCTTTACACTCCGTTTGTACTAACCATTTTTTTGAACCTTGTATATTATAATTACTGCCACATCTAGTGGAGGCATAGTACATTAATTTTATAACTGAGAATATATAATTTTTCAGATTTTAGCTAACTGTAAAAAAACATCAATTCATATAAAACCAGTGTTAATCTATAGAGTAGCTAAAAATACCAGTAACAACCACCGGTCATTACTGGTACTTAAAATTAATTTTGTTTAATAAGGCTATTTCTAAACCTTACTGCACTGGTGCTTACTTATCCTTCTTTAGGTTCGTCAGCTTCTTGCTCTTTGGTTTCTTCAGTATCGCCTCCATCATATGTGTCTGAATCAAAGTTTTTCCAGAAATCATAGTATTCGCCTGAGGCTTCTGTAAAGCTTTCCCATCTTGGGACACACACTTCACCTTTTCCTTCAAAGTTAAATCTATAACGGTGTTGGTTATTTTTAGAATCCTGTTCAGACTTAATTTCAAATTTAGATTTAAAGCCACCTTTTCCATCAACGCCTTTATCCTCAAACTCTACATTTAACTTAAATCTTCTTTTGGCGTTCTTTCCATTGCCTGCACCATCATTATCTTCTTCAACTTCTTTTTTGAACTTAAATATTTGTTCGGTTTTTTCACCTTCAACTTTTATTTGGCACTCTATTTCGCCATTTTCATCCTTTTCTAATTTTAAACGATATCTTTGAGTGACCTTATTATTTTCAACAAATGTGTATTTAAATTGCTCTTCTTTTTCTGTGCCTTCAACTTCAGTCTTCTGCTCAATTTTTATGTAATTATTATTATCAATCTTTGCAACAATAGCCAATTTAGTCTCGGTTTCCGTTCCTTCAGTTTCAGAAGTTTTACGCATAACGACTTGATATTCCTTTGCCTTTTCGCCTTCACCTAAAACCATTATACCTGTGTATACTTCTAATGTTTCAACTGTGGCTTCATCATCATCGTCATCATCGTCATCGTCATCATTTTCAACTGCATCTTCCGTTGGGTCGTCAAACTCTTCTACTTGAGCTGCTGTTATTTTATCACCTTTAACAAAGTTTAGATATAAAACATATTCTGCCTCTACTCCATTAAAGTCTTTAACAGTAACAGTAACTTTAGTTTCAAACTCCGCTCTATCAGAAGCTTCTTGCACAATTGTTGGTGCGCTTTCACCTACCAACATTTCAGCTGTCCTTAGGTGCCCACGAACTTGCTCAGCAATTTGGTTACGTTGTTTTTGATTTAAATCGACACTAGCGTCCACACCTACTTCTATTCCTCCATCTGGTGTAATTATTTCCACACCGCCGGATGCACCAGCAAGTTTAGGAGCTGGTTCAATGTTTTCACCTTGTGATTGTGCTAGCATATTGCCTGCTGCAGCTGCTTCCATTGCAAATGTTTGTTGGTCTGCTTCCGCAATTTTGTTTGCGGGTTCACCATTTGATCCATTATTATTCGGGAGATTGCAAGCAACCACTACTAGTGAGATTATTGCAACCATAGCTATAATAAATCCTAAAAATAAAATATGTTGTTTTCGTTTCATAATTCAGTATCTCCTTTTTCATATTTTAGGGTTTTAACCTATTTTTTTCGTCAATTTTATTGACACTCCCATTATACCATAAGTAAAAATTAATGCATTAAACCTTCAATGAATATTTTGTGAACGAACATATCGACAATTATTCATTTTAGAAAACCAACCAATTAAACGATAGGTTTTAACTACTTCTAAGATAAATATCACAACTTAATACTGTGACATAATCACATTGCCTTGCCTTGACAACTTCGTTACACAAGTCACTTCGCGCCCTTCTAAACTAACCCTCTGATTTCTAAACTAACTAACCAATGTTAAATAAAAGAGCTATCCAAAATATCTACACTTTTTTACAACTAATAGTTCACTATAAAAATGCATATAGCATAGTCCCACCACCTTGTTGTCCAGCCCTTAAGACAAAGCTAAATATACTCATCTATTAAATAGCACATCTACTATTTTTGTAATTGTAGTTCATCATGAAAGGATATATAATGAGAATAATACATTTTATCAGGATATAATTACTTATTTTTAGAGGCTAAACCATGAAATATAATTCAACCGTAGTAATAATTGGCGACAGTATATCAGACGTAAAATTTAATAGGCGAGCTTTAAACCTCAAAGCACATCCTGCATATCCAAAGCAAATTAAGGATAAACTAGCAAAAAAGCATAACGCAAAGTTTGTCTTTTCAGGGATTGCAAGTGATCGCATATACCATATATATGATAGATTTACAAAAGACTGTTTTTTACATAAACCTGACTACATAGTTATGCTAATTGGCGTAAATGATGCTTGGCAGATATACAAAAAAGAAGATTATCCAATAGAGAAAAATCCTAGTGTTATAAGAACATCAGAACCTTGTTTTAAAGAGATTTTGCGCAGAATAAAATATGAAATGCCTGCTTGCCAATTAATAGCCCTACTTCCTTTTTTAATTGATACGATACCAGAAAAGAGAGCTTTTATCCCTTATCTTGAAGATATGCGCAATATGGAAGTCCGATTGCTTAAAGAATTTGGATTTAATAATATAATTGATTTACAAAAAGTCTTTACCGAGGCTTCAAAAATATATGCCCCAAAAGATTTAGCACTAGATGGTGTTCATCCCACAAAGTTAGGACACTCTATAATTGCAGACGAAGTCATAAAAATACTAACCAAGATTGACTAATACTAACTCTATACCATTTAAACTTTATAACTGTGGAGGTTAATTGTGATAAATAAACAAAATAAATTTAGTAAGATATTAATAGCAATTTTTGTTACCACCTTAATTTTAACCATAACCCTTATTACAGCCTGTTCGCAAAATAATGTTGGAAATAAAAATAATACTGGAGATATACAAGTTTTTCAAATTAATGATACGCTTGAATCTTCACAAAATAAAGATAAACCCGTAAAAGTAATTCTACTCGGAGGACAATCCAATATGTCTGGAAATTCTTCTGTAGCTTATCTATCTCAAAATCTAGATCCTACTAGATACGCAACCTTAAGTGCTGGCTATTCTAATATCTTGATTAACTACTTTAATGACAACGGTAGTAACTCATCTAATAACAGTTTTGTTCCAACTAGTATAAATCAAGGTTGCACTACTGATTATTTTGGACCTGAACTTGGAATAGCTGAATCTCTTAAACTTGCATATCCAGACGAAACTATATTCATTTTAAAGTATGCTTGGGGTGGATCGAGTTTATATAGCCAATGGTTATCTCCGTCTTCTAAAGGAGATACAGGACCTTTATACACTGCATTTGTAAATTTTGTAAACAGTTCAATGTCTTACCTAGTTTCTAAGAATTATAACGCCAAAATAGTTGCAATGTGTTGGATGCAAGGCGAAACTGATGCATTTGATGATAACTGCCAAACTTACGGCACAAACACCACAAATTTAGTAAATGATATTCGTCAAGAATTTTCTCAATATATTTCAGAAGATGGGATGCTGTTTATAGATGCGGGAATTTCAGACTGTCCCACTTGGAAAAACTATGAAACTATAAATGCTGCAAAATCAGCACACGCACTAACCTCTCCTTTGAATGTTTATATAGATACAATAAAAGAAGGACTAGAGTACTCAAAAGAACCCGTTGGTAATCCAGATATATATCACTACGATTCGCTTTCTGGATTAAAACTTGGTAACCTTTTTGGCGAAGCAATCATTGCTAAATTAAATACCATTAATAAGTAATCGCTTTTTCAATATTATAATATACAAGGTTTTTATTGGCTTTATCTAACTGTTGCTAACTCCATAAACTTAACTAGCATCTAAAAAATAGATGCCTTTTACAAAACCAAAAAATACGTATAATATATATGTGGGGAGCATGATTATTAAAGCTAGGCTTAAGGAGAACACTAATTGAAAAAAACAACAGCATTACTTACTAGTATACTTATAATTATTTTATCAGTATTTTTACTTGGTTCCTGTTTTGGGACGAACGACACCCCTCCAACCACTAAAAGAAGAAGGCCCGTAACAAAAATTCTTGCTTTAGGAGATTCTATTGCAGAAGGCATAATTGGAACAGAGCCAGAAAGCGAACGTAATAATTACTCTTATTTAGAAGTAGTTGGACAAATCAACAAAGTTAGTTACGAAAACTTGGCCATTGGCGGGAGCGAAACTAAGGATCTTCTAGATTACATTCTACTAAAACGGTTTAAAGACAGACCCAATCCAACAACGCCAATAACGGAAGCAGATGTAATTGTCATTTCAATTTTAGGAAATGATCTTTTAAATCATGGTTTTCCAGAGCATTTAAAAAACTCTCTAAAATCACCACCTAGCTTTACTGGATATGATGCAGTTTTATCGTCATCTTATAAAAACCTTGATAAAATTGTAAAACGAATAAGAGTGCTAAACAGTGACGCAACTTTAATTTTTCAAACACTTTATAACCCCATATACCCAGGGTCTTCAAAACTAATGACACCCGATTATAGACAGTATATTCGAGAAAATTATCGTCCAGGAGCTACGGAAGAAGATTTCTATGATATGACTACAGTTTTAATGGATAGGCTTAATAATGTGCTTTTCAGATACCTAAAAGCTAATCCAAATGCTTTTGAAATACTTGATGTAAATAAAAAGTTTGATACTCTTCATAAAAACGACTCTGAAAAATTAGAAAGACTTATTTGCGATGATGATGGGCATCCCAGCAACGAAGGACGTGCAGTCATTGCTTGTTTACTTCAAGAATGGCTAGAAAACAATAACTTAGCTACGCATGCTTCTGCATTTTATAATTACAAAGACTTACGAAAAAAGCAGTTAACGAGACTATATGCTGATACTAGCGTTGATATAGATGGCACAAAAGCCTTAATAGATAGTGCCAAAACATACGACGAAGTTAACGATGCATACTTTGATGCAACTTATGATATAGAACCAAATGTAAAATAATACAGCGAAAGCATCTACTCTCTACCTCGCATTTTCACAACTATTCTGTATAAATTAAATGCTGTATTAATTTGACGCAATTTACAATATAGAACCAAACACTGACTAATCAAACAATTAATCATCTACCATAACTAGAACTTCTTAATTAGAGTTTGTAATCCTTAATTAGGTTTTACAGCTTGACTGCAGTTATATTCCAAGTCTTTTTGTCTTCTCGCCCCATAATCCTTTTAGTTTTATGGTTTGATTTTTCATCTTTTCGATAATATCAGAATAACTGTTTATGAATTCTTCTTCTTTTTCTGCACAAGCTTTAGAATATTTGGCAAACTTTTCTATATCGGCTCCTGACTCTAATAATTTCTCGTAGCCAGATATAAACCCATCCTCTATCTCCCTTGCTTTCTGCGTATGCTCGTCTGCATCTATTATGCCACCAAAAATAGCTCTATTTAAATATTCTCTTTTTAACCAATAATCCATACTGCTATTGAAATCTAGAAAAACTGGTGGATTAACATGTCCGAAGAACACTGGTTTGAATATGGATAAACAAGGAGTAGAAGAGCCCGTAATCCAAATAACAGGAATATCCGTTTTTTCAAACTTATAAAAACCT